>NZ_JAAEEH010000025.1 GCF_010179735.1 Anaerotalea alkaliphila
TTCCATGCGATATCCTCCTTGAAATAAGTTATATTCAAGGGGCTTCGCCACATTTTTTGAGTGATTTGTCAAGTGTTTCATGAAATTTATTACAAAGAAAAAAGCCCTATATCAGTTACTGATATAGGGCTTTTTCTAATTTCTTAACTTAATGACATTGACCTTTCGGTCTGTTTTTTCTTGCCTATTCCTCCACCTGTTCCGGTTGGACTTCCTGCCCGTCCACCGGCGGCTGGGGCTCCTCACCATCGTGGACATCCAGGCTCTCCTGGGGCAGGTAGGGCGAATTCACCGCCGTCGAAATGGCAACCCATTCCCCGTCCTGCCAGTCATAGATGGTTTCGCAGTAGGCCAACGTCTCCTCCCCATCCATACCCATGAGTTTCACCGCATGGATCAGCTCGTGGTCTCCGTCCATGTCCTTGTCCGCTGCGTTCCAGTAGGGTCCCCTGAAAGGTTCCGCCGCAAGTTCGACCGCCTTGAAGGCACCCCCCGCATCCAGACCCAGGACATACTCCTCCTCCGGAACGGAAGAAGCGAGCACCAGGCTGGAGGGCTGCCTGAATTCCTTGCTCCAGATGTTCTCGTTGCCTCCCAGATCGTTCTCGAACAGCGCCACCGGCTCCGTACCTGCAAAGCTGTATGCAAAGCCTGCAAATGCCCCCACGGCCTCGTTGACCGACAGGACCACCATCACATCCTTAATCTGGTTCCCTTCGAAATCCACGGTCAGCAAACGGTTCCCCTCCAGATGGGCGAACCTGGCCACCGGAATCTGGGTCAGCAGCAACTTCTCCTTTGGACTGGCCAGCACAAGCTGGACGTCGTCGTACCCCACTGAGGGTGCTTCCACCCCCAGCAGCAGGATCCTCTCGGCCACCCCGTCCCCGTTCACATCCTCCTGCAAGCTTTGGATTGCAGTATACTTTTCAATCTTCAACGCCTTCAACAAATCCTCATCGGATACTGCATACCCCTGTATTTCCTGTGCGGCAGCAGTCTCGTCATCCGACGGCACCCCGTTGGATCCTCCGAAACAGCCTCCGGATACGACCAGGGCGAGTCCCATGACCCCAAGCATCCCCGCTTTTTTGATAAGAACCGCCAGGGAACTTTGTTTCTTGTCCATGATTTCCTCCCGCATGTTAATTGCATTCCTCCATGCGCATGCGCCGGAAGAGCATACGCCCATAGTATCACAGACCACCGCATTTTTCAAGACTGGCCGCTTTCACCCTTGCGGAAGATTGTCTAGAAAAAGACAAAATATCCTTTGAGTTTTCCCCCGGATTTTGGTAAACTATTGTATGTGTGTGAAGTTCGGTTCCGTATTAAGCAAACTGAAGCCAAAAGGCTTATAGTAAGGAAGGAGATCCATAATAATGATTTACTCTCATGAAGTGAAAGACATGTGTGTTGTTGCAAAAGGACCCAAGCATGGTCCAGCCCCCATTCCCGTTGAGGGACGTTGGGTCAAGGCCTACGATGTGAAGGACATTTCCGGCCTTACCCATGGTGTGGGCTGGTGCGCACCCCAACAAGGCGCATGCAAGCTTACCTTGAACGTAAAAGACGGAATCATCGAAGAGGCGCTGATCGAGACCCTTGGATGTTCCGGGATGACCCATTCCGCCGCCATGGCTTCCGAACTGCTTCCGGGAAAGACAATCCTCGAAGCCCTGAACACAGACCTGGTCTGCGATGCGATCAATACGGCAATGCGTGAACTTTTCCTTCAGATCGCCTACGGCCGGACACAAACCGCTTTTTCCGAGGACGGTCTGCCCATCGGTGCCGGACTGGAAGACCTGGGCAAAGGCCTTAGGAGCCAAGTCGGCACCATGTTTGGAACCAAAGCCAAAGGCACCCGTTACCTCGAGATGGCCGAAGGATACGTCACCAGCATGGCGCTGGACGAGAACAGCGAGGTCATCGGCTACAAGTTCGTCCACCTGGGAAAAATGATGGAAATGATCGGCAACGGCGTGGGCGCGGAAGAGGCCCTGTCAAAAGCCACCAGCCAGTACGGCAGATACGATGAAGGCGTGAAGCACATCAACCCAAGGAAAGAATAGCACCCACCAAAGAAGATCAGGAGGACGAATAGAATGGCTTTGTTTGAAAGTTACGAGAGAAGAATAAATCAAATCATCCCCGTATTGGAGCAGTACGGCATGAAGTCTTTGGAAGAAGCGGACCAGCTCTGCAAGGACAAGGGCATCGATGTGAAGGAAATCGTAAAATCCATCCAGCCCATCTGCTTTGAGAACGCCCTCTGGGCTTATACCCTGGGTGCCGCCATCGCCATCAAGAAGGGGGCCACCGCCGCCGCCGACGCCGCGGAAGCCATCGGAGAAGGCATCCAGGCGTTCTGCATCCCCGGTTCCGTAGCCGACCAGCGCAAAGTGGGCATCGGACACGGAAACCTGGCTGCCATGCTGCTTAGGGAAGAGACCACCTGTTTCGCTTTCCTGGCCGGTCACGAGTCCTTTGCCGCTGCCGAAGGCGCCATCGGAATCGCACGTTCCGCCAACCGCGTGCGCAAGGAACCCCTCCGTGTCATCCTGAACGGACTGGGCAAAGACGCGGCGTACATCATCTCCCGGATCAACGGCTTCACCTATGTGGAGACCGAGTTCGACTACTATACGGGCAAGCTGAACATCCTGGAGGAGAAGCCCTTCTCCAAAGGCGACAAGGCCAAAGTCAAATGCTATGGTGCCGACGATGTCATGGAAGGTGTCGCCATCATGCATCATGAGAACGTGGGTGTGTCCATCACCGGAAACTCCACAAACCCCACCCGCTTCCAGCATCCGGTTGCCGGCACCTACAAAAAGGAGTGCCTCGAGCAGGGCAAGAAGTTCTTCTCCGTCGCATCCGGCGGTGGTACTGGCCGCACGCTCCATCCGGACAACATGGCTGCCGGCCCCGCTTCCTACGGCATGACAGACACCATGGGCCGGATGCACTCCGACGCCCAGTTCGCCGGATCCTCTTCCGTTCCCGCCCACGTGGAAATGATGGGACTCATCGGCATGGGCAACAACCCGATGGTCGGCGCCACCGTATCCGTAGCTGTGGCCATCGAGGAAGGCTGCAGATAGCAAGGCAACAAAAAAAGCGCTAACGCGCTTTTTTTGTTGCCTTGCTATCTGCCAGGGCCCTTCTCAGGAGCCGGGTAGGTTTCCTCGAAGGTGTCTACGGTCACTTTCTTCATGACCTGGTCTTCCCTTGGCTTGTCATTTCCATCCCTGGGAACGGAGACGATTTTGTCCGCCACCTCCTGGCCTTCCACGATTTTTCCAAAGGCGGCATACTGGCCGTCCAAGTGGGGGGAATCCGCCACCATGAGAAAGAATTGGGATCCTGCGGAATTGGGGTTCATGCTTCTCGCCATGGAAATGACCCCCTTGGTGTGTTTCAGGCTGTTCTTGAAGCCGTTGCTGGTGAACTCCCCTTTGATGGAATATCCGGGATTCCCCATTCCTGTGCCGTCCGGGCATCCCCCTTGGATCATGAATCCGGGGATTACCCTGTGGAAAGTCAAGCCGTCGTAGAAGCCCTTCTGCACCAGCTCCACGAAATTGTTCACTGTATTGGGTGCGATTTCGGGGTACAGCTCCACCTTGATGACTCCTTGGGTAGTTTCGAATTCGACAATCGGATTCTGTTTTTCCATCTCATACCTCCATTGAAATTATTTTCAAAATTGTGCCGGCGGCATACCACTTTTACCTTTCCAGGTAGTACAATGAGGTTGTCCATACTTTCATTGGTTGTGGCCGTCTTGGCCGCAGGAAAGGAGCAGCCTGCATCCCATGGATTCCAGCCCATACAGGACCAACATCTTCTACTACACCCTTTACGGCATCAACCGGGCTTCCCTTTTCAGGGAAAACGCGGACAGGGAGCACTTCCTGGCATGCCTTAAAGCGGTCAAATCCCGATCCAACCTGCACTTCTTCGCCTACAGCCTGATGGAGGACTCCATCAAATTCCTGGTGGGCTCACAAAGCGGTCTGGACCTCCAGGCCATGCTGGTCCGTTTGCAAAAGGCCTACACCCGGTACTACAAGAAGAAATACCGGTGGGAAGGCACCCTGTTTTCCAAGAGGCCGGTATCCAAGATCATGGATTTTGAAGGCCTCTTCCAGGACTGGCTGGCGGAAATCCACAACAGCCCCGTCGCTTGCCGTCTGGCGGAAAATCCTTTCGACTGCTACAGCAGTTACCGGGACTATATACTCCAGGACGACAGCATCGTGGATGGCAGGCTGCTGCTGTCTTTTTTGGGGGAAGCGCCGGACAAGGTCCGTGCCATACCCCGTTTGCTGGGCCCCTCCTTTACACGGGAAGGTGGTACTGGCGGTACAAACTGAATCCCCCCATCAGGTTTCTGGTTTTGAAGCCTTTCTGCCCGAGGATTCTGGATGCCACATGGCCACGCACGCCTACGGCACAGAATATCACAATTTCCTTGCTGCTGTCAAGTTCCCCCACCCTCTCCCTGAGCTCATCCACAGGGATATGGAGGCTTCCGGGAATCGTTCCCCGCTTGTGTTCATACTCCGTGCGCACATCCAGGAAGACGCTCTTCTCCAGGTCCACATCCGGAATCTCCTCCACACGGATGGGGTCCATCAGGCCGTCCAGGATGTTTTCCGCCACGAACCCAACCATGTTCACCGGATCCTTTGCGGAGGAATAGGGGGGTGCATATGCCAGTTCCAACTCTGTCAGGTCATAGACGCTGGCGCCGAAACGGATTGCAGTCGCGATGACATCGATTCTTTTTTCAACGCCCTCCGTTCCCACCGCCTGGGCACCCAGCACTTTCCCGTCCGCCGCGAAAAGCAGTTTGATCCAGATGGTCTGGGCTCCGGGATAATAGCCCGCATGGGAGTTGGGCAAAGCATGTACCACATGGTAATCCTTTCCGTAGACCTTCCCCAGACGCTGGAGGGTCTTTTCGTTCGTACCGGTGCTGGATACGGTCAGGTCGAATACCTTGGCCACAGAAGTGCCCTGGGAGCCCTTGTAGCGCTTACTGGCACCTGCGATGTTGTCCGCCACAATCCTTCCCTGCTTGTTGGCCGGTCCCGCCAGGGGGATCATGGTCTTGCCGCCATTGATGAAGTCCACCACGTCTGCGGCATCCCCCAAGGCGTAGATGTTCTCGTCCGAGGTCTTCAGGTTCTCGTCCACCACAATGCCGCCCCGCTCGTTGACCTCCAGTCCTGCCGCCTTGGCCAGCTCCCCGTTGGGTTTGATGCCGATGGACAGGATGACAAGGTCGCTGGGAATACGGGTTCCATCGGAAAGGACCACCTCCGTGCCATCCCCGTTCTGGACGAATTCTTTCACCCCATTGTTGAGATGAAGCTGGACCCCTTTCTTCTTCAGATGCCCATGCACGATCTGTGCCATCTCGAAGTCGATGGGCATCATGACCTGGGGCGCCATTTCCGCAATGTTCACCTTCAGACCAAGGTCATGGAGATTTTCCGCCATCTCCAGGCCGATGAATCCTCCGCCGATGACCGTTGCTGATTCCAGGTCATGCTCGTTCACGAACGCCTTTATGGCATCGGTATCGGGGATGTTCCAAAGGCTGAAGATGTTCTTTCCGTCGATGCCCGGAATCGGCGGCCGCAAGGGTGTGGATCCCGGAGAAAGGACTAGTACGTCATAACTTTCGTCATAGGTTTTTCCGCTCTTGTGGTCTTGGACAGAAACTTTCTTGCCCTCCTTGTCGATGGATACAACCTCATTCAGTACCCGCACATCCACCCCGAAACGCTCGTTGAAGGATTCCGGCGTCTGCAGCAGGAGCTCGTCCCTGTCCTCTATGGTCCCGCCGATATAGTAGGGCAGGCCGCAGTTGGCAAAGGAAATGTACTCCCCTCTTTCAAACAGGATGATTTCCGCATTCTCGTCCACTCTTCTCAATCTGGCGGCTGCTGTGGCGCCTCCTGCAACTCCACCAACGATGACTACTTTCATATTTTCCGCTCCTTTTGTTGTTATTTTTTTCTCAATCAAATCCTCAACTCTTGTATATTTGTATATTACGATATATTCTTAGTTTTGTCAAGGGTGACTTCCCTCTATTGCATTCCCCCCCCAAATTGGGTATGATATTATCATACGGACTGTCCCGTCCCCAGGAGGTGCTCGCAATGGAAAACCGAAGGCAATACAGCCCCTATCGTCTGCTCCCCTTCATCCTGATCGTGCTGATGATGATCAAACTCTTGTTCACGGAAGGGACCTTTTCCTGGTTCACCGCAGCCTTCCGGCCGGTTCCCAACCTGATTGTCTTCACATACCTTTTTTATCCTCTAACCCAGTACTATCTAAGGAAATTCAAGGACAGGCGGTCGCTGGCCGTTTCTGCAGCCTACGGAACCGCACTGCTCTCCATCGTCCTCTTTTTTGTACTGATCGTACCCAGCATGGTTTCCAGCGTGCGGATGCTCATGGAGAACATGCCCTCGACGGAGCAGATGGTCGACGCGGTTTCTTCCTGGCCTTTCCTATCCAATTATCTGGCCACCACCAGCATCGCCAGTCTGATCGAGACCCTCCAGTCCGCCCTGATCAGCTACGCCCAGAGCCTGATCCAATATTCCAGCCGCATCCTGGGCTCCCTGGCCTCTTTTGCCACCACCTTGGGCATTTTCCTCCTCTCCTTGATCCTGTCCTTCCTGGCCCTGCGGGACATCAATGACATTCCGGAGAAGATGGCACTGGCGACACGGGCTTTCCTGCCCGCCCCCCTGGCGGACATCATCCTGAAGGTGGGTCCCATGCTGGACCGGTCGGTGAAGAAGTTCATCATAGGGAAGCTCTACACCTGCCTTTACCTGGGGCTGATGGTGGCCGGAGGAATTCTGGTCTTCAACCTCCTGTCCCCCGTGAACATCCCCTACGTGCTGCTGATCGCATTCATCATCGGAATCACCAACATCATCCCCTATCTGGGCCCCATCTTCGGAACCATCCCCTGCCTTCTGATCGCCGCCTTCTCGGGTTTCTGGCCGGTGGTGGCCCTGTTGGCCATCATCTATGGCGCACAGCAGATCGACAACATCATCGTCACACCCCGGATTGTGGGGGATTCCGTAGGCCTGCAGCCGTTCTGGGTCCTTCTGGCGGTGGTCGTGGGCGCCGGCCTCTATGGCCCCCTGGGGATGGTCCTGATGGTTCCCGTGACTTCGGTCATCCTCCAGCTGGTGAACGAACACACCAATCTCTACCGGAAGCGGCAGGCATCCGAATCTGCAGCGGATGTCCTGGAGGATTCCGACCAGGACTAGCAACTTCCCTCCAGCGGCACAAAAAACGCGGGCTTCCAAGTCGATCCACTTGGAAGCCCGCGTTTTTTTGCCTTATTCATCCATGCTGTTCTTGTCGTATCCGAAGTTCCGCAACAGGAAGTCGCTGTCACGCCAATTGTTCTTGATCTTCACCCATAGCTGCAAATATACCTTCGTGTCCAGGAGCCCCTCGATTTCCTGTCGTGCCTGGGTTCCGATCTTCTTGATCATGGCCCCCTGCTTGCCGATGATCATACCCTTGTGGGAGTCCTTTTCGCAGATGATGGTCGCATCGATGTCCATCACGCTCCCATCCTCCCGCTCCCGCATCTGGTCGATGACCACCGCCACCCCATGGGGAATCTCGTCCTCCATGAGGCGAAGCACCTTTTCACGGATCAGCTCCGCAACAATCTGCTTCTCCGGCTGGTCGGTGACCATGTCGTCGGGAAAGAATTTGGGACCCTCCGGAAGGTACTTGCGGATGGCGTCCATGACCATGTCCGTGTTCTGCCCGGTGATGGCGCTGATGGCGATCACCTCCGCAAAATCCATCAGGTCCTTGAAGGCGGCAATCACCGCCAGGATTTCGTCCCTTGGCAGGGTGTCCATCTTGTTGATCACCAGAACGACGGGGATCTTCACATTCTTCAGCTGCTCCACAAGGAACAGGTCCCCAGGCCCCACCTTCTTGTCCGGTTCCACAAGCCAGAGGATCATGTCCACTTCCCGGAAGGTCGTCTTGGCGGTGGTGTTCATGTACGCGCCAAGTTTGGATTTCGGCTTGTGGATGCCGGGCGTATCCAGGAAGACAACCTGTTCCGTCTCGTTGGTCAGGATGGTCTGGATCCGGTTTCGGGTTGTCTGTGGTTTGTCCGAGGTGATGGCGATCTTTTGACCGATCATCCGGTTCATCAATGTGGATTTCCCCACATTGGGCCTGCCCACGATGGAAACAAACCCTGATTTGAATTCTTGGCTCATGCTTTTCTCCTATGCGTATCTTTCATCTTCTTCCCCGCCGGTCGTTTCCGTTGCGGGGAACTCAGCCACATTTGCGTACTTCTTCTTCAGATTGCTGTCGGCCACGGCCATCATCAGCTTCACCCTGTTGAGCTGGTTCACTTCGCTGGCACCCGGATCGTAATCGATGGCGGTGATGTTCGCCATGGGATATTTTTTCCGGATGGGCTTGATCATGGATTTTCCCACCACATGGTTGGGAAGGCAGGCGAAAGGCTGGACACAGACGATGTTCTCCACCCCATGCTTCACCAGTTCCACCATCTCCCCGGTCAGAAACCACCCTTCCCCCGTCTGGTTTCCCAGGCTGATCAGTTCGGAGGCGTGTTCCGCCTTCTCTTCGATTGTCGTGGGCGGATTGAAATGGGTGCTGGCTTTCAAGGCTTTCTTCGCCGGCCACCGGTAGGCTTCGATGACCCTGATGGCCAGCCGGTTCAGCTTCCAGCTCTTTTCGCTTCCGTTCAGTTTTTCGGCCTTGAACTTGCTGTTGTAGGCGGAGTAGAGGAAGAAGTCCACCAGGTCGGGGACGCACACCTCTGCCCCTTCCTCCTCCAGAACCTTCACCAGCTGGTTGTTTCCCGTGGGATGGTACTTCACCAGAATCTCTCCCACAATCCCCACTCTGGGCTTCACGATGTCCAGACGCTCCACCCGGTCGAACTCCCGCACAATCTTCTTCATGTTCCCCGCAAACTGGAGGAAGCTTCCGTTCTCCAGGTTCTTGAATGCAATCCCTTTCCATTTCTCATGCAATCCGTTCACAGTGCCTGGCACCTTTTCGTAGGGCCTGGTGGCCTGGACCACGCGCATGAGCAGGTCCCCGTACAGGGTGGCCATAAGGGCCACATGGACAAGACGAGGGGTGATCCTGAAGCCGGAATGCTTCTCCAATCCCAGGGCGTTGACGGAGATGACGGGGATGTTTTGGATGCCTGCATCCTTCATCGCCTTTCGGATGAATCCGATGTAATTGGACGCCCTGCAGCCGCCCCCTGTCTGGGAGATGAACACCGAGGTGTTCTTCAGGTCGTATTTGCCCGACTTCAAGGCTTCCATGATTTGTCCCGTCACCAGGATGGAGGGGTAGCATGCGTCGTTGTTCACATATTTCAGGCCCTCGTCCACCGCCTTGTGGTCCACCTGGGGCAGCACCACCACATTGTATCCAAGGGCATTCAATCCATGCTCGTAGAAATCGAAATGGATGGGGGACATCTGGGGAGCCAGGATGGTGTGGGTCTTGCGGTTCTCCTTGGTGAAGACGGCCCGTGGATAGGAATGGTCCTTCTTCCGCAGCTCCATGCCGCTGTTTTCCTTCTCCTCCAAAGCGGCCTTCAAGGAACGCATGCGGATCCGGATGGCCCCCAGGTTGCTGCCCTCGTCGATCTTGAGCAGCGTGTAGATCTTGCCGTGGCTCTCCAGGATCTCCTTTACCTGGTCCGAAGTCACCGCGTCCACACCACAGCCGAAGGAGGTGAGCTGCACCAGCTCCAGGTCCCGGGTGTTCCCCACGTATTCCGCCGCAGCGTAAAGCCTGGAATGGTAGGCCCATTGGTCCAGGACCCGGAGGGGTCTTGCCACCGGCATCAGGTGGGAAACGGAATCCTCCGTGAGGACAGCCATGCCCAAGCCGGTGATGATGTTGGTCAATCCATGATGGATTTCAGGGTCAACATGGTAGGGGCGGCCCGCAAGCACGATGCCCCGGATGCCCTTCCTGCGGATATGCTCCACGGTTTCCTCCCCTTTTCTCCGGATTTCCTCCCGGACCGCCAACTTTTCCTCCCAAGCCCTTTCCACGGCCCGTTCCACTTCTTCCAGCCCGATCCCAAGGTCCGCGAACTCCTCCCCCAGCCGTCTGGCCAGGAGCCCCTTGTCATCCATGGGCAGGAACGGGTTCATGAACTCCACCTGCTCGGAAAGCAGGGCGTCCGTATTGTGCTTGATAGTCTCCGGATAGCTGGTCACGATGGGACAGTTGTAATGGTTGTCCGCACCCTCATACTCCTTTTCCTCATAAGGCACGCAGGGATAGAAAATCCTCCTTACGCCCCTTCCAATCAGATGCATGATGTGGCCGTGGACCAGTTTGGCCGGATAGCAGGCCGATTCCGAAGGGATGGTTTCGATTCCTTCCTCATACACCTTCTTGCTGGAATGGGGGGACAGCACCACCCGGAAGCCCATCTCCGTAAAAAAGGTGTGCCAGAAGGGGTAGCTCTCGAACATGTTCAGCACCCGGGGAATTCCCACTTCTCCCCTGAACGCCTTTTCCTTCTCCAGTGGCTTGTAGGCGAACACCCGCTTGTACTTGTAGGTGTAGAGGTCCGGAATGCTCTCCGCCGGCCTTTCCATGCCCGCCCCCCGCTCGCAGCGGTTGCCCGAAACAAAGCTAGTCCCTCCGGAAAAACGGGTGATCGTCAGCTGGCAGTTATTCCCGCACAAGGTGCAGCGGCCCATCTCCACCTGGGCCTTGAAAGCCTCCAGCGCCTCCGCGGAAAGCATTCCGGTCTTAGCCCCCTGCAGGGACCGCTCCCTGGCGATGAGCGCGGCTCCAAAAGCCCCCATGATGCCGGCAATGTCCGGCCGGACCACTTCCCTTTGGGCCACCTGTTCGAACGCCCGAAGGACGGCGTCGTTGTAGAAGGTGCCCCCCTGGACGATGATCTTCTCCCCCATTTCCTGGGGGTCCCTGATCTTGATGACCTTCTGGAGGGCGTTCTTGATGACCGAATAGGACAGCCCTGCGGAGATTTCCCCCACGCCCGCCCCTTCCTTCTGGGCCTGTTTGACCCTGGAATTCATGAAGACGGTGCATCTGGAACCCAAATCCACAGGCGCCTCCGCCTCCAGAGCTGTCTGGGCGAAGGTTTCGATGTCCATGTTCAGGGAATGGGCGAAGGTCTCCAGGAAGGAGCCGCAGCCGGAAGAGCAAGCCTCGTTCAGGAGAATTTCGTCGATGACCCCATCCCGCAGCCGAAGGCATTTCATATCCTGTCCGCCGATGTCCAGAATGAACTCCACCCCAGGCAAGAAATGCTCGGCGGCCTTGTAGTGGGCGATGGTTTCGATCTCCCCGTGGTCGATGCCCACGGCCGCCTTGATCAAGGACTCCCCGTACCCGGTGATGGTGGAACCTGCAATCCAAGCGTTCTCGGGAATCAGGCTGTAGATTTCCTTCAGGATGCTTACGGTCAGTTCCAGCGGCTTGCCCTGGTTGCTTCCGTAATAGGAATAAAGGAGTTCCCCCTCCCCGTTCACCAGGGCGAACTTGGAGGTCGTGGAGCCTGCGTCGATCCCCAGGTAGACGGGACCCTCCTGGCTTGCGAGGTCCCCCCTTTTCGCCCGGCTTGCCCCGTGGCGCGCCCGGAAGGCCTCCAGCTCCTCCGGACTTTCGAAAAGGCTGTCCAGCCGGTTCACCTCGGAGCACACCTTCTTCTCCATGCTGTTCACCCGGGCCGCCAGTTCCTGCAGGTCCATGCCCCCTTCCCCTGCGGACTCGATGGCCGCTCCCATAGCCACGAAGAGCTGGGAATGTTCCGGAAAAACCACCTGGTCCTTGGAAAGCTGCAGCGTCTCGATGAACCTTTGGCGCAACTCGGACAGGAAGTACAGGGGGCCTCCCAAGAAGGCCACGTTCCCGCGGATGGGTTTTCCACAGGCCAGTCCGCTGATGGTCTGGTTGACCACCGCCTGGAAGATGCTGGCCGCCAGGTCTTCCTTGGCGGCACCCTCGTTCAGCAAGGGCTGCACATCCGTTTTTGCGAACACGCCGCAACGGGCGGCGATGGGATGGATGGTCTTGTGCAGTCTGGCCATTTCGTTCAGTCCGGACGCATCCGTCTGCAGCAGTGCGGCCATCTGGTCGATGAAGGCGCCGGTACCTCCGGCGCATGTCCCGTTCATCCTCTGGTCGATGGAAGGCCCCTCGAAGTAGGTGATTTTTGCGTCTTCCCCACCCAGTTCAATCGCCACGTCCGTCCTGGGAATCTTCCTCTCCACGGTCTTGGCGCAAGCCACTACCTCTTGGATGAACGGAATCTCCAGCCAGCGGGAAATTCCCAGTCCGCCTGAGCCTGTGGCCATGACGGTCACGGGGATGTCCCCGAACTGCTGGTATGCCTTGTTGATCAATTGGGATACTGTCTGGCGGATGTCCGCGTAGTGCCTTTGGTACTTGCTGTACAGCAAGTTCCCTTCTTCATTGGTCACAACGATCTTGACCGTTGTGGAGCCCACGTCCAAACCGATGCGTTTGATATTCTTCATAGGTTTTAAGTTGCTCCTCCATCTTCTATGTGGGTGCAGCCGGCCCCAAAAGGCCGGCTGGCTGCAAATGCGTAAAGACATTGTACATTTAATCATACCACCAGGAACCCTTTTCTGGCAAGCACGATTTCTACGCGTCCCGGAGGAACCCTTTCTCCACGGCATCCTCCAAGAGATCCTCCATGAGTGCCCAAAGCCCTTCGGACCCTTCCCTGGTGTGGAGGTTTTTCCCCAGCACCTGGCTCTTGGACACTCCATGCTCCTTCCAGGCGACCCCGTCCGTGATGTAATTCAGGAGCATGGGCTGGATCCGGTCCAACGCCGCCGCGAACTTCGCCTCCGGCGTTTCCTTGGCCTCGAAGGTCTCCCAGAGCGTCCTGAATTCCTTCTCCTGGTCTTCCGGGAGCAGCCCGAAAATCCTATCCGCCGCCGCCTTCTCCCGGAGGTGCTTGTCCTCATTGGCCTGATCGTCGTAGATGTAGGTGTCCCCCGCATCGATTTCCACCAGGTCATGGACCAGAAGCATCCTGAGCACCTCCAGGACGTCCACCTTCCCATTGGCGTATTCGGCCAGGAGAAGGGCCATCAGGGCTAGGTGCCAGCTGTGCTCCGCATCGTTTTCATGCCGTGATCCGTCCGTAAGATAGGACTGCCGGAAGATGCCCTTCACCTTGTCCACCTCGACGATGAATTCCATCTGTTTCCGGAGCCGTTCCCTCTTCTCCAGAAGGCCATTCAAATCCTGCATTGCCTCTCCTCCCTTTCCCCTTCCGTGAAAGGAGGATGGCCGCATCCCGTATTACGGATCCTGCAGCCATCCTCCTAACCTCTTTCATGACTTGCCTATTTCTGCTTGATCGGCATTCCGCTTTCTTCCAGGTACCGCTCCATGGCCTCCACGTCCTTGTCTCCCCTTCCGGAAAGGTTGATGACCACGATGGCCTCCTTATCCAGGGTGGGGACCAGCTTCAGGGCATAGGCAACGGCATGGGAGCTTTCAATGGCCGGGATGATCCCCTCCACCTGGGACAGGAGGAGGAAAGCCTTGACCGCCTCCTCGTCCGTCGCGCTCTCATAGGTGGCCCTGCCCGAATCCTTCAGATGCACGTGCTGGGGACCTACACCGGGATAATCCAATCCTGCGGATATGGAGTAGACCGGCATGATGGAGCCGTCCTCCCCCTGAAGCAGCCGGGTCCGCATCCCATGGATGATTCCCGTTTTGCCCAGGGTCATGGTGGCGGCATGGTCCTTGGTGTCCAGGCCCCGGCCGGCGGCCTCCACGCCCACCAGCTTCACCTGGGGGTCGTCCAGGAAGGCGTTGAACAGACCGATGGCGTTGCTGCCTCCACCCACGCATGCCAGGCAGTAGTCCGGCAACCTTCCCTCCTTCTCCAGGATCTGGCTTCTGGCCTCCTCGCCGATGATCTTTTGGAACTCCCGCACCATCACGGGATAGGGGTGGGGTCCTACAACAGAACCCAGCAGGTAGAAGGTGTCTTCAATCCTCGCAACCCATTCCTCGATCGCTTCATCCACCGCGTCGCTCAAGGTCTGTGTGCCGCGGGTGACCGGTGTGACCTTCGCACCCAAAAGCTCCATCCTGAACACGTTCAGCCTCTGGCGTTCCGTGTCTTCCTTGCCCATGAAAATCTCGCATTCCATGTTGAACATGGCGGCGGCTGTTGCGGTGGCCACTCCATGCTGTCCTGCGCCCGTTTCAGCGATGATCTTTTTCTTGCCCATCCGTTTGGCCAAAAGGATCTGGCCGATGGTGTTGTTGATCTTGTGCGCACCCGTATGGTTCAGGTCTTCCCTCTTCAGATAGACCTTGGCGCCTCCCAGCCGTTCCGTAAGGTTGGCCGCGAAGTAGAGGGGATTGGGCCGGCCGACGAATTCGCGCATGTAGTACCTGTACTCCTCGTGGAATCCGGGATCCACCATGGCTTCCTTGAAAGCCTGCTCCACTTCATTCAGCGCCTGCACAACCACTTCCGGCACATACTGCCCGCCATATTCTCCAAATTGATGCTCCATCTGCTCGTCCTCCTGCAATTTATTAATGCAATTCATTTAATGCAATTCACCAAGTGCATGCAGCGTGTCTCTTAATGCAGCCATGGATACCGGAATCCGCAACACGGCGTCGATGTCTCCGCCGGAAATCTTTTCCAGACGGATGGCGCTGGTGGTGGTGGTGGAAAGCACACATTTCACTGTGGGCAACCCCGCCTTGACCAGGTGGATGAAGTTGTCTCCCCGATACCCTTCCATGAAATCCTCCACGATCAGCAGGTCGGGGGAGAAGCTTTCCAGATAGGATAGGGCTTCATTCTCATCGACGGTTTTCACCGTATAGTCCAACCGTTGCAGCATCTCTTCTAGAAAGAGGCCTTCATATCTAGAGTCGTTCACCACTAGAACCCTCTTTTCCAAGGCTCTCATCTCCTTGCATTGAAAAATAGGCTACATACATAACTCTCCAATTATATTATACCACATTTTCCGCGGAATGTCGCCGGAAAACTTCTCCCAAAAGTCGGATTCCCGCCTCCATCCTCTCCTCGGGTATCCCCCTGAATCCCAGCACCATGACCTGGGTGTCCCCCCCCGGCCGGAGGCTGTAGTCCCCCAAGGTTCCAAAGGCCAACCCCTTCTGGCGGCAGGTTTCCCTCAAACGCTCCAGGTCGATTCCAGCGGATGTTTGCAGGAGCAGGTTCAGTCCGCCGTCGCTTTCCAGGATCTCCACTTCCCCCTCCAGATGGGTCTCCAACAGACGAATCAGCCGCTCCTGCTTCTTCGAAAAGAATTTCCTTACCCGGCGCACCAGCCGCTCGTAATCACCGCTTGCCATGAAGGAAGCCAGCGTCAGCTGCTCCAAGGTGGAGGCGGTCTGGGCCTTCTTCCCATTGCACTCCCGGAAGTCTTCCATCAGCCCAGGCGGCAGCAGGATGAAGCTGAGTCTGAAAGCAGGTGCCAGGACGGTGGAGAAGGACCCCAGGTAGATGACCCGCTCCTGGGTGTCCAATCCCTTCAAAGCAGGGATGGGCCGGCCCGTGTAGCGCAGTTCGGTGTTGTAGTCGTCCTCAATCAGATAGCCGTCCACATCTTCCGCCCAGCGGAGCAGGCGCCGCCGGAGGGAGACCGGCATGACCCTGCCGGTGGGGAACTGATGGGAGGGGCTGATGTAGCATAGGCGGCTGCGGGTCCCCACCAGGAGGTCCACGTCCAGACCACCTTCCCCCATGGGGATGGGAATCAACTCGAACCCTGCGGTTTCAAAAGACAACTTCGCACGGTTGAATCCAGGGTCCTCAATGGCCAGGCTCCCAAAACCTTTTTTCCCGAACAGGTAAGCCAGGTTCTGGAGCAGCGGCTCCACCCCCGCTCCCACCACCATCAGATTCTGGTCCGCGTCGATTCCCCTGGTCCTTTTGAGGTATTGGGCGACTTCCCTCTTCAGGGACTCCTCTCCCAACGGGTCCCCATACCGGAGCAAGGCCCGGGACTGGTAATTCAGGACCAGATTCATATGTTTCTTCCAATGGTCGAAATTGAACCCTTCCTCCTCCAGATGCTCGGTCTGGAAGTCGTACAGGACAGCGGGCATGTTGCCGGTGGGGGGCGGGACCGTTGCCGCTTTTGCGGCAACATTGCCCTGACCGGCAAAATCCAGCTCCATGGGACTGGCGAAGTAGCCCTTTTGGGGCATGCTGTAGATGTACCCTTCCATCAAGAGCTGGTTGTAGGCGTTTTCCACTGTGGTCTTGCTGACACCCAAGGCCCGGACCGTTTCCCGGATGGAGGGCAGGCGCGTGTGTTCCGCCCGTTTTCCGGAAAGGATTTCCTGCCGGATGGTTTCGTACAGCAGCAGGTACTTGGGTCCCCCACTGGGGATTGCTGCATCCAGAAGCGGCTCCATATCCATACTGTCCCTTTCATTTTTATTGAAACTGTCACTTTAGAAAGCGTCACTTTTCCCTTATAGTAGGTTATGAATAAAACCGCATAAGGAGGACACATGAAAAACAAGACGATCAATGTAAAAACCATGACCTATACTTCCATCATGATGGCACTGGTCTTTGTGGGCACCTATGTCGTGAAAATCCCCATTCCCATGACCAATGGATACATCCATCCCGGGGACTCCATGGTGTTCCTGTCCGGCCTCATCCTCGGACCCGTGTATGGCGCGGCTGCCGCCGGCATCGGGTCCGCTTTGGCCGACCTGGTGGGGGGATATCCCCATTGGATCCTTCCCACTCTGGTGATCAAGGCCCTGATGGCCGCAATCGTAGGCTATGTGGTCCACAGGACATCCCAAACCAAGGCCTTCCTTTTCCTTACCGCGGCCGCCTCTTCCATTTGGATCCTGTTCATCGGCTTGGGACGGGTCATCCTCGGAAGCGAAATCCTTCGCCATTCGGACCCCTCCCAGCTTCTGGGGGATTTCGAGGAGTTCGGGACCGCCCAGGAACTTGTGGACCAGGCGAGCCGTGTGAACAGCCAGTTGCTGCTGATTGTGGTGGCCATCCCCCTTCTTCTGGTGGCAATCAGCCTCCTGATCCAAAAGATGTCCAAGGTGAAGCTCAGCTTCATACATACCTATGCCTTCTCCGTTGCCGGAATGGTCATGGTCTTCCTGTACTATCTGGCTTACTGGATCATGTACGGCAACTATCTGGTTCCCATTTTCAGCATACCGCCCAACATCCTGCAATTCATCGGCGGACTCGTGATCGCCCTGCTGTTGCTGCCTGTATCCGAAAAAATACGCAAATCCCTGACCTTTTAGAGCATGAATCCTGCAGCCAGGACCCATAGGTGGAACAGGGCCGCAAGGATGTTCACAGCCAGCCCAGCATGGGCCGCACCCTTGAATGTGTCCCGGGTGGTTTCCCCCACAGCCCCCGTAACCAGCCCCGCCATGTTCATGGCGGCGGCAAGGATTTCCAGCCATCCCGGCAGATGCTGCCGGACCAGCTGCTCTTCACTTAGAAAGGCGGCTAGGATAGTCGCCGCCACGAACAGGCCGATCGACACTACCCCGAATGCCAAGGAAACAATGCCGAATCCCGTTTGGCTCCTGGTGTTCAGGCGTAGTGTTATTTTTTTATCATCCATCCTAAAACCTTTCCTGGATGTGCCGGCCGATCCGGTACAGCATCCATCCCAACAGGGTTCCAAGCACATTCAAAACCACATCATCCACGTCCAGGCTTCCCACCTTGCAGATGAATTGCACCGCTTCAATGAAAACGCTCACCAGGAGACCGGAGAAAAGGGTCCCGGAGAGACGCCCGGCCTTGGGGAGGACCAGGGGCAGAAGGAGTCCCAACGGCATGAAGGCCGCCATATTGCCGTAGATGTTCATGTAAAACAGCTCCGGTCGGACCTGTTCCCTGTATTTGATGAAATTGCCGATGGTCTTGAACAGTTCCAGATTGTAGCGCGTCCTGACCGTGTCCCTCCCGAAGGATTTGGAGAAAAACACCAGGTGGGAGAGGAGCGCCAGATAGATGCCCATCAGCAATCCCGTCCACAGGCGCCCCGGCTTCTTTGCTCCCTGCTTCACGCGCCCACCTGCAGCACCTGCGCAAAAACGTAGACCGTGCGCAAAAGGGTCAGGACAAAGCCGACCACCCCCAGGCTCCAGCCCACCTGGCCCAGCGCATCCAAACCGGACCCTCTGCCTTTCCCTCCATAATGGATCGCCGCCAGATTGACGAAAATCGACACCATGGGAACCACCCAAAGGACCAGTCCCGCTCCTCCAAAAACCACAGCCAGCACGCTGCAGTGGTCCGTTTCCTTCCCGAGTTTCACACGACATCCTCCATTCACGCCTTATTCCAGACTTGAAAACAACGTCCGCACAGGACGTTGCTGTCTATTTCCTAATCGATCAGATGCTTTCGGATATCCAAAATCATGGCTCCGAAGATGATGGACATGGTCCCCACCACAACGCCCGTCATGATGCCTATGATCCCCAGCACGATTCCAGCCGTGCCCGCAGCGGATATCTTCTTGTAAACCTTCTCATTGTATTCCAACATGGCTCTTCCTCCCGAATCATTCCCAAAGGATAGTTTCACTTCCCTTCATTATAACATCTGCTGTTTTTTTTGCAAGCGACGGCTTCACCGAATTTTTTCTTGTTTTTATCCCAAATTGATTTATAATGGTAGGTGCGGTCCCATTCTTGGACCGGAATCGACTGCCGATAAGGAGGGTTCATCATGTTGTGGAAATGCACAGTTTGTGGAATCGTATTGGAAGGGGAAGAAGCACCTGCCGTCTGCCCCAAATGCGGCTCCCCCAAAGAAAAGTTTGTGGCACTGGATGAGGAGGCAACCGGCAAGGTCTACAACTCCGACAGGACCAACGACATCCACATGGATATCATCAACCTCGCCGCAGCCATCATCGACCTCTGCGCCGAAGGTGTGGAACTGGACCTGGATCCCGATTGCGTTTCGACCTTCGAAAAGGCATCCAACGAAGCCTGGGTCATCAAACAGCGCTGCAAGGCGGAGCTTGCCAGCCATATGGGCAAGGGCAAGTGGTAAAAACCCAAACGAAAGGAAGGCCTTCCCACAGGATTTCATCCCTGTTGGAGGGCCTTTTGCACGCATTGGCTTGCATATTCCTTCCGGTCTGCTATAGTAGCATCAGGACCCGGCTCCCCGACCTTCAACCAGCGCATCACGACAAAAGAGAGGTAATCCCATGAGCTACAGAATCGACCGGCTAGGCCTCGCCATCAAGGCGGCCCGCGAAAGCCTTTCCTTAACCCGAACCCAATTCGCGAAGAAAATCCACGTCTCCTGTTCCTTCCTCGGAATGGTCGAGCGCGGCGAAAAGAAAGCCAGCCTCGAAACCCTGTGCAGGATTGCGGACCTTACGAACACTACCGTGGACAGTCTCCTAGGGGGCAGCCGTTCCTTCCAGAACATGGCAAAGGAAGAGTATGCCAGATACCAGCTGGAGCACCGGATCGACTTCCCTTCTCCCAGCGCCCTCTACAGGACCCAGGCAAAGGACCCCTCGTGGCTGGCGGAACAACTCCTCCTCCGGAAAAAGATGGAGGATGTGATCCATGTCCTGGCCCTCTGCGACACCTTGGCCCTGCAGATGATCCACGAGCAGATCCAAAGCCTAGTCCGGTACAACTTCATCCAGAAGCCCACCCTGGAATTCTAGAGGGAGTTCCTATAGTACCCTTCTTCCATGGAAAGTGTTTGGTGGGTTCCCTGCTGGGAGATCCGCCCCTCCTCCACCACCAGGATCAGGTCCGCATCCCGGATGGTGCTCAACCGATGGGCGATGACGAAGCTCGTCTTCCCTTCCATCAGCTTCAAAAGGGCGCTTTGAATATGCATTTCTGTCCTTGTGTCGATATTGCTGGTGGCTTCGTCCAGGACCAGGATGTCGTGTTCCGTCAGCATGGCCCTGGTGATGGCAAGCAGTTGCCGCTCCCCTTGGCTCAAGTTCCTTCCACTCTCCACAAGTTCCGTGTCGTATCCATGGGGAAGATGATGGATGAACTGGTGGGCACCGGAGACCCTGGCCGCTTCCAGGATTTCCTTGTCTCCGGCATCCTGCCTCCCGTAGCGGAGGTTCTCCCGGATGGTCCCCGCAAACAGGTAGGTGTCTTGCAGTACGACGCCGAAACGGCCCAACAGCTCTTCCCTTGCATAGGCGCCGATGGGATTCCCATCGATGGTGATGCTTCCCCCGTCGGCCTCATAGAACCGGGTCAACAGGTTCACGATTGTGGTCTTGCCCGCTCCTGTGGGACCCACCAGGGCCACGGTCATGCCCGGCCGCACCTGGAAGGAAATGCTCTTGAGTACCGGCTGCCCCGGCTCATAGCTGAAATCCACCCGGTCGAACACCACCCGCCCTTGGATCCTTCCCAGGGGCAGCGGCTTCTCCACATTTTCCGCCTCCTCCTCCTCGTCCAGTACCTCGAACACCCTTTCTGCGCCTGCAATCGCGGTCTGGAGGGTATTGTAGATGTTGGACAGGGTCACCAGCGGACGGGTGAACTGTTTCGTGTAGCCTACGAAGCTGGCGATCAGGCCGATGCTTGCCATGGAATGAAGGGCCATCCAGCCTCCGAAGAAGGCGACCGTCACAAAACCAAGGTTGTTCAACACATGCATGGAAGGCATCATCATTCCTGCCCAAACCTGGGCCCGGATCCCCGCCTGCATGAGGGCCTGGTTCGCCTTTTGGAAATCCAACCCCATAACCGCTTCCCTGTTGTATGCCTTCACCACCAGAAGGCCAGAAATCCCCTCCTCGATCAGTCCGTTCAAGCGTCCTAGAGCGTTCTGCTGTTCCCGGAACAACTCCCTGGTCTTCCGGCCGATGGTCCTTGTCAGCAGGAGCATCAGCGGCAAGGTGACCGCACTGGCCATGGTCAGCAACGGACTCAACCAGAGCATCACCCCAAGGGCTCCACCCACCATCAGGACCCCCGAAAAGAACTGGGTCATGGAAGTGGCGACGGTGCTGCTGATGTTGTCAACGTCATTTGCAAGCCTGCTCATGACCTCCCCATGGGTATGGGTGTCGAAGAAACGGAGAGGCAGCTTCTGCAGCTTTCCGAACAGGTTTTTCCGCAGCTGATGGACCACATTCTGTGAAATGCGGGCCATCAGCCAGCCCTGCCCCAGGCCTGCCAGAGCGTCGGCGGCATACACCGCCCCCAGGCCCATGCACAGCAGAAACAGCCGCTCCCGGCTTTCCATCCCCGGAATCCTCTCCATCTCCAGACCATCGATGACCCGGCCGATCAGATAGGGACTTGCCAGGCCCAGCAGGGTCCCCCCCAGCGAAAGTGCGAAAACGGCCAGCAGCCCTTTCCTTTCGTTCCCAAAGTAGGTCCATAGCCGCAGAAGGGTTTCCCTCATGTCCTTTGCCTTGGCCACCGGCGTCCCTCCGGACCCGATTCCCCGTTGCATCCCTCCTCCAAAACCGTTCATCTAAAGCCTCCTTCCCATCTGGGAACGCGCCAGTTCCCGGTAAACCGGGCAGCATGCCATCAGCATTTCCCTGTCCCCCATGCCAGCCACTTTTCCGTCTTCCATCACCAGGATCCTATGGGCCCTGTCCATGGTCCGGATGTTCTGGGCCACCCACAGGATGGTGGTACCCCTTCCGTCTTCCAGCAGACCTTCCAGAACCCTTCCTTCCGTCCCCCCGTCCACCGCACTGGTGGAATCGTCCAGGATGAGCACCTCCGGCTTCCCCACCAATGCCCTTGCGATGCAGACGCGCTGCTTCTGCCCGCCGGACAAGTTCACGCCCCCCTGTCCCACAAGGGTATCGTACCCATCCTTGTATTGGAGGATGAATTCATGGGCCTGGGCCTTCCTGGCCGCCTCCACCATTTCCTCCTCCCCTGCCCCTTCCGCTCCCCAGAGGATGTTCTCCCGGATCGTTCCGGTGAAAAGCAGGGACTTCTGGGGAACCAGGGCGACCTTCCTGCGCAACGCGGTTTCCTCCATGGCCCGGATGTCTTTTCCATCCAGGCGGATGCTCCCTTGGCTGACCTCATAGAGCCGGACCAGAAGCTGGACCAGACTGCTCTTCCCTGAACCGGTGGGACCTATGATCCCCAGGATTTCCCCTTCCCTGCAGGCGAAGGACACATCCTGGAGGACCGGTTCCTCCAGGGCACCGTCGTAGCTGAAGGAAACCCCTTCAAACACGATCTTCCCCAGGTCTGGCAGCTTCTCCTCCGGGAGCGTTCCCTTTCCCGTAGGTGCCGGCTCCACTTCCAGCACTTCGGCAATCCTTGCGGCAGATGTCTTGGTCCTAGCCAGGACGGCGATGATGTTGGAGATCATCACCAGGGAAATCAGGATCTGCACCATGTAGTTGACTAGGGCGATCAGTTTTCCCGGCTGGAAGTCCTGCTGGAGGATCCTGTTCCCACCGAACCAGAGCAGCAGCACGATCCCCATGTTCACCACCAGCCCGATGAACGGAAGGAATACGGAAAGGAGCCGCATGGAAGCCGTCGTCGTTCGGGTCAGCTCCCTGTTGGCCCCGAAAAACCTCTCCTCCTCGTAATCGGACCGGTTGAAGGCCTTCACCACCCGCACTCCCGCCAAGAATTCACGCAGGATGACGTTCACCTTGTCCAACGCCTTCTGCACCCTGGAAAAATAGGGGGTTCCCAGCCGTATGTTCACGTAGAGCAACAGCGCCACCACCGGAACCGTAGCCAAAAGGATGGCCGCCATGCCCCTATCCAGCCAGACCGCCATGATTACGCTTCCAATCCCCAACAGGGGTGCCTTGACAAAAATCCGCATGATGCCCATGACGAAATTCTGCACCTGTGTCACGTCATTGGTCATCCGGGTGATCAGGGATCCCGTCTCAAAGCGGTTGCTCTCCTGCAGCGGAAGGGCCTGTACCTTCACGCCGCAGGTCCGCCCCCACTTCCTGGGACAAAGTGGTGGAGATGATGCTCCTCCCCAGGGCCATGGCCGCTCCTGCGGCCGTAATCCCCAGCATCAGTCCTCCTGTGCGCAGGATGGTACCGAAGTCGTTGCGGGCCACGCCAATGTCGACGATGCTGGCCATCAGGACCGGCTGCATCAGGTCGAAGAAGGATTCCGACACCAGGCACGCCATTGCGAAAAGGAACGGCTTGTAGTGTCTTGTGAAGTCCTTTGCAAACAGCGCCATCGGCTCCTTGCCTCCTTTCAATTGGAAAGAAGGCCTGTACCGCAACCAGGTTGCTGTACAGGCCTCTCTGCCTTGGCGTTTACCGCCTCTCTTGTGCTGCGTTCGCTTCTTCGATGTTGATCCTGCGGCCGCGGATCCGCTTGTCCTGCATGCTGCGCAGGACTTGGGCCACGTCCTTCTCCAAGACGTCGATGAAGGAATACTTGTCGAACATGTCGATGCTGCCGATATGGCTTCCCGGAATTCCGCTTTCCCCTGCAACGGCGCCCACGATGTCCCTTGCCATTGCATTATGGCTCTTGCCCACATTGATGAAGAGTCTGGACATGCCTACACGGCCTTGTCCCTGCTTTCCTCCACCGGAACGCCTGTCTTCGAACTTGCGGCCGACGCCGGTCTTCCGGTCCGTTCTGGCCTTTCCGTCGTATGCTGGCCGCCTCTCCTCGTGGAGCTCGTTGATGTCCTCATGCTCGCCCACGTCGGAAAGCTCCAGGACGTTCTTCAGCAGATGCGCCGCAATCTGGCGCAAGTCCACGCCTCTGGCCTCTATTGTCTCGATCAGGTCTTCATATCTTGCATGGCGCCCCACGCCGATGGCATCCACCAGTGTGTCGATGTAGCGCTCCGCCCTGATTTCATTCACCTGGGCGATGGTGGGGATCTTTACCCGCTCGATGTCCTTCTTGATGTAGAAGCGGATGTTCTGGAGCAGCCGCACTTCCCTTTTGGACACCAGCGTCATGGAATGGCCTTCCTTGCCCGCCCTTCCGCTTCGTCCGATCCTGTGGACATAGTAGTCTTCCTTGTCCGGCACGTCGAAGTTGACGACCAGGTCAACGCCCTTGATGTCCAGCCCCCTGGCCGCAACATCCGTTGCGATCAGGACGTTCACGATCCCTTCGTTGAATTTGCGCAATACGTTCAAGCGCAGCTCCTGCTTCAGGTCCCCGTGGATCTTCTCGCACATGTAGCCTCTAGCCTGGAGCGCTTCCGTCACGTCGTCCACCTTGTTCTTGGTGTTGCAGAACACGATGCAACGTTTAGGGTCGAAGGCGTCCAGGATCCTGCCTAGGGCTTCCGGTTTGTGGACTTCCTTCACCTGGCAGTACTCCTGCTTGACGGTGGCGGTGGTCATTCCGGTGGCCTTGATTTGGATCATGGCCGGGTCCTTCTGGTATTTCTTCGTGATGTCGATGATGGTCTTGGGCATGGTCGCGGAGAAAAGGATGGTCTGCCTCTCCGGCTTGACCTGGCTCAGGATGAGCTCGATGTCCTCCCTGAATCCCATTTTCAGCATTTCGTCTGCTTCATCCAGGATGACCGTATGCACGTTGTCCAGCTTCAACGTCCTGCGGTTGATGTGGTCGATGGTCCTTCCGGGTGTCCCCACAACCACCTTCACACCCCTGCGCAGGGCCATGATCTGGTTCCGGATGGGGTCTCCGCCGTAGACCGCGGTCACCTTGACCGACTGCATATATTTCGCAAGCTTTTGGAACTCGTTGCTCACCTGCACCGAAAGTTCCCTGGTGGGGCAGATGACCAACACCTGGGGGCCCTCCAGCTCCGGATCTATCTTGTCCAAAATGGGGATTGCGAAGGCAGCGGTCTTCCCTGTTCCTGTCTGGGATTGTCCGATGACATCCACTCCAGACTGGATCAAAGGGATTCCCTTTTCCTGGATTTCTGTAGGCTCCGTAAAGCCCATATCCCTGACTGCCTGTTTGACTGCATCACTTACGTTCATTTCCTGATAATTCATACTTTACCTTTTCCTTCTCTTGTCGATCCAGATCTGGAAAATCGGCTAAAAATATGAACTTTACACCTGGGTGCCGCAAGTTCCATTCCACGCAATTTTTGGACCGTCCACACATGACGCACGGGCGGTTCTTCCCATTTTTCTTCCAATCTGGATGTATCTAGTAACCACAATTGTTTACTATAGCACAACTTTGCGCAAAACGCAAGCAATTGCGTGCATTTTATTAAATCGCGTTCATTTTCCCCGCAAACCTGTCCACCTCATCCAGGTCCAGAACCGCATTCTCCAGAACCCCCTTGTCGACCATGCGCACTACGGTCTTTTCAAGCAGGCTCAACTCCCAAGGGTGCACTTCCCCGCCGAACCATCCGTCTACTTGGGCCGCCGCCAGAAGCGCGTCGGAGTAGGCATGGTTGAACTGTTCCGCCGCCGCATCGTCATGGTACATGCAGCAGATGAACAGGCCGATCTTCTTCTCCAGGATCTTCTCCAGATGCCGCTCCACGAAAATCTTCAGATCCGACTTCAAGTTCCCCACATAGATGGGGCCCCCGATTATCACTTTGTCCCAGGAATCCCAGTCCACATTCTTTTCTTTGGACACATTGACCGCCTTGACCGGCTGTTCAAGCTTATCCTTCAACCGTTCCACAACCTTTTCGGTGGTGCCGTGCTTGGAAGAATAGACAATCAGGGTGCTCATGACAAAACCCTCCTTAATCCTTGAAAGATGGCATGGGGGATGCTGATGGAAGACACCATGCTGATTCCCCTGAACCCGGGGCAGGCGTTCACTTCACAGACCAGCAACCCTTCGGCTCCGTCCAGCAGGTCCACTCCGGCGAAAAACAATCCCAGGGCGGCTGCCGCAGTCTCAGCCAAAGCAGCCTTGCCCCCTTCCAGAGACACCAGGCGCACCTTCCCCCCCTGGGCCATGTTGGACCGGAAATCCTCCCTGGAACTGCGCTCCACAGCACCGACGGCCTTCCCGTCCACAACGTACACCCGATAGTCCCTGCCGCTGCTCTCCCGGACATAGGACTGGCACAGGACCTCCTGGGGGTGGATTTTCCGCAGCTCCCGGTAGGCCGTTGGGCTGTCCACCAGATGGACCCCTTCCCCTTTGGAACCTTCCGGTACCTTCGCCACGAAATCTCCCGCCTGCAGGACCTCCGCCACCGCTTCGTATTCCCGGTCCACCGGCATCTCCTGGGACAGCGCCCCCACTTGCAGGGTTAGAGGCATGGGAAGCCCTCTCCTGCACAGATGCCTGTGGGTTTCCAACTTGTTCCGGGAGGCCTCCATGGGTCCGCTTCCGTTGAATACGGGAACTCCAAGTTCTTCCAGCACCCTGGCCAATCCCAGGTCGTAGCAGCGCATGAGGGCCAAGTCCGGCAAGATTGCCGGCCGTCCCTGGCGGTACAGGAACGGCACCTTCCCATAACCGGCCAGCAAGTCTTCCGAAAAGACGATTTCCCCTTCAAAGCCCCAGGCTTTCCCGGCCTCCAGCATCCAGCCGGAGGCGTTTTTTCCCTTGTCCGGAGACAGGGCTTCCCGGCTGTAGACGATCCAGATGCGTTCCTTCCCTTTGGACATCCCTATTCGACTTTCACTGTCCACCCAAAGGCGTCTTCGATGGTGCCTCTCTGGATACCGCTGATGGTGTCATACACCTTCCTGGAGAGTTCTCCGATCTTCCCCCCGTTGATGGAGGCAATCCGCTCTTCCCAGTTGAATTCCCCGATGGGAGAGATGACCGCAGCCGTCCCTGTGGCGAACGCCTCTTCAAGGTCTCCGTTCTGGGCTGCCTCAAACACCTCGTCGATGGTGATGCGCCTTTCCATCACAGGAATCCCCCAGGACTGGAGCAACTGGATGACGGAATCCCTCGTTACACCTGGCAGGATGCTCCCCTGGAGGGAGGGTGTCACAACTTCCCCCTTGATCTTGAAGAATACGTTGGAGGTGCCCACTTCCTCCACATACTTCCGCTCCAGTCCGTCCAGCCACAGAACCTGGCTGTACCCCTTTTCCTTCGCCTTCATTTGGGACTTCAGGCTGGCCACATAGTTGGCTCCCGTCTTGGCATAACCGATGCCTCCCGGAACAGCGCGGACGAACTCGGTCTCCACATAGATTTTCGTAGGGTTCAGCCCCTCCTTGTAGTAGGCCCCCACCGGAGACAGGATGACGATGAACTTGTAGGTGAAGGAAGGACGCACGCCCAGGAAAGGATCCGTGGCGATGATGAAGGGGCGTACATACAGGGAGGTTCCCGGGGCGTCCGGCACCCAGTCCTTGTCCACCTGGATCAGCTTCACGATGGCCTGGAGCGCATCGGCCTCATCCACAGAGGGGATGCAGATCCGTTCGTTCGTCACATTCGTCCTCTGTATGTTCTTCTCAGGACGGAACATCTGGACGTTCCCGTCCGCCGTCTTGTAGGCTTTCAGCCCTTCGAACATCTCCTGGCCATAATGGAAGACCATGGTGGCGGGGTCCAGGACCAGGGGCTGGTAAGGAACGATCCTCGGGTCATGCCACCCCTTCCCTTCCGTATAGTCCATGATGAACATGTGGTCCGTAAAGTAATTGCCGAAGCCCAGATTCTCCTGGTCTGGTTTGGCCTTGGGTGCGGTTGTCAACTCGACTGCGATATTCAACATCTTTGCCTCCTGTATTTTATGGGAACGGCTCCTTGACAGACCTTCAGTAGATCTGCCAGTCGATGGGCGTTTCCCCTATGCTGGTTAAAAATACGTTGGTTTTGGAAAAAGGCCTGCTGCCGAAGAAGCCCCGGGAAGCCGACAAAGGGCTTGGATGGGGGGACTCCAGGATCAAATGCCTTTTTTCCGTGATGAGGTTCTTCTTGCTCCGGGCATAGCTGCCCCAAAGGATGAACACCACCGGCTTTTCCCTGCGGTTCAGTTTCCTGATGATCTCATCCGTAAAATTCTGCCATCCCAGCTTGCTGTGGGAGGCCGGGGATTCCGCCTGCACCGTCAAAACGGCGTTCAGCAGGAGCACCCCCTGCCTCGCCCATTTTTCCAAGCATCCATGGGTGGGAATCCTGCAGCCCAGGTCGTTCTGCAGTTCCTTGTAGATGTTCCGCAGGGAAGGGGGGATGGCCACCCCCTCCCGCACGGAAAAGCTGAGTCCATGGGCCTGACCGGGTCCATGGTAAGGGTCCTGCCCCAGGATGACGACCTTCACATCGTCGTAGTCCGTCATGTGCAGTGCGCTGAAAATCTCCTCCGCTGGAGGAAATATCCTCTGGCTCCGATAGGCCTGCCGGAGGGTTTCCCTGATCTCCAGATAGTAGGGTTTCCCGAACTCTTCACCGATGACCTCTTCCCAACGGTTGTGCAATATCCTGCCCATCCCGGTCCCCCTAGGCCCTTTCGTTTTTGAGCTTGTCGATGGCCTTTCGGATCCTCCGGATGCTTTCCTCCTTGCCCAGGATTTCTCCCAAATCGAAGGCTCCCCCGGGAGTGCTGGCCTTTCCGGAAAGGGCCGTGCGGATGGGCCACAGCATCTGGCCGTTTTTCATCCCCTTTTCCTGGACATGTTCCATCACCCTGTCATGCAGTCCCTGGAAGCTCCAGTCTTCCTGGAGCTCAAGCACGGGAAGGATCCCCTCCAGGCTTGCCAGGGCCACTTCAGGATTGGTTTTCATCTTCTTGTGGGTGTAGAGGTTGCTGTCGTATACCGGCACCTCCTGGAAGAAATCCACCTGGTCTCCGATTTCCAGCAAGGTCTCGATCCTTGTCTGGGCCAGGGCGGCAATCTTCTTCAGGTCCAGGCCGGGCCTGGTCAAGACCTCCTGGATCCGGGGCAGTGCAATTCCATAAAACACCTCCGGATCCATCCTTTTGATGTATTCGGAATTCATCCACCGGAATTTCTTCATGTCGAAGACCGCCGGGGACTTGTTGATGTTCCTGTAGTCGAAGAGCGACACCAGCTGCTCCAGGCTGAAAATCTCCTCATTGATGCCGGGACTCCAGCCCAGGAGGGCGACGTAGTTCACGATGGCTTCCGTGAGGAAACCCTGCTCCACCAGGTCCTCATAAGATGAGTGGCCGCTGCGCTTGCTCAGTTTCTGGTGCTCTTCATTGGTGATCAGCGGACAGTGGACGTAGATGGGGACCTCCCATCCGAACGCCTCATACAGCCGGTTGTACTTGGGCGAGGAAGAGAGGTACTCGTTCCCCCGGACCACATGGGTGATGCCCATCAAGTGGTCATCCACCACATTGGCGAAATTGTAGGTTGGAAAACCGTCGGACTTCATCAGGATCATGTCGTCCAGCTCGCTGTTGTCCACGGAAATCTCCCCATAGATTTCGTCCACAAAGGTCGTTTTCCCCTCTGCCGGATTGTTCTGCCGGATTACATGGGGTGCTCCCGACGCCAGCTTCTTGGCGACTTCCTCCGGAGACAACTCCAGGCAATGCTTGTCGTACTTGAACATCTCCTTCCGGGCCTCCGCCTCCTGGCGGAGGGTTTCCAGCCTTTCCACATCACAAAAACAGCGGTAGGCTTCCCCCTTCTCCACCAGTTCTTCCGCATGGCGGGCATAGATCCCCATCTGCTGGCGCTCGCTCTGCACATAAGGTCCGACGTTCCCCGGTTTGTCAGGTCCTTCGTCATGGTGCAGCCCCGTGTTCTGCAGCGTGCGATAAATGATTTCCACCGCCCCCTCCACGTAGCGCTCCCGGTCGGTGTCCTCAATCCTCACCAGAAAATCCCCGCCCGCATGCTTTGCTATCAGATAGGCATACAGAGCCGTCCTAAGGTTGCCCACATGCATCCTGCCTGTGGGGCTTGGTGCAAATCGTGTTCTGATCTTCTTCTGTTCCATTGCAATTCTCCATGTCCTGTTTTCTTGTGACTTCCCAAAATCGGTTTGGATACCATTATATCATACCGGGATAGCGCATACAAACAAAACCACCGGGCCCCCGGAAATAATCCTCCCCGACGTTTACATCCGCCTGTTTTCCCTGTATAATGATAGATTGTATGTTGTCCCATCCCGTTCCCTGAGGAGGATTTCCCATGTTGCTTCGCTTTCTGGTAGGCCTGTGGGCCACCCTTTCCCTATGTACCGCCTGCATTTCCACCAGCACCGGGTCCGGGGAACCCGTTCAAACCTCCCCGGAGGAATGGCCTTCCGGATCCATCCATGTCCTGTCCGGCTTCGAGCCGCTGGCCTCTTTTCGATTGAACGGGGAGGAGTTCTCCCCCAGGACCTCCATCGCCTGGCGCCCCTCCGTCTTTCCGACATGGGGCCCCCTCCTGCTCCACAAGGACTTCCTGCTGGAATCCGTCCACTCCCTGGAAACCCTGCAGGTGCATGCTCCGGGAGGCGTTCTGGCTTTCGAACAGTCTACCCTTCCTGGTGCTGCCGCAAGCCTCAAGATCCTGGAACCGGGGACGGGAGCGCTCCGGGAAATGGCCGTGGATGCGGGGAATTTGCCTCTTCCTGAGGAGGAAGGCCTCTACCTGTACCTGCTCACCCTACGGTTCGACCCGGAGACACACCCCTACTATTCCTCCGCCACTTATGCGTTCGAGCTGCTGGTGGATTTCCCCATGTCTCTGGACCTTCCCCTGCAAGCCTGCCAGCCCGGTGACCTGCTTCCTCTCCGTGTTGCAGGCGGACGCAACCTGCTCAACCTGGATTCCGGGACCCTTCCCACGCTGACTGTGGAGTCAGGCCCCTTCGCCGGTCCCCTTCCCCTCCTGTCCCTGGAAGACGGGCATGTGGGCTTCCTGCCTTTGGATTACGATGCGGTGCCCGGCACCTATGCACTGGACATCCGGGTGGTTTCCGGCAATGAAAGTCTGGATTTGGAATGGACGCTGGAAATCCTGCCGAAGGACTTTCCTGTCCAGCAGCTGAACATCGACCCGGCGGCACTCTCTTTGCGGGAAGAGGAAAGCGCTGCAGAAGACCGGCTTGCCCTGGCGGAGGCCTTTGCCCGGACCTCCCCCGAGGCATTGTGGACAGGCCCCTTCCTCCAGCCGGTATCCGGCCGCATCTCCACCGAATACGGGATGCGCCGCTCCGTCAACGACAATGTGACCGCCTACCGCCATCGGGGCATCGACATCGCAGCCCCCCAGGGAACCCCCATCCTGGCTTCCAACGGAGGAACCGTCGTTCTGGCCCGGCCTTTGAACATCACAGGGGAGACCGTCATCCTGGACCATGGCATGGGCATCCACACCCTTTATGCCCATCTGCACGCGGTCCATGTCCAGCCCGGGGAGGTTGTGGCCAAGGGGCAGTTGCTGGGGGAGGTGGGGAGCACGGGGTTTTCCACAGGACCCCATCTCCATTTTGAAACGACCTACCGGGGGGAACCCATGAATCCATGGAACTTCTTCCGGCAGGACCCCCTGCTTCCCTGATGCTGCACAGAGGCGCCCCCAAGGCGATGGTTCAACCACCTTGGGGGCGCCTCTGTTTATATTGTTTTGGCCGGCTGTCCGACTTCTACAGGTCCTTGACCGCTTCTTCGACGGCGTCCTTCACTTCGGCAGCCTTGTCCTTGGCGGCCTTCGCCAATTCTTCGGCTTTCTTCTGCGCCTCTTCCGCCACATCTTCCACCTTTTCCGCCACATCTTCGGAGGCGTCTTCCAGATCGTCCACGAACTCCTCGTAGTCCTCGTAGAAATCTTCCTCTTCTTCCGCTTCCACCTCTGCCGCCCGCTTGATTTCAAGGCCGGAGAATTTCACATCGTACTCGATGGTCAGCTGTGGAACCTCCTCCACATCCCCTTCCCATTCGATGGTGCTGGAAACACCGCTCTTTTCCGCATTCCCGCCCACTTTCACGGTCCAATCGTCGGGAACGATCACCTTTACACCGCTGAACTCCGCATAAATCTGCAGGACAGCCGGCTCCTCGATGGTCGAATCCCGCAGGTCGATCACCATGCCGCTGAACATGGATGCAACCGAATCTCCCACGAAGACCTCTCCCGCATAACTTACTGTCCGTCCCTTGAACATGGTCACTTCGCCAAACTCTTCCTTCAGTTCCTTGCTCTTGGTGGCCACCTTGTAGCCCGCAAACCCCAATCCTGCCAGTCCCGCCAATCCTGCGATTTTGATTCCACTCTTGACAACTTTGTTCAACTCCATCGACCGTTCCTCCTCAGTATGCGATATTTGACCACTCTGTTTTCTTCAACCGGATGCGATTGCTCAAATCCATTCGTTGAAGTAATGTACCCGGACGGGGAATGCCCTTTCCAAAAACGGCAAATCCACACTCCCCTTGCCTGACCTTTCGTGCAAAAAGCAGGTCCCTGCGGCATTTCCGTAACCGAAGACCAGCTGCGCAAGGGCATCGATGCCCAGTGCCAGGTCTGCCGAAACCTCCTGTCCCTGCAACACCTCCACATGGTTTTCCCGTAAAGCAAACGTCCGGTTGTTCTCTGGAATCAGACCGTCCAGCACCTGGATCCGGAGTTCCCTTCCCACTTCCAAGGGATGGGCCTCCACATAAGCCGCCAAAAGGCGTCTTGCGTCCAAGATTCTGGCCATCATGAATGGTCTTACCTTGATTGTATTATCATTTGTATAAGGAATCAAGTATTTTATGCAATCTTTTAGATGGGTATTGAGTCCTATCGTCCTTTTCCCGGCTTTTTCCCTTAAATGGCGCAATATTTCGAACATTGCATCCCTGTCCAGGACGGCGATTTCCCTGACCTCCAAGGTCTCTCCAGGATAAAATGCGGCATATCCCCGCTCACCCAGCAGGATTCCCCCGTCTTCCACCGCCAACTCCTCCACCAGGGCCTGGAAACGCCCTTCCCCGAACAGGGGAACCATTTCCAATCCATAGCAGCTGATCATGCCTGCCCGGACCCCTTCCCATTCCTGACGGAAACGCCCTGGATCCTGCCTGTCTACCATACGGTAGGATCCTCTTGCCGGAAACCTTCCGGGGCCCCCCCTCCATTCCTTCTCCAGCGCTGTTTCGTGCTCCGGGTTGAAGTCCGTCTGCAGATGGTCTTCCACAAAGGCAAATCCGAACCGGTCGTACAACCGGGAATCCACCGGCATCAACAGGCTGAACAGCTCCCCTTCGGCGTGCAACTCCCGTATGGCCGCCTCCATCAATTTCCGCATGTGCCCCTTGCCCCGGTGGACTTCATAGGTGGAAACCCCCACGAAATAACTGACGTCATGGTTTTTTCCCAGGAACTCCACCCGGTGCCGGTTCAGATGGAGGGCGGCCACCATTTCCCCGCACTCCCGTAGGGCCATGCAGCGCAGGGGATCCATCCGCTTTCGGAAGTAGTAGTCTACAAAGGCCGGCGTGTCGTCAAAACAGGCTTCCCAAATCGTTCGCAGGTCCTTCCGGTCTTCCTCGCCACAAAAACCCAAAACTTGGCCGTTTTCCAGCTCCTCCACAAATGTCCACTCACCTTTCCACCTCAAGCAGGGTATGCTTTTCCACCAGCCGCACCGGATGGTAGGACAGTTTGGCCTTCCGCAGGCCTTCTTCCCCCACATCGTCCTCCCTGTTCACCAATGCCACATCCGGATAGGCATGCACCAGGAATTGCTGGTTGACAAACTGGTAGAGTCCACGGATCTTCGTGTTGGCCTTTTCCACATGGATGATCGCTTCCTTCCCCTGGTTGATGGCGCTGCCCATCGTGAACGCTTCCAGCCTTCCGTCGATGTAGATGCCGGCGGCTTTCACCCCCAGACGGCTCATGTGCTTCATCACGCTGCAAATCCCCTTGATTTCCTGTTCGATGAAATACGCGTCGTCTTCCCTTTCCTCATTCCACTTCTTCACAAACTCACAGATTCGGGGTTCATCGCCTTCGCTTAAAGGCTTGTAGGCATATCTGCCCTCGTATTCCCTTAGGAACGCATGCAGGTGGTTCCGCTTCTTGTTGTATTTCCTTCCGGTCAGGGTCCGCAACTTTTCCGCATCGTAAAGGTAGTCGAAGGTGTCCCTATCTGAAATTATATCGAATTCGTCGGGATGGTTCTTCTCAATGAACCCTTTGAAGACATCATCCGCACAATAGATGGTCAGCGCCTTTCCCTTTGACTTGAAATACCCCCGCAGGGCTTCCAGCGCCTCCGGAAAAAAAACTTCCCCACAAACCGGCATGAGGGCATATTCTTCCCCTTCATAGGTTTCCACAATCAGGGTGTAGTCGGGATGGAAATGGCAACGGGTTTCGTATGTTTCGTCCCACAGGTAGAGGATGGGCAGGTTGAACTCGCAGCTCAGGATTTCCCTGACCTCCAGCCTCCTCTTCAGCTCCCCGTTCATTGAAAAGTCCAATCTTTCAAATGTCAAATTCATGCGTCTCACTGACTGGAGGTTTTCTCCTCCAGTTCCTTCCTTTCGATTAGGCATACCGCCTGGGCGCTGATTCCCTCCTGCCTTCCGGTGAATCCCAACCCCTCTTCCGTTGTCGCCTTCAGGTTGATCCGGTTTCGGTCCACATCCATGGCCGCAGCGATGTTGGTCCGCATCGAGTCCATATGGGGCAACAGCTTGGGTGCCTGGGCAATGATGGTGGCGTCCAGATTCCCCAACATGAAACCCTGGGATTCCATCAGCTCCGCCACCTTCGCCAGCAGACGGAGGCTGGATGCGCCTTCATAGGCCGGGTCCGTATCTGGAAAGTGTTTCCCGATGTCTCCCAGACCCATGGCTCCCAACAGGGCATCCATCACCGCGTGCACAACCACGTCCGCATCCGAATGTCCCAGCAACCCCTTGGGGTGGGGAATCCTGACTCCGCCCAGGACCAGGTCCCTCCCCTCCACCAAACGGTGTACGTCATATCCGCTTCCTATACGCATCCGAACACTCTCCCTTTTCCTTTTCTTGTCTCGTGCATCGTTCTACTTTTTCATTATAGCACATCCTCGCCCGCGAACAAAAGAGGCTTTCCCATACGCAAAAAAAGACAGATCGGAATCTGTCTTCTTCAGTAGCGGAGAAGCGCTTATCTACAAAACCACACTTATTATATAGGAAATGATACAATTATGAATTGCACTTATTTGACAGACAAATTGCTGATGTGGTATGATGGGTTGGTAAGTTTAACCCCTTACAAATTAAATACTCTCCCCTCATCTATAGCACCCTCCCCAGGGTGCTATTTTTCTATAGCAAATTTACTCATGTGTATTGACTTTGTACCACGCGCGTAGTACAATTAATTCATAGCAAACAACAGATCGCGCGCCGGCGAAAAGGCGGGAAAGAAGGTACATCATGGGAAAATACACAGTAAATCACACATGCGGGCATACCGTGGAAGTCCAATTGTTCGGACCCATTAAGGAAAGAGAAAGAAAGATGGAGTGGATGCAGTCTACTATCTGCTCCGATTGCTACAGGAAACAGGAAGCCGAAGCCGCCAAGGCGAAGGCCGAGAACTCCGGTCTCCCAGAGCTCCAAGGCTCTGAAAAACAAATTGCCTGGGCGCTTAAGCTCAGGCAGGAGCAAATTAAAATCGCCGAGGACACATTGCATGGTCTTCGGTGGTACGCTTCGGGGGCCTACAAGCTCACCGAAGAAGAGATTACAGCCAATCTTAGGTCTAAGGGGGTTGCAGAAGCTGAAATCAAAGCTCGCTTGGCAGCAGTCGCTTCTGAAAAGGAGAAGTATGAAAGGCAGCTGGCGCTCATCGAGCAGATGAAAGTTGAAACATCTGCAAAATGGTTCATCGAAAATAGATAAAATGCAAGGGAGGGATATAGCCCCTCCCCTTTTTAAACAAGGAGGACTAAAAATGGATAAAATTGGAAAGTACGAAGTGAACGAAACAGACACCGGCAAGCTACTGGTGAAGGGAAAATCACTCCCCATACAGCAGGAGGTGCCAGTCCCTGAAGGTGAGCTCATGACCATCAACGGGGCATGGAATCTGGACCAAATTCCCACACAGTATATCGTCGAAAGGGTTGACGGAACACTGGCAATGTTTTCCGTCACGCCATTCCGCAGAATTACTGAAGCGGACCTGAAGCCCTACAAGGGATACCATCCCCGCATGGCAAAAGGATCCCCGATGCCGGAATACCTATACAAATTCTATAGCTTTGCCCGGAACGAGGAGACCCTTTCGGAGGTGATCCGGGTCAGGATGTCACCCTCCGAAAAGGAAAAGCTCGATGCGGCTGCGCGGAATGCCGGCAAGAACGTGTCCGAGTTTATTCGGGATTTCGTAAGGGGGTTGTAGCATGCCGGGGATTTGCCCAATATGCGGCAAGCCCAACGGCCGCAACAAAAAAGCTTGCTCGCACGCTTGCTATGCGGAGCTGCGGCAAAACTACAAGACCTGCATAGTTTGCGGCAAGCAGTTTCCGGATTCCAAAACGAACATGACGGTCACTTGCTCTCTTGAATGTTCGAAACGGCATAGGAAAGACTTGGCATCATCGGGGATTTACGATGATGCCCTGGATGCAGCACATAAAATTACACCTGTGCACCCCAAAACAGGATCGTTCGAGACAAACATCCATGCCAAGAGCTGGACCATCAAGGCGCCGGACGGGAAGGTGTACAAATGTAGGAACCTCAAGCTGTGGTGCAAAGAACACGCAGACCTGTTCGACGGCACACCAAGGCAGGCATGGGACGGACTGGCAAAGATAAAATATTCCGCCCAGGGTAAGCGCAAGAACCGGGCTTACCAATGGAAAGGGTGGACATTGATTGACTACGATGACTCATTGTGATAGGCTTAATTTGTTACTATCTTTTTAGAAGTCAACAGGAGGTTAACAGCATGGATAAAAAGACTCTTATATTTTGCAAGACAGTTGTTAATGATGCAGATTTAGGCATTGTCCCTAGTTTGGTTTTTTTTGTTAAATTTCAAGAAGATAACCCAAATAAAATAATTGACAATGGATCATTTAAAGTTGACTGCTTCAAAGAGAAGATTTCTCTAAAAAATGAGTTGTTCTACTGGGCAACACCGAAGTTCACTGACGCAGAAGGTGCTTTCTTACAGGATCAGGGATTAGTAACAGAAGAAAATTTTGAAGAAGTCATTAAAAACTTAAAAATTGAACTAGATATAATGAATCCCTTATTAAGCTTTAACGGATACAAATTATGGAGTTATACATAATAGCAAAAAGCCCCGGGGCCATAAACCCCAGGGCTTTCTTTTTGCTGCTAATTCCCATCAGTTCCCATAAATTCTTGCTTATCCCGACCGGACATCCCGTGCCCGGTCCCTATTTTGTCCCTATTTTGTCCCTATCACCTGGGCCGCCCTCTGCAGCATGGTCCACAACTCCTCCCGGGTGACCGCATCCTTGGGGCGCTCTCCGTCCGAGATGCCCGTCTGCCGTACCCATGCCTGAGCTTCTTTTGCCCAATCACTCGTCTGCTGCACATCTACCACCTTTATCACCACCCTTCTGTTGTCTATGTCCACCAAGTAGGGCTCGGGGTTCACCACCCCGTCCACTTTGCCAGATGAATCTTTTGTAAAATGCACTTTGCTCCCCTGGTACACTTGGAAGTGCAGATGCACCGCTGTAGAGTTGCCCGTGTTGCCCATGAAGCCCACCACATCCCCCGCCCGGACCTTTGTCCCGACCGGCAGCCCTAACGCCTTCATGTGGGCGTACAGGGCGATGAAGCCGTCGTGCTGGATGCAGATGTAGTACCCAAAGCCCGTGTGCACCCCGCCGCCGTTGATTTTGGACACGATCACCGTCCCGTCAGCCACCGCATAGAGCTTGTCGCCGGCAACGCCCGCCCGCATTCCTCCGATGTCCGTCCCAGAATGGAACTGCCGGACACCCCTAAGCGTCCGCACCCCATATGGGGATGTGATCCGGTGGGAATCGGTGGGCCAGCGCTCAAACTGTATCATCCGAGCCACCTACCCTCGCAGCGTCCACCAGGCCCTCACCTACGATGTAGGCCACCAGCGTGCCGATGGCTGCCACCAGCCCCACCACCTGTTCGATGGTCAGCTGGTCAACTTTCAGAATCACCAGGATGGCCGTCACGAATCCCGTGGCCGCCGCCCAAAACTTCCTGCTTGTGAGTTTCTGCTTCCAATCAATCATTTATGGTCCCTCCGTCTTCTTTGCTTTTTCCGTGCGAATCCACGCCATCAGCCCGCCCTCCACGCCGCAGAAGGCGAACACCGACAGGATCAGTGTCGTGGGCTCCAAGCCCTTGTAGTAAAATAGCGCCATGCACCCGAAGGTGAACGCCGCCAGGAATACCAGCATCCCGGCGACTATCAGCTTACCGTACCTCACCGGGCACCACCCTCTCCTTGACGGTGATCTCGTGGCCTGGGTACCACTGGTGCAGCTTGGACCGGAACGCCTCCATGGCCGTCTCGCGGGCGTCAATCTTTTCCTGCCCGCCGAACTTGTACCCGTCTTTCTCCGCCGTCCATATCACTCTCATGTGATCACCTCTTCATATCGTTGCACAGGTCGTCCAGCCGGTGGTGGGCAGACTTGCCGCTCTCCTCCACCCGGACCAGCCGGTCCTGGAAGCTGTTGTGCTTGTCGAGTTTTTCCTTCATCCACCGCATTTCCGTTTTCATGCTCCCGTAGAAGCCCCCGAAGGTCCCTGCGTATACGAGGATTTGTATCCAAAATTTATAGTCCAACTCCATGCTGTCCTCCTAGTAAAGTCGTTTGCCGGTTTGTGGCCGTTTGTCCACCTTGTCGATAAGGTCCCTCAGCTGGGGCCTGTGCAGCACCCCTGCGCTGTCTACGGTGAAGCTTGTATAGAAGCCCTGGGCTCCCATACGGTGCTCCACCGTGGTGATGGTGCCAAGGAGCCGGGTCTCCGTCTCGCCCACAATCTCCGCCTCGTCCCCGGGCAGCAGGTGGGGCCGGAAGGGGCCGGCGAACTGCTCCACCGTGCCCGCGTAGGCCATCCTGGCGGCCAGGTCGTCGGCCAGGTCCTGCAGCTCCGTCAGGTCCGTGTCGTCCGGGGCCGTGATGTAGAGAGTCTTGTGCGGAGCCAGTGCCCATTCATAAAAGTGCGTCACGTTGGTGTAAGCCCGTAGGGTCGCCTCCGTCGTCGTGTCCTTGCTCTGGTAGCATACCTTGCTGTAGACGTCCGCGTCGTCCCTGGTGACCTGCCGGCTGATAAGGTCGGCGCCCCGGGCGAAGGTGTATTTGCTGGCCATATCAATTAGGGGCTGGTAGGTGGCCGTGCTACCCACTACGATCTGGCCGCCCATGGTTTCCCGGGCCACCCAGTTGAGGGAGATGGTCAGCAGGTCGGTCAGGGCCGTGAGATAGTCGGTGGACGGGTCGAAAGTCATGCCAGCCTGCCAGGCTGTCCCCGGGTCGGCGGGCTCCTGGACCTGGTAGTCAGTGATGCCGGCGTTGGTGAGCAAGGCCTCCACCACATAGGCGTACACGTCCTTGGGGTAGGCGTAGCTGCCATCCACCTTCTGGTCCTTCATCACCTTCCCGCTGATGTTCCGGCAATCCACGGTGACCGTCTCCTGCGCCACGCTCATATCCACCCGGTCCACGCAAAACACGCCCATGGGATAGTCGGCCGAGTCTCCGGCGCTGAAAAACAGCTCGATTTTGTTGCCCGGCACCATCCGGGTGTTGTCCTCTCCAGAGAGGTACTGGTGGGGATTTTTGAAAGTCAGGCTTGCGCTGGCCACGATGTTGTCCAGGTCCAGCCGGATGTCCGCGCCGTCCAAGTAGTTGGAAATGTCGTTGAGTGCGTCCCATATCGCGAAGCGCTGGCGCTCAGGGGTGATCAGTTTGTCGCTGTCCATCACCGCTTCCTGGTGCCAGGCCCCGAACATCCCCACCCGGGGAACGTTCTTCATCCGGTAGAGGGAGAGGGATTTATCCCTGGTGGCTATCTGGCCGGCGTCGAAGTCGGGAGTGCCCCACGGGACGTCGCCCGGATCAGGCGCCCACTTCTTGGCCAGGAGCCGCCCGTCCTCCACCGCAAAGAGGTAGATGGAGTTGTCGGGGAGGTGGATGGCTGCAGGGTTGATGCCTGGGCCCAGGTTGGTGGTGTGCTCAAATGCAAACTCCATGGGCTACACCCCCGAGACAGTAAAGCTCATGCCTGTGATCCCGGCGCTGATGTGCTCGTCACCCGAGTAGGCGCTGGCGTAGCTGATGGGCGTCGTTACAAAAGTCATGCCGCCCAGGCTGGCGCTGATCACATGATAGTTGCCCTGCCCCTTCCAGGGGGGCGGGTCTTTTCTTTTGCCCCCGAAGATGGGGGACAGGTGGAATAAAAACATGTTTGCCTCCTATCTGTACCAGCCTTGCCAGTGTACGGTGCCTGTGCCAGATGCCGTCTTGATGTTGAAGCTCTCCGCCGCCACGCCGATGGGCGTCCATACCTCTGCAGGGAGGTGGATTTCCTTGGCTGATCCATTGAGCTTGATCTTGCAATCCACCATGGGGTACACCAGCATTTGCCGCAGGAGGCCGCCCGGTTGGACGGCTGCCTCAAGATAGTCGGCGGTTGCGGCAATTTCGCCGGAGTCGTAGTCGGTGAAAAGGGTTGGGTGCTCCTTGAACATGTTTACGCTGCTACTCATTTTCTTCCTCCTCCGCCACTACAGGCTCCTCTGCTACATCCTCGTGTTCCACTGCCACATATTCGGCCTGGCATTTCGGGCAAGCCACAGTTTCCAAGGTTGTCTCAAAGCCGAAAAGCTGGCCGCACTTACATCTGACCGTACCGATTATCATCTATACCACCTCCCCGAATTGGATGGACACACCGCCCAGATCGATTACGTAATCGGACGTTTTATGGACGCCGTTGACGGTGTAGTCTGCTGTGATAGCCACGCCCGCCGCCGGGGGTGTGTTGAAGGCGATTTCCGTTTGCAGGGGTGAGATGTCGTAGGCTGATAAGCGGGTTCCTGCGGTGTGAGCAACTATAAGCGTCCCCTCGTCGGGGCTTATAACGCAACCATAAACTAACCCCACGGGGACCAGCGGCGTGTCGCGCTTTGTCCATGTCGCACCGTCCCAGTCGTATACATTAACCGCAGAGCCGGAACCAAACCCGACCGCCATAGTGCCCCCGTCCGGGGTCAAGTAGCACGAGTTGGCCTCATAAGTAGGCAGACTGCTTGGATTTGCTCGTTTAGTCCAAATACCTCCTGACCAGTCGTACACAGTTATGTACGGAGAGCCAGCGTGAGCGATCGCCAAAATATTCTTATTGGACGAAAGAGCAGCTCCGTAGGAAAAGCTAGGAGGAAGCACGTCCGGGTTCGCCCTCTTTGTCCAGGCGCTTCCAGACCAATCATAAGATACTACATAAGGTGACGCCGACATTGCCCCAACTAAAAGCGTACCATCATCAGAAATCGTTATGCCTTGACAACTGGTTGCGGGCAAGCTTGGAGGTGTAGTCCGTTTAACCCATGCACCGCCCGTCCAGTCGTATACTGCTATGCCGTTTGCGGAGCTAGAATAGCTGCCAACCGCTAACACGTTCCCGTCAGCGGATAGTTTGCAACAATATCCACTGTTTACGGGGAGGCTTGCAGGGTTTGATCTTCGAACCCACGCGCCATCAATCCAATCATATGTGGATATATAGGGAGAACTGCTTTGCGATACCGCCAGTATCGTGCCATCCGCAGACAGGGAACACCCTTGACCATTGGTGGCGGGTAAACTTGAAGGGTTTGCTCTCGCTATCCACGCCGAGCCATTCCAATCAAATGTGCGTATCGCGGGGGCCGCTTTGTGAGTCACCGCCAGCACGGTTCCATCGGCAGACAGTGCGCAAGCTGTTCCCTCCCCGGCAAGTGTCACACCTGTAATTTGCTGAAAGTTTTGAGTTCTGCAGACATTCGCTTTTGTGAACGCAGTAGTTTCCACTCCGTCCAGCTTCACAACAACACTGCCCTGGTCCACGTTCTTGGACGGCAACAAAAACTTATCCTCTACTCCGTCCCCGGTACCAAGCGCAACACCCGTGTAAGGCTGGCCGGTAAACACCCCGGAAATCGGCAACGGCAACCGGAAGTAGCCCGACAGGTTGATTTCTGCAATGTGTCCGTTCGCTACTGTGGTACCCAGCCTGGGCACGCTGGATGTCCGCTTTTTGTTGGCGGTGTCAGCGCTCCACGTTGTGGCCACTGAGCCAAGCGCCGGGGTGGACGCCAGTCCGCTCATGCCATCTACAGACGGGTAAGGAGCTGCGCCCGCCTCGAAGCTACCGTTTGTCCACGAACCGCCCATCATATAGTTAACCAAATTGTTGCTGTTCGGCATCCCGACAAGTTTTGCCCCCGGGATGCTGATGCCCACCGTGGCGAACACCGTAGCATAGATTGTGAGGATGTCCGTGTCCGTTTTGGTGATGCTGATAGGATTGCCCTCGCTGTCCTCCAAAAATGCGTGAGTCACGAAGTTGGTGGAGCCAGTCCCGTACATGATGCCGACTTCGGTGATGGGTGTACCGTTGTACTCCGTGAGCCCCAGCTCGATTTTGCGTTTCCAGCTCGACACCGGGTCTGCCTTGATGGTCTCCACGGTCGTTGCAGCTTTGTACCCCCAGTAGTTGAAAAGCGTTGTCCTGGTGGGGTCGAGCGTGCCGGTGCCCCTGCCGATGCCGATGTTGGCAAAGTAGGCGCTACCTGCGCACAGCCGGTCGTACATCTGGTTGAGCACAATGTTGTAGGCCGTGGCGGTTTGTTTCAGCTCGCCGGTCCTGCTGTCCCGCAGCTCAACGTCGAACCGGTTGTGGATTGTTACGTTTGATTTTATATCCAAGTCTTGTCCCTCCTTATAAGTCTCCGCCACCGACTTTGGTGACTGTGATGGTCATGGCATTTGTGAAGCCGGCGCTTAGATGCTCGTCGCCCGTGTCGGCGCTCAAGTAGCTCACCAGTTTCGGCTCAAAAGCCATCGTGGCGATGTTCGCGCTGATTTGCTCGTTGTGTTCCGGCGGGTATCCAGTTGCCGTGATTGTCGAATTTTCCAGGTGCGGCGTGCATCCTCCGCAAATCTCCACTTTGATTCCTGTGTAGGCTTTGGTGTAAATCACATCCCACGCGCCAACCACCGAAAGGCTCTCCGCTATGGTGAGCACCACCTTGTGGCTTGTGTCCCCGTAGGCGGTGCCTGTCACCGTGTAGCCCACAATCGAAAAGAGCGCTTCCTGCCCTGCCGCATTGAGCAGCGGGTAGTTGCACTCAAGGGCGAGGGTGTGCTCGCCGGTCCTGGTGCCCGTAATCTCGATTTGGCTGTAGTCGTAGCTTGCCGGGCAGGCGTTAATCACCATCTCGGTTGCTGTTGCTGTGATCTGCTCGTCAGGCAGCTGCGCATTCAGGTATCCGATTGGCGTCACGCTCATGGCAAACCCGCTCATGTGCGCGCTGATGAACTCAGGCCATACGCTCATGCCCGCATAGTTGCGTGTCGTCAGCGTCCACCAAATATCCCCGGCGACCTGCGCCATGAAGCCCAGCCGGAAATCATTGGTGCGGAACAGCGCAAGGTCGTCGCACGTCCCGGCCAGCTCCGTCACCTGCCGTTCCACCTCCCACAGCTTGCCGCCGGACTGGATGCAGTACGCCCGGTACCACATGGTGCCATCCGTCTTGAGGTAGGCCACCACAAGCCCCTGGTCGTTCGACTGGTCACCGTTTGCCGGCAGCCAGCCACGGATGGCTGCCACCTTCGTCACGCCTGTCGCCAGGGTGATGGAGGTGTCCTGCCAGAGCTGCGCCTTGAGGTCGCCGGATTGCACGTAGAAAAGCCACGGGTTTTCCTCCGTGACGAAGTTGAAGCGCCGGCTCACGTAATCCCGGTCCCAGTATCCATCAAACTCGATGGCCACCGCTGTTGCTGCCCCCACGGTGAACTCGTGCACCCATGGGGTCTGGTCGTCGTATGGCAGGGGCTTGCTTTTTACGGATGCGATCCCGTCGTTGATGGCCAGGGCGAAGGCTTCCGCCGGCTCGCTTGAGGTGTCGGTGCGTTTGACGGTGACGTCCACGTCGGAGAGTTCTGTGCCGTTTTGGATTGTGAAAACCTGGAAAAGCTCGTTGAGGAACCCCCGGGAGAGCAGGACTTTTAGCTTCGGGTCTGCGTTATCCGCCGGCACCTGCCATTTTTTAGCTACCCGGTCCAGGAGCTCCGAGGGGATGGTGCGCATCTACACCACCCCACTATCGATGATGAGTTTCAGCCTGGCCTCGTAAACGACCCTGCTTCTATTGCTGTACCCGATGGTTATCCTCTCCCAAGCTGCAGGCTCATCTATTTTTCCGTAAAATGTTTCATCATATCCAGTTAGCTTCACAGTTTCTCCCTGGCTTTGCATCAGATTGATGGAGTCTGCTTGCGTCGGATTTACTTGCACGGTAAACTCCACATACCGGGCTGGTGTTCCGATTGTTTGTACATGGTAGCTTCCATCCAGGAGTTTTGTTTTAATGGTTGTAGCGTCATATTTTACCGGGGTAATTTCTTTGCATATCAGGCTTAAAATCGTCCCGTCCAGCGCTTCTATTTTTGTCATCCGCGCCTCACCTCCCTCCGGAGTGTCTCCATGATGATGTCCACCACACCCGTAAGGTCACCTGCATTGTTTATGCCTTCCACCCTTAGGGTACCGGAATGGATTACGTCCATCGGTCTATTTCCCGCCTGTCCTGCTGCCGGAGACCTCCCAAGCAATCCTCCGGATCCGGAGACCTGTATGTTGGCGTTCAAGTCCTTGTTCAATCCATCCATTGCGGAGTGCACCTGTCTTGCGCTGTTCGTTATGCCTACCGCCATGCCGGCACCAATCTGGGCCCCTACTTGTTTCTCGAACACTCTGGACGGGGAGCGTATCTGCAGAAACTTTTTCGCTCCACTCAAAGCACTTTTGGCTGAGTTGATGACGCTTTCCCCCAATGCGGAGCCGGCGTTCACAATACCATCCCTGATGCCAAAGAGTATGTTCTTTCCCAACTCTCCCCAATCTATCGCATATATCGCTTCACGGATGGCAGCCAACCATTTTGGCACTACCGACAGCAGCGTCGGGATGGCTGCAATGAGCCCTCCTGCAAGAGCAACTACAATCTGCACTGCGGCCTTTAGCAGCAACGGCAGGTTCTGGATGATGGCTGCTATCACCGCCACAATGATCTGTATGGATGCATCTATCAGCAGCGGTAGGTTGTCCGTTATGGCCTTGATGATTGTCGTGATGATTTCCGGAGCCTTTTCCAGGAGAATTGGCAGTGCCTGCAGGAGGCCCTCTGCCAATACGACAATCGCCTGGATGGCCGACGGGATGATTTCTGGCCATATGCTGGTAAGCGCCATGATGAATGCCATGACAATCTCGATTGCCGCTATGATAAGTGTAGGCAAGGCCTGGTGAAGGCCAAGCGCCAGCGTTTTCAGCGCTTCTACGCCAGCGGTTATCAGCATCGGTCCGTTATCGACAATAACTTGCACTATGGCCGCCAGCAGTTTTACTATTGCTTCCATGAGGGATGGCAGCACTTGGGTCGTCGATGTGGTAAGGGATGACACAAGGCTTTCAATCACCATTGGGGCCGTTGTCACTATCATTGGCAAGAGTCCATCCAATATGCCCTTGATTCCTTCGGTCAGCGCCGTGCTGACTTGCTCGAAGTCTCCGTCACGTATTCCTTGTACAATCCCGGCGATGCTGTTTGTCGCAATTTCAGTCACCGGTCCCAATGAAGTTATGATCTGCCTTTGCAACCCTTCCAGCGCAGAACCCAAATCGTTGTATTTGATTTTGTTGATTTGATCCAAGGCATCGGCATCTTTCTTTGCGTAGTCCTCAATATCCGACAACGCACCGATGGCCTCGATTTCGAGGTCCTCGAACATGGTTCCGAACAGGGCAACGCCGGCCTGGTTCCTGGCCAGCGGATCCTCCATGCTGTAAAGCTTTGCCGTCACCTCCTGGAACGCCTGCTGCGCTTCAGGTCCTCCCTTTGCAAAAGCGCTGAACATCTTGTCCGCGTTCATTCCCAGCAGCTCAAATCCTTCAGCGCTGGACTTGCTTCCGTCTTTTGATCGGATTGAAAACTCCTTGACGGCATCGCCTACCTTGTCGATTTGGAACGCCCCGGACATCGCGCCTTGGATCAGGGTGTCTGTGAATTCATCGGCATCAAATCCCAAAGATTTGAAGTTCGGCGCATACTCCTTCATGATGTCCAGCAGATCACCGTTTTTGTTGGCACCTTGCTGGGCTCCTTGGGCAATCAGGTTGTAGGCTTCCTTGGATGTGAGACCGAAGTTGGCCATCAGCGAGTTTACCGTGTCGATGCTTTCCTTGACGTCGAAACCGAATGTGTCCCTCATCAGCAGCGCCTGTTCCGTCGCATCCTTCAGCTTTTCACCGGAAAGCCCTGCCGTCTGGCTGATGGTCGCCATGCTTTCCGCTATGTCTTCCATGCTTTCGCCAAAATTGTTGGCGTAGACCTCATTGGCTATTTCCTTGAACTCCTTCATTTGCTCCGTGGAGTAGCCTGTTTGGGCCTGGAAGGAGTTCATGGCCTTTGCGGAGTCGTTGCTGAACTTGATGATTCCGACCACCGCACCGGCTACCGCAGCTCCTAACGCAGCCACCCCTGCAGCTGCCGTCTTCGCAGCTGCGCCTCCCACGGATTTCAGGCTGTTGCCGAGCTTTCCCATTGCACCGTCCAACTTGTCGCTTTTCTTGGATGCGTCATCCATCTCTTTCCCGAAATTGTCCAATGCTTTGTTGTTGCTCTTCAGTTCACCTTCCATGTTGTTCAAGTCTGCCGTGGCCTTGTTCACAGCCTGTCGCCATCCTTGGGTTACCTTGTCATTCTCCCCATATTTGTCGGAGGATGCTTTAAGCCCCTTTGTGAGTTCGGCAAGCTTGTTCTTCTGCTCAGCAATCTGCTTGTTCAGCACCTGGTTCTTTGCTGTCAAGGCTTGGGTGCTCTTGTCATTCTTGTCGAACTGGGAAGTGACGACCTGCATTTCGGTTCCAAGCGTCTTCATGTTGGTATTGATTTTATTGATCGAGTCCCTGAATTCCTTTTCCCCTTCAATCCCTATGACAGGTCCGATATCATATGCCATCTGATCACCTCCTTACAGCCAGCTAGGCGGCTTCTTTGCCCTTCTGTATTCCCTTCCATTCACAACCCTAACATCCGGATCCTCTTCCGGTCGGAACTGGATGAATGCCAACAGGTTGCATACGTCTGTCTCATCTATGTCGTGCAGTGTCCATCCCAGTCTTTGGGATATCGTCCGTTTCAGATTCAGGACTGTCGTTTTATAGCCCGCGGGGGAATCGTCCTCCAACTCCCCCGTACTCAGTTTTTTCTAAGTTCTCCGCCGATGTTCCCGCAGATGTCTTGGAAAACTTTCATCAGCTCTTCCTGCTCCACGTTCTCGTTGAGCTCATCGAAGGAAAACTGATATTTGAATACGGCCAGGATGAGGCTTTTCAAATCCTTATAGAAATCCTTTGCCTGTCCGATGGAAACGCTGTCCGTATTGAGACTTTCCGCCCTCTCCGCAATGTCGAAGATGTTGTCCATCATGCCTGTCTTAAGGCTGCAGGCTGTATACGTCTTTGTCTTGTTGCCTTCGTCATCCGTAAAATTTATATATACCGGTCTCATGTTTTATAGCCTCCATATAAAAAAATAAAGGCAGGAATCGAGGCCACTGAAAAAGTCTCATAATTAGAAAAGAAGCTTGAATGCAGATTAGACTGCAATTCAAGCTTTTTTTTGTTATAATCATAGTATCAAAAAAAGGTGGTGGCCCTTATGATCCAGCAACAAC
>NZ_JAAEEH010000026.1 GCF_010179735.1 Anaerotalea alkaliphila
GCTCCTTCGTGAAGAAGTGGGACCTGATCATGACGGCGGTGCTCATGGCGGCGGCCCCCATCGTGGTGGGGTTCCTGTTCGCCCAGAAGCACATCATCAAGGGCATGGTTGCGGGTGCCGTGAAATAAGCTTGGAGGGGACTGTACGGTCGTACGGTCCCCTTTTGACTGGAACAGGGTTTGAAGGTTTGGAGGTATGCGTATGAAATTTCAGGCAAGTACGGACAACCAGACGCTTTTGGTCCAGGAGAGCCTGCTCTCCACGGCCAACGGCTACATCGGCATACGGGGGAATTTTGAAGAAGGCTATGGCATGGGGGACGAAACGATCCGCGGCACCTACATCAACGCCTTCCACGAAGTGGTGGACCTGGCCCATGGGGAACCTGTCTGTGGCTTTCCGCAGACGGCCCAAAAGATGCTGAACGTTGTGGACGGACAGACAATCCGGATCAAGGTGGACGGCGACCTTTTTTCCCTGGACCAGGGCAGGATACTGGAGGTGGACCGGGAACTGGATCTGGAAAAAGGGGTGGCGGTCAGAAGTGTCCGCTGGCGTTCCCCCAAGGGACATGAGATGGAATTCCTCATCCATCGGATGACCTCCTTTGTACAGAAGGAACTTTTCCTCATCGACTACAGCATCAGGTCTGTCGACGACAAGGTGGAAATCCAGATCGAATCCACTTTGGATGGGGATGTGCAAAACCACCCCGGGGCCTCTTCAGGCCAAGCCAAGCTTCTGCATGTGCGGGAGGTTCGGGTGGAGGACAAAAAAGCGGTCATCCGTGCGGATGTGGAACGGGCGGGGCTGTCCATGGCGGCCGCCATGGCCCATGATGTGCCCATGTCCTATCGGGTCGGGGAGCAGGCGGTGGAGGGAATCCACCGAATTGTGCTAGGGCAGGGGGAAAGCTTCCGTTTCAGCAAATATGTGGCCTATGCGGACAGCCTGCGGCATCCCGAGCCGGTGGCCGCTGCCCTGGAGATTCTAGAGGAAGCCCTGTCCAGGGGAAGCGGTCATTGGCACCAGGCCCAGGAGGCATATCTGGCGGATTTTTGGCGCCATGCGGCGGTGAGGATAGATGGAAACCCCGATGCCCAGGAAGCGGTGGCCTTCAGCACCTACCAGCTGCTGTCCTCTGCGGGAAAGGATCCCCACAGCAGCCTCCCCGCCAAAGGACTCACCGGGGAAGGGAATGGGGGGCAGTATTCCTGGGATACGGAAATCTTCGCTCTTCCGGTGTTCACCCTGGTCAAGCCGGATGTGGCGAGGAATCTGCTGGCCTTCAGGCATACCGGCCTGGATGCCGCCAAGGAAGAGGCCCGTCTGCTGGGACATGCCAAGGGGGCCAAAATCCCTTGGAGGACCATTTCCGGCAGCGAGTGCTCCACCTGTTTTCCCGCAGGGCAGGCCCAGTACCATATCAACGCAGATGTGGCCTACGCCCACATCCAGCACCATCTCCATCAGGGGGATGTGGAATTCCTTTTACAGACCGGTTACGAGGTGGTTCTGGAGACGGCCAGGCTTTGGATGGAGACCGGACATTTCGGCGCATCCGACGGCAAGTTCCGGATTGATGCGGTGACCGGTCCGGACGAATACACTGCCCTGGTGGACAACAACTATTTCACAAACGCCATGGCCCAGTACCACCTGCATTGGACGGCGAAGCTGGCGGGTATCCTGAGGGAGGCCGACGGGGAGCGCTGGGAGATTATCCTCTCCTGCTGCACTACCATCCCCTGACCGTCTACAGGCACAAGGTCCTGAAACGGCCAGACACCGTCCTGGCCCACCTGCTGCTGGACAACGAGAGCGACGAGGTCATGCGGAATTCCTTCGAATACTATGAAAAGTATACGACCCACGATTCCAGCATGACCGATTGCGTCCACAGCATGCTGGCCTCCAGGATTGGAGACCTGCAGAAGGCCTATGATTTCTTCCGGAAGAGCATCCAGCTGGATTTGGACGACTTGTGCCACAACACTGTGGACGGGCTGCACATGGCCAATGCCGGAGGGGTGTACATGAGCGTGGTGTACGGCTTCGGGGGCGTCCGGATCAAGGAGGACGGACTCCATCTGCACCCTGGCAAGCCAAAGGAATGGGAGCGGTTCTCCTTCAAGCTGAACTACCGGGGCAAGGAAGTGGAGGTTATGGTCGGTGAGTTTCTGGAAATCCGTTGCAAGGGCAGCATGGAGGTTATCGTGAACGGGAAACGGCACAACGTCTATGAGTATCTTAAGATCGGGTACTGAGGGGGGGACTGCGGAGTTGGATTCCGCAGTCCTTTTTGTTTTTACCCACGGCAGGGGAGCCAACGAGGCTGCGAAATTCAAAGATATACTTGACAAAACATATATAATTAATTAATATGTAAAAAGAACCTATTATGGATGTGACAGGAGGATGGAAGATGGTGCGAAAGATGGTGGAAGAGATTGTGGAGCGTTTGGTCCTTGCCCAGGAGGCCAGACGGGAAGAATTGCTGCTGCTGCTGGGGGACTTGTCCCCGGAGGAGGCGGAGCACCTGCGGGTTGCTGCAGACCGGGTCAGGAAATCCTGTGTGGGGGACAAGGTGTACCTGCGGGGACTGATCGAATTTTCGAACATCTGTGTGCAGGATTGCCTGTATTGCGGCATCAGGAGGTCCAACCAGGAGGCCGACCGGTACCGGCTGGACCTGGAGGACATCCTGTCTTGCGTGGACGAAGGCAAGCGCCTGGGGTACAGGACCTATGTGCTGCAGGGTGGGGAGGATCCCTACTATACGGACGAACGGATTGTGGAAATGGTCCGGGCCATCAAGGAGAGGGATCCGGAATGCGCCGTCACCCTGTCCGTCGGGGAAAAGGAACGGGAGAGCTATGAGCGGTACTACCAGGCGGGAGCGGACCGCTACCTCCTGCGGCATGAGACCCATTCCAGGGAGCTGTACGAACAGTTGCATCCGGGGATGTCCTACGAGAACCGCCTGCGCTGCCTGCAGGACCTGAAGGAAATCGGCTTCCAGGTGGGGGCGGGCTTCATGGTGGGGCTTCCCGGACAGACTGTGGCGGACCATGTGGAGGACCTGCTCTTCCTGAAGGAGCTGCAGCCCCACATGGTGGGAATCGGCCCCTTCATGCCCCAGCAGGACACCCCCCTGAAGGACGCCCCGGCAGGAACTGCCGAAATGACCTGCAGGCTGTTGTCCATCCTGCGGCTGCTGCTGCCCAAGGTGCTCCTTCCGGCCACCACCGCCCTGGGTTCCATCGATCCGAAGGGCAGGGAACAGGGGTTGCAGGCCGGAGCTAATGTGGTCATGCCCAACCTGTCCCCCACCCGGGTCAGGGACAAATACCTTCTCTACGACGGTAAAATCTGCACGGGGGACGAAGCCGCCCATTGCAGGGCCTGCATCGAGCGGAGGATCAATTCCGCCGGCTATGTGGTGGATATGGGAAGGGGAGACGGGGATATTTTGTAGGAAAAACCAATATACTAATCCGGGTGAATCGATTATAATGTCAAAGGAGGCTTGTTTTCACGGCGGATGCCGGAGAGGGGGACAAGCGAAAATACTACACGAGGAGTGGAATGATGACAGATGTAATGATTCATGCGATTGTGCTCGGCCTATATCTGATTTTCCTGCTGGGAATCGGCGTTCACTTTTTCAAGAACAGCAAAAGCCAAACGGACTATTTCCTGGGAGGTCGGAACCTGAACGTCTGGGTCACCTCCATGAGCGCCCAGGCTTCCGACATGAGCGGCTGGCTGCTGATGGGACTTCCGGGAACCGCGTTCCTGCTGACGAAGAACTACGGCATGGCGGAGGCGGTCTGGACCGCTGCCGGTCTGGCCTTAGGGACCTACCTGAACTGGCTGCTCCTTGCAAAGAGGCTCCGGAAGTATTCGGAGCATGCCGGCAACGCCATCACCATCCCCACCTATCTGGAGAACCGCTTCCAGGACAGGACCCATCTGATCAAAATGATTTCGGCGGTGTTCATCGTCATCTTCTTCCTGATCTACACGGCGGCGCAGTTTTCCGCAGGTGCCAAGCTGTTCACTGCCGTATTTGGGATGGATTACGAAGTGGCGCTGGTCGTGGGAGCGGTGGTCATCGTTTCCTACACCTTCCTGGGAGGATTCCTTGCTGTCTGCTGGACAGACCTGATCCAGGGAAGCGTCATGTTCTTCGCCATCTTGATCCTGCCGGTTCTGGCGGTGGTGAATCTGGGAGGAGCTTCCGATACGTTCGACCTGGCGGCCAATCTGGCGTCCCTGCCGGACGGTTTCGGGCTGGGGGAATGGCTGGGGATGGGAAGCATGGGAATCCTATCCATCGTCTCCATCGCCGCCTGGGGCCTGGGATATTTCGGCCAGCCACACATTTTGGCCAGATTCATGGGAATCAGGCATTCCGACGACATCAAGCCGGCCAGAAGGATTGCCACGGTCTGGGTGGTGACCACCCTGGCTGCGTCCACCCTGCTGGGCGTCATCGGGAAGGCGTACATGTCCACCAGGGTCTCTTCGGAGGTCCTGGAGCAGTTGGACGGCGAGAGGATCTTCATTTATATGGTCCAGAACCTGCTGACCGGTCCCGGCCTGGCCATCGTCGCAGGACTGCTGCTGACAGCCATCCTGTCCGCCATCATGAGCACTGCGGACTCCCAGCTGCTGGTCACCTCCTCCGCCATCTCCGAGGACATCTGCAGGAACATCTTCAAGTCCAGGATCACCGACGACCACCTGGTATGGATCAGCAGGTTCAGCGTGCTGGCGGTGGCGGTGGTTGCCGTGGGGTTGGCCAGCAATCCGGACAGCTCCGTGTTCGACCTGGTGGCCTATGCATGGGCAGGCTTCGGGGCGGCCTTCGGCCCCGCCATCCTGATCTCCCTGTACTGGAAGCGGATGAACTGGCAGGGGGCTTTGGCGGGCATCCTCTCCGGGGGCATCATGGTCCTGGTCTGGAGGAACTTCGTGAAGTCCACGATCAACCTGTATGAGATCCTCCCCGCGTTCCTGGTTTCGGTGCTTTTCATCGTGGTGGTGAGCCTGTTGACTGGGGAACCTTCAGAGGCGGTGCAGAAGGAATTCGACGGGTTCCTGGATACGGAATATTGAGGCGGGCAAGGGTATGAATGCATTGACAACACAAATCCTGGCGCTGGCGCTGATGATCGGTGTCGGCTTCTATGGAAGGAAAAGGGAGATCATCGGCGAGGAAATGATGGGAGGCATCACGAAGCTGTTGGTGGAAATCGCCGTCCCCCTGCTGATTGTAACTTCCTTTTCCATGGATGACGGAAACGCGCTGGAAGGGGTGTTGGGGAAGGCTTTCCTGTACGCCCTGCTGGTGTTCGCTACAAAACCCCTTCTTGCCAAGCTTCTCCTGAAGGGTATGGAGAAGGGCAAGGGAGGGGTCTGGCAGTTCTCCCTGGTGTTCTCCAACTGCGGCTTCATGGGGTTTCCTGTAGCCTACAGCGTTTATGGGAATGAGGGGATCATCTTCGCCTCCATCTTCAACATGGTCTACAACATCTTCGTGTGGTCCTACGGGGTCGCCCTTTTTTCCGGGGAGAGGGATGTGAAGGGGTTTGCGAAGGTGCTCAGGAGTCCGGGCATCATCGCATCGGTGTTGGGCATCGTCCTGATGTTGCTGGGAGTCCGGATTCCGGAGGTGCTTTTGGTTTCCATGAAGACAATCGGCAACACCACCACCCCCCTGTCCATGCTGCTGATCGGGGGCCTGCTGGCCGACGCCAACCTGCGGGGAGCCGTCAGGGACAGGAGCGTGTATTTCGGCTCCGTCCTGAAGCTTCTGGTGCTGCCCTTCCTCTGGTACGTCGTATTCCTCCTGCTGGGGGACCTTTCGGTCATGGTCAGGACCTATCTGCTCATGATCGCCATGCCCGCCGGGGCCATGACAAGCATCCTGGCGGAGGAGTACAAGACGGAGAAGGAGTACTCCGCCGTGGTGGTTTCCATGTCCACCCTGTTCTCCATCGCAACCGTACCGCTGCTCCTGCGGTTCGTACTGGTTTGAGAAAAGGCCGATAGGCCTTTTTTTAATTCCGGAATGAGGCAGAGGAACCGTCCCCAGGCATCATTCCATCGGCCGGCGCTTGCCAGGAGAAGGGGAAGGGCGTATGATGGAGGAAAAGGGAAAGGAGGGATCGGATGCAGCGGTACCGCTATTTGGAGCATACGGCGGATGTGCGCATGCTGGTGGAAGGCAGCGAACTGCCATCCCTGTTTAGCGCCGCGTTGGAGGGGTTGAACGGAATCCTGCGGAAGGATTCCGGCACCCTGCCCCGGCAGCCGGAGGAGGAGGCGCGGGTCGAACTGGAGGCGGTGGATGAGACGGCTTTGCTGGTGGATTTCCTGTCGGAGGTGCTGGCCTTGTCCTCCATCCGACGGGCCGTCTTCTTCCAGGTAGAGTTCTCCACCCTGGATGGCCGGTCGCTTTATGCCACCCTGCACGGCAAGAGGGTCGACGGGTTCGACGAGGAGGTGAAGGCGGTGACCTACCATGAAGCCGAAGTGAAGCTGACCGGGGAAGGAGATTACCGTACGGTAATTGTGTTCGACATATGATGGATTTGAGAGATTTGCGCAGGATCCACCCCTATCTTTGGGAGATTCCGGCTGGATACCGGGAGGACATGCGGATCCCCTGCCGCATTTTCGCCTCCAAGGAGATGCTGGAAGAGATTGTGAAAGACAGGTCCCTGGAACAACTGGTCAACGTGTCCGCCCTGCCGGGGATGCAGAAGGCGGCCTATGTGATGCCGGATGTGCATGAAGGCTACGGATTCCCCATCGGAGGGGTTGCTGCGGCGGCCTGGCCGGACGGGGTCATCTCCCCCGGCGGAATCGGGTACGACATCAACTGCGGGGTGCGGCTGTTGAAGACGGAACTGTCCCACCAGGAGCTGCAGCCCCATCTCCGGCGCCTGGGAGAAAGGCTGTACATGGCCGTCCCCTCCGGCGTGGGCAAGTCAGGCTTCATCAAGCTCAGCAAGGAGCATTTGGACAAGGTTCTGGAAAAAGGCGTTCCCTGGCTGGCGGACATGGGGTACGGGGGCGAGGAGGACATCGACTGCATCGAGTCCAGGGGATGCCTTGAGAACGGGGACCCCTCCGCGGTATCGTCCCATGCCAAGGGGAGGGGAATAGACCAGCTGGGGACCCTGGGGGCGGGCAACCACTTTGTGGAGATCGACCGGATCACCCACATCTATGACCAAGAGACCGCCAGCGCTTTCGGTCTGTTCGAGGGGCAGGTGGTCATCCAAATCCATACGGGTTCCCGGGGACTGGGGCATCAAGTGGCGACAGACCATATCAAGGTCCTGCTGGGGGCAATGAGGAAATACGGCATCACCGTTCCGGACAGGGAACTGGCATGCGCCCCCCTGACCTCCCCGGAAGGGAAGGAGTATGCAGGTGCCATGGCCGCAGCCGCCAACTTTGCCTGGGCCAACCGGCAGGCCATCACCTTTTTCATACGGAAGACCTGGCACGAGGTCCTGGGAGACCAGGGAGGGCACCTGTCCCTCCTCTACGACGTCGCCCACAACATCGCCAAGGTGGAGGAGCACAGGGGAGAGGACGGGGTCCGGCGGAAGATGGCCGTCCACCGCAAAGGGGCCACCCGGGCCTTTGGTCCGGGCCATCCGGAGGTAACTCCCCGCTACAGGAATTTCGGACAGCCGGTCATCATTCCGGGAAGCATGGGAACCGCGTCTTATGTGCTGGCGGGAACCGAGTCCAGCATGGAATTGGCCTTCGGTTCCTGTTGCCACGGAGCGGGGAGGCAGATGTCCCGCCATGCCGCCAAGAGGGCGGTCCGGGGAGAGCGGGTCAGGGACGACCTGCACCAGCAGGGAATCCAGGTGTACAGCGGCTCCATGGCGGGTCTTGCGGAAGAGGCGCCCATGGCCTACAAGGATGTGGATGCGGTGGTGGATGTGGTGGAGGCAGCGGGCATCGCGAAGAAAGTGGCCAAATTGCGGCCGATACTGGTGATCAAAGGCTAGGAGGAAACGGATGTTGCACATAGGAAGCCATCTTTCGGTGGCGAAGGGGTTTCTGGCCATGGGGAAGGAAGCCCTGGCCATCGGAGCAGACACCCTGCAGTTTTTCACAAGGAATCCAAGGGGAGGCGCGGCCAAGGCCATGGAGGAAAGGGATGTGGCGGCATTTCTGCAGCTGCTGGAGGAGAACAGGTTCGCCCCTATCCTGGGCCATGCCCCCTATACCCTGAACCCCTGCTCCGCGGAGGAGAAGGTCCGGGAATTCGCGCTGGTAACCATGCGGGATGACCTGCGGCGCCTCGCGCACCTCCCGGGGGCCTTCTATAATTTCCATCCAGGCAGCCATGTGGGGCAGGGGGTGGAGGCGGGAATCGGTATGATTGCCGCCCAGCTCAACCAAGTCCTGCAGCCGGAGCAGGAAAACCTTGTCCTGCTGGAAACCATGGCAGGGAAGGGAAGTGAGGTGGGGAGAAGCTTCGAGGAGCTGAAAGCCATCCTGGACCAGGTGGAACACAAGGAGAGGATGGGAATCTGCTTGGACACCTGCCATGTATACGATGCGGGCTACGACATCGTGAACGACCTGGACGGCGTATTGGAAGATTTCGACAGGATCCTGGGGCTGGACAGGCTAAAGGCCATCCACCTGAACGATAGCAAGAACCCTTTAGGGAGCCATAAGGACCGGCACGAGAAGATCGGGGAAGGTAGCCTGGGGCTTGACGCCATTGCCCGCATCATAAACCACCCCAGACTGCGGGGATTGCCCTTCTATCTGGAGACGCCCAACGAGGTTGCGGGATATGCGGGGGAGATTGCACTGCTCAGAAAGCTTTTCCAGGAATCTCCTGTACAAAACCGACAACCGGCATTGAAACCAATGCTATAAAATGTAATATGTTCATACCTCTTCCTGCGGCTATTGGGTATAATTGGCTCACAAGCACAATAAAAAGAGTCAATGGAGGGAAAAAATGAACAACACAACAGCACAACAGGAGGTAGTCTACAAAAGCGCCAAGACATGGCAGATGGGCTTCTTCGCATTGAACAACACGGCAACAAACCTTTACATGTTCATGCTCATGTTCGTCATGTACTACGCCACGGGGATTGCGGGTCTAATGGTGGCGACCGTGGGATCGATCCTCACCTTCATGCGCATCTGGGATGGATTCACGGATCCCATCATCGGCTTCTGGATCGACAAAACGGAATCCAGGATCGGCAAGTTCCGGCCGTTCATGCTTATGGGAAACATCATCCTGGCCGTGATGACAGTCATCCTTTTCGCCACTACCCACCTGGTGCCGGAAAGCATCCGTCTCCTTTATTTCGTCGGAATCTACGGCCTCTACATCATCGGCTACACCTTCCAGACCGCATGCACGAAGGCCGCGCAGACGGTCCTGACCAATGACCCGAAACAAAGGCCGTTGTTCACCCTCTTCGACGCCATCTACAACACGGCCCTCTTCATCGGCGGACAGATGCTGGTGGCTTCCTATCTGGTGCCCAAGCACGGCGGATTCACCATGGATTTCTTCAAGGAGTTCCTGATGATGGGGATGGTCCTGTCGGCGATATTCACCGTCCTTGCCGTCATCTCCATCTGGAAAAAGGATGTTAAGGAGAACTGGGGCGCCGGGGAGGTCGTGAAGACCAGGTTCAGGGACTACTTGCCCATCATCAAGGGAAACAGGCCCCTGCAGATGTTGATCGTTTCGGCCGCCACGGACAAGTTGGCCAACCAGACAAAGAGCAACGCCGTCACAACGGTCATCGTCTACGGCGTGTTGATGGGGAACTACGCGCTTTCGGGCAAGCTTATGCTGATCACCGCAATCCCCACCATCCTCATCACCTTCGTCGGAATCGCGCTGGCCAGAAGGACAGGGATCAAGAAGGCGTATGTTCTGGCCACATGGATCTGCGTTGGACTCTCGGTTGGCCTGCTGGCGTTCATGCGCATCATCGACCTGAAGACCATCTCCATCACGCCCCTGAACGGGCAGACTGTCCTCTATCTGGCCATCCTCTCCCTGTTGGGCGGTGTGGCGGCGGTGGGAGGGAACATCGTCATCCCCATGATTGCGGACACCTCGGATTATGAGACCTTCAGGACGGGACGCTACATCCCCGGCATGATGGGGACCATCTTCTCCTTCGTGGACAAGCTGATCTCTTCCCTGGCGACGGCCCTGATCGGCTTCATGCTTGCCTTCATCGGGTTCAGGGAAACCCTTCCCACCGTGGACACCCCCTCCTCGGAACCTCTGTTCTGGATGGCCATGCTCTTCTTCATAGGCATGCCTGTCTTCGGCTGGCTGGCATCCCTGATCGCCATGAAATTCTATGAACTGGACGGCACCCGCATGAAGGAAATCCACCAGATCTTGCATGAACGGAAGCTCAGGGAGACAGCACCTGGGGAAATCGTGCTGGACGACGAATTCACGGACGACAAGACGACGTATTGAACAACAAAGGAAACGGACGAAACAGGAAAAACCGGGACTCGAAATGGGTCCCGGCTTTTTCCTTTCCCGGCGCAAACCGCTTGAAATGCAACGGTGATGGGCGTATGATGGAGGTATGATCGAAAGGAGGAAGTGCCATGAAGATAGCGATGGCTTGTGACCATGCGGGGTTCGGTTTGAAAGAGGAAATCAAGGCCCTGTTGCAGAAGGAGGGGCATGAGGTTGTGGACTTCGGGACGGATTCGGAGGCGTCCTGCGACTTGCCGGACTACATCTATCCTGCCGCGCTTGCAGTGGGGAGGCAGGAAGTGGAACGGGGAATCTTCGTCGACGGGGTCGGCTACGGCAGCGCCATGATTGCGAACAAGGTGCCGGGGGTCTATGCCGCCGTGTGCCAGGACCCTTTTTGTGCCCAGCTGGCACGGTCCCATTCCGATACGAATGTGCTCTGCATTGGGGGAAAGATCATCGGATCCGCCATCGCCGCGGAAATCGTCAAGGTCTGGATGGCCACGGCCTTCCTGGCGGATGTGGAGAAGTATGCGGTCAGGGTGGAAAAAGTGAAGGAAATAGGAAGGAAACATCTGGTATGGTGATTCCTAAGGAAGGCGGGTGGCAGGGATGATGGACTGGGTTGGCCAATGGACACCGGTGCAGCAGGCGCTGCTGGGCACTTTGTTCACCTGGGCCCTCACGGCCTTGGGGGCGGCCATGGTATTCTTCTTCAAGAGCATCAACAAGACCGTGTTGAACGGGATGCTGGGGTTCGCCGCCGGCGTCATGATAGCCGCCAGTTTCTGGTCCCTGTTGGCGCCGGGGATCGCCATGGCGGAAGAGCTGGACCAGACCGCTTGGCTGACCGCAGCTGTAGGCTTCGTGGCGGGAGGCGCATTCCTTTTTCTGGTGGACAAGCTGTTGCCCCACCTGCACATGGGATTGGCCAGGAACCAGGCGGAGGGCATCAAGACCCATTGGCAGAGGAGCGTACTGCTTGTCCTGGCCATCACCCTCCACAACATCCCCGAGGGATTGGCGGTTGGCGTGGCGTTCGGCGCCGCGGCGGCGGGTTCGGCGTCTGGTGCGACTGTGGCCTCTGCGGTCGCCCTTGCCATCGGCATCGGATTGCAGAATTTTCCCGAAGGGGCGGCGGTGTCCGTCCCCCTGCGAAGGGAAGGGTTCACCCGTAGGAAAGCCTTCCTGTTCGGCCAGGCCTCGGGCATTGTGGAGCCCGTTGCGGGAGTGCTGGGGGCATTTGCGGTCCTAACGGTTAGGCCCATCCTGCCCTACGCACTGGCCTTCGCGGCGGGCGCCATGATTTATGTGGTCGTGGAGGAACTGATTCCGGAGGCCCAAAGGGAAGAGGGCGGATCCAAGACGGATGTGGCGACCATTGGTGCGATGCTGGGGTTCACCGTCATGATGGTCCTGGACGTGGCATTGGGTTGAAGAACTGGAGAAGGCAGGAAAGGGGCGGCTGCACAACCGATGCGGGAGTGCAGCCGCCCCTTTCCTGCCCGTTCAAAGGACTTCGTAGACCACCGATTCATAGGGCCGCAGGGCAAGCGGCTTCAGGCCTGTGGAGGAATCCTTGTAGTTGCTGATGACGATGCCCACAGGGATGTCGTCGAAGCGCCTTTCCAGCGTACGGCCGGTGAAGTTGGAAACCACCAGCAGGGTCTTTTTGCCGTCGGAGCGCTTGTAGCAGTAGGCATCCGGATCCTCCGGCAGCAGCAGCCGGTGTCCTCCATAGACGATGACGTTCGAGTAGGGGCTGTCCTTCCGCAGGGCGACCAGCTTCCTGTAGTGGTGGAAGACGGAGTCCGGATCTTCCAGGGCGGCTTCCGCATTGACCGTCTTGTGGTTTTCGTTCATTTTGAGCCAGGGGGTGCCTGTGGTGAACCCTCCATTGGCACCGCCGTTCCAATGCATGGGCGCCCTGGCGTTGTCCCTGGAGAAGGGCCGGATGATGTCCAGGGCTTCCTCGTCGCCCATGCCCTGGTCGCTGGTTAGGATTTCGTAGCGGTGGTGGTCGTACAGGTCGTTGTAGTCTCCGATGCAACCGTAGTAGGTGTTGGTCATGCCCAGCTCTTCGCCCTGGTAGATGTAGGGGGTCCCCTGCATGAAATGAAGGGTCGTGCCCAGCATTTTGGCACTTTCCACCCGGTAGGCGCCGTCGTCGCCGTAGCGGGAAACGGCCCGGGGCTGGTCGTGGTTGGACCAGTAGAGGCTGTTCCAGCCTTGCCCGAAAAGGTCTTCCTGCCATCGGGACATGATTTCCTTGAGCTTGGGGAGGTCCAGGGGAAGCTTGGGGGAAAGGCTTCCGGGCCTGTCCACATCCATGTGCTCGAACTGGAAAACCATGCCCAGTTCCTTGCGTCCGGGATGGGAATAGAGCTTGCCCTCGTAGGTGGTCACATTGGGGGTCTCGCCCACGGTCAGGATGTCGTAGCGGCTCAGGACCCGGAGGTTCATCTCCCGGAGGAACATGTGGGTGGAGGAGTGGTTGGCGAAATGGTCGATACCCATGACACCAATCCCCTCCAAGGCCCCGTCGGGAAAATCCTGGGGTTTGCCGATGAGGTTGATCACATCCATCCGGAACCCGCAGATCCCCTTCTCCAGCCAGAACTCCATCATGCCGTAAACGGCGTCCCGTACTGCGGGGTTTTCCCAGTTCAGGTCCGGCTGTTTCCTGCTGAAGAGGTGCAGGTAGCATTCTCCCGTTGCCGGATCCATTTCCCAGGCGCTCCTGGTGAACCAGGAGTTCCAGTTGTTCGGCGGGCTGCCGTCCGCCATAGGCTCTTTCCATATGTACCAGTCCCTTTTGGGATTGTCCTTGCTTGCCCGGGATTCCAGGAACCAGGCGTGCTCGTCGCTGGTGTGGTTCACGACAAGGTCCATTACAATCTTGATTCCCCGCTTGTCCGCTTCCGCAACCATCTCGTCGAAATCCGCCATGGTGCCGAACTCGGGTGCGATGTCCCGATAGTCGGAGATGTCGTAGCCGTTGTCGTCCATGGGGGAGCGGTAGACCGGACTCATCCAGACCACATCGACGCCCAAGGCCTGCAGATAGTCCAATTTCTCGATCACTCCCCGCAGGTCCCCGATGCCGTCGCCATTGGTGTCCTTGAAGCTGCGGGGGTAAATCTGGTATACGACTGCGTTGTGCCACCATTTCCTTTCCATAGAAAAGCCATCCTTTCCGGTCGGAAAATCCATTTGGGTATGCGTACATTGTAGCATTTCCAGGGGGCGCATGCAAACGGCAGGAGGGGGTTCGGTCAGAAAGCGGTGGCATTTCTTGCCGGTATGATTTACAATGGAAGTAGGTCGGAAGAGGAAGGGAAGGAGGGCTATGGACCGAACATTGCAGTACTATGAAGTCAACAAGGAGCGTTTCGCCCAGGACACCGCAGAGGCGGACATGGGGGAAATCCGGGAGGCTTTTTTGTCCCTTCTGCCAAGAGAAGCCAGGATCTTGGACTTCGGGTGCGGCACCGGGCGGGATGCCCGGTTTTTCAAGGACAAGGGGCATCCGGTCGTGGCCATGGACGCCTCGGCCGGGATGTGCGCCTTGGCCAGCGGGCGCCTGGGCCAGCCGGTCCTCCAGAAGCGGTTTCAGGAACTTCGGGAGAAGGAGGCGTACCAGGGGGTTTGGGCATGCGCTTCCCTACTGCATTTGCCTAGGACGGAACTTACGGAGGTGCTGGCAAGGGTGCGGGATGCCCTGGCGGACCAGGGGATCCTGTACATGTCGTTCAAGTACGGGGAGTTCGAAGGAATCCGGGACGGGCGGTATTTCCTGGACTTGAAGGAAAGTGCTTTGGATGAGGTGCTTGGGGAAACAGGAGGGCTGACCCTGCAGAGGGTCTGGACGAGCACGGATGTACGGCCCGGAAGGGAAAGGGAATTCTGGCTCAATGTCCTCGCAAAAAAAGAGAAAAAGGAGATGGACCTATGCTGAAGGAGATACCAGTCATTACAAAACATCAGATCGAGATGACCGACATCACTGTGGAAGTGAATGCGCTGGTGAAGGAGTCGGGAGTGCAGGAGGGGATCTGCATCGTCTTTGTGCCCCACACGACTGCGGGCATCACCATCAATGAGAATGCCGATCCGGATGTGAAGAAGGACATGGTAAAGGAATTGAACAAGATCGTGCCCTTTGAGGACAACTACAAGCATTTCGAAGGAAATTCGGCGGCCCATCTGAAGGCCAGCTTCATGGGATTTTCCCAGACCTTGATCATCCATGGGGGCCATCTGTTGCGGGGGACCTGGCAGGGACTGTATTTCTGCGAGTTCGACGGCCCCCGGCACCGGAAGGTCCATGTGAAGATCCAGGAGACCAGGTAGGGAAACGCAAAGACAGCGCATGGGATTTCCACGCGCTGTCTTTGCGTTTCCGCATTTCACTTCCCAAATCCGTCCAAATATGCCTGGACTTCCCCCCAACCGCCACGAAAGACCACCTTCCTGCGGGTGTTCTCCAACTGGTAGTTGTACATGGGGTCGTAATACTCCTCCAGCAGGATCCTGATCCAGCGGCTGTGTCCCGCGGAGGAACCGGTGGTGTCCTGGAGGGCGCAGGCGGAGAGGAAGGCCTCCTTGATCCGCTTGTGCCGGTCGCCGCCCAGACGCTTTCTTGCCCGGTCGATGCTGCTTTCGATGTATCCCCTCCAGAGGGCCATGCCGGATTCCTGTCCCTGCTGGAGGATGTGTTCCTCCTGGGACAGGACCACGTACTCACCCAGGATGTTTTCCACCCTTTTCTCCAGGGGCACGTCCAGCACCACCAGGTTTCCGGTAAGGAAATGTTCGTAGAGGGGTTTGGGGAGATAGCAGCGGCCGATGTGTTGGCCTTCGTCCTCCAGCAGCAGATGGGCGTGCCCTTGGTGCCGGTGCCGGATCAGCGCATAGGCCAAGGCGTTTTCGAAGTCTATGGTGCTTGGCTGGGGCTGGATCCGCTTGCCGAAAGCGGAACCCCGGTGCCGCGCCAGACCCTCCAGGTCCACGGACCAGGCGTACCGGTTCAGCAGGACGGTCTTGCCGGAGCCGGTGCAGCCTCCCAGGATGACGGGAACCGCAGTCTGGCGTTCGGGTGCCAGTTCCTCCATCAGGTAGTTCCTGAAGGCCTTGTAGCCGCCCTCCAACCGGGGGATTTCCCGGCCGGTGGCTTCCTTGATCCAGCCTTGGCTGATTTGGGAGCGCAGGCCGCCCCGGAAGCAGTAGAGGAGGGAGTCCGGATGCAGCTCCAGCTGTTTGGTCCAAGCGCGCACACGGCTTTCCCGGACCTCCCCCTGGACCAGCTGGTGCCCCAGCTTTACGGCCTCCTCGCTGCCCTTTTCCTTGTAGCAGATGCCCACCAGATGCCGTTCCTCGTCGGTCATCAGGGGCAGGTTCACCGCCCCCGGAAAGGCGCCCTTCTCGAACTCCACGGGCGCCCGGACGTCCATCAGGGGAGTGTTGTGCACAACAATCGAATGGAAATCATTCGTTGTCTCCATGGCGTTTCCCTCCTTCCAGGCTAGACGACTTCGATCCACACGTCACCGGCTTCCATGGTCTCGCCGATGGCTTCCAGTTCCAGACCGTGGGCCTTGGTGCAGGTGAGGAATGCGGGCACATGCTCCTTGCGGACCACAGCCAGCAGGCCGCCGGAGGTCTGGGCGTCGCAGAGCAGGACCTGCTGCTCCTCGGTCATGGGTCCGATATGGTGGCCATAACTCTTGAAGTTGTTCCGGGTACCGCCGGGAATGCAACCCATCTCCAGGTACTTCCGGGTGTTCGGAAGGAAAGGCACCTTGTCGTAGAAAATCCTGGAGGAGATGCCGCTGCCCTCGCAGATTTCCCCCAGGTGTCCCAGGAGGCCGAAGCCGGTCACATCCGTCAGTGCCTCCACCCCCTCCAACCGGGAGATTTCCGCACCGATGCTGTTCAGGGTGCACATGGCCTGGATGGCGGGTTCGATGTGTCCGGGTTCGATCTTCTTCCGCTTCTGGGCGGTGGTCAGGATGCCGATGCCCAAGGGTTTTGTCAAAAAGATGTCGCAACCGGGAACGGCGGAGTTGTTCTGCTTGAGACGGCTGTTCTCCACCAGGCCGGTCACCGCCAAGCCGAAGATGGGTTCTGGGGAATCGATGGAATGGCCCCCCGCCAAGGGGATGCCTGCGGCTTCGCATACGGACCTGCCGCCGTCCACCACTTGGCCGGCAACTTCCGGCGGAAGCTTCTGGATGGGCCAGCCCAGGATGGCGATGGCCATCAGGGGATTCCCTCCCATGGCGTAGATGTCGCTGATTGCGTTGGTGGCTGCAATCCTTCCGAAAGTGAAGGGGTCGTCCACGATGGGCATGAAGAAATCGGTGGTGCTGAGGACGGAAGTCCCGTTCCCCAGGTCGTAGGCCGCGGCGTCGTCCTTGCTGCTGTTTCCCACAAGCAGCTGGGGATAGGGAATGGAGGGTCTGGAGGAGACCAGGATGGTCTCCAGGGTGGAGGGGGCTATCTTGCATCCGCATCCTGCTCCGTGGCTGTATTCGGTCAAGCGGACGGCGTCCTGGACGGATGGGTTTCCGGTCGTTTTCTTTTCCATTGGGGAATCCTCGTTTCTTTTCTATTGGCTTGCCTGTTTGCGTTGCATTCGGCAGGGGCTTGGTATATTATAGCATAAAAAGGTGGTATTTGGAGGTGGTATTGTGGGAATTGAAAAGGGAGAACGGAAGGAGAGGCAGGGGTGCCTGCCGCAGCTCCTGCTCCTGTTCCTGTTCCTTGCGTTCGGCATGAAAATGGCCGGCTATCTCGGGATGGAGGAGAACAGCAGCCCTCTGCTGGCCCGCTACGGTGCCTATCTGGGGAGGCTGGAAAGCGGCAGCGCCTATGAGGAGCTGCAGGACCCTGCCAACCGCTATGCCTATGTCAAGGAAATCCTGGCGGGGAGGGAAGAGGATGTGAACCCCCCCCGAGGCATGACCGAGGAGTTCCTGGACACCATCAGTCTGGTCCTGGCCCACAACTGCGACTTGAACTATGTGGACTACACCAGCTACAACGACCGGAACATCCGGGTCTTCTACGACTATCCCGCAGAACGGATGCGGGAGATGGACCAGGCTGTGGAGGAAGCCGCAGAAAGCCTGGTGGAGGAGCTGGTAAAGCCCTACATGTCCGACCAGACCAGGGCCAAGGCCCTCCATGACCATCTCGTCTTGAACGTACGGTACGACCTGGAAAACTACAAGAACGACAGCCTCCCCAATGAGGCATACACGGCCTATGGGGCCCTGGTGGAGGGAGTGGCTGTCTGCGAGGGCTATGCGGCGGCCTTCAAGATCCTAGGGGAGAAGGCCGGACTGCAGGTGCTCTCCGTCACCGGTCGGGCCTCCACGGCGGAGGGGCTGGAGAACCATGCATGGAACATGGTGTTATCCGAGGGGAAGGTCCACCATGTGGACACCACCTGGAACGATCCGGACGATGTCCTGCCGGGGCAGGTGCTGGACACCTACTTCTGGGTTCCGGCTTCCCGGATGGAACAGGACCACACCTGGGACAAAGCGCAGTTCGGGGAAGAGGCCTTTCTTCTCAATGGAATCGTGCAGGACAAAAACCAATGAAAACGAGGTAGAGAGCTTTGAAGGAATTCGCAAGAACCCGGCTGCTGCTGGGAAGCAAATCCATGGAAGTGTTGCGGAACGCCACGGTGGCTGTTTTCGGACTGGGGGGTGTAGGCTCCTATGTGGTGGAGGGGCTGGTGCGGAGCGGCATCGGTTGCCTGCACCTGGTGGACCACGACAAGGTGGACGTGACCAACATCAACCGTCAGCTGATTGCCACCCAGCGAACACTGGGCAGGGAAAAGGTGGATGTGGCCCGGGAACGGGTGCTTGACATCAACCCCCATGCCCGGGTGGAGTGCCACCCGACCTTTTTCCTGCCGGAAAATGCGGAAAGCTTCGACTTTGCCCGTTACGACTATGTGGTGGACGCCATCGACACCGTGTCCGCCAAGTTGGCCCTGGTGGAGGCCTGCGGCAAGGCGGGGACCCCCATCATCAGCAGCATGGGGACGGGCAACAAGCTGGACCCCACCCGTCTGGAGGTGGCGGACATCTACGAGACGTCCGTCTGTCCGTTGGCCAAGGTCATGCGAAAGGAACTGCGGGCCCGGGGGGTGGAGAGGCTCAAGGTGGTCTATTCCAGGGAGGAGCCCCTGAGCCCCCGGGCGGAGGAGATGGAGGACGCAGGGCTGTCCGCCGCCTCCGGCGCCGTGGGGACAAGGAAGCGGCAGACCCCGGGAAGCGTGGCCTTTGTGCCCCCGGTGGCGGGCCTGATCATTGCGGGGGAAGTGGTGAAGGACCTGTTGAAGGAATCGTCCAGCCGATGAGAAGGAGAATCAGCGAGTTCGTCCTCCACAGACTGCGAGGCACCCATATCCAGTCCCGGTTGCTTGCGGCCTTTATCCTACTTTCACTGGTGCCTGGCCTGATAACGGGTGTTTTGTCCTACAACAGATCCAGCCAGGCAATCAAGGAAAAGATCAGCACCTATTCCAGCGACCTGCTGGGCCAGATCGACCAAAACGTCGCAAGGGAGCTGGACCGACTGGAGTACGACAGTGTCGACATCATGTTTTCCCGGGAGGCGCAGAGGGCCCTGAAGCACCATGAAAATCTTGGTGAGTGGGAGAAGCTGGATCTCCAATGGACCCTGCACGAGCTGTTGGTGAAGAAGTTCAGCTTCCTGCACGATGTATCGGATGTGGTGCTGTTCACAAAGGACGGCGACAAGATCATCGCCTACGGCAGTAGTGGCAGCAATGTGCTCAAATATGAAGCGGATTACATGGAAAGGCTCTATCATGCTGCAGACCGCCTGGATGGCGCTCCCGTATGGTTCCCAAGCAATATTGACCAGGAAATCCATAGTGTCAGGCTGCTGGTGAATGAGAACGACCAAAGGGAAGGAATCAATCTGGTCAGAGTCGTCCGGGATATTACTGAAGGGGCGCCCATCGGATATGTCCTTATCCGAACCAACGAGAGATTCTTTTCAAAAATATACCAGGATATCGATGAGGAAAGGCACCGAATCTTCATCCTTGATGAAAATGGCATGATCGTTTCCAGTCCGGATCCGGATATGGTCACGGGAAACACCTATCAAGATGCCGAGTTGCTGGAACAGATCAAGGTGGCTTCCAGGGATGGCATGAAGTCCTTCAACTATACCGTGGACCAGAAGTATCTGGTGAACTATACGGAAGTAGGTTCTGCGGACTGGTATGTCATAGGGATGATTCCGTATGCCTATCTGAACAGCGAATCCTTAAGAATCGGCATCCACGCCATGGGGGTGGGTATCCTCTGCATGTTGGTGGCGGTATTGATTGCGTTGGTCATTTCTAAGAGCATCTCCAAGCCGCTGACGAACATGGTCAATACCATGGAGAAGGTCAAAGAAGGGGATTTGTCCGTGGAAATCCAGGACAAGGAGGCGGATGAGCTGTCTGCGGTGGCCAGACATTTCGACGACATGCTTGCGGAAGTGAAAGCGCTGCTGGAGACAACCAAGCGACAGGAGAGGGAAAAGAGGGAAGCGGAGCTGCTGGCGCTGCAAGCGCAGATCAACCCCCATTTTCTAGCGAACACACTGAACAGCATTCAGTGGATGGCGAACATCCAAGGGGCGGAGAACATAGAAAAACTGATCGGCTCCCTGATCCAGCTGCTGAACGCCAGCATCGGAAGGGATGAAAGCAACATCCTTTTGGAGGAGGAACTGGAATACCTGAAGGATTACATCGTCATACAGGAGTTCCGATATTTCGACAAATTCAAGGTGAAGTTCGACATCGAACCGGAAACCCTCCATTGCAGGATTGCACGTTTCCTCATACAGCCCATCCTGGAAAACGCAATCATCCATGGCATCCAGCCAATGCAGGGTCAGGGATTCATCCTTGTCAAGTCATTCTTCGAAAACGGTAACCTGAAGATAACGGTAACCGATAACGGTGTCGGATTTTCCGATGGGGAGATGAGGGAGGATGGGATAAAGGAGCCGCTGAAGCGCAAGCAGGGGTTCTGCGGGATTGGCATGGCCAACGTCCAAAACAGGATCAAAATGATTTATGGTGATAAATACGGTATGAAAATCCAGAGTGTAAAAGACGTTTTCACCACCGTTGAGGTGACGCTACCCGTTCAGGAATAGGGGGAGGATATGTTCAGGATACTTGTGATTGACGACGACAGCCTGGCGAGGATGCGGCTGAAGACCTTGTTGGATTGGCAGAAGGTGGATTGCGAAATATGCGCGGAGGCTGCGGACGGCCAGGTTGGCATCGAGATGATCCAGGCCCATGCCCCAGACATTGTCATTACGGACATGAACATGCCTGTACTGGACGGTGTAGCTGTGGCGCGTTGGATTCATGACCACAATCCGGCCATCCAGACAATTGCCTTGAGCGGCTACGATGACTTCAATTATGTCAAGGAAAGCATGAAACTGGGTGCCCTTGACTATATCATCAAGCACCGTCTGGATGAAAAGGCCCTTCTAGCCGTTTTGGAACAAGCCAAGAGAAGAATTCTCCAATCCCAGGACGAAGCCGCCACGAGACAGCAACTCAACAAACAGATACAGAGGGCGAGAAGCTATATGCGGGAGCAGTTCCTGCAGGAAATCCTGCTGGGGGAGATTACAGACGGACATGAAATCGAGGAATCCCTCAGAAAGCTGGAGCTTGACATTTCCATGACGAATGTAACGGTAATCCTTGTGGAAGTTGACGACTACCCTTTCCTGCAGGAGAAGCTGACCGACCTGGAACTGAAGAAGCTGTTGGAGTCGTTTCAGGAAATCGCGCAGCAGATTCTGAACGACAGCAGAGGTTCCCGTATCGTCCATATGGACAGGGGAAGATATGCCGTCCTGTATTCTTTGGACCAGGTGTTCAGCACCTTGTATGTATACAACCAGATATATCAGGTGATCGAAAGGATCAGGACTTCCATGCAGCGATACCTTCAGCTGACGGCCTGTTATGCGGTCAGTCCCATCTGCCCGCACCTCCAGGAGGTCAGCCGGTATTTCAAAAAGGCGGAAGAGCTGATGAAGGAAAAGTTCTATCAGGGAAAAGACCGACTGTTCATGGAAGGCGGGGAGAGGATCACAAAGAACGATTTCATCACGCTGTCCCCGAAGCATGAAAGAAGGATTGTGGAAGGCACCCATGCAGGAAAGCAGGAGGTGGTGGAAGCTGTGTTCAATGAGATTTTCAACGATGTGGTGGAACAGAGGATCAATCCCAAATCCACGCATATGATTGTGGCGGAACTCATCAACATTGCCAGCCGGATAGCCATATCCAAAGGTGTGGATCCAGGAGAGGTTTTTTATTCCATGGATGTTCCCTATGCAAAAATGCAAAAGTACGAGAATGTGGCCGATGTGAAGGAATGGATCAGAAGCGTGTACCAGCGGTTGCTGGATTCTCTGTCCCTTCCGGCGGAGTTGGAGAAGCCATGTTCAGATAATGTGAACATGGCGCTGGCGTTCATCCGGAGGAATCACGACAAGGACATTTCCCTAGAGGATATGGCGGAATTCATCGGGGTGAGCGCATCCTACCTGAGCCGAAAATTCAAGGAGGAGACCGGCACCAGTTATGTGAAATACCTGAACCTGGTGCGGGTGGAGCAGGCCAAAATATTGATAGAAAGAAGGGATGGGAAAATCAAAGACATCTGCTTGAAAGTCGGCTTTAGAAATTACAACTATTTTTTCAAGGTGTTCAAGGAAATCACCGGAATGACTCCATTGGAGTACGAGGTATCGGCGCATCTGAAATGATAGCATCATGACAAAAAACATGAGTAAAAGTCAAATATGAAGAGTCCTGGCAGGGGCTCTTTTGCTTTATACTAGGCTCGTAACCAACAATCGGCAAAGAATCCAATCATACGGGGGTACGTTATGAAAAGATGGGGCAGCATGATTTTAGTGGCAAGTCTGGTGGTTTCCTTATTGGCGGGCTGTGGCTCGGCCAACGGCAATGCGGGAGGACCGGAAGGCAACAAAGGAAAAGCGACACAATTGTCTTTTTGGACCTTCAATGAACTGCATGCGGTTTTCATGGACGAAGCGGTCCAAGCATGGAACGAACAGAACAAGGACCAGCAGATTGAATTGAAGAGCGAGGTCTATCCTTATGACGAAATGCACAACAAGCTGCTGATTGCCTTGCAATCGGGAACTGGAGCTCCGGATCTGGCGGACATTGAAATCAGCAAATTCGCAAACTATCTGAAAGGGAGCACCCCTCCACTAGTGGCATTGAACGATATCGTGGATCCGGTGAAGGAGAATCTGATCATGTCCCGGCTTGAGAACTACGCCAAGGACGGCAACTACTTCGGAATAGACTACCATGTGGGCGCAACAGTGATGTACTACAATACGGAGATTTTGGGCAGGGCAGGGGTCGACATCGATGAGATTGTGACCTGGCAGGATTACGTGGAAGCCGGAAAGAAGGTGGTGGCGGCCACTGGTGTTCCGATGACGACAACGGAAGTTACGGAGCATTGGTCCTACTTCCCCCTTATCAGCCAGCGGGGATCGGATTTCTTTAACGAAGAGGGCAACGTGATTCTGGACAATGAAGCAAATGTGGAAACATTGCAATTCCTCTACGACTGCATGTACACGGATAGCATTGCGGTGGCAGCTCCTGGCGGTTTCCACCATTCGGAAGAATACTGGGCCTTTATGAACAAAGGCGGTGCCGCGTCCCTAATGATGCCCATGTGGTACATGGGCAGATTCGTGTCCTACATGCCCGACCTGGAAGGCAAGATTGCCATCCGTCCCCTTCCTGTTTGGGAGGAAGGGGGAAATCGTTCGGCTGGCATGGGGGGAACAGGAACGGTCGTAACGGTGCAGAGCAAGTCGCAGGATCTGGCCAAAGCGTTCCTTGCTTCAGCCAAATTGTCTAGAGAGGGCAGCATCAACACATGGACATTGCTTGGATTCGATCCAATCCGATGGGATGTGTGGGACGATCCAGCCATGTCCGCATCCAATGAGTTCACGGAATATTTCGGGGATGGCATCTTCGAGATGTTGCTGGAAGTCAAAGACGAGCTGAGTCCGACCAGCATTACCGACTTGTTCCCTGAGGCGGTCAGTCTTGTGCAACGGAATGTAGTGTTCAAAGTGTTGAAGGAACAGAGTCAGACAGCTGCTGAGGCGTTGAAAGAAGCGGCGGATGAACTGAGAGCCAAATAAAATGTGCTGGAGGGAATTCAATGAGATATTGAATTCCCTCCAACTGCAAATAGGAGTGGTTGATATGAATCAGGTGTTATTCGAAATTAAAAAAAGCAAAAAGCATGAAGTCAAGAGGTGGTTGAACTCACAAAAAATCGTTCCGTATCTATTTGTTGCACCCTTCATCCTTTCGTTTCTTCTGTTTTTCCTTTATCCCATCCTTTCCGCTTTTGTCATGAGTTTTCAAGAAGTGCTGGGATTCGGGGAAGTGAACTTTGTAGGTTTAAAGAATTACAAGAACTTGATGAATCCACACTATTACGATGCACTGAGCGTCAGTTTCCGATACACCTTTTGGACAATCTTTGTACTGATTCCAGTACCATTGCTGTTGGCGACCCTGCTGAACAGCAAGAACCTGATTGGACGGAATTTTTTCAGGTCATCCTTGTTCCTTCCGGCGCTGACTTCCGTAATTGTAGCAGGAATGTTCTTCCGGTATGCCTTTGCGGAACAGGCAACATCCCTAGCCAACCAGATTCTTGGATGGTTCGGCCATGAACCGCTGACATGGTTGCAGGATGCGAAGACAGGAATGCTTGCCATGGTGGTCCTATGCGTATGGCGCTGGATGGGGGTGAACATCATCTATTTCCTCTCGGGCCTGCAGAACATCCCTGCGGAACTATATGAGGCCGCCGACATTGACGGTGCCAATGTGTTCCACAAGTTCTTCAACATCACCGTGCCTTCCTTGAAACCGGTGATCATCTATGTGGTCACCATCAGCATCTACGGCGGATTCTCCATGTTTGCGGAAAGCTTTGCGTACTGGTCCTACCGGTCACCCGGCAACATTGGATTGACGTTGGTTTCCTATATCTATACCACCGGCTTCAACAATGCGGATTTCGGTTTCGCTTCAGCAATCGGTGTGACGCTTTTGGGAATCATCATGCTGGTGAACCTGGTGCAACTGATGTTTTTCGGTTTCTTCAAGAAGGAGAGTGAATAGGATGGTTGGAAAGAAAGGAAAGAAAGCCTCCCAATGGATTGTGTTTGCGGTACTGGTTGTCATCAGCGTGCTGGCGCTGGCGCCGTTCGCATTCATGGTGATTTCCTCGTTCAAGCCGGGCCAGGAGCTGTTGCGGAATGGAGTGAACATGGAAATCAATCTGGATGCCATGAGCTGGAAGAACTATTGGACGCTTTTTACGGAAAACAACGGAATTTATCTGCATTGGTTCAAAAACAGCCTGTTGATTACAGGGATGTACACGGGCTTCTCCCTGTTCCTCTCCTCGATTGTGGGTTACGGACTAGCCAAATATGATTTTAAGGGCAAGAATCTGGTTTTCGCCATCGTGCTATTGGTAATGATGGTGCCGGTGGAAATCCTGATTCTGCCGCTGTATAAGCTGATGATTTCAATGAAGCTGATTGACACCTATCTGGGAGTGGTGTTGCCGTTCATGGTGTCTCCTTTCGCGGTTTTTTTCTTCAGGCAGTCCTCCGTTTCCATTCCCAAGGACTTCATGGAGGCGGCTAGGATTGACGGATGCGGAGAATTCAGGATATTCTTCAGCATCATGATGCCCCTGCTGAAGCCCGCATTCGGTGCCATGATGATCCTGCAAGCCATGAACAGCTGGAACAGCCTGGTGTGGCCCCTGATTGTCCTTAGGTCCACGGAGAAACTGACTCTTCCCATCGGACTGGCGTCCCTAATCACACCTTACGGGAACAATTACGATATGCTTTTCCCGGGTGCGGTGATGTCCATCATACCGATAGTCATCATTTTCATGCTGAACCAAAAGGCTTTCATTGAAGGTCTGACGGTCGGCGGTGTGAAAGGCTGAGGAAAAACCTGAAAACCTACACAGGAGGAAAGACAGATGAATGAAAAGAAAACCTATAAGGACCCGCTGATTCTGCAGAGGGCGGATCCCTGGATCTATAGGCACACGGACGGTTTCTACTATTTTACCGCATCCGTTCCGGAATACGATGGCATTGAAATCAGGAAAGCGGAAAACATAAATGCGTTGCGCGATGCAAAGCCCCACATGGTATGGCGGAAACACGGGGAAGGCCCCCAAAGCCACCTGATCTGGGCACCGGAAATCCATCATATAGACGGGAAATGGTACGTGTATTATGCGGCGGGAGCATCCTGCAACGTCCTGGACCATCGGATGTTCGTCATAGAGAATGATGCAGAAGATCCCACCACAGGAGTATGGCTGGAAAAGGGGCAGATTCGGACGAACTGGGACAGCTTCGCCTTGGACGCCACCACGTTCTTACATGGAAGGACAAGACAGCGCTACCTGGTCTGGGCGCAACAGGAATCGGGAATCGAAGGGAATTCCAATCTTTACATCGCAAAGATGAAGAACCCCTGGACAATTGAAGGAGAGCAGGTCATGCTGACCAAACCAGAATTGCCCTGGGAGACCATCGGCTTTCTGGTCAATGAAGGCCCTGCGGTTTTGGAGAAAAACGGTAAAATCTACCTCACGTATTCGGCAAGCGCCACGGACCACAACTATTGCATGGGGTTGCTGACGGCAGAAGCGGACTGCGACCCTTTGGATTCCAGAGCATGGAAAAAATCCCAGGAGCCGGTATTTGAAACCAGCAAAGAGAACAGCCAGTACGGTCCAGGACACAGCTGCTTCACGGTTGTGGAAGAAGGGGATGAAGACCTGTTGGTCTATCATGCAAGAAGCTACAGGGAAATCGAAGGGGATCCCCTGTACGACCCCAACCGGCATACAAGGGTACAGCGGATCCGGTTTGGGGAGGATGGACGCATGCTGCTGGGGAAACCAGGAAGCGGAAACTGAGGGAATGGGGAGGAGGTGTGCATGAAGAAAGCAACGATCACCATCGATAGATTGAGGATAATCGCAACCATCGACAACCGGATATACGGATCTTTCATCGAGCATCTGGGGAGAGCCGTCTATGACGGCATCTACGAGCCGACCCACCCCATGGCGGACGAGGACGGCTTTCGCAAGGATGTGATCCAGCTCGTCAAAAAATTGAATGTGCCGATTATCCGTTATCCAGGAGGGAATTTTGTCTCCGGTTACAACTGGGAGGACGGGGTTGGACCCAGGAGCGAACGGCCGACAAAATTGGATTTGGCATGGTTTACAAGGGAGAACAACGAAATCGGACTTCACGAATTTTCCAAATGGCTTAAAAAAGTGGATTCGGAAATGATGATGGCGGTCAACCTGGGAACCAGGGGTGCGGATGAGGCCAGAAACCTCGTCGAATACTGCAACCATCCTGGAGGAAGCTACTGGAGCGACCTGCGCAAGTCCCACGGCGTTTTGGAGCCCTATGCCATCAAGACATGGTGTCTGGGCAACGAGATGGACGGTCCGTGGCAGATTGGGCACAAGACGGCTGTAGAGTACGGCAGGCTGGCGAACGAGGCTGGAAAGGTCATGCGATGGACGGATCCGCAGATTGAGTTGGTCGCCTGTGGATCCTCCAATATCGACATGCCCACATTTGCCGAGTGGGAAGCCACGGTTCTGGACCTTTCCTACGACCAAGTGGATTATCTGTCCCTTCACAATTACTACGGGAATCCGACAGACGACACGCCGTCCTATTTGGCCAAGGGAATAGAGATGGATGAATTCATCAAATCCGTGGTGGCCATCTGCGATTACGTGAAGGCAAAAAAGCGGAGCAAGAAAAAGATCAACCTTTCCTTTGACGAGTGGAACGTATGGTACCACTCCAGGGAAGCCGACCAGTTCAACGAGAGGTGGCAGTTCGCACCCCACCTTTTGGAGGACATCTACACTTTCGAGGACGCGTTGCTTGTGGGGGGACTGCTGATCACCCTGATCAAGAACGCTGACAGGGTGCACATGGCCTGTCTGGCCCAACTGGTAAACGTCATCGCGCCTGTGATGACAAAGACTGGTGGAAAGGCCTGGTGTCAGACCATCTTCTATCCCTTCCTGCATGCGTCCCTGCATGGAAGAGGTGTTGCCCTGCAGGTCAATGTGGATTCGCCCAAGTATGATTGCACCCAGTTTACGGATGTTCCAGTGCTGGATGCAGTTGCGGTATGGAACGAGGAAGACAAGACCGCCACTCTGTTCGTGCTCAACCGGAGTCTGGAGGAGGACCTGGATCTTTCCTGCGATTTCAGGAGCCTAAAGGCATCGGGAGTTCTTGAACATATCGTGCTGGAACATGCTGACCTAAAGGCAGTCAATTCGGTGGAAAATCCCGACAATGTGGTGCCGGTCCAGTCCCGAGGTGCATCACTTGCGGGGGGGAGACTTTCATGTGTGGTCAAGAGGGCCACTTGGAATGTCATCCGGGTGTCGACAAAAGTCTAGGAATGAGGACGAACGCCATGTTCCTTGGGTTTTAAATGCTTCTCCCGGAACTTTGCGGGTGTCATCTGATGATGCTTTGTAAAAAGACGATAGAAATACCCCTTGTTTTGGTATCCCACCAGATCGGCAATCCGTTCAATACTGAAATCGGTGTGTGTCAGCAGGCGTTCGGCTTCGATGAGCCGGAGATTTTGCACAAATTCGATATAGGTCATCCCCGCTTTCTGTTTTAGAATACGGTTGAAATAATCTTCCTGAAAATGGAATTGGCTGCACAGCTCCCTAATGGAGATGTCCCTGTAGTTTTCCTTAATATAGGCGGTGATTTCTTCATACAAAAGCCAGCTCATCTCTTTTCTGAGTTCCTTGGACAAAGAAAAATCGTAGCTGGTGCTGAGTATGCGGAAAATGCGCATCAAAAGGCCCCTGCATATGATGGCAGATGCCTCGTCGTGGAGAATCAGTTCCTTCAACAGACTGGACAGGCATTCCTCCATCTCCCCTTTGGAATTGGCATTCGGTTTGAAGTGCAGGTATTGCAACAGGTTTTTTTGCTTCAGCAAGGCGGACTGAAGGAAGGACAGAATCCGGTCGTCCGTTGCATGGCTTGACATGATGTCTTCAAACACATCATTGGCAATACCCAAAAACAGGATAGAGGCGGAATTTGAATCCAGATGGTCCTGGTGCAGACAATTCTTGTCGATCAAGCAAAGATCTCCCTGTTCAAACGTTATATCCGTTCCCAGGATGGATTGGCGGAAACTCCCTGATACGATGTAGGAAAGTTCCAGGTACTCATGGGTGTGCAGTTGGGTCCGCATTCCTGGCAGGAAGCTGCAGCCGTAAGAAAAAGAGGTTGGAGAGGGCTTGATGGTGCCGTAGAACCTTTTGTCGGAAGTGATGTTCCAGCATAGGGCAAAGATGTGGTCCTTTTTCTGGAGCGGATACGTTTTAATATCCTCCTGATGGAGGGAATATTCCGGACACATGATGCGGGAACCGATGGGGTTGTCATCCTGGAGCATGTTCGGGTCGCTGCGGGAAATCTGTTCGCACAGAGCCTTCAAGGTCATAGAAGTGCACCTCCTTGCGATATCATCAATTGCTTGAACTCAGTATAGCATAGCGAAAAGATTTAGTCACCCGATTGGCAAGTCGGAAATGGTAACTTTAAGAACGAAGCACCTGTGAAAGGAAATTGGCGTATGGAACGAGCTTTCTTATAATTAACATAGCAGGATGTGTCAATGTTGAAATGAATGGGTTTAAGGTGATCAAGGAAAAGGAGACTTCTTATGAACAGTAAAAATTACAAATTTTGGTTTGCCACCGGATCACAGGATTTATACGGTGTGGAGTGCCTTGCGCATGTGGAGGAGCATTCTAAAATCATGGTAAACAAGTTGAACGGGTCGGGAATTCTGTCGTTTGAACTGGTGTGGAAGCCGACATTGATTGACAACGCATCCATCCGTCAGTTGCTTAACGAGGCAAATGCAGACGAAGAGTGTGCCGGCGTAATTACCTGGATGCACACCTTTTCCCCGGCAAAGGCCTGGATTCTTGGGCTTCAGGAGTACAGAAAGCCGCTGATGCACATGCACACCCAGTTCAATCAGGAGATTCCCTATGACACAATCGACATGGATTTCATGAATGAAAACCAGTCCGCCCATGGTGACAGGGAGTATGGCCATATCGTCACACGCATGGGAATCGAGAGGAAGGTGGTTGTGGGCCATTGGAGTGATCCGGCCGTGCAGAATCGGATTGCGGATTGGATGCGGACAGCGGTCGGGATTATGGAAAGCAGCCATATCCGTGTGGTGAGGGTGGCCGACAATATGCGCAACGTGGCAGTGACCGAGGGTGATAAGGTGGAAGCCCAGATCAAGTTCGGCTGGGAGGTGGACGCCTATCCGGTAAATGAAATCGTAAATTATGTAAAGGATGTTCCCGCTGTGGAAATCGATACCCTGGTGGAGGAATATTACAGCAAGTACGAAATCCATCTTGAAGGGCGTGGCGAGAAGGAATTTCGGCGCTCCATGGCGGTACAGGCCGGTATTGAGATAGGGTTTGAAAGGTTCCTGACAGAAAAAAACTATCAGGCGGTTGTCACCCACTTTGGGGACTTGGGTCATCTTGAACAGCTTCCGGGCCTGGCAATCCAACGGCTGATGGAAAAAGGATATGGCTTCGGCGGAGAAGGGGACTGGAAGACGGCTGCCATGGTACGCCTGATGAAGATCATGACCGCAAGCGTCAAGGGGGCCAAAGGAACTTCCTTCATGGAGGATTACACCTACAACCTTGTGCCGGGAAAGGAGGGGATTCTGCAGGCTCATATGCTGGAAGTCTGCCCCACCATTTCCGAAGGGCCTATCGGCATTAAAGTGAGTCCCCTATCCATGGGAGGAAAGGAAGAACCTGCAAGGCTCGTATTTACGTCAAAAACCGGACCGGGTGTGGCAACTTCGCTGATCGATATGGGAAACCGTTTCCGTCTGATCATCAATGAGGTGGATTGCAAGAAGGTGGAGAAACCGATGCCGAAGTTGCCGGTAGCCACCGCGTTCTGGACACCAAGGCCAAACCTGTCTGTAGGAGCGGAAAGCTGGATTCTGGCGGGAGGCGCACACCATACCGCATTCACCTATGACCTCACTGCAGAGCAGATGGCGGATTGGGCGGCGGCCATGGGAATCGAAGCGGTCATCATCGATAGCGGCACGACCATCCGCAGCCTGAAGAACGAGATGCGCTGGAACTCTGTGGCGTTCCGGTAGATGGGGGCGAAAGGGGAGGATTGCAGCATGAATGGAGAACAAGAGAAGATAAGGAACACGATCCGGGAGGGCAAGGCAATTCTGGGAATCGAACTTGGTTCCACACGGATAAAGGCGGTGCTGATTGGAGCGGACCACACCCCTGTTGCATCCGGCAACCATGTGTGGGAGAACCGGTTGGAAAATGGCATCTGGACGTATCCTCTGGAGTCCGTTTGGGAAGGGGTGCAGGATGCCTACCGGAAGATGGCGGAGGATGTGAGGAGCAGGTACGGGGAGGAGATCGGCGCACTGGGAGGTATAGGGATCAGCGCGATGATGCATGGATACATGGTGTTCGACAAGAAGGGGAAACTCCTGGTTCCCTTCCGGACCTGGCGCAACACCATCACCAAGGAGGCATCGGATAAACTGACGGAACTGTTCCGGTATCCGGTACCCCAGAGGTGGAGCATCGCCCATCTCTATCAGGCAATCCTGAATAAGGAGCCTCATGTGCAGGAGGTGGATTATCTGGTCACATTGGAGGGCTATGTGCACTGGAAGCTGACGGGAAAGAAAGTGCTGGGTATTGGGGATATTGCCGGCATGTTTCCGGTGGATGTACATGCGAAGGATATTGACCAACATAAGGTGGAGCAGTTCGACGAACTGGTAGAAAAGGAGAATCTCCCTTGGAAGCTGAGGGATATCCTTCCCAAAGCCCTGGTGGCGGGAGAAAACGCCGGTGTGCTTACACAGGAAGGGGCGGGGCTGCTGGATCCGGGTGGAAACTTGAAGGCGGGAGTACCCATGTGCCCCCCTGAAGGCGATGCGGGAACCGGAATGACCGCCACGAACAGCGTGGGCGTACGCACTGGAAATGTGTCGGCAGGGACCAGTGTGTTTGCCATGGTGGTGCTTGAAGACAAATTGAAAAAAGTGCATCCGGAAATCGATCTGGTTACCACCCCGGCAGGCGACATGGTTGGGATGGTCCACTGCAACAACTGCACCTCCGATTTGAATGCGTGGGTGGGAATCTTTAAGGAATTCGCCCAGTCGGCAGGCGTGGAAATGGACGATGACCAGTTGTTCTCCCTCCTGTACACGAAAGCGCTGGATGGTGAAAGCGACGGCGGCGGGCTGCTGGCGTACAACTATTTGTCCGGCGAGCACATCACCCATGTGGAGGAAGGGCGCCCCTTGTTTGTGAGGAAGCCGGACAGCCGGTTCAATCTGGCGAATTTCATGCGGGCGCATCTTTTTGCCGCATTGGCCACCTTGAAAATTGGCTTGGACATCCTGTTCAAAGGAGAAAACGTCAAGTTGGATGTGCTGTCAGGGCATGGAGGTCTATTTAAAACAAAGGTTGTGGGACAGAAGATGATGGCGGCTGCGGCCGGTGTGCCGGTGTCTGTCATGGAAACGGCCGGGCAGGGCGGCGCATGGGGAATTGCTTTGCTGGCAGCCTATATGCTGGAAAAGGAAGATGGCGAGACGCTTGACAGCTATCTTAGGGAAAGGGTATTTGCCGGACAGAAAGGTGTTTTGTTGGAACCGGACGCTGCGGATGTGGAGGGTTTCAATCAATTCATGGAGAAGTATCTTTGCGGCCTTGCGATTGAGCGGGCAGCTGTGGAGGCGCTCCGATAGGATAGGAGAAGCAAAAAATGTTGGAAGAACTGAAGGAACAGATATATGAAGCAAATATGGAACTGCCAAAGCGCGGACTGGTGACCTACACATGGGGGAATGTAAGCGGCATGGACCGGGAACGGGGACTGTTTGTAATCAAGCCGAGCGGTGTGGATTACAATAAGTTGCGGCCAGAAGATATGATCGTGGTGGATCTGGAGGGAAACAAGGTGGAGGGGGAAATGAATCCTTCCTCGGATACGCCAACCCATCTGGAGCTTTACAAGGCGTTTCCAGAAATCGGCGGGATTGTACATACCCATTCGCCCTTCGCCACATCATGGGCGCAGGCGGGAAGGGGAATTCCGTGCTATGGGACCACCCATGCGGACTATTTCCATGGAGAGATTCCCTGTGCCAGAAATCTTACGGCCGAGGAAATCGAAGATGGATACGAGAAAAACACAGGACTTGTCATTGCGGAAACATTTCGGGGAAAGAATCCGGCCCATGTTCCGGCTGTCCTATGCAAGAACCATGGCCCATTCACTTGGGGAAAGGATGGCGCGGAGGCCGTGCACTATGCGGTGGTGCTGGAGGAAATCACGAAGATGAATCTGATGACGGAGCTGTTGAATCCCACAGCAGACAACCGGACGCCACAGTGCATGCAGGACAAGCATTTCTTGCGCAAGCACGGGCCGCATGCATATTACGGCCAGGGAAAATAAGGCAGAGGCTTCAAAGGCCTGCTAGAGGGTTGGTAGGAGGAAAAATGGAAGTGAATCTGGAAATCGAGAAAAAATCAGTAAATGCAATCAGGATATTGGCGGCCGACGCGGTCCAAAAGGCCAATTCCGGTCATCCGGGGCTTCCCCTCGGCTCTGCCGCCATGGCATATGAGCTGTGGGGCCACCATATGAAACACAATCCCGTTGATTCTAAATGGGAGAATCGGGACCGTTTTGTCTTATCCGCCGGGCATGGATCCACGCTATTGTATTCCCTTCTCCATCTGTTCGGTTATGGCCTCTCCTTGAAGGATTTGTCGGTTTTCCGCCAGCTGGATTCCCGGACCCCGGGACATCCTGAATTCGGACATACAGCAGGGGTAGAGGCCACTACAGGACCTCTTGGAGCCGGCATTGGCATGGCGGTGGGCATGGCCATGGCCGAGGCCCATCTGGCGGCTGTGTTCAACAAGCCGGAGTATCCGGTGGTTGACCACTACACGTATGTGCTGGGTGGAGACGGCTGCATGATGGAGGGAGTCTCCTACGAGGCGCTCTCCCTGGCAGGCACGCTGGGACTTGGAAAGTTGATTGTTCTATACGACTCCAACCGGATCACCATTGAGGGGGGCACAGAACGTGCATTTACCGAGAATGTGCAGAGGCGTATGGAGGCATTCGGCTTCCAGATACTGACGGTGGAGGACGGCAATGACACTTTGGAGATCGGCAGAGCAATCAAGGCTGCGAAGGCAGATCAGGCTCATCCGTCCTTCATCACCGTAAAAACCCAGATCGGCTGTGGCTGTCCGGCCAAGGAAGGGAAGGCAAGCGCCCACGGAGAACCGCTGGGAGCCGACAACGTAATTGCCCTGAAAAGGAACTTGGGCTGGGAAAGCATGGAGCCTTTCCATGTGCCGGAGGAAGTGTATGGGCATTACCGGAAGCTGGCAGATGCCGGAATCAACGCCCAGGATGCGTGGGAGGAGATGTTTGGCCGGTATGTGGATGCTTATCCTCAAATGAAAGGGCTGTGGGATGGGTACCATAACGTGCATGCTGCAGAAAAGCTCTATGATTCCCCGGGATTCTGGGCGTATGAGGACATACCCCAAGCAACCAGAAACTTGTCGGGCATTTTGATCAACCGCCTGAAGGACCAGGTTCCGGGGCTGATTGGAGGGGCTGCCGACTTGGCGCCATCCACCAAGACGCATATGAAAGACGCGGGCGATTTCTCCAGGGATGATTATGCGGGGCGCAACCTGCATTTCGGAGTGCGGGAGATGGCCATGGCTGCCATAGGAAACGGTCTGGCCCTCCATGGCGGTCTGCGTCCCTTTGTGTCCACTTTCTTTGTGTTCAGCGATTATACAAAGCCTATGGCCAGGCTGTCCGCTTTGATGCGGCTTCCGGTGACCTATGTGTTCACCCATGACAGCATCGGGGTAGGGGAGGACGGGCCTACCCATGAGCCCATCGAACAGTTGGCAATGTTGCGCTCCATTCCGGGAATGCATGTCTTCCGCCCTGCGGATGCCACGGAGACGGCGGCGGCCTGGTTCCATGCGGCGACCTCTTCGTCTGCCCCAACGGCACTGGTGCTGACGAGACAGAATCTGCCGCAGCTTTCCGGTTCCAGCAAGGAAGCCTTGAAAGGCGCTTATGTATTGGAAGGCAGCAGCAAGGAGGAGCCGGATGCCATTCTGATCGCCAGCGGTTCGGAAGTGTTCTTGGCTGTGGAAGCGAAAAAGGTGCTGGCGGAAGAGGGAATCGATGTGTGTGTGGTGAGCATGCCATCCATGGATGTATTTGAGCAGCAGAGCCAGGAGTATAAGGATTCCGTACTCCCCATGGGAATCCGCAAACGCGTGGCAATCGAGGCCCTCAGTGATTTCGGATGGGGGAAGTATGTAGGCTTGGACGGAGCAACGGTAACCATGAACGGCTTCGGTGCCTCCGCCCCGGCAGAACACTTGTTTGAAAGATTTGGTTTTACTGTGGAGAATGTGGTTCAAACGGTAAAGACAGTTCTTCAGGGGAGTCCCCAAGGAGCTGGAGGAGATGGCCGGGAACGGCGGAGGTGCGCATTTCCTGAAATGGCGGCCACAACCGCACCTGTAGGAATGCTTGTGACGTGAATCTCTGTATAATTGTTGATATCCATAGTGTGTACCTTCCTGTGATTTCTGGTTTGTGGAAAACTGGTTGTTGCAGATAGGAGCACTATGGATTTTTTGCTTTGGGGAGTCCATTCCCATAGGAAGAACTGGAGAAAGGAAGATCATCATTTCACAAATCCATGCCAACGAAGTCTTCGGAAAGATGGGTCGCAGATGGAGACAATATGGTTATGGAATTCGAGAGGCTTGGATACAGTACGGACCTGCAGTATGCGGAAGACGTCATAGAGAACCAGGTTGCCCAAATCGAGAATATGATCACCAAAGGGGTGAAAGTCCTTGTGATTGCAGCCATTGACGGAGAATCCCTTACGGATGTGCTGGTCAAGGCCAACGATCAGAACATCCAAGTCATCGCCTATGACAGGCTCATAAGAAATTCAGAGCATGTGAGCTACTATGCGACCTTCGACAACTTCAAGGTTGGTGTGCTACAGGCATCCTATATCGAGGAAACCTTGGGTCTTAAGGAAGGGAACGGGCCATTCAACATTGAATTGTTTGCAGGATCTCCGGATGACAACAATGCCTACTTCTTCTTCGATGGAGCCATGAGCGTTTTGCAGCCCTATATCGACAGCGGAGCGCTAGTGGTCCGGAGCGGACAGGTGGACATGTCCCAAGTGGCAACACTGCGTTGGGATGGTTCCCTGGCACAGACGAGAATGGACAACTTGCTGAGCGCCAACTATGCCAACCGGCGCCTGGATGCGGTGCTGTCTCCCTATGACGGCATCAGCATCGGCATCCTGTCGTCTCTCAAAGGCATTGGCTATGGAGCCTCCGACCAGCCTATGCCGGTTGTCACAGGGCAGGATGCGGAACTTCCTTCCATCAAGTCGATTCTGGCGGGGGAGCAGACGATGACCGTGTTCAAGGATACAAGGGAGCTTGCCAAAAAGGCGGTCCAGATGGTAGATGCTGTTCTGAACGACCGCGAAGCGGAAGTGAACGATACGGAAACCTATGACAATGGTGTGAAGGTCGTACCGTCCTATCTGTTGGAGCCAGTAGCTGTGGATGCGACCAACTGGGAGGATATCCTGGTCGGAAGTGGATACTACACGAAAGAGCAGATTACAGAGTAGCAGGGACACAGGTCAAGACCAGTGGGGAAGTTTCCACTGGTCTTGATTAAAGATTGGGGAAAAGAAGTTAAGGAGCGTATGTCTTATGGCAGAATGCATTCTCGAAATGAAAAGCATAACCAAAACCTTTCCAGGCGTGAAGGCCCTGGATCGGGTAAGCTTGAAAGTGCGGTCCGGAGAAATCCACGCTTTGGTGGGTGAAAATGGAGCGGGCAAGTCCACCTTGATGAAGGTGTTGAGCGGTGTATACCCCCATGGAAGTTATGAAGGGGACATCCTCTACCATGGGGAAGTATGCACGTTCAAGGATGTTAAGCAAAGCGAAGCGAAAGGGATTGTCATCATCCACCAGGAGCTGGCTTTGATTCCGTACCTATCCATAGCGGAAAACATTTTTCTGGGAAACGAGCAGGCACGGAACGGGATCATCAACTGGAACGACACCATCCTGCGGACCGGAGAACTGTTGCAGAAGGTGGGATTGACGGAGAGTCCGGATACGCTGGTTACCAACATCGGTGTAGGGAAGCAGCAGCTGGTTGAGATTGCAAAAGCATTGTCCAAGGATGTGAAGCTGCTGATTCTGGATGAACCGACGGCTGCGCTCAATGAGGATGACAGCGAAAACCTTTTGCAACTCCTGCTGGAGCTTAAAAAAAATGGCATATCTTCCATCATGATTTCCCATAAGTTGAACGAGATTTCGAAGATCGCCGATTCCATAACAATCATCCGGGATGGGCAATCCATCGAGACCTTGGAAATAGGGGAAGAAGGGATTTCAGAGGAAAGGATCATCCGTGGAATGGTCGGCCGCGAATTGACGGACAGGTATCCTTCGCGGGTGACCGACATCGGCGACGTCTATTTTGAAGTCAGAAACTGGGAAGTCTATCATCCGCTCCATGAAGGAAGAAAGGTTTTGGACAACATCAACATCAACATTAGGAAAGGCGAGATAGTAGGGATTGCAGGATTGATGGGAGCGGGCAGGACGGAATTCGCCATGAGCATTTTCGGCAAGTCCTACGGGAAGAAAATCAGTGGCAGCCTGATCAAAGATGGGAGGGAAATCCATCTGAATTCCGTCAGCCAGGCCATTGAGAACGGCATCGCCTATGTGACGGAGGATAGGAAGCAGTACGGACTAGTCCTTGATGACGACATAAGGCATAATATTTCGTTGACCAATTTGCAATCGATCACCCAGGGGTTGGTGATTGACGAGAAGAGGGAAATACGCGAGGCGGAAGAATTCAAGAGGAGGATGAACATCAAGTGCTCCAATATCTTCCAGAAGACGGTCAATTTGAGCGGAGGAAACCAGCAGAAGGTGGTGCTCAGCAAATGGATATTTGCAGAGCCGGACATCCTGATACTGGACGAACCCACGAGAGGAATTGATGTGGGAGCAAAATATGAAATCTACACAATCATGAACAAATTGGCCAATGAAGGCAAATGCATCCTGGTGATTTCCTCAGAGCTTCCGGAAGTGCTGGGGACCTGCGACCGGATTTATGTGATGAGTGAAGGGAAAATTACCGGAGAGATGGACAAGGCAGATGCGACCCAGGAAAAGATCATGAAGCATGTCATCAACAACAAAAGGGAGGTAGAATGATGGGTACCTTGAAAGAAATTCTGAAGAGCAACATCCGACAGTTCGGAATGATCATCGCTTTGGTGGCGATCATGTTGTTCTTTGCGGCATACACGGGGGGAATGTCCCTGACACCCCTGAACATTACGAACCTGGTGCTGCAGAACAGCTACATCCTGATTCTAGCCGTGGGAATGCTCCTTGTCATCGTGACGGGGAACATCGACCTGTCGGTAGGTTCCGTGGCGGCTTTTATTGGAGCCGTGGCAGCAACGCTTATGATATCCAATAATATGAATTTCCTGGCGGCTGCATTGATTTCCCTGTTGATTGGGGCTGGCATCGGCGCACTGCAGGGAAGCATCATTGCCTTCTTCAAAGTACCCGCATTCATCGTCACCTTGGGAGGCATGCTCTTCTTCCGTGGGCTTACCATGGTGGTGCTGGGAGGAAAGTCGCTGGCTCCGTTCCCTCCGCTTTTCACAAAAATCAGCTCCGGGTTCATCCCGGACGTGCTCGGGGGTGAGGGAATCCACCTGACCACCATGGTCCTGAGTGTCCTCCTATCTGCTGTTTACGTGGTATTCCAGATCAGGGAAAGGAAGTCCAAGCAGAAGTATGGGTTTGAAGTGATTTCCCACACGTTCTTCGTAGGGCAGAATGTCCTGGTGCTGCTTGCAATCAACGCGTTCATGGCGGTCATCGCTTATTATCGTGGAATCCCCAACATCCTGATCCTGCTTGCGGTCCTGATTGTCATCTATGCATTCATCATGAAGAAAACCATCTTTGGCCGACATATCTACGCATTGGGAGGAAGTGAAAAAGCTGCGCAACTCTCCGGTGTGAAGACAGCCCGAATAGCGCTCATGGTCTATATCAACATGGGCATGCTGGCTGCCTTGTCCGGCCTGGTTTTTGCCGCACGGCTGAATTCGGCGACCCCGAAGGCGGGGCAGGGATTCGAACTGGACGCCATCGCCTCCTGCTTCATCGGAGGAGCCTCCGCCAGCGGAGGCGTTGGCACGGTGGTTGGGGCCATCGTGGGTGGTCTGGTCATGGGTGTGATGAACAACGGGATGTCGCTGGTAGGACTGGGAATCGACTGGCAACAGGCGATCAAGGGACTGGTTTTGGTCCTTGCCGTCCTTTTCGACATCTATACGAAATCCAAGAACTGAAGACAAATTGACGTTGAATAGTTGCACACCTCCCCTTATAATGGAACTAGCAGCCTTGGTTTATGACTAAGGCTTTTCCTATTTGGGACAGGAGGAGGGTTTCGATGAAGAGCCATATCATGTTTTTGCTGGCTTCAACGGCAGCATTTTTCCTTCTCTCCGCTTGCGCTGGCAGTATAGTGGAGCATGAAGGGATGGAAAACGGGACTTCCTTGCAGACGGAACACAACAGAACCATCATCGCAGGAATCTACAAGTCGGGCGAACAAATCTATTTCATCAATGAGGGGTTCGAAGTGGAGCGGACCGTGCTGGAAAGGGGAGCCGACGAATTCATCTTCATTGATGTTCAAATGAACAATGAAAAGTATATGAGGGCAATCGAGGACATCATCTCCAGAAAAATCGACGGGGTCATCCTATGCATTCCTGATCAAAAATTGAGCCTTTGGACGGTGACAAAGCTTCGGGATGCAGACATTCCCGTGGTTGCAACCAATGATCCGCTAATCAATCCAAACGGAACGCTGATTGCTCCTTTTGTGGGTGTGAACAACAGGCGGATCGGCGAAATGAACGGGGACTGGATGGCCAACTACGCCATCAAGAGCGGCATTTCGGACCACCAAGATGTAGGGGTACTCATTTTGACGATGCGGATGGTGACCAGTGGCGTGGAGAGGGCGGCAGGTGAACAGGAAAGATTCAAGGAAATGCTGCCGGGGTTTCCCGAAAGCAGGATGTTCCATGCAAGTTACAACGGAGAAACGGACAAGGGGTTCAGCGCAGCCATCGATGTCTATGCCCAGCATCCGGAGATAAAAAAATGGCTTGTCATGAGCTCCAACGAGGAAGGGGCCATCGGTGCAGTCCGGGCCTTGGAACAGATAGGGCTTGACTGGGACTCCTGCGTGGTGGGACTTGGAGGATACCTGGCGAAGGACGAATTCAAGAAAGAGTATTCCGCCATGAAAGCGGCGAGCTTCTTTTCTCCCGGAGTCGTAGGAAGGACCGCAGCCAATACGCTGATGGATTGGATCAACGAGGGCAAGGAGATGCCTATGGAGCAACTGTTCAATGGCGTCATTATCACTAAGGAAAATTATAAGGAAGTCATGGGTGAATATGCCGACTAGGCTTTTGTTTTCTTGTGCCGGGGGTGAGGGTATGCTTGCAAGGCTGAAAAATCAATACGGGAATCTTAGGATCCGGAACAAGATGATGGTGAACTTTCTGCTTGTTGTCATACTGACGGTCTTTGCGTTGAGTTATCTGAACATGAACATCCTGAGAAGCTCGTTGATGGACGTAACCAATGAGCATACCTACCAAATGGTCGAGCAGGTAAACGTGCGGATCGATTCCTATGTTTCCGGAATGAACAAGACGATTGATCTGCTGGTGGAGAATGCGGACGTGAGGGCATACATCAACCGGAAAGAAGAATCCAGTGAAGACCTGGAGCTGGAAAAGGCGGTCCTTGAAAGCCTCAACCTCTATACAAGAAACGACAGCAACATCATCGGCATGCTGATCGCAAGCGAGGACGGGGGCATCATCAGCGCCACCATGGAAAAAATTGAGGAAAACCCGGTGACGGAAGAATTATGGTATATGCAGACAATAGAGAACCCTAAAGGGATCCACCTTTTCAGCCAACCAATCGGACGCAATGTGCGGAGCCGCTTTTCCAATTATAACGCAGACAACGTGGTCTCCCTATCCAAGGCAATCTTCAACAGGCAGGGCGAAGTAGCCGGTGTCGCACTGATCGACATGAAATTGTCTGCCATAGAGAGTATTATTGACAGTGTTGTCCTCGGCAAATCTGGATTCCTGTTCATCCTCCAGGACAACGGACAGACTGTGTATGCGCCCGTCAATCCTCTGGTCTACCGGATTAGGATGGAGGAGGCTGTACAGGATAGGATTGTGGAGATTGGGTCGGAGGAATACCAGATTCTAAGCATACGATCAGGATATACGGGATGGAACATGGTGGGGGTTTTTCCCACAGGAGAAACCCTGCAGGTGATTGTCCAGGTGATTTCCTCCTTTGTGCTGTACGGCCTGATCATCTTCGCCATCGCCATCTTCCTGTCCCATTATCTCACCAGTTCCCTGACAAAACCCATCAGCACCTTGGGGGCGCTGATGGAGCGGGCGGAGGAAGGTCAATTGGACCAGGTGTTTGTCAGTTCCTATACCGATGAAATCAGCCAGTTGGGGCATCGATTCAACAAGATGCTGGAATCCATCCAGAATCTCCTGCAAATGGTATATGTGGAACAGAAGGAAAAAAGGGAGGCGGAGTTGCGGGCGTTCCAAGCGCAAATAAACCCCCATTTCCTGTACAACACGCTGGACACCATCAATTGGATGGCTATAGAGCATGGTGCGGACGATATCGCCGAAATGGTCACCGCTCTGACGGACCTGTTCAGGATCGGACTCAGCAAGGGGAATGAAATCATCCCTTTGGAAAATGAAATCAAGCATGTGGAAAGCTATCTTAAAATACAGAGGGTCCGCTATGAAGCCATGATCCAATACGAAATAATCTGCAGCCGGCAGTTGAAGCGACTGCGGGTCATCAAGCTGATCATCCAGCCAATCGTGGAGAATGCCATTTACCATGGCATAAAAACGAATGACAGGCCTGGAGAAATCAGGATAGAGGTGGATATCCGGGAAGGCTGGCTCCTGATTTCGGTTTCAGACAACGGAGCAGGGATTCCTGCTGAAAAGGTGGCGCAACTGAATGCCATGTTGTGTGGTGAGTTGGAGAGGGCGGATGCGTTCGGCATCGGACTCTTCAACGTCAATGAGCGGTTGCGTCTGAATTTTGGAAACGAATTCGGTGTTGAAGTGGACAGTGTAGAGGGGGAAGGGACACGGGTTTTCATCCGGCATCCGATTCTCCTTGACGAGCAGGAGGTGCGCGATGCATAGGATGATTGTAGCGGATGACGAGCCCAAGATACGGAGGGGACTCATAAGTCTCCACTGGGACGAAATCGGGGTGGAAATCGTTGCGGAAGCCAGCAATGGGAAGGAGGCGTTGGAACTGGCCATCGAACAGCAACCGGATCTTATGCTTGTGGACATCAACATGCCAATCCTCAACGGCTTGGATCTGATTAGAGAAATCAAGAGCTTGTTGCCGGAGTGCATGCTGGTCATCGTTTCAGGATATGATGAATTTTCCTATGCGAAAGAGGCATTCAAGTTGAATGTGTTCGACTATATACTCAAGCCGGTGAACCGGAACGAACTGATGAACACGGTGAAGAGGGCTGTGGATGTGCTGGACGAAAAAAGAAGAGAAGGAACAATCGTGCAGTGGGCGGAGGCACAGGTCGGGAGCGGGCGGTCGGAGTTGAAACGCCAGTTCGTCAGCCACTGGCTGCTGGGAAGGCTTCATCAGACCAAGATGGAGGAGGAGTACCGGGTTTTTTCCATGGACCAATATGGTGGAGGATACCTGCTCCTTCTACGCTTCCTGGAATTTGAAAAAAAGGATGCCCCCGCATTCGACACCGGCCTTCTTTCCTTTGCGGTCGAAAACATCGCAGAAGAAATTGCAAAATCGGTTGCAGAATGTGTGTTGGTATTCCCCCTGGAGCAGGGGGAATACGGTCTGTTGCTTTCGGCAACCGATCCGTCTGTTGTGGACACACTTGGACAGGACCTGAAGAGCGCCCTGCGCCAATACCTGGGAAGGCATTGCGTTGTGGTCCATCAGCAATTGGGGGGCGATGCACAGGATTTGCGGCGGGCATACATAAGCTTGTCGGATGTTTTGAAGCAGGATCTGGAATTGACGCCGCTGGTCCTTTTTGCAAAATCCTATCTGGAGGAGCACTACAGCAATCACTCCCTAAGCCTGCAGGAGGTGGCGGACCAAATCAAGGTGAGCCCGGCCTACCTGAGCCGCATGATTAAAAAGGAGACAGGACTGACATTCTCCGACCTGCTGACAAAAGCACGCATCGACGAATCCCTGCGCTTGATGAAAAATCCTGCCATGAGAATCCTGGAGATTTCGGATGCCGCTGGATACAGCAGCCAGCATTACTTCAGCGCTGCTTTCAAGAAACTGATGGGAGTCAGTCCGAACACCTATCGGACCAACCGGATGGGGGATGGGACATGGCAAAGATAAAAGGGAAATGGCTGTTGGGAATGACCGTACTAATCCTTTTTCTGGGAGTTATCTCCTTTGGCCTCCCGCAGATGTTCTCCGGCTCCAACAAGCCGGGAGTCGAGTATTTGATTGGAATGTCCCACCCCAACCTTTCTGACGAGACGCAAATCGCAGCGCATACGTCAATGATTGAGGAGTTGGCCAGACATCCCAACGCAAGGCTGATTTTCACAAATGCTGGAGGCAGCACATACAAGCAGATCAAGGACATCGACAAGTTGGTAAACTACGGCGTGGACCTGCTGATCATCACGGCCAACGATGCGAACATACTTGGCCCCATATTGAACAGGGTGAATGAACGGATTCCCGTCATGCTTTTGGGCAAGGACATCCCCTATTATTCCTATCGGATGTTCATCGGTCCCGACATGCTCTCGGTGGGAGAAAAGGCGGCTGAAGGCTTGCACCAGATCCTTGGGGACAAGAAGGCCTCGGTGGTGGCTGTCAACGGACCCATCGACGATCCGGTTGTGATGCAGATAAGGAAAGGGTTCACGGACGAAATCAACCGCAATGTGAAAATCAAAATCGAACACAATATCTACTGCGACTGGCTGCGTACGGAAGCGGAGGAAAACCTGCAAAGATTGTTGCGGCTGGGAGGGGAAGTGGACGCTGTGTTCGCACAGAACAGCACCATGGCCCAAGGAGCCATAAACGCATTGCAACAAGAGGGGCTGAGCATTCCTGTCATCAGTGTCGCCGGAGTGCTGACGGACCAGTTGAAGCAGGCGTTGCGAGAGGGAAGGTTGGAGGCTGTCCTGTATGCGCCCATAGGCGGGAAGGAAGCGATCGACTATGCAATGCGTATACTGCATGGTGAGGAAGGTATCCCCCAAAAAATCATTTTCAGAAGCATTCTGGTCACCAGGGAGAATCTGGGAACCCTTCGACTTTGGGACGGGCGCGAGGATGGACCTATGGCGGAGCCCTACAGGATCGGATATATAGAGTCGGATTTATGGAAGGGAAGCGGGATTTCAGATATGGAAGGTGTCCTATGGATTGTGGGGAATCTGACAAATCCGTCTTCTGTGGAACAGAAGGACAAGGAGCAGAAGGAAATGTTCGAAAACTTCCTTGCTTCAGGAGTCGACATGGTCATGTTCAGCCCTGTATTCAGCTACGGTTGGGAAGAATTGTTGCTCCAGGCCCAAAGGGAAGCGGTACAGGTCGTATTGTTGGGAAATCCTGTCAAATCTTCCGCCCAGAACCTGGTTTACATCGGTCCGGACCATGAGAACCAGGGCAGGATTGCGGCCCAGCATATCATTGAGGACATCTATGGGAAAAAGGCAAAAATAAAAATCCTGGAAATCACCGGCAATCTGGATTCCCTGGCAGCCATGCAGCGCTCGGGAGGTTTTCGGCAGATCACAAACGGCTACTCCAGAATTGAAATTGCTGAAGTGTTCGAGGGTACCATGAATCCGAACCGAATCCAAGAGATGATTGTGCTGGCATTCAAGAAGCACAGGCAGGAAATCAATGTGGTCTTCCTGCACGCGGACACATGGGTGCCCCATACCCTGTCCGCATTGGAGGAACTGGGACTGGAGCCGGGGCTGGATGTACACCTGATTGTTGCGAATATGGGGGATTCGGTCTATGGAATCGATAAAGTTGGAATCCAGGTGATCTCACAATCGACCTACGAAAACCAGATCAGGCACCTTTTGGTGGACTCCCCAAAAGGAGATGCAAAAATAGAAAAGGTCTTTCTTGCAGACCGGATTCTGCAGTAAGCAGGGGAGCGGCTATGACCGCTCCCCTGCTTCCATTTCGTCCTCCAGATCCGACCATTCCCCATACAATTCCTCCAGGAGGAGGCTCAATTCCTCCTTCTCCTTGTTCAGCTCCTGGGTCTTCTGGTAGCTGGTGTACACCTCTTCCAGACAGAGCTGGCTGTCGATGGCGGCCATTTTCCCTTCCGTCTCCTGGATGGCTTCCTCCACCTGCAGGAAGCGGTTCTTCAGGCGGCGGCGCTTGGTTTCCGCCTCCTTCTGGCGCAACCAGGCTTCTTTGGTGTTGGAGGCAGGTTCCGGCGGACTTCCCCCTCCGGCTGGCTTGCTTCCGGAGAAGTCCAGAAGGTCCGGATCTTCCCGGTCCTTCTGCAGCTGCCGCTTCTTTTCCAGATAGGCGTCGTAGTTGCCCAGATACTCGGTGAAACGGCCGTTCTCCAGCTCCAGCACCTTGGTGGCCACCTGGTTGATGAAGTAGCGGTCGTGGCTGATGAAGAGGAGGGTGCCGGTGTAGCTGCAAAGCACCTGCTCCAGGACCCCCTTGGAGACCATGTCCAGGTGGTTGGTGGGTTCGTCCAGCAGGAGGAAGTTCCCCTTGGACAGCATGAGCTTGCAGAGGGTCAGGCGCCCTTTTTCCCCGCCGCTGAGGCTGTCCACGGTCTTGAAGACGTCGTCTCCGGTGAACAGGAAGGCGGCCAGGGTGTTCCGGACCTCCGTATTGGTCATGCCGGGGTAGGTGTCGTGGATTTCATCCATGAGGGTCTTGGTGGAGTCCAGCTGCTGGTGCTCCTGGTCGTAGTAGGCCACATGCACGTTGGTGCCGAAGTAAATGGAGCCCTTCTGCACGGGGATGTGGGAGGTCAGAAGCTTCAGGAGGGTGGACTTGCCGGTGCCGTTGGCGCCCACCAGGGCCACCCTTTCCCCTTTCCGGATGGAAAGGCTCATGTCGGTGAAAAGCTCCAGGCGGTCGAAGGCATGGCCCAGCCCGCTGATGGCGAGGACGTCCTGGCCGCTCTCCAACCGGGGTGTGAGCCTGAAGCGCATGGTGTCGTCCAGGGTCTGGGGCCGGTCCACCAGGGCCATCTTGTCCAGGGCCTTCTCCTTGCTCTGGGCCCTCCGGACGAACTTCTCCATGCCCCTTCCCTTCAGCTCCCGGATGGAGTCCTGCTGCCTGCGGATCTCCTTCTGCTGGTTGCTGTAGTGTTTCAGGGCGATTTCCTGGTCATGGGCCTTGGCGGCCGCATAGAAGGAATAGTTGCCCGAATAGACCTTGGCGGCACCGTGTTCGATTTCGATGGTCTTCCTGGTGACCTGGTCCAGAAAATACCGGTCATGGGACACCACCACCAGTGTCTTCCGGTAGCCGGAAAGGAACCCCTCCAGCCACCGGGTGGCGTCGATGTCCAGGTGGTTGGTGGGTTCGTCCAGCAGCAGCAGGTCGGGGGTACGGACCAGAAGCCTTCCCAAGGCCAGGCGGGTCTTCTGTCCGCCGGATAGGGTCTCCAGCTTCCGGCCGTAGTCCTCCTCGTAGAAACCGAGGCCGTTCAACACCCCCTTGACCAGGCTCCGGTAGCTGTAGCCGTCCAGGTCCTCGTACTGGTGGCGGAGGGTTGCGTACTCATGGGTGCGTTTTTCCAGCAGCTCCATGTCCATGGTCCTGGACGGCACGTTCCCCTCCCCTCCCAGGGAGGATTCCATCTCGCGCAAGGCGTCTTCCAGTTCCAGGATCTCTTCGTTGGCATGGAGCATTTCCTCGTACAGGGTCCTGTCCGTGTCCAGGAATGCGTTCTGCGAAAGGTATCCCAGGGTGGTGCCGCCGGGAATGGTGACGGTGCCGCCGGTCTTTTCCAGCTCGCCTGCGATGACCTTCAGCAAAGTGGATTTGCCGGCTCCGTTGATGCCCACGATGGACACTTTGTCCCCCTCATTCAATTGGAAACTTACATCCCGAAGGACTTCGTCGGTTGCAAAGGCAACCTGTATTTTTTGACAAGATAAAATCATGGCCATATGGCCGGAGGAACCCCTCCGACCGCTCCTTTCCGTTGAAACATTGTACCAAATCGCTGGCGCGATGGCTAGGCAAGGCACATCGTTTTTCAAGCCTTTAGTCTTTCCCGTAGCCATGTTTTTTTGATTTAGAACAAAAAAGTAGTAGCTGCTTTTGAATATGTGTTAT
>NZ_JAAEEH010000027.1 GCF_010179735.1 Anaerotalea alkaliphila
TGAGCCAGGATCAAACTCTCATAAAAAGTTCTCTCCGGCAGCATAAACTCTGACCTTCCGCTTTCGCGGGTTTAGTCTTGGAATTACGTTGTTTTTGATTTATTCTTCACTGTTCAATTTTCAAGGTTCTGCTTGTGTTGCTGTCCGTTCTCCCTTTCGCAAGGTTGTTTTACCGGACCAGCGAAATGTAGTATATCATGGCACCAGCCCAGTGTCAACCCTATTTCCAAAGATTTCTTATGATTTTTTAATCTAACCTTTGCATCAGTGAAACTTCCTGTATTCCGCCATCAGCATTGTCACCGGATTGTTCTCCAATACCCAGCGGACTACCATGGATTCGACCATGGATTCCCTCAACTGGGGGAACGTGCCCATCATGGTCACAGCATCCAAAAGATATGTCAGGATGTAGGTAAGGATCCCTCCAAAGACCACGCCCGCAAAGATTCCCAGCAGTCCATTGGCTTGTTTGACCAGTGGAAGCCTGCTGGCCAAATCCAGGGAGGCTCCCAGCATTCCGATGAGCAGCCAGACCAGAAAGAAAGTGGCAACGAACGCCAAGGCTCCGATGATCAGATTGGCCAACATGCTGGTGATGTAGGACTCCAGACTGTCCACCTGGAATAGTTGGTATACTTCCGTATTGTTGTTTCGGATGAGGAGGGTCCTCAAATAGGGCGGCAACGGCATGCCCTGCAGGAACATGATCTGGTCTTCCGGACTGATCATGTTCTGGACGGCCGGGTCCATGGACAGAAAACCGGAAACCCGCTCCCCCACGCTTGCCTGGATGCCAGTCGCTCCGGTCAGGACAGCCGTCACCATGGGATAGATGAAAAAGGCCAAAACCAGGGAAAACAGGGCCGAGGACAGTTTAAAAAGTGTTTTGACAAGACCATTCCTGTAGGAAACACAAATAATGGCCAGGCAGAAAACCAGCAGCAGCATATCCAGCAAATTCATTTCTTTTCTCCTTCGATTCCCCTGTCTTTATGGATGATTTCCGTATCAGCTTTCCCTGATCCGTACCACTTCATAGCCTTGGGGGTAGACCATCAGATAATTTTTTCCACCAAGATGGAACACCCGGGACACCTCCCGATGGATGGAGGAAAACCACTGGGGCCGGGTTCCATAAAAAGCCGTCAGCCGAGAGGCCGAAACCACATAAAGGGTGTCTTGGTCTGCAAATATGCTCTTCACTTCTTCTTCCGGCTGGAATTTTTGGACCTCTTTCCCCTGGGTGTTGTAAAAAACCACGGTGTTCCGATGTCCTTCGCCTTCTGTCCCCAGCGCCTCTCCATACTGCACCACCACATGTTTGTCCGTATAGGCGATGTCCATGACCCTGTTGTTGACCTCGATGGCCTCCAGTTGCTTGGGGATCCGGTCTAGCTCGAAGAAGAGCAGTTTTTTGTCGGAACCCACAAACACGTGTGCGTCATCCATGAATCGTATGGCTGGAGCCAGGAGGTCCTCTTCCAAGAACCCACCCGTGATGTATTCTTCCAAGTTGCTGCTCTTGGCCTCGAAATTGAAAAAGGACAGCTTGCTTTGCATCCGGTTCTCTCTGATATAGGCATAGGATGTGACCCAGTCCATTGCGGTGCTGGAAATGTCCAGGGCCACGGGGTATCCGTCATTCTTGAAGGAGGTTCCCCGCTCCGCAAGCAATTTGCCCTCCTTGTCGTACATCTGGATCAGGTGGGTTTCTCCCGACTCTTGGACGATGACCAGGAAACCGCTGCTGTTCACCCGCAGCAGCACGATGGGCCAACTGACGGTGAACTCATGAAGAAAGCCTTCTTCGTTGAACAAAAAGGCTTTCTTGCCGGAAAGGTCGCCAACGGCCATATAACCCTGGTCCATGACCAGCTGGGGTGTTTGTACGGTATATGCCTTGCTCCAGATGGTCTCCCCGGAAACGTTCCTCTTTTCCAGTCCGTTCTTTCCTGCGGAATAGATGTTGCTTCCATAGGAATAGACGCTTACGGTGTCATTTGCATCGAACCGCCGGACATCAACCGGCTCCAGGAAGACCGCACCTCCTTGGAAAAGATGGAAGTTCGGTTTGACAAGGATCACATAGAGCAACAATAAAACAGCCGCCAGCAAAAGGAAACTGGCTGGCAGCATTTTTTTCTTGGATTTTTTCATGATACTCCCGCTTTACATTTGCTTGGCGATGATTCTCGGCTGTTTTTCCGTTCTAAATCGACAGGACCTCATTGTAGATCCGGATGTATTCCTGTGCGGACTGTTCCCAGGAAAAGCGTTTCCGCATGCCCCGTTCGACCAGCATCTCCCATTCCCCTTGGTTCCTGTAAACTTCCAAACCACGGGTGACGGCCGCCAAAAATTCATGTCCGTTGTAGTTCTTGAACAGGAATCCTGTACTGTTCTCATAGTCCTCGTGGTAATCCGTAATCGTATCTCCCAATCCTCCGGTTTTGCGTACGATGGGAACTGCGCCATAACGCAGGCTGTACAACTGGGACAGTCCGCAGGGTTCAAAAAGGGACGGCATGAGGAACATGTCGATGGAACCATAGATTTTGCGGGACAAGGCCTGGTTGAACATGATGTTTGCCTTGACTTTGTCCGGATGTTTCTCCTGCAGCTCAAGAAGCCTGCTCTCGTAATGGTAATCCCCATTTCCCAGGATTACGAACTGGACATCATCGTTCATCAGGTGTTCCATGGCATAGAGGATCAGGTCGATGCCCTTTTGCTCGGCCAGCCTGGTCACCACCCCGATCAGAGGAGTATCCCCCACGGGAAGTCCTTGCTCTTGTTGGAAGACATACTTCTGCTGCTTCTTCAACTCACGGAAATTGTCCGCGCTGAAGTTCCTGGCAAGAGCGGGATCCGTCTCCGGGTTGTAGCTGGAGTAGTGGATGCCGTTGACGATGCCTTGGATCTTTTCCGAATATTTCCTCAACAGCCCATCTAATCCATACCCGTACCACGGCGTTTGTATTTCCTTCGCATAACTCTTGCTGACCGTGGTCACCATGTCCGCATATACAATTCCAGCCTTCATGTAGCAGACCTTTCCGTAGTATTCGATTGCTTCGATATTGAAGTATTTGGGGGAAAGGTTCAGGTCATCCAGCGCATCCTTGCCGAACACCCCCTGGTATTGCAGGTTGTGTATGGTGAACACCATCTTGATGTCCTTGTACAGGTCCAAGTGGGAATATTCTTGCTTCAACAGCAATCCGATGAGGGCTGTCTGCCAATCATTCAGATGAATGATGTCGGGACGCAGGTTCAGGAACATGAGCATTTCCAGGGCGGATTTGCAGAAAAATCCAAACCGTTCATCGTCATCCCCATACCCATAGAAGTTGTCCCTGTCAAAATAGTGGCTGTTTCCGATGAAATAGTTGGTGATTCCCTTTTCTTCCATCACAAACACGGAGGCTACATTCGCTCTTCCCCCCGTTTCCACAATGAAATTGAAGACATGCTTCAGAGGATACCTTTCCTCCATGCCCTTATACTTCGGCATCAGCCGGATGACCTCCACGTTTTGATCATGCAGCGCTTCCGGAAGTGCTTGGGCGACATCCGCCAAGCCACCTGTTGCGGCATAGGGAACCGTTTCCGGTGTTACAAACAATACTTTTATCCGATCACCCATAATCATCCCTCAAATCTTTTTCGCCATTCCTGGCTTTATTGGTGGTATTCCTAATATCCCCATTATACCACAGGGGACTGCGGTTGGGAAATGGTAATTCGAAGCCCCTACTACACGTCAAGCCGCAGATCTCCCGGTTTGATCCAATTCTTTTTGCGCATGGATTCGGAAATCACCAGGGTCAGGCCGGCCGGCAACAGGAAATGCAGCAGAAGGATTTGCAGCAGCAACGAGGAGTCTGGTCTGCTGCCCGCCATGGTGCTCCAAGTCATCAGCGGTCCAACCAGACCGGAGGTTCCCATCCCTGCACCGGAAGGATTGTTTGCCATCTTGAATACGACCGTGGCGAGGGGCCCCAACAAGGCGCTGGCTACGGTGGGTGGAATCCATACACGGGGATTTCGCAGGATGTTTGGCATCTGCAGCATGCTGGTGCCCAGTCCCTGGGCCAGCAATCCATTCATCTTGTTTTCACGGTAGCTCGCAACCGCGAACCCGATCATCTGGGTTGCACAGCCCACCGTTGCGGCTCCCGCCGCCAGACCTTCCAGACCCAGGATGATGGACAGTGCGGCGGAGCTGATCGGCAATGTCAATGCCATCCCCATCATCGTGGACACAAGGATTCCCATTATGAACGGAGCCTGCTCCGTCGCCATCACGATGAGGCTTCCCAGCCACAACATGAAGGCAGAAATACCCGGACCGACCAGCAGTCCGGCGGTCCCCCCGGCCAGGATGGTCGCCATAGGCGTCAGCACGATTTCCAACTTTGTCCTTCCGGAGACAATCCTTCCGAACTCAATTCCGACCACCGCCGCTATGAAGGCCCCCAGAGGCTCGCCCGGTCCGATAAGGACCACATTCCCTTCCACGAAGGCGGCACCGGAAAGGATCTTGCCGGCATAAGCCCCCATCATTCCCGTGACAGCCGAGGAATACAGGACCATGGGGGACACCTTGAACCGGTGGGCTACCCCCATGCCGATTCCCGCACCCGTCAGGACGGAGGCGATGCTGCCGAACCATACGACGGGAAGAAGTCCGGTAATTGCCCCCAGCTGCTTCAAGATCAATCCTACAATCAAAGTGGTGAACAGTCCCAGGGCCATTCCACCCAGGCCATCAATCAAATACCGCTTGAATCCAGCCTTCAACAGCTGGGATATGCCGGCTCTTTTTCCCATAAGTCCCAATTCCTCCCAAAACATAGAATGATGTCGCTTGTCAAGGCTGCAGCAGCTTCTTTTCAATCAGCCTGCGTTCGATTTCATCCAGCGCTTCTTCACTTTCCGCTTCAATGGTATGGTAATGGACACCTCCGGTAAGGTCCATCAATGGGATGAAGTCCTTGTCCAAAGCCCTTTGCAAAAAGTCCTCCACATTCTTTCTGGACCGCAACATCATGGCCGCACTGATATCTCCGTAGACAGGATGGGTGATGACCACATTCAGCACATGCCCCCCCAGATCCACGATTGTGTTCAATTCCTCCTCCATCTGCTCCGTACCGTGACGGACACACAGCACCCGCTTGCAGGTGTTCCCTTTTATCCTGTAGGCCATATACCCTTCCGAAGTGGAAATTATTCCCTTGCCCTGGGCCCGCAGGAGTGCGATATCTTGAACGATCACCTGCCTGCTGACACCCAGAACGATTCCCAATTCATGTCCCTTGATGGGTTCTCCGCTCCCTTCCAGCATCTCCAGTATTTTTTCCCTTCTTTTCAGTCCCTCCAAAAACGATCCACCTCCATTGTCTTGTCAGAAGCCTTCGTCCCCCAATATACCACATCCATGCTGCACAATCAATCCCGGGGGCCAACCGGTCCTCCCTGTGCCCCTCCCAGGGGAAACACCATCCTGAAAGCCACCCCTTCCCCTTCCGGCAGGTTCCTGGCTCCATAACGGACCCCATGGTATTGGAAAATGCCCGCGGCTATGGCCAGACCCAAGCCGGTTCCCTGTCCCCCTCCTTTGTAGAAACTCTCCCAGATCCTAGGCAGGTCCCCTTCCGCAATCCTCTCGCCGTCATTTCTGATCTCCAGAACCGCATGATTGTTGAAAACGGCATATTCCAAGCGGATGGAATGCCGCGCATACTTCAAGGCGTTTTGAAGGATGTTTGCTATGGCCTGTTCCAGACGCAACGGGTCTCCCTCGAAACCGAACGCCTCTTCTCCAATTCCTTCCCTCCATGCAAGTCCCTTTTTCTCAGCCAGCACAGGAAATTTCTTGGCGATGCTCCGGACCAGGGATGTCAAATCCATCGGTTCCATCCGCATCTTATAGGTGCCTGACTCCAATTGGGAAAGGTGCAGCAGGTCTTTCACCATGTTGCTCATCTTTTCCATCTCGTCCTCGATGATTTCATAGTACGCTTCTTCTTCTTCGCCCTCCACCATTCCGTCGGACAAAGCTTCCAAATAGCCGTTGACGATGGTGATGGGGGTCTGCAGTTCATGGGAGACCTGGGCGACGAATTTCTTGCGCATGACGTCCAGGTTCTTTTCCTTGTCCAATTCCTTCTTAAGGTTATCGATGGTTTCCTCCAGCTTTCCCGTCAACTCATTCAGGGTGTTGCCCAACTGGCCAATCTCATCCTTCCTTTTTCCGGTGTACCGGTGCCGGAAATCCAGCTGGCCCATTTGCTTTGCTATGCCGTTCAGGTCGGCTATGGGACGGGTGATGTTCCTGGACAAGACCAGGGACAGGAAAACGGCCGCTGCCATGGCGATGCCCACAAGCCCAATGGAGAAGCTCTGGACGATGCCGATTGTGTCTTCCATGGCTGACACCGGAATCTGCAGGACGGCAATCTTACCCCCTTGGATCTCTTCCCCATAAACCAGCCATCGGGTGCCTTCCACCGGCATGGAAGTCTTGACCACATAAGCCTTGGTTCCCCTGTAGACGACTTCCTTCTCTACGCTTCCCTGCAGGAACCAAGACCCCTGGTTTTCAAAAAGAAGCAGGTTGCTGCTCCGGTCGATGAGCGTTATTTTCCCTTCAAAACCGTATCCAAGGTATTCCATGTGGCTCAGCGCCTCGTCTTCGCTTCTGCTGAGCCTGAAAAGACGTTCGATGTCTTCAACGGTTCCCTGCATAATCGCGACTTTTTTTCCGTAATAGTAGTCCTCCAGCCTGTAATGCAGGCCCACGTACAGTACCGTCCCCATCAGGCACACGAAAAACAGGTAATGGAGGAGCAGGCGCAGACGGATCGACTTCATTCCTCCCCCTCCTCGAACCTGTACCCCATCCCCCGGACAGTGTAAATCCAATCTCCCATGGTTCCCATCTTTTTCCGCAGCCTTTTGATGATGGTATCCACAGACCGGTCGTCGCCATAGTAGTCATATCCCCAGACCTTGTTCAGGATCTGCTCCCTGCTCAGGGCCCTGCCCCGGTTCTCCACCAGATACAGGAGCGTGTCGTATTCCTTCGGACTGAGGTAGATTTCCTCCCCTTGGACCTCGACCCGCCGGGCCGCCAATTGAATCCGCATGGCCCCCACCTGGATTTCCTCTTTGGCCGAAAGCTTTCCGCTTCGCACAAGCAAAGCCTTGATCCTTGCCATCAGTTCCCTTGTCCTGAACGGCTTGGCCACATAGTCATCCGCACCGAGCTTGAATCCCTGGAGGGCATCCTCTTCCTCTGTCCTTGCGGTGAGCATCAGGATGGGCACCGGACTTGTACCGCGCACCTCCCTGCACACCTGGAACCCATCCATGCCAGGCATCATCACGTCCAGTACCAGAAGGTCCACGCTGTTCTCCTGGAAAAGCTCCAGTGCCTCCCTGCCGTCCCTGGCTTCCAACACATGGTATCCTTCCCCTTGCAGGTACTTCACAATCAGTTTCCTCAGCCGCTCCTCGTCTTCCGCAATCAGTATGTTCCCTTTCAAACCAACAGCCTCCTTCCCCGGCTCCTATGGAAGTTCCTGCAGGGATTTGAAGCGGTATCCTTCCCTGCGCAATCCGTCGATCATTTCGCCCAGTGCTTCGGTGTTGGAGCTGGAAACCGCATGGAGCAGGATGATGGCTCCTGCGTGATGGTTGTCCATGACATGCCGATAGGCAACCTCTGCCCCGGGCTGGCTGTTCACGTCCCAATCCTTATATGCCATGCTCCAGAAGATGGTCTTGTAGCCTTCCTGACGAACCAATTCCAGGACACGCTGGCTGTACTCTCCCATCGGCGGCCTGAAAAACGGATCCATCCTTTGCCCCGTCACATCGGCGAATGCCGCTTCCGTATCCTCCAGCTCCTTCCTAAGCTGTCCGTCGGTCAATCCTGGAAAACTGGGGTGGGTGGCAGAATGGTTGCCCACCACATGCCCTTCCTTGGACATCCTCTCCACCAAATCAGGATTCGCCTTGATATAGGGTTTTGTCACAAAAAAAGCCGCTTTGACCCCCTTGTCCTTCAGGACATCCAGGATCTTCGGTGTGTACCCGTACTCATACCCCTCATCAAATGTCAGATAGACCACCTTTTCCTTAGTGTCCTCCAACCCATAGGCGCCATAGGCCCCCACATCGAAAGGGGTGTTGCCTGCGGCAGGCTTGTGGTCAGGATTTCTGCGGAAAGACCATCCTACCTTCTCGTTGCTCAAGACCCCCTCCCCGGAAACGGGTTCCGGTTCCGCCTCTTCCTCCACTTCCGTTGCCGGGGTTGGGGGGACAGGTTCCGGAACCTGCGTAGGGACGGGTTCCGGTGCCTGCGTAGGGACCGGTGCCGATTCCGGAACGGGTTCCGTCCTTTCCACAGGTTTTTTCACTGGATCGGCCGAAGACGCCGGTCCGGGCAAGGGCAGGACAACAGACTGTCCCGTTTCCCCCTCACATGCGGAAATCGCAGCAATGATCACCAAGATGGCCACGAACAGGGACGCCGCCTTGACCGTCTTCTTGTCTTTCTTTTTTTTCCTTGCCATAATGTCCTCCCTTCCATCCATCTTTAACCATTATAATACGCCATTCTCCATAGCGCCACCCGCACTGCCAAAAAGAAAGGGGAAGTACAGGAAAAGACCGGCGGTTGCCCAATGTCATTAAGTTAAGAAATTAGAAAAGCCCTATATCAGTAACTGATATAGGGCTTTTTTCTTTGTAATAAATTTCATGAAACACTTGACAAATCACTCAAAAAATGTGGCGAAGCTCCTTGAATATAGCTTGTTTCAAGGAGGACATTGCATGGAAAAGACTTTTCAAGAAAGCGAAAACTGGACTTTGAAACCTTCATGAAGTTCTCGCTGGGAATGTCTGGCAAATCAATGAATAAGGAGATTCTGGATTTCTTTAACTTCTCAACTGACAGCCCGAGCAACGCTGCATACAACCAACAGCGTTCAAAAGTATTGCCAGAAGCCTTTGAATATCTGTTTCATGAATTTACTTCTAAGCTTCACGCAAATCGACATTTCCATGGCTATCGGCTAATTGCCTGTGATGGAAGCAATCTATCGATAGCTTCAAATTCCTTTGATTCTGAAACACGTGTAAAATCCAATCAATACAATGCAGAAGTTAACAGACTTCACCTTAAGCTTTTTACGATCTTATGAATCGCATTTTCAATTGTATATGTAAAATGGGCAGATGGCAATCTGTCTGTTTCTCATGTATGAAATTATATTCCAAATCATAAAAAAAGAATCCTGAAGAAAAACTCATATGTTTCTTCTCAGAATTCTTTTTTGCTGCCATTAACTTAATGGCATTGGGCGGTTGCCGGTCTTTTCCTGTACTTCCTATTCTCCGATGAAAAACTTCAACTCACATTCCGTTGCCAGCTCTTCACCCACATATGCTGCGGCCTTTCCCACTCCCATGGGGCCCCGTTGCTTTATGATTTCCACTTCCAGGCGCAACACATCGCCAGGAACCACTTTCCTTCTGAATTTGGCTCCGTCGATGCCGGCGAAGAAAGCGATTTTTCCCTTGTTATCCTCTTGGGACAGGAGCGCAACAGCTCCAGCCTGGGCAAGGGCTTCGATGATCAGAACACCCGGCATCACCGGCTCCTGGGGAAAATGCCCTTTAAAAAAATATTCGTTGAAGGTGACGCATTTGACGGCCACCGTTTTCTTTCCCGGCTCCAGCAGGTCGACCCTGTCCAGCAGAAGGAAGGGATCCCGATGGGGAAGGATTTCCTGAATCGCTTTGATGTCCAGCATTTGCACTCCCCCTATTCGAATTTCTTGAACAGCAGGGTGGCGTTGTGGCCTCCAAAGCCCAAGGAATTGGAAAGCACATATTCCACAGGAACGGATCTGCCCACATTGGGCACATAATCCAGGTCGCAATCCTCATCTGGCGTGTCGTAGTTCATGGTCGGATGGATGAACTGGTCCTGGATGGTCTTCACGCAGGCTGCTGCTTCCACTGCCCCGGCCGCCCCCAGAAGATGTCCAATCATGGATTTCGTTGAACTTACCGGAATGCTTTTCGCCTGCTCCCCAAACACGGACTTGATTGCCTGCGTTTCGAACTTGTCGTTGTACGGGGTGCTTGTTCCGTGGGCGTTGATGTAGGAAATCTGGTCGTTGCGGACACCCGCTTCTTCCATCGCAAGCTTCATCGCCCTGGCGGCCCCGTCTCCGGATGGGTCGGGGGATGTCTGGTGGAATGCGTCACAGGTGGCGCCATAGCCTACGATTTCAGCCAAAATGGCGGCCCCGCGCTTCTGGGCATGCTCCAGGGACTCCAGGACAAGAACGCCTGCCCCTTCTCCCATAACGAAGCCGTCCCTGTCCTTGTCGAAAGGTCTGGAGGCCTTGTCCGGATCCGGATTGGTGCTGAGGGCTGTCAGATTGGTGAATCCCGCAAGGCCCAGCGGCACGATGGACGCCTCGGTCCCTCCCGCAAGCATGATGTCTCCGTATCCGTGTTTGATGGCCCGAAACGCCTCTCCAATGGAATGGGTACCGCTGGCGCAAGCCGTCACCACGTTGGTGCAGACTCCCTTGCAGTTGAATTCGATGGCCACATTTCCCGCTGCCATGTTGGTGATGATCCTGGGAATCAACGTGGGGGAAACTCTGGAAGGGCCCTTTGACAGCAACTTCTGTTCTTCCTCTTCGATGGTTCCCAGGCCGCCGATTCCGGAACCAAGCACCACACCCATGCGGTAGGGGTCCACGGCCTCAAAATCGATCTTCGCATCCTCCACCGCCTGCTTGGCGGCAGCCACCGCATACTGGGTGAACTCGTCCATCTTCTTCGCCGTCTTCCGGTCCATATAATCCTGGGCCTTGAAATCCTTCAGCTCCGCCGCGACTTTCACACCGAACGCAGCGGTGTCGAACTTGGTGATCATGCCGAAGCCCTTGACTCCCGCCCTTATGTTCTTCCAAAATTCCTCTACGGAATTTCCTACGGGAGAAACCACTCCCAATCCTGTGACGACAACTCTTCTTTCCATGGTCAAATCCCCTTTCGATTACATGGTCATTCCACCGTCTACGGCGATGGTCTGTCCAGTAATGTAGTTTGCTTTGTCGGATGCCAGAAAAACAACTGCATTTGCCACATCTTCCGGCTCGCCCAAACCGCTCATGGGGATTTTTTTCAAGATTTCCTCCCGGATGGATTCCGGCAGGTTTTCCGTCATGTCCGTCTTGATGAAACCGGGGGCTACCGCATTTACCGTAATGTTCCTGCCGGCAAACTCCCTGGCCAACGATTTCGTCAACCCGATGACACCCGCTTTGGATGCGGCATAGTTGGCTTGACCCACATTGCCCACCAATCCGATGACGGATGTGATGTTGATGATCTTCCCTTGGCGCCTTTTCAGCATGGACTTTGAAACCGCCTTGATGCAGTTGAAGGTCCCCTTCAAATTTATTTCCATAACCTGGTCGAAATCTTCCTCCGTCATGCGCAGCATCAGCTGGTCTTTCGTGATTCCCGCATTGTTCACCAGCAGAAGGATATCGCCGTATGTCTTCTGGATTTCACCCATCCGCTCCTGGACTTCCTGGAAATCCCCGATGTTGAACTGTGCCAAAGCACCCTGTCCACCGGCTTTCCGGATTTCCTCCAGTGTTCCTTGGGCCATGGCCTCGTTGCCTCTATAGTTGACGACTACAAAATAACCTTCCTTTGCCAATCCGATGGCAATGGATTTTCCAATCCCCCTGCTTGCACCGGTGACCAGGGCCACTTTGTTTTTGTCCATGTTTTCCATCTCCGTCATGCCTCCAGATTTGATTTCAACGCTTCCAAGGAAGCCAAATCGGATACACTGTACACCTTGGCCTTCCGGTCGATTTTTTTGATCAGGCCGGCCAACGTGTTGCCGGGGCCTATTTCAATGAATGTATCCACACCGCAAGCAATCATTTCCAGCACGCTTTCTTCCCAGCGCACGGAAGCCTTGACCTGCTCCACCAGGAGCGGAGCCACTTCCCCCTTGTTGTGGACATATCCCGCTGTAACATTGCTGACATAGGGAACCGTGAAGTCCTTGAACGCAACTCCTTGGAGTTCTTCTTCCATCTTGTGGGAAGCCTCCGACATGAGACTGGAATGGAATGCGCCGCTGACGGTCAGGGGGACCACCTTGATTCCCATCTCGTCAAAATGCCTGTAGCTGCTCTCCAATGCCATGACTTCTCCGGAAATGACGATCTGCTGGGAATTGTTGTAGTTCGCGATTTCCAGCACCCCATTCACCTTTTCAATTACCGCATGGATGGCTTCCTTTGTTGCGCGAAGCACAGCCGCCATGGAACCCTTTGTATTCTTGGCCGCCTGCTCCATGTACATGCCTCTCTTGCGCACCAATGTCACGGCCTCCTTGAATTCCATAGCGCCGTTGGCAACCAGTGCGGAATATTCGCCCAAGCTCAGGCCGGCAACCACATCGGGCTTCACACCAATACTTTCCACAGCTTTCAACAACGCAACGGAAACAGCCAGCAGTGCGGGTTGTGTATACTCTGTTTGATGGATTTGATCGTTCTCTTCAAAGCATACCTTGGCAAGATCAAAATCCAGCACAGATGCGGCCTCGTCGAATACCACCTTGCTTTCTTCAAAGTTTTGGATCACTTCCTGTCCCATGCCGACACATTGCGCGCCTTGTCCTGGAAATATGAATGCTGTTTTGCCCATAATCTCATTGCCTCCTTCGTACGGATCCTACCATGCAATCTTTGAAAATTTCTTGACTTCCTCAACACCCGCAAACAAATCTTCGATGATTTCCTTGCAGGTCTGTTCTTTGTTCACCAATCCTGCAATTTGCCCCGCCATCACGGAGCCATAATGCATGTCTCCATCCACGACGGCGTTGCGCAGGGAACCAGCCCCCAGCGCTTCCAGTTTTTCGGCGGAAGCGAACTCCCGCTCCAATTTCAGAAACTGCCTTGTCAGCTTGTTCTTCAAAGACCGCACAGGATGACCTGTCGTCCTTCCTGTGACATCCGTATCGATGTCCTTCGCCTTGATTACCTTGTGCTTGTAGTTCTGGTGGACGACACATTCCTTGGCCACGATGAACCGTGTGCCTACTTGGATCGCATCCGCTCCCAGCGCAAAAGCCGCAACAACACCTCTGGAGTCGCCAATGCCTCCTGCCGCTATGACCGGTATGGAAACGCTGTCCACCACTTGGGGAATCAGTGTCATGGTCGTGAGCTCTCCGATATGTCCGCCGGCCTCGCAGCCTTCAGCGATGACCGCGTCCGCTCCCGCCCTTTCCATCATCTTGGCCAGGGCCGTGGAAGCGACCACCGGAATCACCTTGATTCCGTTCGCTTTCCACTTCGCCATGTATTTCGAAGGGTCGCCTGCGCCTGTGGTTACAACCGGAACACCTTCGTCAATGACCATCTGGGCCACTTCCTCCGCATTGGCGCTGAGCAGCATGACATTCACGCCAAAAGGTTTGTCTGTCATTTCTTTGGTCTTTCTGATTTCATTTCTGACCACTTCCGTAGGCGCATTGGCTGCGGCAATGATGCCCAAGCCCCCTGCATTGGATACGGCCGCAGCCAGGTTGTGTTCCGCAACCCAAGCCATTCCACCTTGAAAAATGGGATATTCAATTCCCAATAGCTGTGTGATTCTTGTCTCCAAAGGTATCATCTCCTAGCTGTTTGCTTCGATATAATCCAAAGCGCTTTTTACCGTCTTGATGTTCACAAGTTCCTCGTTGGGAATCGTTACGCCAAAAGTGTCTTCAATGGACATGACCAATTCGAACAGATCCAAGGAATCCGCACCCAGGTCATCCGCAAAGCTTGCTTCCAATGTCACTTCATCTTCTTCTACGCCCAATTCTTCTACGATGATCTCTTTCAATTTGTCAAAATTCATTTTCATATCCTCCTGGAATTGTTGTTTTATTTCATATGGCGGGCACGTTGGCTCCAGCCATAGGTTTGCGTTAAAATTGGATCAGGGCTGCCGCATAGGTAAGGCCTGCTCCGAAGCCCGCCACGACGGCCTTCTTTCCTTCCAGTGCCCCGCTTCTCCACAATTCGTCCAATCCGATGGGGATGGTGGCTGCGGAAGTGTTCCCATACTTGTCGATGTTCACATAAAATTTTTCCGGATCCTGCCGCAAGGTCTTTGCGATTTTGCTGATGATCCTTTCGTTGGCCTGGTGGAGCATGTACACATCCACATCCTCTGGAGCCGCTTGGTTCCGGCCCATCAGTTCTTCGATGCACTCCGGCACCTTCTTCACCGCAAACTGGAAAACCTCCCGGCCATCCATGCGCAGGGTGTGTTCCTCTTCCTGCCGGTAGAAGGGGGTGTCGTTGTGCCTGATTTTGGAAACCAGCACATCATAGTCCTTGCCGATGGCTTTGCACAGGACATCCTGGACGCCTGGGGTTTCGGATGCCTCCAGAACCACGGCTCCGGCTCCGTCTCCAAACAGGACACAGGTGCCTCGGTCCTCCCAATCCACCAGCTGGCTCAGCTTTTCCACGCCCACCAGCAGGGCCTTTTGGTACTTCCCGCTTTGAATGTACTGGGCGGCGATGTCCAGGGAGTAGACAAATCCGGAACATGCTGCATTGATGTCAAAACACATCGCCTTGTCCGCACCGATTTCCCCTTGCACCAGACAGGCGATGGACGGCATGGAATACTCCGAGGAGACTGTAGCCACAACCACCAGGTCCAGCTCTTCCGGACCCACACCCGCCGCCTCCAGGGCCTGCAGACCGGCTTTGGCCGCCATCTGATAGGTCTTCTCGTCAACGGCGATCATCCGTTGCCGGATTCCTGTCCTGGAATGGATCCATTCATCTGATGTATCGACATATGCAGCCAAGGCTTCATTGGTCAGTACGGTATCCGGCAGGTATCTTCCTGTACCGGTAATCTTTGCAAATGTCATCAATGCCTCCTAGATTTCTTGATCCACAATTACTTTGATAATCAAAATAAAAAGTTTGATAGTCAAAGTATATGCATAAATCACCGTTTTGTCAAGGTTTTCTAATGAAAAATTAATTCCTGTCTGTTGCAAATCTGGAGGATCATTGCTATCCTTAGGTTATGGCAACACGATAACAAGAAGGTCCGACAGTGAGGTGGAGCAATGGATGCTGACGAAAACAAGGGGTTCCCTGCCGGGTGTACGGTTTCTACGGGCATGCTCGTCCGTTTCTTCCTACTGCTGTGCCTGAATGTCTGCCTGCTGCTGCTTCCTTGGACCATCCTTTGGATCCTGGCCATCGCCACGGTCACCTTCTTCATTGCCTTCACCATCTTGGGGATTTTGCTTCTTCTCTCCCTTGTTGTGGCTTTTCCCCTGGCGCTGTTGGAACTGCCCGCCGGATTCCTAGGCGACCCCCTCCTGGTGCTTTCATTGGGACTGGTGATCACCGGTTTCGGCGGTTTCATCCTTATCTCCATGATTTTTCTCATCCGCTCCTTCGCACAGGCTACTGGTGCCTATTGTCATTGGAGTTTCCGGATGGTCAGGGGGTGTTGAGCCGATGCGATCATTCCATCATATCCTGGGTGAGTTGGCAGGCATTTTCCTCCTGATGTTTTTGGGGGGGATTTCTTTGGGCTTCTACTATATGGAAACAAGGCAGCTTACTCCTCCAGACCTTTTGCGCACGCTACATCCTCCGGCGCTCGACACCGCATCCGACTACCTTGGCGTTCCCTTTCCGATGAGGAGCCGCGCAGACCTTTATCCTCTGGCTACTTGGGAGGAGGACCTCCTTTTCCCTCCCACCGCCAATCTGAATCTCCAATCCACATCGGAGGAGGTCACCTTTGTGGAAGAGGATCGAAACGACATCCGTGTCGTCTACCATCGGGAATACCCCGATACCCGCTCCTATGGCCTTGCCTTCACCTCCTATGTGGAAGAAGATACCCTTTATGTGAAATCCTCCATGAAGGTCAAAAACCTGATCCTTAACAGGGATTATCATGGATCCCTCCAAATCCACGTGCCTGCAGGGCATTCTTTTGAGAATATCACCGTCCACTCCAAATGGGGCGACGTCGACCTGCAGCTGACGGATCCTTTGGAATCCCTACGGTGCTACAACGATATGGGAACCCTACGCATCCATGCGGAAGGTTCCATCGGGAATGTGCGGCTGGATTCCCGGATGGGAAACATCGAGGCTTTTTTCCTGGGACCGGTGACGGAAGGCCATATGCATACGGAATTCGGATTGCTGCAGGTTGTTCTGCACCACTCCCCTCCCCTGCCACCCTATCTGCACACCGGCAAGGGAACAATCCATTCCGATTTTCCCTATACCCGTTCCAGAACAGGTGACCTCCAGTTTAGCACAGGCACGGGCAACATCCTCCTGCTGGATGGATCCAAAATGGAGTAGGCTAGGCGGATGTCTTTAGACTAAAAATACGGTTGTAGGATGTGCCCCGGCACATCCTACAACCGTATTTTCACTTTCAAATGCCTTTCTTTTCAAGCCCATATGAGCCTGCCGCAATCCGGTTGGACAACTCTACAAATGCGTCCAGGCCCAACGCCTCTCCCCGGATTGCAGGCGACAGTCCCGCTTCCAGGATCATGGCTTCCAGCGCCGCTTTTGGAATGTGCAGGCCATGGGACAGGCTGTTCAGGAGGGTTTTTCTCCTTTGGTTGAAGGAAGCCCGAATCACTTGGAACAGAAGCTTTTCATCCGCCACCGCATATTGCTCCTTCGTACGCTTCCGCAACCGGATGACCGTGGATCCCACTTTGGGTCTAGGCACAAAACAGTTGGGCGGGACTTGCGTTACAATGGTCGGATCCGAATAATACTGGACCGCCAAGGAAAGGGCCCCATACTCCTTGGTCGCCTTTTTCGCCTGCATCCTGTCCGCCACTTCCTTCTGCACCATGACAGTGATGCTGTCCAGAGGGACCTGGCTCTCGAACAAACCCATGATGATGGGTGTTGTTATGTAGTAGGGAAGGTTTGCGACAACCTTCACAGGACGGTTGCCGCACCGCTCCTCCACCAACCGCTTCAGGTCCACCTTCAGCACGTCCTCATGGACAATCTCCACGTTGCCGTATCCCTCCAGCGTCTCTTCCAGAATCGGAATCAGTTTGTTGTCTATTTCGATGGCGATCACCTGCCGGCAATTTTCCGCCAGATATTGGGTCAGGCTCCCTATGCCCGGGCCGATCTCAATGACATCGTCCTCCGGCTGCAATTCGGCGCCCGCCACAATCTTCTCCAAAATATTGGAGTCCACAAGGAAATTCTGCCCAAACCTCTTTTGGAACGCAAAACCATGCTTCTCAATGATCCGGCTCGTGCGGCCATACGTGGCAATCCGCTCTGGAACCCTGTTTTCATCTTCTTTCCTTTCCATCATCCCATTCCTCCTTTCCAGAAAAATTTCGATTCCATGTTTACTTTTGGGGTTCTTTTTGGTACAATGAATCCAAAACAATTAATCATAATATTAGAATATAGTATCAGAGGTGATCTCATGAACATTCAAAATTTTGAAGAAGTTGCAGAGCTGCTGAAAATGATGGGCCACCCGGCCAGGCTGTGCATTTTGATCGGGCTGCTGGACAAGGAAGGATGCAATGTCTCCTATATGCAGAGTTGTCTCAACATCCCCCAGTCCACCGTTTCACAGCATTTGGCCAAACTGAAGAGCGCAGGCATCATCAAGGGGGAGCGCCATGGGCTGGAAATCAAATACAGCGTGGTCAACGAGGATGTGATCAAGATCATCCAGGCCCTTTCCTGCGAGCATTTGAACGAGCCCTTTGTTTCCATAAAAAGCAAGTCTGCAGAAAACAATCCCACCAACTAGTGGGATTGTTTTTTTGGCAGCAGGAACTTCCGAACCACTTCCGCCACTGCGGAATCGTTGTTGGTGGCTTCCGTCACATAGTCCGCCTGCCCTTTTATTTCCGGATGGGCGTTGCCGACTGCCACCCCCAGACCCGCATAGGAAATCATGAAAAGGTCATTGTAGCTGTCCCCCATGGCAATGATTTCCTCCTGCCTGATCCCCAGCTTTTTCGCCAAAAACTCCACCGCCTTGCCTTTGTTCGCATCCTTGTCCAGAACTTCCAAATAGAAGGGTTTTGAGAAAAATGCGTTGACCCTGTCTCCATAACGGTCCAGAACCTCTTTCTGCAATTTCTCCAACAGCGGCTTGTCCAGGGAATTGTAGAGGACCTTGATGCTGGAATCGATCTCGTCCAGAGAGTCCACAATGCGCGCATGCACGCCGGACAACCTTTCGTACTCCTCAATCCGCTCCGTGCGCCCCTCTGCAATCATCAGTTCCTGGTACAGTTGGGTGTCCAATCCCCACTCCCTTCCCAAAGCCACCAATTCGCGCAGCAGTTCCCCTTCCAACGGCTTGTAGAAAAGCACTTTCCCATCCAACCGGTCGATCTTCGCACCGTTGTAAGATACGAAGAACTCGTGTTCGTCATGGATATTCAAAGCTTCAATATAATTCATCATGGATTTGTCCGCACGGCCGGAGCAGAATACGATTTCGACTCCCATTTCCTTTGCCTGCAGGATTGCTTGCACATTTTCATCACTTACATGGAGTTCATCATCCAACAAGGTGTCGTCCATGTCCAAAACCAGCATCTTATACATTTCCATCCTCTTTTCTGCTTTTCACGCTTCTACCCCTTTGATCAGTTCCACAATACGTTCAAATTCTTCTGCCGAAAGATACTCAATCTCAATTTTCCCCTTTTGGGGTGTTCTGGCCTTGATGCTCGCTCTTGTCCCCAACGCTTGGGAAATCTCTTCCTCATAGGCCTGCAATTGGATTTTCAGGTTCTCCTGGAGAAGCCTCCGGGGTGATTTTTGCTTTGCCTTTTCTTCCCTCTTTTGCATCGCCGCCATCAGTTCTTCCGTTTCCCTGACGCTCAGCTTTTCGTCGAAAACCTTGGCGGCAATCTCCACCTGAAGGTCCGGATCCTTGATTCCCAGAAGGGCTCGGGCATGTCCGCTGGTAATCATTTCGTCGACGATCATCTTCTGCACCCGCTTGTCCAATTGCAGCAAGCGCAACGTGTTGGCTATGGCAGACCGGCTCTTGGAAACCTTTTCCGCCACATCATCCTGTTTGAGATGGAATTCATCCAGGAGCCTCTGGTATGCCTGGGCTTCCTCAACGGGATTCAGATTGGACCGCTGGATGTTCTCGATCAAGGATACCTCCAAAGCCTGCTCCTTTTCAAAATCCTTCACCAGAACGGGAAGTTCCTTCAACCCCGCCAGGCGTGCGGCCCGCCAGCGCCTTTCACCGGCAATGATTTCATAATAGCCGTTTTTCTTGTTCACCAGGAGGGGTTGCAGCACACCATACTGTCTGATGGAATCAGCCAATTCCTGTAAGGCGTCCTCATTGAAGGATTGCCTTGGCTGGTCCGGATTTGGTTCCACCGATGCGATATCCACTTGATAAACATCTTTGTTTTGCTCTACGCGGATGGAAGATTCCAGGTCTTCTCCCATCAGGGCCGACAATCCTTGCCCAAGTCCTCTTCTCTTTATAGACATTGCGCCACCTTCCTGCTGGATCAATTTCTTTCCCAGTCCACCACTTCCCTTGCCAGCAGCCTGTAGCTTTCCGCACCTTTTGAATTGGTATCGTACAGGTTGATCGGCTGTCCATAGCTGGGCGCTTCACCCAGCCGCACATTTCTGGGAATGATGGTCTGGTATATGTTTGTCTGTTTCAGTTCCCTGCGAACCTCTTCCACAACCTGCAGGGAAAGGTTGGTCCGTGCATCGAACATTGTAAATACGATCCCCTCGATCTGCAGGGAAGGGTTCAGCTTCTGCTGGATGAGGTTTATCGTATACATCAGCTGGGACAGTCCTTCCAGCGCAAAGAATTCACATTGGATCGGCACCAGCACCGTGTCTGCGGCCGTCATCGCATTTACGGTCAACACGCTCATGGACGGAGGACAATCGATGACTACAAAATCATATTGGTCTTTGATCTTCTCCAATTGTTTGTGAAGGATGAAATTATTGTTGGGCAATCCAATCAACTCCACTTCCGCACCCGCCAGGTCCACGTCTGAAGGCACGAGGTCAAGGCGTTCATAGACCTCTTCCAGTATGCACTCTTCAATGGAGACCTCCCCAAGGAGCAGCTCGTAGATTGTGGTTTCCAGTGTTTTTTTATCGATGCCCAAACCTCTTGTGGTGTTGCCTTGGGGATCAATGTCGATGGTAAGGACCTTTTTGTCCAATTCCGCCAGACATGCAGACAAGTTCACCGCTGTGGTGGTCTTCCCAACGCCGCCCTTTTGGTTGGCAATTGCAATTATTCTACCCATACGAAGTCCTTTCCAAAACCGTAACATCCTAATCGAAACAAAGAAACATGTCCATTATAACACACCAGGAAATGCACAACCATACCCTGCGCAATGTTTCACGTGAAACATTGCGTTTTACACTTGGATGTTTCACGTGAAACATTGCGCCTTATAGGATTCCATTGCGGATCCCATAGACCGCCGCCTGGGTTCGGTCAAGCACCCGCATCTTTTTGAAGATATGATAGACATGGTTCTTGACTGTGCTCTCGCTTATGTTGAGGCTGTCACCGATTTCCTTGTTAAGCATTCCCTCCGCAATCAGGACCAGAATTTCCATCTCCCTTTTTGTAAGCTCTTGCATCGCCGGCTTGGGGACCAGGTGGATTGTCTGGGAAGTCTTGATCTTAAGCAACTGGTCGGCAGTCAACTGGACGTACTCCTCCCCTTCCTTCTCCAGTTCCGTGCTGATGTGGATGGTTTCCCTGTCTCCCATCTCCAAATGGAAAAGGACACTGTTGTGCTGGCTGTCTGCAATCAAAATCTGGATTTTCCCCATGCTTTCCCCCACTCCCGGTTGACCCGTTTTCTCTTAATTATACCCTCTCCCTCACCCTATAACAAGCAACCGGCGTGACACCCTGGGAGTCGTGGATTCCCAAAGTTTTAATGAATGCCTATTGAATTTTAATCCGTTCTCCCCCATAATAGAGGCATAGAGATTATTGGGAAGGAGTCGGGATTGTGAAGAAAATCGTCAAGTTGGGGGGGTGGGTTTTAATGGCTGCGGCCATGACCTCCCTGTGGAATAAACTTATTTTTACATCTGCCTCATTCAAAAAGGGGATTGAAAAGGAAACGGGAAACTACTATCATTGGAAGTTTGGCGACATCTATTATGAGAAGTCCGGTCAAGGAAATCCCATGCTGCTGGTGCATGGAACCAGCAGGGGAACCTCTTCCATTGAATTTGACAGCATCGTCCGGCATCTTTCCAAGAGCCACACCGTATACCGATTGGACCTGATTGGTTACGGGAATTCAGACAAGCCTAAGATCACCTATACCGCCTATCTGTACATCCAACTTCTGGGGGACTTCATAAAGGATGTCATCGGCAAGGGTATTCCGGTGGACGTGATAGGAGCAGGAAAATCAGCCGCCTATCTGGCCATGGCCTGTCACCAGGACCCGACCATGTTCAAGAAAATGATTTTCATCAATCCCGAAGACCTGCGCCTCCTGGGTTTGAACCCGTCCAAGAAGGACCGGTATTTGAAGTGGTTGATTGAAAGCCCATTGGTCGGCACCAGCCTGTTCAACCTTTTCCACTCCAAAAAGCAGCTCAACCGACTGTTCAAATCAGAGTATATCCACAAGAACATTTATGTCATGCGAAGATATAGTGTGCTGTTCTATGAAAACACCCATGTGGCCTACAACACATTCGAACGGCAGGGAGGTTCCAAGGGCAGCTTGGGCAAATTCCTCTTTGCATCGGAGTATTGCAATTACACGAATGTCAGCCTCCAAGGCATATTGCCCCAGATCAACAACAGCATTTACGTGATCCAGGGGGCGAGCCGCTCCATGGATTACAGGCAGATTGCCGAACAGTATAGGAGCCTGAATGCAGCCATCGAATTCGCAGCTGTCGACCACGCCAAGGAATTCCCCCATTTGGAGAAACCCGAGTCCACTTTGGAAATCATACAGCTTTTCCTCCACGAGTAATGAAAAGGGGCATCCGCCCAACAACGGTTCCGTTGTTGGGCGGATGCCCCTTATTTCTGCCCCGCGTCATTCGAACAGAATCATCAATGCTTGCATTTTTTTACCATCTTTTCTGTTATGAACATGCTTTGGTGCGGTATCCCCGCTTCCTGATACACGTCCCCGAAGGCTTCGAATCCTATAGTCTCATAGAAACCCAAGGCATCGGTCTGGGCATGGAGATAGACGGCCTCCCCTCCCAACGTGAACGCCTTGTCCACCAGCATCTTGACCACAAGGTCCCCCAAGTGCTGTCCGCGGAATTCCTTTAGGACCGCAATCCTTCCGGCCAGATATTTTCCTTCCTCATTCAACAGCCTTCCTGTCGCCAAGGGCTTGTCGTCCTCGTATACCACGACAAACCAGTTGTCCTGGTCCTTCCCATCCATCTCCAGTTCTTCGGAAACTCCCTGCTCCTCGATGAACACTTTTCTTCTGATGGCCCAGGCATCTTCCAGTGCTTCCTTGTCGTTAAAAAAATATCCCGCTTGGATCATTGGAATCCCCTTTCTTATAATGGTTTTTTAGAGGGCTTTCCGGATTTTCTCGGATACTTGTCCGGAGTCGGCCCGGTCTTTTCATACTCCACAAACGTGCGCAAGATTTCCGTTTCAGGTATCCGCTCTTCGTGGACCGCCTTGAGCCTGGCTCCCAGCAAGCTTGCGGCATTCTCCGCCATTTCCACTTCTTTGCGGACATCCTTGGATTTGTATGCCACAAAAGATCCACCGATTTTAACGAAGGGGACGCAATATTCCACCAACACAGGCAGTTCGCTGACTGCGCGGGATACGCAAAGGTCGAAGCGTTCCCTGTAAAGGGTGTCGTGTCCCAGATCCTCCGCCCTTCCGTGGATGCAGACGACCCCTTCCAATCCCAGGGAATCGCATGCCATGGCCAGATACTGGACCCTCTTGTTCAATGCGTCCACCAGGACCACCTGCAAGGAAGGAAACAGGATCTTCAAGGGAATCCCCGGAAACCCCGCTCCGGTCCCCAAATCCAAAAGGCTTTCCACCCCGTTCATATCCAGACATCCGGCCAGGAGGCTGCTGTCGATGAAATGCTTCAGAAAAAATTCATCCTCCTCCACAATGGCCGTAAGGTTCATTCTCTCGTTCCATTCCAGTGTAAGGGAGTAGAACTGCAGCAATTGCTCCGCCTGCCTGTCTGTCAGTTCAATATTTATATTATTGTAATATTTTTTTAACTTTCTTATTTTTTCCATACTTCTCCCGTCCTTTTATGCTGTTCCAGATAGACCAGAAGGACAGAAATGTCCGCCGGCGATACGCCGGAAATCCGGGATGCCTGTCCGATGGAGACCGGCCTTATTTTCTCCAGCTTTTGCACCGCCTCGATCCGCAAGCTTTTGATCTTTTCGTATTCCAGATCTTCCGGCAGCAGCCTTTTTTCCAATTTCCTGTATTGCGCAACCTGGTTTTGCTGACGGTCGATGTAGCCGGAGAATTTGACTTGGATTTCCACCTGCTCCACAACATCTTCCCCCAGTGGGGCCCTTTCCCCATCGATGGGGGCAAGCTTCCCATAATCCAACTCCGGCCGTTTCAGAAGCTCCTCTAGGGAGATGCCGGAACGCAAGGGGGTGCTTCCATGTGCGGCCAAAAGCTCCTGCACCTGGTCTGATGGTCCCACCATGGTCTTCCTCAACCGCCTAATTTCCGCCCCAATCTGCTCCATCTTCCTTTGGAGACCCGCATACCGCTCCTTCGACACCAGACCCGCTTCGTAGGCTTTGGGCGTCAGCCGGATGTCCGCATTGTCCTGACGCAGCAAAAGCCTGTATTCCGCTCTGGAAGTCATCATCCGGTAGGGTTCGTTGGTCCCCTTGGTCACCAGGTCGTCGATGAGGACCCCCACGTATCCTTCCGAGCGGTCCACCAGAAGCGGCGGACGGCCCAAGACCTTCAGCCCCGCGTTGGCGCCGGCAACCAACCCTTGGGCCGCCGCCTCCTCATAGCCGGAACTGCCATTGAACTGGCCCGCACTGAACAGTCCGGAGATTTCCTTGAACTCCAAGGTGTGCTTGAGCTGCAGGGGATTGATGCAGTCATATTCGATGGCATACCCGTTCCGCATGATCTGCACCTGTTCCATCCCAGGGAGGGTCCGCAGCATGGCGATCTGCACATCCTCCGGCAGGGAGCTGGACATCCCCTGGACATAAAGCTCGTTGGTGTCTTCCCCTTCCGGCTCCAGGAAAACCTGGTGCCTTTCCTTATCATGGAACCGGACCACCTTGTCCTCAATGGACGGACAATAACGGGGACCTGTCCCCTCTATGACGCCACTGTACAAAGGCGAACGGTCCAGATTCTCCCGGATCACCCTGTGGGTTTGGGCATTGGTGTAGGTCAGCCAACAGGAAATCTGTTCCCTCCGGATGTCTTCCGGTCGGTTCAGGAAGGAGAAGGGTACCACCTTCTCATCCCCCCTCTGCTCCTCCATGCGGGTAAAGTCCACAGACCTTCTGTCCACACGGGCCGGGGTCCCGGTCTTGAACCGGAACAGCTCGATTCCCGCTCCCAGAAGGGATCCAGTCAGATGCTTGGCCGCCTGGAGGCCGTTGGGTCCCGATTCGACGCTCACATCCCCGAAAATGCACTTCGCCTTCAGATAGGTTCCTGTAGCAACCACCACCGCTTTGGCTCCGTAAAAAGCCCCGGAAGCCGTCCCAACGCCCAGGACCTTTCCGTCCTGCTGTACGATTTCCGTCACTTCCGCTTGGCGCAGCCGAAGATGGGGCGTGTTCTCCATCACCTTCCGCATCTCCAGGGAGTACCTGTATTTGTCCGCCTGTGCCCGCAAGGAATGGACCGCAGGTCCCTTCCCCTTGTTCAGCATTCTGGTCTGGATATAGGTTTTGTCGATATTCTTCCCCATTTCTCCACCCAAGGCATCGATTTCCCTGACCAGATGTCCTTTGGAGGTTCCTCCAATGTTCGGGTTGCACGGCATCATCGCGATGCTGTCCAAACTGATGGCGAACACCAGGGTCTCCAGTCCCAGCCGGGCGCTCGCCAATGCAGCCTCGCAACCCGCATGTCCCGCCCCGACAACCACCACATCATAATTGCCTTCTAGATACTGCATTTGTTCTCCATTCCTTTGGTCGTCATTTTCCCAGACAGAACTGGCTGAAGATCTGCCCCATCAAATCCTCCTTGATGGATTCTCCGGTGATTTCACCGATCCTCTCGTAGGCATTCTTCAAGTCGATGGACCAACAGTCTTCCGGCATCCCTGCCCGGATGGCCTCCATGACATGGTCCAGACTCCCCACCGCCTGAACGACGGCATTCTTGTGCCTCACATTGCTGAGCAGGACTTCCTGCTCTTCCGTATTCTCGATTTCCCCATGGAAAAACATCTCCTTGATATGGTGCTCCAGGAGTCCGATCCCCTCCCTGTTCTTGGCCGACACAGGGACCACGGGATGGTCCGTCAAAAGCTCCCTTAGCTCTTTTTGGGATGCCTTCACTTCCAAATCCATCTTGTTCAACAGGACGATGACCTTCTTGTCCTTGATCCTTTCCACGATTGCCCTATCCCCCTCTTCCAGAGGACGGGAACCGTCCACCATGAACAATACCAAGTCCGCCTTCTGCAGGGCCCCCAGGGAACGTTCTATGCCGATGCGCTCCACATGGTCCTCGGTGTCCCGGATGCCGGCCGTGTCCACCAGCCGCAAGGGGATCCCTTGTATGTTCACCACCTCTTCCAGCGTGTCCCTGGTGGTTCCTGGAATCTCTGTGACGATAGCCCGCTGTTCCTGCAAAAGCGCATTCAACAGGGAGGATTTTCCCACGTTCGGTTTCCCCACAATGGCCGTGTTTATGCCTTCCTTCAGCATCCTTCCCTGGTCGAAGGTCTCCACCAGCGCCTGCATGTCCCCCTTCAGCGCCTCCAGCCGGTCCATGACCGTCTCCACCGCCAGTTCCTCGATGTCGTATTCCGGATAGTCGATGGAAGCCTCGATGTGGGCAATCAGGGACAGTAGGATATCCTTGAAGCGGGCCGTCTTTTCCCCCAAACGCCCTTCCAACTGCCGGACGGACAACTGCAGCGCCCGTTCCGTTTTTGCGTTGATAACGTCCATGATGGCCTCCGCCTGGGAGAGTTCGATCCTGCCGTTCAAAAATGCCCTTTTCGTGAATTCCCCAGGTTCCGCCAACCTTGCCCCCTGCCCCAGCACCAGTTCCAAAACCTTCCTGAGGACCAGAATGCCCCCATGACTGTTGATTTCCACCACATTTTCCGCTGTGAAACTGTTGGGGCCTTTCATCACCGAGACAAGAACCTCGTCTATGATCCTTCCGCTCATGGGATCCACCACATGCCCGTACTGCAGCGTATGGCTCCCCGCCGCAGACAAGGGTTTCTTCCCCTTGGGCCTGAAAATTCCGGATACCAATGGGATGGAATCCTCCCCGCTCACACGCACGATTCCGATTCCAGCAGGCGCCATGGCCGTGGAGATTGCCGCGATTGTATCGTATAGCATTGCCTACTCCTTTATCCAGAAAGAGCCAGAGGAATGATCCCTGGCTCTTTTGAGACTCTTATTTTTTTGCCGGTGTGATGACCACTTTTCTGAAGGGCTCATCTCCCTCGCTATGGGTTTCCACGAACTTGTTGCCCTGCAAGGTGGAATGGATGATCCTTCTCTCATATGGATTCATCGGTTCCAACACAAAGCGCTTCCCTGTCTTCTTGACCTTGTTGGCCAGGTTCACGGCAAGGCTTTCCAGGGTCTTCCTCCGCCTGTCCCGGTAATCTTCCGTATCCATTTTCACCCGGATGTACTGGTCCGCTTCCTTGTTGACCACCAGGCTTACCAGGTACTGGAGGGAATCCAAAGTCTGTCCCCTTTTGCCGATCAGCACACCCATGTTGGCTCCGCTGATCTCTATATTCATATTGCTTTTGTCATCCATGGTGACCTTCAGGTCGGAATCCAAACCCATCTGGAGGAAAACGTCCTGTAGGAATTTTTCAGCCACCTCTTCGATGGACATCTTCTTGATGACCTTCACCGTAGCCGGTTTGGCTCCAAACAACCCGAAGAGACCGGGGGTCCCTTTGTCCACTATTTCCACTTTCACCTGATCGCTGGACGCCCCCAATTCAATGAGAGCTTCTGTCACTGCTTCATCCACCGTCTTTGCTGTCTTTTCAACAAATTTCATTGAAATCGGCCCCCTCTCTATTTCTTGTTCTCATGCAGGTGCTTGTTTATCACCAATTGTTGTCCCAATTGGAAAACACTGCTCACAAGCCAGTACAGACCAAGTCCCGCAGGCATCTGGGTCACGAAGAATCCGGTGACCAGCGGCATGGTGTACGTCATCGTCTTCATGGTGTTGGCTTGGGCAGGATCCGTACTGGAGGTCATGGATGTCTTGGAAACCAGGAACTGCACCAGGACGTTCAGGACAGGCAGCAGGATGCCGATGCCTAGAAGGCTGGGGCTCTCCGCCAGGTTGATGCCGAACATGTAGTGGATCTTGTCCAACTTGTCCACCAGAGGCTGCACCGCGGTGCTGATGGTGGCGAACTGTTCATGGAGCATGGCCCAATCGCCGGAAGAGAACATCCCCAACAGGTCGATGACCTTGTTTTCCAGCATCGGGTCGAAATCCTTCACCTTTTTCGTCTCGTTGATTCCAACCAGTACGCTTTCAAATCCGGGAACGGACATGACTTGGGTGGCGATGCCGGCATAGATTCCTTTGATGTTGGTGATATAGGCGGGCACATTCCGCAACACCTCGAAGAGGGCGATGATGATGGGCATCTGGATCAGGAGCGGCAGGCATCCTCCAAAGGGGTTCACCTTGTGCTCCTGGTACAGCTTGCTCAGTTCCATCTGCATCTTCTGCTGGGACTCGGGATCCTTCTTTGCCTTGTACTTGTCCTGGATTTTCTTTATCTCAGGCTGGATCACCTGCATTTCCTTCATGGACTTCTGTTGTTTGAAAGCCACGGGCAGCATCAGCACCCTGGAAAAAATAGTGAAGACCACGATGGTCAACGCCAAGGATTGGATCCCCAAACCCTGTTCGAACAAATTGTAGATGCCATTCATGATCATGCCGAACAATTGGGATATCTGTCCAAGAATGGGGGTGGTACTCTGTGTCAAAACAAAAAAAGACATCAAATGCTTCCTCCTTCAACTTTATGGTACAGGGTCATAGCCTCCGCGATGGAATGGATGACACCGCAAAATCCTCTTCATGCTCAAAAAAAATCCCTTGAAAAAACCATATTTCGAAAACGCCTCATAGGCATAGCTGGAACATGTCGGCATGTAGATGCAGGACGGCCTCTTCAATGGGGATATGTATTTTCTATACAAGGAAATCAGCAGCAATGCAATTTTCGTTCCCATTCGTTCACTTCCAATCCTTCCCACCATAAACCTTTTTCCATTATATATCACATCGCACATTTAATAAAGCAGTTTTTCCTCTCTTTTCCAGAGCTTGTGCCTGCCCGCAAGATGCAGGAAAGCACTTTCCAATTCCCCCAAACTCTTGCCTGCAGCAGTTTCCCGAAGCACCACAACCAGGTCCCATCCTGGCAGGAGGGCGTTTTCGTGCTTCCTGTAGACTTCCCTCACAAGCCGCGTCAACCTGTGCCTGACAACGCTGTTGCCCACTTTCCTGCTGACGGAAATCCCGATCCTGGAATGGTCCAGTCCATTCGGGCCCACATACATGACCAGCGTCTTGTTCCCGTGGGACTTCTTCAACTGGTAGATGGCCCTGAAATCCTTGTTCTTCTTGATGGAATTGAAATTCTTCACAGCGGTTTGAATTCCTTTCCTGATTACTAAAAAAAAAGGCCACACTATGCGGCCTTTATGCTGACAATTTCTTTCTTCCTTTAGCTCTTCTCAAAGACAAAACTTTTCTACCGCTGACGCTGCTCATTCTTTTTCTGAAACCGTGTTCTCTGCTTCTCTGTCTTTTCTTGGGCTGGTAAGTTCTTTTCATGTCGTACACCTCCTTTTTTTGACTCTATCCTCGAAGCGCAAATTTGCATAACTTAAAAAAGCACTATTCCAATTATAGTAAACAAGGGGCTTTTCGTCAAGAATTTTTTTTTATTTCTGCTTGTCCACAGAAAAGCTCCCATTTATACCCATGCCTGTGGACAAGATGTGTAGATTTTCTTATCAACAGCCGGCCTCCCGCTTGTGGATAAGCCCGGTTTTTCTTGGGAAAATCTGTGAAAAAGAATCACCGGTTTTTCTGGTTTTGTTTTTCCTTTTGCAGTTTCTAATTTTGTTCATTTCTTTTGCAAACAGACTGTGGACAAGTTCTTCCGCCCTGGGTTATCCACAGTATCAACAGCTTGTCTTTGGATAATTGTACACATTTCACGGCCTTTTCCCCATAATTTTCCCGTTGAAAAGGGCCCTTGGTTGGCGTATTATAGAGTTCAGCATTTATTAAAGGGGGTATTGCCTTGCATCATGCAGTCATCGACAAGTGGAACCAAGTCCTGGACTTGCTGCAACACGAGTCGGATATCAACAAAATCACGTATAAGGCGTTTCTGGAAAAATTGGTTCCCATCAAGGTTGTGGATGATGTGGTTGTGATCAAAGCCGATGACGAAGTCAGCATTTCCATCATACAAAAGAAATATCTGAAGACCATCATGGTGGCCATCCATGAGATCATTGGCGAAACGTTGGAAATCAAGTTCGTCCTTGAGGATGAACCCGATGAAGAAACGGGACAAAGGCAATCGGACAAAGGTAAGAAAAAGGGCAAAGCCACCCCAGTGGACGGGGTCAATGAAGAAAACAACCTGAATGCCCGCTATACCTTCGACAAGTTCGTCGTGGGCAACAACAACAAATTCGCCAACGCCGCAGCGTTGGCGGTTGCGGAAGCGCCCGCCGAGGCATACAACCCCCTGTTCATCTATGGAGGCGTAGGTTTGGGAAAAACCCACCTGATGCATTCCATCGCACACTTCATATTAAATGAAAACAACGACATGAAGGTCCTCTACGTGTCCTCGGAGAAGTTCACCAATGAACTGATCAATTCCATCCGCTCGGACAAGAACGAGGAATTCCGTCAGAAATACAGGAACATCGACGTCCTCCTGGTGGATGACATCCAGTTCATCGCAGGAAAGGAACGGACACAGGAGGAATTCTTCCATACCTTCAACACTCTATATGAAGCAAAGAAGCAGATCATCATCTCCTCCGACCGGCCGCCCAAGGAAATCGAAACCTTGGAGGAGCGTCTGCGCTCCCGTTTCGAATGGGGACTCATCGCCGACATCCAGGCACCGGATTTCGAAACCAGGATGGCGATCCTCAAGAACAAAGCGGAAATCGAAAACCTGCAATTCCCCGACGACGTGCTGCAATATGTGGCCAGCAACATCAAGAGCAACATCCGGGAATTGGAAGGGGCCGTCAACAAAATCGTCGCCTATTCAAAATTGATCCATTTGGGCTATGACATGATCACCAGGGAAATAGCGGAAGTCGCGTTGAAAGACCTTATTTCCCCCCAGGATACGGACAAGATCACTCCGGAACTGATTCTGGACATGGTTGCGGAACATTTCGGCATCAGTTTTGCGGACATCACTTCCAAGAAGAGGCCTAGGGAAATCTCCAATCCCAGACAGATCGCCATGTATCTGTGCCGGAAGCTCACCGACGCATCCCTTCCAAAAATAGGGGAACTCATCGGCAAAAGGGACCATACCACCATCCTGCACGGCTATGAAAAGATCAATGCCGACTTGAAGGTGGATGCTTCCCTCCGGAACACCATCGACATCCTTACGAAAAAGATCACAGGCAAGTAGCGTACAACCCTGGGAACACCTTGTGAACCGCATGTGGATTTCTTTTCCGGAAGCACTCGGCCGGAATCGGATGTGCACGAAAAAGAACAACCCAAGGACTCCTCAACAGGTTTGTCAAGATGCCCCAGCCCTTGGATCCACTGCCCCCAGAACACTTATCCACAAATCCACATCCCTTATTACTACCTCTCCTGGAAAAATCTTTAAATAATCTTATTTTTGGCTCGAAAGGAGTTATGCACACTATGAAAATAATCTGTTCCCAAGAACAACTGCAACTAGCCGTCAATACGGTATTGAAGGCGGTTTCCTCCAGAACCACCATGTCCATCCTCCAATGCATCCTTCTGGAAGCAGGAGACGGTTTGTGCAAATTGGTGGGCAACGACCTTGAACTCGGCATCGAAAGCATGCTGGATGCGCAGATCCTGGAAAAGGGCGCCATCGCCATCGATGCGAAAATGTTCGCCGAAATCGTTCGAAAACTTCCCAACCAGGATGTGACCCTTTCCATGTCCAATAGGGATGAAAACCATATACTTACCATCACCTGCGGAAAGTCCGAATTCAACATTCCTGGACAACCTGCGGAAGAGTTCGTGCCTTTGCCTGCCATTGTCAGGAACCAGCCTCTCCGGATCCCCCAGGGGGAGTTGAAGGAGATGATCCGTCAGACCATTTTTTCCATAGCCATCGAGGAAACCAGGCCCGCCCTCACAGGGGAACTGCTGGAAGTGAAGCAGGGGAATTTCCATCTGGTGTCCATCGACGGTTACAGGGCCTCTTTCCGCAAGCTCCCCATGTCCAGGGAATTCGAGGAGACCAGCTGCATCATTCCGGGCAAGACCCTGAATGAAATCAAGAACATCCTGTCCAACGAGGAGGATGACATGGTTGCCCTGTACTTCACAGGCAAGCATGTGGTTTTCGAGCTGAACGGCAGCGTGGTCGTATCCAGGCTGCTCCAAGGGGAATTCCCCAAGTACGAGAACATCTTCACGTCGGATTACAGCACCAAAATCCATGTGAACCGGAAGGAGCTTCTGATGGGGATTGAAAGGGCCGCACTGGTTGCAAGGGAAAGCAAGAAGAATCCCATCAAGGTGAGCATCCAGGATACAGGCATGGTCATCTCGTCCAACACGGAATTGGGGAACGCCCATGAGGAAATCGACATCCAGCTGGAAGGGAATCCTTTGGAAATCGCCTTCAACCCCAAATACATGATCGACGCCTTGAAGGTCATGGAGGACGAGTCCATCGTGCTCCAGTTCAACGGTTCGGTCAATCCCTGCATCATCCACCAGGAAGAAGGCGATTTGTGCAAGTACCTCATTTTGCCGATCCGCCTGAATTGAACTTACAGAAAGCAGGTAATCCTATGGAAACCATAAAGATAGACACACCGTTCATCAAGCTGGGGCAGTTCTTGAAACTGGCGGGACTGGCTGATTCAGGCGTCCATGCCAAAATCCTGATTCTGGAGGGAGTTGTCCAGGTCAACGGAGTCACGGAGACCCAAAGGGGCAAAAAGCTCCATCCGGGAGACGTGGTCGTAGTGGGAGAGGAAGCGCCTGTCCAGGTAGGGTGACGGGGCATGCATATCCAAGAACTGAAGCTGAGCGATTTCAGGAACTACCGGGAGGGGACCATCTCCTTCGGGCCTGGAATCAACATCCTGTATGGGGACAATGCCCAGGGAAAGACCAACATCCTGGAGGCCATCTATCTCTGCGCAACCTCAAAATCCCATAGGACCAACCTCTACAAGGAGATGATCCGCCTGGGCAGGGACGAGGCCCACGTGCATCTGCGGATCAGCAAGCAGGGCGGCAGGTATGTGGATGTGATCGACCTGCACCTGAAGAGCGGGAATAAAAAGGGCATCGCTGTGAACAAGAAGCCCATCAGGAAGATGCAGGAACTTCTGGGTGTGGCCCATGTCATCCTTTTCTCGCCGGAGGACCTGGGTCTGATCAAGCATGGTCCCAAGGAGCGGAGAAGGTTCATGAACGTGGAGCTTTCCCAGGTGGACCCGGTCTATTACTTCAACCTTTCCCAATACCACAAGGTGCTCAAGCAAAGGAACAACCTTCTGCGGAGCATCCAGTTCGACCCTGGAAAGGCGGACCTTTTGGAGCCATGGGATCTGCAATTGGCGGCATACGGGCGCAAAATCATCCAGGCCAGGATGGATTTTGTATCCACTTTGGAACCCATTTTTCAGGAGATGCACAAGGGAATTTCCGGTAGTGGAGAAGCCATCACCATGGCCTATGAGAAGAACGTGGAGCCGGACCTGTTCGAAGGGAGGCTGCTGCAGGCAAGGTCCAAGGATGTGAAGACGGGATCCACCACGGTGGGTCCCCATTTGGACGACCTGTTCTTCGGATTGGGTGGCGTTGATTTGCGAAAATACGGTTCCCAAGGGCAGCAAAGGACGGCGGCGCTTTCCCTAAAGCTCTCCGAAATAGAATGGGTGGGGAGTTCCATCGAAGACACGCCGGTACTGCTTTTGGATGATGTACTCTCCGAGTTGGATAGGCACCGGCAGCTGGCGCTGATGAAGGTTTTGAATAATATTCAGACAATTATCACTTGCACTGGTGTGGAGGACTTCATGAATCAAAATATCACCATTGAAAAGATGTATTGCATCGAAAAGGGTCAAATATATGAAAAAAACCTCTGAGACCCCCTTGGAGCGCACGAGAATGACAAAAAAACCGATAGGGTTTGCTTTATCATTTGCACTCATATATAATAGTATCTAGCATTTGCAAAAATTGAGATTTGCATATAGAGGCAATCCAGTGTGTCGGAAGGCAGGAGTGAGCAGGGAATTTGGTCCAGGAATCGCATGGGCCCAATTTTCCTGCTCTAGAACAAGGAGGAAGTGCATGAGCAGTTCAAGTGAATACAACGAGAGCCAGATACAGGTTCTGGAAGGACTGGAGGCGGTAAGGAAAAGGCCGGGGATGTATATCGGCAGCACCTCCGCCAGAGGCCTGCACCATTTGGTCTACGAAATCGTTGACAATGCGGTGGATGAGGCTTTGGCGGGAAGATGCGACCGGATCGACGTGACCATCCATGAGGACAACAGCATTTCGGTGATGGACAATGGAAACGGAATCCCTGTGGGGATCCACCATCAGAAGGGCATACCGGCGGTGGAGGTGGTATTCACCATACTCCATGCGGGAGGCAAGTTCGGTGGAGCCGGCTACAAGGTGTCCGGCGGACTCCATGGTGTGGGTGCATCCGTTGTGAACGCCCTTTCCGAATGGCTTGAAGTGCGTGTCTTCCAAGGAGGCAAAATCCACGCCCAGCGCTATGAGCGTGGTGTGCCTATGGGGCCTTTGACGGTAGTCGGAGAAACGGACCGGACAGGGACCTTCGTAAGCTTCAAGCCCGACCATGAGATATTTGAAGAACTTGTTTATGATTACGACACCTTGAAGATGCGGCTCCAGGAAATGGCCTTCCTTACCAGGGGCCTGCGGATCACGCTGAAGGATTTGCGGGAAGAAGAGCCGGTGGAAAAGGTGTTCCATTACGAGGGGGGCATCAAGGAGTTCGTTGCCTACATGAATAGACACAAGGAAAAGCTCTATGGTGAGGTGATGTATTGTGAAGGGGAAAAGGATGGAGTCCATGCAGAAATCGCCTTCCAGCACAACGACACCTATGTGGAGAACATCTTTTCCTTCGTAAACAACATCAATACGCCCGAGGGCGGCACCCATCTGAGCGGATTCAAGGCGGGCATCACCAAAACCATCAACGACTATGCCCGAAAGAACAAATTCCTGAAGGAGGCGGACAAAAACCTCCAGGGAGAAGATGTGCGGGAAGGGATGACAGCAGTCATCAGCATCAAGATCCAAGATCCCCAATTCGAAGGACAGACAAAACAGAAGCTTGGAAACAGTGAAGCAAGAGGAGCGGTCGAGTACATCCTAAACGATGCCCTTGTTTTTTTTCTTGAGCAGAATCCCAGCGTTGCTAGGACAATCATCGACAAATGCCTGATGGCAAGCCGTGCCAGGGAGGCAGCCAGAAAGGCCAGGGACCTGACCAGGCGAAAAAGTGCGCTGGAAAACACCAGCCTCCCGGGTAAATTGGCGGACTGCACGGACAAGGATCCCAGAAATTGCGAAATCTACATCGTCGAGGGGGATTCCGCCGGAGGTTCCGCCAAATCCGCCCGGCAGAGGAGCACCCAAGCCATCCTGCCCCTCCGGGGAAAGATCCTGAATGTGGAAAAGGCCCGGCTGGACAAAATCCTGGTGAACAATGAGATCAAGGCCATGATCACCGCATTCGGAGCGGGAATCTCCGATGACTTCGATTTGAACAAGCTGCGTTACCACAAGATCATCATAATGACGGACGCCGACGTGGACGGAGCCCATATCCGTACTTTGCTGCTGACCTTCTTCTACCGGTACATGCACCAGCTGATTGAAAACGGGAACGTGTACATTGCCCAGCCGCCCCTGTACAGGGTGGCGAAGAACAAATGGTCGGAATATGTCTACAACGACCGGGCGTTGGAGAAGATTCTGGACGAGATCGGCAGGGAAGGCATCAATCTCCAGCGTTACAAAGGTCTCGGAGAAATGGATGCGGAACAGCTTTGGGAAACGACCATGGACCCAGAGAAAAGGATCCTGCTCCGGGTGGACATAGAGGATGCGGCGGCAGCGGATGAGATTTTCACGACCCTGATGGGCGACAAGGTGGAGCCCCGGAGGGAATTCATTGAAGCCCATGCCAAGTACGTGAAAAATCTGGACATATAGGAGGCAGACCCTTGGAAGAGAACAACCAATTCGATAAGATCATCTCTGTGGAGCTGCAGGATGAAATGAAAAAATCGTATATCGATTACGCCATGAGTGTCATTGCTTCCAGAGCCCTCCCGGATGTGCGGGACGGCTTGAAGCCGGTGCAAAGGCGTATTTTGTATGCCATGGACGAGCTGAACCTTTCGCCGGACAAGGCTTTCCGTAAATCGGCCCGTATCGTTGGGGATACCATGGGTAAGTACCACCCCCATGGGGACAGCTCCATCTATGAGGCGATGGTGCGCATGGCCCAGGACTTCTCCTACCGCTACATGCTGGTGGACGGCCACGGGAATTTCGGTTCCGTGGACGGAGACAGCGCGGCAGCCATGCGTTACACGGAAGCCAGACTCAGCAAGATGGCCATGGAAATGCTGGCCGACATCGGCAAGGAAACCGTGGATTACAGACCGAACTTCGACGAATCCCTGAAGGAGCCGGTGGTGCTTCCCAGCCGCTATCCCAACCTGCTGGTCAATGGAACAGCCGGCATCGCCGTGGGCATGGCAACCAACATCCCCCCCCACAACTTGCGGGAAGTGGTGGATGCCGTGGTAAGGATCATCGACAACAAGGTGGAGAGAGACCAGGAAACGGAAATGGAGGAATTGATCGACCTGGTGAAGGGACCCGATTTTCCGACCTATGGAAAGATATTGGGAAGGACAGGCATCGAACAAGCCTACAGGACAGGCCGTGGCGTGGTGAAAGTGAGGGCCGCCGTAGACATCGAACCCATGCACGGCAACAGGCAGAAGATCGTCGTCACGGAACTGCCCTACCAGGTGAACAAGGCCCGATTGATTGAAAAAATCGCAGAACTGGTCAAGGACAAGAAAATCGAAGGAATTTCGGACCTGCGGGATGAATCCGACAGGAAAGGCATGACCATCGCCATCGAGCTGAAAAGGGACGCCAATGCGAATGTGGTCCTGAACAAGCTGTACAAGCACACCCAATTGCAGGAAAGCTTCGGCATCAATATGCTGGCCCTGGTGAACAACGAACCGAAAGTGCTTAACCTGAAGGAAATGCTCCATCATTATCTGGAGCATCAAAAGGAGGTCGTGACCAGAAGGACCCAATACGACCTAAGGAAAGCCGAAGACCGCGCCCACATCCTGGAAGGCCTGCTGAAGGCGCTGGATGTGATTGACGAAGTCATCCGTATCATCCGGGCCTCCAACAGCACTGCGGAAGCAAAAATGAACCTGATGGAAACTTTCGCGTTCACGGAAATCCAAGCCCAAGCCATCGTGGACATGCGTCTGCGCGCCTTGACCGGTTTGGAGCGGGAGAAGCTCCAGGAAGAGTACAAGGAACTTCTGGAGAAAATCAAGGAGTACAAGACGATCCTTGGGGATGAAAAGGTCCTACAACTGCTCATCAAGGAAGAGTTGACCGCCATCTCCAACAAGTACGCGGACCCCAGAAGGACGGAAATCACTTTCGAGGATGGGGAAATCGACATGGAGGACCTGATCAAAAGGGAAAACATCTATGTGACCATGACCCATTACGGCTATGTGAAGCGGATGCCCATGAACACCTATCGGAGCCAAAACAGGGGCGGGAAGGGAATCAAAGGCGTGCAGACCCGGGAAGATGATTTCGTCAAGAAGATTTTCGTCACCTCCACCCACCACTACCTTTTGTTCTTCACGGACAAGGGGAAGGTGTACCGCCTGAAGGCCTATGAACTTCCGGAGTCAAGCAGGACAGCCAGAGGAACCGCCATCGTGAACCTCCTGCAACTGGATCCAGGAGAACTGGTCACCGCCATCATTCCTTTGGAAGGGTACAAGGAAGACCTGTACCTGTTGATGGGAACCAGAAACGGCATGATCAAGAAATCCAGCATCATGGAATACATGAACATCCGGGCCACAGGATTGCAGGCAATCGTCCTCAAGGAGGAGGACAGCCTCATAGAGGTAAAACTGACCGACAACGCCCAGGACGTGATCATGGGCACGAAGCATGGGCATTGCATCCGGTTCAATGAGAAGGATGTGCGTGTCATCGGAAGGACCTCCATGGGAGTCATCGGCATGAACCTGACCCCCGGGGACGAAGTGGTGGGGATGCAGCTGGTTTCCCAAGGGGAAGACCTGCTGATCGTTTCTGAGAAGGGTCTTGGGAAAAGGACGAAGATGTCGGAGTTCTCCGTACAGAACAGGGGCGGAAAAGGCGTCAAATTCTACAAGATCACAGAAAAGACAGGAAATGTCCTTGGTATGAAAGCGGTCAACGAGGACAACGAGCTGATCATGATCACTACCGAAGGGATTGTCATCCGTTTGCGGGTGAATGAAATTTCCCAGTTCGGCAGGGTGACGTCCGGCGTGAAATTGATGAACATCCAGGAAGACATCCAGATTGCGAGCATCGCAAGAATCAAGGATATCGGGGAAGAAGACCTGGAGGACGAGGGAGATCTGGAATGAGAGAAATTTCTGTAGACACCATCATCGAGAAATTGTCCTGGATGTGCATCGAAGCCAACTGCCGTCTGAATTCCGACATCCATAATGCCATCCGGACATGCAAGGACAAGGAACGATCGGAAATCGGCCGGGATATCCTGGAGCAACTTCTGGAAAATGCGGACATCGCAAAAAAGGAGATGATGCCGATCTGCCAGGACACCGGCATGGCCATCGTCTTCTGCGAGGTCGGCCAGGAAGTAAGGATTACAGGAGGTTCCTTGACCGATGCCATCAACGAGGGAATCCGCCAGGGATATGAAAAGGGGTATCTGCGAAAATCCGTGGTGAAGGACCCTTTTTTCCGGGAGAATACAGGGGACAATACCCCTGCCATCATCCATTATGACATCGTTCCGGGGGACAAGGTGAAGCTCATCCTGGCCCCCAAGGGGTTTGGAAGCGAAAACATGAGCCGCATCCATATGTTGGCCCCCTCCGATGGCATGGAAGGGGCAAAAAGGGTGATTCTGGAAACCATCGACCAAGCTGGAGGGAATGCCTGTCCGCCCATGGTGGTGGGGGTCGGCATAGGAGGGAGCTTCGAAAAGGCTCCCCAGTTGGCCAAGAAGGCTCTGTTGCGGCCGGTGGGGGAAGGGTCCCCCATAGGATATGTGAGGGAAATGGAGCAGGAATTGCTTGAAAAGGCAAACAAGCTGGGGGTGGGTCCCCAAGGACTTGGAGGGATCACCACAGCCCTTGCTGTCCATATAGAGACATTCCCAACCCATATTGCGGGACTCCCGGTGGCCATCAACATCAGCTGTCATGTGACAAGACATGCGGAATGCGAAATTTGAGGAGAAAATCATGGTTTACAATTTGGAAACCCCTTTGACGGAAGAAGCCGTGGGCATGTTGAAGGCGGGGGACAAGGTCCTGCTGACGGGGGTCGTGTATACCGGTCGGGACGCCGCCCATAAGAAGATGGTGGAACAATTGGAAAGGGGGGAATCCCTTCCCTTTGACCTGCACGGAAACATACTTTATTATGTAGGGCCCACTCCCGCCAAGCCGGGACAGGTGATCGGATCCGCAGGTCCCACCACCAGCTACCGCATGGATGCCTATGCCCCTGTTCTCATGGACCGGGGTCTGAAGGGCATGATCGGAAAAGGCGACAGGAACCGGGCGGTGGTGGAAAGCATGATAAAGAACCAGGTGGTGTATTTTGGGGCTGTGGGTGGAGCGGCGGCATTGATCGCCAGTGCCATTGAGGAAGCGGAAGTAATCGCCTATGAGGAGTTGGGAACGGAAGCTGTCAGGAAGCTTAAGGTCAGGAATTTTCCCGTAACCGTTGTCATTGACGCCCAGGGAGGCAACCTCTATGAAACGGAAAAGGCAAAATACCGCAATGTAGAATAACCGGAAGACAACTTGGATTGTCCAGCACCGGAACGAGGAGATTTATTGTGTATACGGAAATTTGCAAACGGGAAAAGGTAAGTTTTTTGAAAGTGCTCCTTGCCATCCTCCTGTTTTCTGTGGGAGCCACAGGAACAACCATCCTTTTTCTTTCTTTGGGAATCAGCAGGACCATTGCAGACCTGCTGGTGCTTTTTGTTTTCTTTCTGGGAACCTACCATTTCATGATGGGTTACGTGCGTTACTATGAATACATGTATATTGAAGATGAGTTCATCATCAAGGAGAAGATGGGAACGAAAGACAAGGTTGTCGGGGATTTTTACCTGTCCCAAATCATTGAAATAGGTCCGTTGAAAAATTTGAAAAGCGGTACGAAATATTTCAGCAAAAGGAAATTTTATAGCGGCAGCAGTCCGTGTCCCGTCTACTACATCCTTTTGGAAGAAAACGACAGGCAGAAGGTTGTGCTGATCAAGGCATCCGACAAGCTGTTCAATTTGTTGAAAAACTTTGAAAAATACAAATAGAGGGTAATTTCAGGACCATATCTAGTGTCTGGGAAATGCTTCCATACCATATATGGATGAGGGAATTTTTATCTGTAAAACAGGGCAAAATCGCTTGACATTGCCCTAAGGCTCTAGTATAATAACCCTTGCGCTTAAGAAAAGCGGATACAATTGCATGATTTTAATGGTTTAAATGAATTGGAGAAGTACTCAAGTGGCTGAAGAGGTGCCCCTGCTAAGGGTATAGGTCGTTAACGCGGCGCGAGGGTTCAAATCCCTCCTTCTCCGTCGGTTTCAAGAAAGATTTGAAGATTCAAAACTTTTTGAAATCAGGTGTTGACAGCTTGGTTGAAAACGTGGTATACTACGTTTCGCTGGTCCGAACAGGACAGGCAAAAAACAAGCGGAAGACAAGCAGGACCTTGAAAATTGAACAGTGAAGAATAAATCAAAAACAACGTAATTCCAAGACTAAACCCGCGAAAGCGGAAGGTCAGAGTTTATGCTGCCGGAGAGAACTTTTTATGAGAGTTTGAT
>NZ_JAAEEH010000028.1 GCF_010179735.1 Anaerotalea alkaliphila
TACCTTTCTGATAGCGGCCACCTCGATGTATTGTATTTTGTCGCATGAGGTTCATTGTACACCATGACCGGAAGTGGGACATAATCATTTGCGTTACAATAGGACATTATCATATGTGAATCAGACCCGGATTTTTTTTGCTTAAAAAAAGGTTGACAAGCTTGACAATCCATGGTAATGTATGTAAATGCGTTAAATTGGAAAGTTATGTCCATTTGCGGATGGCATGATTGTGCTCTGGAAAGTTCGACTCGAAAAAGCCTGGAAAGCGTCGGGCTTTTTCAGTGTCTTTATTATTGCCACTGGAAAACAGCAACCAAGTCATATATTAGCCAAGGGGTGAATCATTTACATGGAAAAAAACAGGATTAGGCCCATAAGTGCGGGTACGGGGATTCGGATGTCCTACTCGGTGCAAAAAGAAGTCCTTGACATGCCAAACTTGATTGAAGTACAGAAAAATTCTTACGAATGGTTCTTGGACGAAGGTCTGAGAGAAGTGTTCCGGGATATTTCCCCCATCTCGGATTACAGCGGGAACCTGAGTCTGGATTTTGTGGACTTTGCTTTGAACAAGGAAGCCAAGTACAGCATCGACGAGTGCAAGGAACGGGATGCCACATACGCTGCGCCGCTGAAGGTCAAAGTTCGGTTGATGAACAAGGTAAAGGATGAGATCAACGAACATGAGATTTTCATGGGCGACCTGCCGATGATGACCGATACAGGCACCTTCATCATAAATGGAGCCGAGCGTGTCATCGTCAGCCAGTTGGTCCGTTCTCCCGGCATCTACTATTCCATAGACCATGACAAGATCGGGAAGGAACTCTATTCCTCCACGGTCATCCCCAACAGGGGGGCATGGCTGGAATATGAAACCGACTCCAATGACATTTTCTATGTAAGGGTTGACCGCACCCGCAAAGTGCCCGTCACGGTCCTGATCAGAGCCATGGGCATCGGATCCAGGGCGGAGATCCTGGAAGTCTTCGGCGAGGAGCCGAAGATTTTGGCGAGCCTTGAAAAGGACAGCTCCAACACCTATGAGGAAGGTCTGATCGAGATCTACAAAAGGATCCGGCCGGGCGAGCCTCCGACGGTGGAAAGTTCGGAATCCCTCTTGAATTCCATGTTTTTCGACCCCAGACGGTATGACTTGGCCAAAGTGGGCCGCTATAAATTCAACAAGAAACTCTCCTTCAGAAACCGCCTTACGGGCCATGTGGCATCCGACGACATCGTGGATCCGGGAACCGGCGAACTGCTGGTGGCCGCTGGAAGCGTCATCAGCTTCGAACAGGCGGATGCGGTCCAGGACGCGGCGGTTCCTTATGTGTTCCTGACGGTGGAAGACCGGAGGGTCAAGGTGCTTTCCAACCTGATGGTCGACATCAGGAAGCACATGCCCAGCGTGGACGTGGAGAAGCTGGGCATCCATGAACGGGTGTACTATCCTGTCCTGGAGGAGCTGATCGCCGACACCCTGACGATGGAGGAAATCAACGACGCCGTCGCCAAAAACATGCACCGGCTCATCCCCAAACACATCACGAAGGAAGACATTTTTGCTTCCATCAACTACAACATCCACCTGGAGTACGGCATCGGGAACAAGGACGACATCGACCATCTGGGCAACCGGAGGATCCGTGCGGTGGGCGAGCTTCTCCAGAACCAGTTCCGGATCGGCCTTTCCAGAATGGAAAGGGTCGTCCGTGAGCGGATGACCATACAGGACCCCGACGGCATCACCCCCCAGACCCTGATCAACATCCGCCCGGTGACCGCCTCCATCAAGGAGTTCTTCGGAAGCTCCCAGCTCTCCCAGTTCATGGACCAGACCAACCCGCTGGCGGAACTGACCCACAAGCGGCGGCTTTCCGCCCTGGGCCCCGGAGGTCTCTCCAGGGAGCGTGCAGGTTTCGAGGTCCGTGACGTCCACTACTCCCATTATGGCCGGATGTGCCCCATCGAGACACCGGAGGGGCCCAACATCGGTCTGATCAACTCCCTGGCATGCTATGCCCGGATCAACGAGTACGGCTTCATCGAAGCCCCCTACAGGACCATACGGAAGGAAGCGGGTGTGCCCGTCGTAACGGACAAGATCGTCTACATGACCGCCGACGAGGAGGAGGTCCTCCGGGTGGCCCAGGCCAACGAGCCCTTGGACGAAAAGGGACATTTCGTGCACAAGTATGTAACAGGACGCTTCAAGGAGTTCATCATCGAGATGGAGGCCGAGACCATCGACCTGATGGACGTTTCCCCGAAGCAGGTGTTCTCCGTGGCCACATCCATGATCCCCTTCCTGGAGAACGACGACGCCAACAGGGCCCTGATGGGATCCAACATGCAGCGTCAGGCGGTTCCTTTGATGGTCACCGAATCCTCCATCGTGGGGACGGGGATGGAAGGGAAAGCCGCCGTCGATTCAGGCATCGTGAAGGTGGCTGCGAATCCGGGCGTGGTGGAGAAGGTCAGCGCCGCGGAAATCGTCATCAAGACGGAAACCGGAAAAAGGGATGTGTACAAGCTCCAGAAGTTTTCCCGGAGCAACCAGGGGACCTGCATCAACCAGCGCCCTCTGGTGAACAAAGGCCAGCAGCTGGAAAAAGGGGAAGTCATCGCCGACGGACCTTCCACCAGCAAGGGGGAGATCGCCCTGGGCAAGAACCCCCTGATCGGCTTCATGACTTGGGAAGGCTACAACTTCGAGGACGCCATCCTGCTGAGCGAGAACATGGTTAAGGAAGATGTCTACACCTCCGTCCATATCGAGGAATATGAGGCGGAGTCCAGGGACACCAAGCTGGGACCTGAAGAAATAACTCGGGACGTCCCGGGGGTGGGGGACGACGCCCTGAAAGACCTGGACGAGCGCGGCATCATCCGGGTCGGAGCGGAAATCCGTTCCGGGGACATCCTTGTGGGCAAGGTCACGCCGAAAGGGGAGACGGAGCTGACGGCGGAGGAGCGCCTGCTCCGGGCCATCTTCGGCGAAAAGGCACGGGAAGTCAGGGACACCTCCCTGCGCGTGCCCCATGGGGAGCAGGGCATCATCGTGGATGTGCACGTGTTCACCAGGGAGAACGGCGACGAGCTGCCTCCAGGGGTGAACCAGTCCGTCCGCGTATACATCGCCCAGAAGAGGAAAATCTCCGTAGGGGACAAGATGGCCGGACGGCATGGAAACAAGGGGGTAATCTCCAGGATCCTGCCTGTGGAGGACATGCCTTTCCTTCCCAACGGACGGCCCCTGGACATCGTGCTCAACCCGCTGGGGGTTCCCTCCCGTATGAACATCGGGCAGGTCCTGGAAGTCCACTTGGGACTGGCGGCCAAAGCCCTCGGATTCAAGATTGCCACCCCCGTTTTTGACGGGGCGAATGAAAACGACATCATGGACACGCTGGAAATGGCCAACGACTACGTGAACACTTCCTGGGAGGCGTTCGAGGACAAGTGGAGGGAACACCTGAGCGACAAGGTGCTCACCTTCCTGGACGGGAACAAGGAACACCGTGCGGAATGGGAGAACGTTCCCATCTCCAGGGACGGAAAAATCCGCCTCCGGGACGGACGGACAGGCGAATATTTCGACAACCCGGTAACCGTGGGATACATGCACTATCTGAAGCTCCACCATCTGGTGGACGACAAGATCCATGCCCGTTCCACCGGCCCCTACTCCCTGGTGACCCAGCAGCCCTTGGGCGGAAAGGCCCAGTTCGGCGGCCAGCGTTTCGGGGAGATGGAAGTTTGGGCCTTGGAGGCCTATGGCGCCGCCTATACCCTGCAGGAAATCCTTACAATGAAATCGGACGATGTGGTGGGCCGTGTCAAGACCTATGAAGCCATCATCAAGGGAGAGAACATCCCTGAACCGGGAATTCCGGAATCCTTCAAGGTATTGCTGAAGGAGCTCCAATCCCTGTCCCTGGATGTGAAGATCCTGACCAGTGACATGCAGGAAGTCGACCTGCGGGAAGATTATGACGACGTTCCGGACATGCGGTTGAACTTCGATGAAGATGAGTTGGTGCTGCAGGAGCTGCTCTCCGGTGGGGAGGAACGGGTCGAGATATTTGACGAAAGCGATTATGACGCACTGGAAGTACAGGATGAATTGGATGCGGAAGAGAGTCTTGAGGAAAACTTCATCATCAGCGATGAAGAAGACCTGTAATGTGGACCATAGCGGAAGGAGTGTCGTAGATGTCAAATGAAGTAGTTGAGCAGGCCGTGAACTTCGATGCCATAAAGATCGGACTGGCGTCCCCGGAAAGGATCTTGGAATGGTCCAAAGGCGAAGTGAAAAAGCCTGAAACGATCAATTACAGGACCTTGAAGCCTGAGAGGGAGGGTCTGTTTTGTGAAAAGATCTTTGGCCCCAGCAAGGACTGGGAATGCCATTGTGGAAAATACAAGAAAATCCGCTACAAGGGAGTGGTATGCGACCGTTGCGGCGTTGAAGTGACGAAATCCAAGGTGCGCAGGGAGCGGATGGGCCACATCAAGTTGGCCGCACCGGTTTCCCACATCTGGTACTTCAAAGGCATCCCCAGCCGTATGGGATTGATTTTGGACATGTCCCCCAGAACCCTGGAGAAAGTCCTGTACTTCGCCTCCTACATCGTGCTGGATGCCGGGGATACCGGACTGCAGTACAAGCAGGTCCTCACCGAAAGGGAGTACAGGGACGCGGAAGAGAAGTACGGAAACAAGTTCGAGGCGGCCATGGGTGCGGAAGCCGTCAAAAGGCTGTTGGAGGACATCGACTTGGAGAAGGAGTCGGTGGAACTGAAGAAGGGCTTGAAGGACAGTTCCGGGCAGAAGAAGGCCAGGATCATCAAGCGCCTGGAAGTGGTGGAGGCCTTCCGCCAATCCGGCAACCGCCCCGAGTGGATGATCATGACGATGGTCCCCGTCATCCCTCCGGACCTGCGCCCCATGGTACAGCTGGACGGTGGCCGTTTCGCCACCTCCGACCTGAACGACCTGTACCGGAGAGTCATCAACAGGAACAACCGCCTGGAAAGGCTGCTGGAGCTGGGAGCCCCCGAAATCATCGTCCGGAACGAGAAGCGGATGCTCCAGGAAGCCGTCGACGCGTTGATCGACAACGGCAGAAGAGGGCGTCCCGTAACCGGGCCTGGCAACCGGCCGTTGAAGTCCCTTTCGGACATGCTGAAGGGAAAACAGGGCCGTTTCCGCCAGAACCTTCTGGGGAAACGTGTGGACTATTCCGGACGTTCCGTAATCGTCGTGGGCCCCGAGCTGAAAATCTACCAGTGCGGACTTCCGAAGGAAATGGCCATCGAGCTGTTCAAGCCCTTTGTGATGAAGCGGCTGGTGGAGGACGGATTGGCCCACAACATCAAGTCCGCCAAGAAAATGGTGGAACGGATGGAGGCTGGGGTCTGGGATGTCCTGGAGGAAGTCATCTGCGAACATCCGGTCATGCTGAACCGGGCCCCCACGCTCCACAGGCTGGGGATCCAGGCGTTCGAGCCGGTGCTGGTGGAAGGGAAGGCGATCCGCCTCCATCCGCTGGTATGCACCGCCTACAATGCGGACTTCGACGGAGACCAGATGGCGGTGCACGTTCCCCTGTCCGTGGAAGCGCAGGCGGAGTGCCGTTTCCTTCTGCTTTCCCCCAACAACCTGCTCAAGCCTTCCGACGGAGGCCCTGTGACGGTCCCTTCCCAGGACATGGTCCTTGGAACCTACTACCTGACCTTGCAGAAGGAAGGGGAGAAAGGAGAGGGAACCGTATTCAAGGACGTCAACGAGGCCATACTTGCCTATGAAAACGGCGCCGTGAGCCTCCATGCGAAAATCAAGCTCTACAGGGAAGTGGAAGTGGAAGGGGCCCAGTACAAGGGGCTCGTGGAAACGACCGTGGGACGGATCATCTTCAATGAAGCCATCCCCCAGAACCTGGGCTTCGTGGACCGTACGGTGCCGGGCAACGAGCTGCTCCAGGAGATCGAGTTCCACGTGGGCAAGAAGCAGATGATCCAAATCCTGGACCGCTGCATCGACGCCCAGGGGTCCACCCGGACAGCGGAAGTGCTGGACCAGATCAAGACCCTTGGATTCCGTTTCTCCACCAAAGGAGCCATCACCGTTTCCATCTCGGACATGGAAGTGCCGGAGGGCAAAAAGGAAATCCTGGATGCGGCGGAAATCACCGTCGAAAAGATCATGAAGCAATACAAGCGCGGCATGATGACCGACGACGAGAGGTACAAGAATGTCGTCGAAACATGGAAAGAGGCGGACGACAAGATCACCAAACTGCTTCTTGCCAACCTGGGCCGATACAACAACATCTTCATGATGGCCGATTCCGGTGCCCGTGGATCCGAGAAGCAGATCAAACAGCTGGCGGGCATGCGGGGACTGATGGCCGACACATCCGGCCGGACCATCGAGCTGCCCATCAAATCCAACTTCCGTGAAGGGCTGGACGTACTGGAGTACTTCATCTCCGCCCACGGAGCCCGGAAAGGTCTTGCCGACACCGCCTTGCGTACGGCGGACTCGGGATACCTTACCCGCCGGCTGGTGGACGTGTCCCAGGACCTGATCATCCGTGAGGTGGACTGCTGCGGAGACGACCCGAACAAGGTGGGCATGGTGGTCAAAGCCTTCAAGGACGGGAATGAGGTCATCGAGAGCCTGGAAGAAAGGATCACCGGCCGTTGGTCGGTGGACGACATCACCGATGAGGAAACAGGAAAGCTTCTGGTGGAAGCCGACACCATGATCACCCCCAACAAGGCGCGGAAGGTGATCAAGGCAGGCATACAGAAGGTTCACATCCGGACCGCCCTCACATGCAAATCGGATATCGGCGTTTGTGCGAAGTGCTATGGGGCGGACATGTCCACCAAGCTTCCGGTCCAGATCGGGGAGTCGGTGGGGATCATCGCCGCCCAGTCCATCGGAGAGCCGGGAACCCAGCTGACCATGCGTACCTTCCATACGGGAGGGATCGCCACCTCGGACGACATCACCCAGGGTCTTCCTAGAATCGAGGAGCTTTTCGAGGGAAGGAAACCCAAGGGATTGGCGATCATTGCGGAATTCGGCGGCAAGGTGGAACTGGTGGAAACCAAGAAGAAGAGGGAGCTGGTCATCACAAGTCCTGAAACCGGAGAGGTGAAGAGCTATCTGATCCCTTATGGTTCCAGGATCAAGGCCTTCACAGGCGATACGGTGGTGGCGGGGGACGAACTGACGGAAGGAAGCGTCAATCCCCACGACATCCTGAAGATCAAAGGCAGGGATGCCGTGCAGGACTATATGCTGCAGGAAGTGCAACGCGTCTACCGTCTGCAGGGTGTGGAAATCAACGACAAGCACATTGAAGTGATCGTACGCCAGATGCTGAAGAAGATCAAGGTGGAAGACAGCGGAGACTCCAGCCTGCTGCCCGGAAGCCTGGTGGACAAGCTGGATTACGACAAGATCAATCTGGAGCTGCGGGAGCAGGCGTTGGAAGAGGTGGAAGGAAAACAGGTGCTTCTGGGAATCACAAAAGCCTCCCTGGCCACGAATTCCTTCCTGTCCGCCGCATCCTTCCAGGAGACCACGAAAGTCCTCACCGAGGCGGCCATCCTTGGCAAGACCGACCCGCTGATCGGACTGAAGGAGAACGTCATCCTCGGAAAGCTGATTCCGGCCGGAACGGGCATGAAGCGCTACAGAAGCGTCGCCATCGAAAAGACCGGAGGAGAGGAACTGCAGGAAGAGCTTCTGTTCGAAGAGGACATGGACGAGATGGAAGAGGGGTTGTTTGAGGAAGAGCTTCCCCCGGAAGAATCCTACGACCAGGAATCCTACGACCAGGAAGATGTGGAAGAGGAAGAATTGGAGGAAATCCTTTTCGAAGACGAAGAGGACGACGAACTGATCTGATGGAACAACCGCCCCCAGGTATGGAGGCTCCCTGCCAAGCCGGCCGGGACCTGCCCGCACCTGGGGGTTTTTCCTTTGGAAGGGCAAATATGCTCTTGACAATCCGGGGAACAAGTGATAGAATTCATCAGTGTGCATTTTAGTATGCGGAAGGTCCGTGGGGACTTTTCTAATGTAGCGACCGAAAGGGATGAACTCATATGCACAGTTTGAAGGCGGGTTCCAGAGTCGTGGGAACCAAGCAAACTTTGCGCGCTTTGGAAAAAACAAAGGCTGCCGAGGTCTATGTGGCAAAAGATGCCCAGCAACAGGTAACCTTCCGTGTTCTGGAGATGGCAAAAGAGCAGGGGATTCCAGTGGTCTATTTGGAGACGATGGAAGAGCTTGCAAAAGCATGCGATGTAGAAGTGAAAACCGCAACCGCTGCACTCATCAAGTAACTGGGGGCGACCCCCCACATTTTTTCAGGAGGTGAAAGGAATGCCAACGTTCAACCAATTAGTGAGAAAAGGAAGGGCAACTGTACAGAAGAAGTCCACAGCGCCAGCGCTGCAAAAAGGATTCAACTCCCTGCACAAGAAATCCACAGAGATTTCCGCGCCCCAGAAGAGAGGCGTCTGCACAACCGTGAAGACGGCCACTCCCAAGAAACCGAACTCCGCGCTCAGAAAAATCGCAAGGGTTCGTTTGACGAACGGCATCGAAGTGACAGGCTACATTCCCGGTGAAGGACACAACTTGCAGGAGCATAGTGTTGTCTTGATCAGAGGAGGAAGGGTAAAAGACCTTCCCGGTACCCGTTACCACATCGTCAGAGGAACACTGGATACCGCAGGCGTAGCAAACCGCAAGCAGTCCCGTTCCAAGTACGGTGCGAAGAGACCCAAAGTCAAGAAATAGTTTTTGATGTAGAGTGCCAGGGCTAGTGATATATACCTGTTGGTTGCAGGATGAACATATATGAGTAATCCGGGCGCGAACACATGATGCCGCAAAGGCGGCATATGAGTACCGACGAATTAATGGATATTAAGGAGGGAAGAACCGTGCCACGTAAAGGACATATCGTTAAGAGAGATGTATTGCCGGATCCGATTTACAATGACAAGGTGGTCACCAAGCTGATCAACAACATCATGCTGGACGGCAAAAGAGGTACAGCGCAACAGATCGTTTATGGCGCATTCGCAAAAGTTGCGGAGAAATCCGGCCGGGACGCATTGGAAATGTTCCGCGAAGCGTTGAACAACATCATGCCTGTATTGGAAGTGAAAGCAAGAAGAATCGGTGGAGCCACCTACCAGGTGCCGATCGAAGTAAGGCCTGAAAGAAGACAAGCCTTGGGACTTCGCTGGATCACCCTGTACTCCCGCAAACGCGGTGAGAAGACCATGGTGGACCGTTTGGCTGCAGAAATCCTGGACGCCGTGAACAGCACAGGCGCATCCGTGAAGAAAAAAGAAGAAATGCACAAAATGGCGGAGGCCAACAAGGCGTTCGCAAGCTACAGATTCTAATCGATCAACCACCCAATCAAGAGAAGGACCAGAGGAGGAAAAAACTTTGGCAGGAAGAGAATTCTCGCTAGAAATGACCAGAAATATTGGGATCATGGCACACATCGATGCAGGAAAAACAACCTTGACTGAACGCATCCTGTTCTATACAGGACGGAGCCACAAGATCGGAGAGACCCATGAAGGGGCCGCTACGATGGACTGGATGGAACAGGAACAGGAAAGGGGAATCACGATCACATCTGCTGCGACAACTTGTCAATGGCTGGACAATCGGATCAACATCATCGATACGCCAGGCCACGTTGACTTTACAGTAGAGGTGGAACGTTCCCTGCGCGTCCTGGACAGTGCCGTAGGTGTTTTTTGTGCAAAAGGTGGCGTAGAGCCCCAGTCGGAAACCGTTTGGAGACAAGCGGACCGTTACAAGGTTCCCAGGATGGCGTTCGTGAACAAGATGGACATCATGGGAGCCGACTTCTTCAATGCCTTGAACATGATGCGCGAGCGCCTGGGCGCCAATGCGGTCCCCATCCAGCTGCCGGTAGGCGCTGAAGAGGACTTCACCGGAATCATCGACCTGATGGAAATGAAGTACTACACATTCAGTGGAGACCACGGAATGACCATCGAGGAGAACGAGATTCCCGCAGGCATGCAGGAAGAAGCGGAGATGTACAGGGCCGAGATGGTGGAGAGGATTTCCGAAACCGACGAGGAGCTGATGATGAAGTTCCTGGAGGAAGAGGAGATCGGCAAGGACGAGTTGAAGAAGGCGCTCAGGAGAGCGGTCATCAACGTGGAAATCATCCCTGTCCTGTGCGGATCCGCCTACAAGAACAAGGGCGTGCAGAAGCTGCTGGATGCGGTCATCGCCTACATGCCCTCCCCCTTGGACATTCCCGCCATCAAAGGTGTGGAAATGGACAGCCCGGACGTGGAAGTGGAAAGACACTCCTCTGACGAGGAGCCTTTTGCTGCCCTTGCCTTCAAGATCATGACAGACCCCTTCGTTGGACGTCTGGCGTTCTTCAGGGTGTACTCCGGTACCGTAAACTCCGGATCCTATGTCCTGAACGCAACGAAGAACAAGAAGGAACGGCTTGGCCGCATCCTCCAGATGCACGCCAACAAAAGGGAAGAGATCGAGAAGGTGTACTCCGGCGACATCGCCGCTGCGGTGGGACTGAAGTTCACAACCACAGGAGACACCATCTGCGACGAGAAGGCTCCGGTCATCCTGGAGTCCATGGTGTTCCCCGAGCCGGTAATCTCCGTGGCCATCGAGCCCAAGACCAAGGCCGGCCAGGAGAAGATGGGGATTGCCCTGTCCAAGCTGGCGGAGGAGGACCCGACGTTCAAGACCTTCACCAACACCGAAACGGGCCAGACCATCATCGCCGGAATGGGCGAACTGCATCTGGAAATCATCGTGGACCGTCTGTTGCGTGAGTTCAAGGTGGAAGCCAACGTAGGGGCCCCCCAGGTCGCCTACAAGGAGACCATCACCAAGGAAGTGGATGTGGAAGGCAAGTTCGTGCGCCAGTCTGGTGGACGTGGACAGTACGGACATTGTAAGGTCCGCTTCATTCCCCTGGACCCCAACGGCGACAAGCTCTACGAGTTCAAGAACGCCACCGTGGGGGGATCCATTCCCAAGGAATACATCCAGCCCGTGGACAACGGAATCCAGGAAGCCATGCAGACAGGTCTGTTGGCGGGCTTCCCGGTTGTGGGCGTCAAGGCGGAAGTCTATGACGGATCCTACCATGATGTCGACTCTTCGGAGATGGCGTTCAAGGTGGCCGGTTCCATGGCCTTCAAGGAAGGCATGCGCAAAGGCGCTGCGGCCCTGCTGGAGCCCATCATGAAGGTCAGCGTCATCGTGCCGGAAGACTACATGGGGGATGTCATCGGCGACATCAACTCCAGAAGGGGCCGGATCGAGGGGATGGAACCCCGTGCGGGAGCCACCCAGATCAACGGCTATGTGCCTCTGTCCGACATGTTCGGATACTCCACGGACCTGCGTTCCAAGACCCAGGGCCGTGGACAGTACTCCATGGAATTCCACCACTACGAGCAGCTTCCGAAGAACATCCAGGAAAAGATCATCTCAGGCAAGGGAAGCAACTAATTCCTAAAGACTGAAACTTGTACTTGCAAATATCGGGTCTATAAAATATAATTTAATAGACAATAACGATACTATGGGAATACCCCAATTTAAAGGAGGAACAAATCAAATGGCAAAAGCTAAGTTTGAGAGAAATAAGCCCCATGTCAATATTGGAACCATTGGTCACGTCGACCACGGCAAGACCACATTGACAGCAGCAATCACCAAAACGCTGCACGACAGACTGGGAACCGGTGAAGCGGTAGCTTTCGACAAGATCGACAAGGCGCCGGAAGAAAGGGAGAGAGGAATCACGATCTCCACAGCCCACGTCGAGTACGAGACGAAGAACAGGCACTATGCACACGTTGACTGCCCTGGCCATGCCGACTATGTAAAGAACATGATCACAGGGGCCGCGCAGATGGACGGTGCCATTCTGGTGGTAGCTGCGACAGACGGTGTTATGGCTCAAACTCGTGAGCATATCCTTCTTGCCCGCCAGGTAGGCGTACCCTACATCACCGTATTCATGAACAAATGCGACATGGTGGATGACGAAGAGCTGCTGGACCTGGTGGAAATGGAAATCAGGGAGCTGCTCAGCGACTACGAGTTCCCCGGGGACGACATTCCCGTAATCCGTGGTTCCGCGCTGAAAGCACTGGAAGATCCCACTTGCGAGTGGGGAGACAAGATCCTTGAGCTCTTCGACGCGATCGACGAGTACATCCCCAATCCTGAAAGGGATGTGGACAAACCTTTCCTGATGCCTGTCGAGGACGTGTTCTCCATCACAGGTCGTGGAACCGTTGCTACAGGAAGAATCGAAAGAGGAATCCTGCGGGTGCAGGACAACGTTGAGATCGTTGGTCTGGCTGAAGAGGCAAGGACGGTTGTAGTAACCGGAATCGAAATGTTCCGCAAGCTGCTGGACGACGCCCAAGCGGGAGACAACATCGGGGCGCTGCTGCGTGGCGTACAGAGGACTGAAATCGAAAGAGGACAAGTTCTTGCAAAGCCCGGCTCCATCACACCCCACACCGATTTCAAAGCACAGGTATACGTGCTGAAGAAAGAAGAAGGCGGACGTCACACACCTTTCTTCGGAAATTACAGACCCCAGTTCTACTTCAGGACAACGGACGTCACCGGCGTGATCAACCTTCCTGAAGGTGTTGAAATGTGCATGCCTGGCGACAACATCGAAATGACGATCGCCCTGATTGCTCCCATCGCTATGGAAAAAGGTCTGCGTTTCGCCATCCGTGAGGGTGGAAGAACCGTAGGTGCCGGTTCCGTAGCCGACATCATCAAATAATTCCTGCCCCGTGCAGATTGTAGGGAAGGCCCCGACGCCTAGGCGTCGGGGCCTTCCTTTATGTTAAATTGGTTACAAACGGCGGGAAAATCTTGAAAAAAACCGCCAGGGATGGTATTGTGGTATTATTAGGTATAGAAGGAGAACTGCCATGGCGTACATCTTAGGGGGAAGTTTAGGGTTTTTGCTTTTTTTTCTCTATGATTGGAACAGTGTGGTATGGAACAGCCGGTGGCTGCACAGGGCTTTTTTTGCCGGATGCGTCCTGGTTGGAGGTGCCACCCTTGCCCTGGCGCTGGGAGGATCCGTCCGTTCCATCGGGCTCCTGTCCCTGGCCGTCTTGTTCCTGGCCCTTCTGCTGTACACCCTGTTCTTTGCCCTGCCCTTCAAGGAAACCTATCTGCGGCAGGGGGAAGGAAAGCCGGTGCATGACAGGGGGATTTACGGCCTTTGCAGGCACCCCGGCTGGCTTTGGATGACCGGCCTCCATTTCTCCCTCTGGGGGGGATTGGGAACCGGCCGGCTGCTGTTTGCGGCGGTGGTGTTCAGCTCGCTGAATCTGCTTTATGTGTTGTTTCAGGACCATTGGACCTTTCCCCGGACCTTCGGGGATTACGAGAGATATAAGAGACAAACGCCCTTTTTGATCCCCTCTTGTTCCAGCATCCGCTGGTGCATGGGGACATGGGGGAGCGAAAGGGGGGCTTCGGATGACATTTGAGGAAAAGATCAAGGCCTTGGAACCGCAGGAAGTCTGGGAGGAGTACTGCGGCTTCCTGGATTTGGACATGGAATCCTACATGCAGATCCAGAACCGGCTCATGTTGGAGCAGCTGTCCCTATGGGAGGCCAGTCCCTTGGGCCGGCAGATGCTTTCCGGCAGGAAGCCGGCCAGCATCCGGGACTTCCGGGAGCAGTTTCCCCTGACCTCCTATGGGGACTATGCGGACATCCTGCTGATGAAGAGGGACGACATGCTTCCGGAAGAACCGGTGGTCTGGATTGAAACCACATGGGAAGGGGGGACACACCCGGTGAAGGTGGCCCCCTATACCAAGGGCATGGTGGAAATCTATACCCGTAATCTTTTTGCGGCCTTGATCCTTTCGACGGGAACGGGAAGAGGGAACTTCAATGTGGAACAAGGGGACACCATCCTCTATGGATTGGCGCCACTGCCCTATGCGACGGGATTGATTCCGGTTGCCGTCCAGGACGAGATGCGCCTTGAATTCCTGCCTCCGGTCCGGGAGGCGGTGAACATGAGCTTCGGGGAACGGAACAAGAAAGGTTTCAAAATGGGATTGAGCAAGGGGATCGACTACTTCTTCGGAATGGGGAGCGTGGCCTATTTCGTGAGCCTGTCCATCGCTGCCATCGGCGGTGGACAGGGCGGTTCGGGCGGGGGCGGCATCAAGAAGCTGCTGCACTGCTCCCCCTCCATGCTGGCCCGCCTCCTGGCGGCGAAGAGCCGCTGCAGGAAGGAGAACAGGGACCTGAAGCCCAAGGACCTGTTCAAATTGAAGAGTTTCATCTGTGCGGGCACCGACAACGGGTGCTACAAGGACGATCTGGAAGACCTTTGGGGCGTCCGGCCCCTGGAGCTGTTCATGGGAACGGAACCCTCCTGCATGGGAGTGGAGACCTGGAACAGGAACGGGATGTACTTCTTCCCGGACACCTGCTTCTACGAGTTCATCCCGGAAGCGGAGATGTACAAGAGCCTGGACAATCCGGACTACCAGCCGAAGACCTGTCTCATGGACGAGGTGGTGGCGGGGGAGAAATACGAGCTGGTGATTTCCGTGCTCAAGGGTGGCGCCTTCATGCGCTACCGGGTGGGGGACACCTACCGCTGCATGGGACTGTCCAACAAGGAGGACCAGACCTGCATCCCCCGGTTCCAGTACATCGACAGGATCCCCACCGTCATCGACATCGCCGGCTTCACAAGGATCACGGAGAACTCCATCCGGAGCGTGGTGGAGCTTTCCGGCCTGCAGGTGCAGGAGTGGATGGCGGTCAAGGAATACAACGAAAACAACAGGCCTTACATGCACATGTTCGTGGAGATGGAGGAAGACTCCCTGGCGAGCCATGCGGTGAGCAGGGAAATCCTCAAGGAGCATCTGGGCGTGTATTTCAAATATGTGGACCAGGATTACACCGACCTGAAGCGGATTCTGGGAATGGACCCGTTGGCCGTGACCATCCTGCGCTGCGGAACCTTTGCGGAGTACGAGCGCCGTACGGGGAACAGGATCCGCAGGATCAACCCGTCCTCCCTTGAAGTGGGTGAGCTGTTGCGTCTCCAGCAGGAGTCGTATGCCCCCAAAAGGAGGTGCTATGCATGACGGGAAATTATGCGCTGATTCCAATTCTGGCCCTGGTGTGCTATGGATTTTTGCTGTTCGCCTTTCTGGGAGCCCAGAAGACGAAGCTGGGGAACGCCTTCCTGTCCGTACTGGTCACCTTGATCCTTTGGACGGGAGGTTCCCTTTTCATGCGGAGCCAAATCTGGCCCTCCACCAAGCTCTGGTATGATGTTTCCCTTTTGGGTATTTCCCTCCTGCCCTACACTTATTACCTGTTTGTGAATTCCCTGGTGGAAGGGCGCAAAGGATTGGCCCATTACCTTTGGCCGGTCCTCCTCCTGGGGGTCAACGGAGTGAACATCGCCACCGGCCTCTTTCTGGAGGCGCCGGCCATGGTCCGGAGGAACGGGGAAGTCCTTTTCGTCTATCACCCCACATGGCGTGTGGGGGTGTATTTCGTGCTTTGCGGCATGGTGCTCCTCCATTTGGTGTACCTTTTGGGGAAGCACACCAAGAGCAGGGAACTCGGAGGCAGGCAATTCGCTCCCATCCTTTTGGGAGGGCTGCTGATGTTTTTGGGGAACCTGGTGGTGGTGTTCCCCTACTTCAAAGGATTTCCGGCGGACATCCTGGCAGGGGTCCTGAACGCCTGCCTGCTGTTCTTCGTCCTCTACAGGCAAAACACCTTCAAGCTGCGGATGCTCATGTCCCGGGGGAGCTATTACCTCCTGGCGGGCTTGCTGTCCGTGCTGCTGTTCTTCAACCTGTTCGGGTCCATGGAGGCGTTCATCCGGGCAAAACTGCCTGCAGCCGCCCGCTATGACGTCCTGATCATGTCCGTCATCTTCACGAGCATCACCGCGCTGATCTATCTGGTCATGAAACGCTTCATCGACAGCCTCTTCGCCAAGGAAGACGTTATCCAGGCCAAGAACCTCCAGGAATTCAGCCAAGCGGTGTCGAAAAGCTTGGAGATGAAGGAGATCATGGAGGAGCTGGTGGTGGTCATCCAGAAGACATTGCCTGTGAAGCGGGTGCACATCTGCGTGGCCGAACACGGCAGCGGGGATTTCCGCATCGGGCACAGCGCCAATCCCCTGGATTCAAGGAGCTTTTCCTTGAAAAAGGACAATCCGGTGGTCCAATGGCTGGAAAAGAATGACCGGTGCCTGCTGATGAAGGATTTTGTCAGGACGGTTTCCTACAAGTCCATGTGGGAAGAAGAGAAGCGGAAGCTGCAGAATTTGGAAGTGGAGTGCCTGGTTCCCCTGAAGGATGGCCAGGAGCTGGTGGGCATCGTACTCCTGCCGGCCAAGGAGAAAAAGAAGGAATACACCTACGACGACATCAGCTTCCTCTCCTCCGTGGACTCCGTGGGTTCCATCGCCCTGAAGAATTCCAGGTTGTATGAAAAGGCTTATCTGGAGGCCAGGATGGACGATTTGACGGGGCTCTACAACAGGAAGTACTTCTACGAGATCCTGAACGAGGAGTATGAGAAGAGCAAGGACCGCTCCCTGGGCCTGGTGATCCTCAACCTGGACGATTTCAAGCTGTACAACCAGCTGTACGGGACCAAGGAAGGGGACAAGGCGCTGCAGGCGGTGGCCGGCATCATCAAAGCCAGTGTGGGGAAGAACGGATATGTGGCCCGCTACAGCGGCAAGGAATTCGCGGTCATATTGCCCATGTACGACCTTCTCTCGGCCAAGAACCTGGCGGAAACCATACGCAAGCAGATCCTGGGCATGAACAAGCGGGATTCCGAATACCTCATGAAGGTGCTGACCGTCAGCGGCGGGGTCTGTTCCATACCGTATGCGGCATCCAACGTGCGGCAGCTGGTGGACAATGCGGACATGGCCGTCTACCAGGTCAAACGCAACGGCAAGAACGCGATCAGGGTCTATTCCAGCCGGGAGAAGGAGGCCGGACAACCTTCCGTGGTGGAGGAGAAGAAGAAGGAGAGCATCTATTCCGAATATGCTTCCACCATCTACGCGCTGACCGCCGCCATCGACACCAAGGACCACTATACGTTCAGCCATTCCAAGAACGTGGCATATTATGCCACCGCATTGGCAAGGAGCTTCGGAATGAACGAGGAGTACGTGGAAATCGTCCGGGAGGCTGCCCTGCTCCACGACATCGGCAAGATCGGCATTCCGGAACAGATCCTGAACAAGCCGGGGAAGCTGAGCGAAGAGGAATACGGGCTCATGAAGAACCATGTGGAGAACTCCATCGGGATCATCCGCTACCTGCCTTCCCTTGATTATGTCATACCCGCGGTGATCGGCCACCATGAGCGCTACGACGGGAAAGGATATCCCCGCAGGCTCGCGGGGGAGGACATCCCCCTGGCGGCCAGGATCCTGTGCGTGGCGGATTCCTTCGACGCCATGATCTCCAAGCGCACCTACAAGCAAGCCTACAGGGTGGAATACGCCCTGCGGATCATCGAGGAGGAGGGGGGACGGCAATTCGACCCCCGGCTTGCCGAGCTGTTCGTCGAGATGGTCCGGAGCGGAGCCATCCAGGCGATCCAAGAGGGGGAAGACCCTAAGGTGGACACCCACATCAGCGCCCCGGTGGACAGCGGGGACATGCAGATCTTCACCCAGGCCCTCCGGGCCAGGAGTTCCACCACATAGAAGCGCCAGGAGGCAAAGATGCGCAAGTTCAAGGAATCCTACAGGTATGCCCATACGGGCATCCGCATCGTATTCAAGACACAACGGAATTTCACCATCCAACTGGCCATCATGGGGATGGCCTTTCTCTTGGCGGCGTTCCTAGGAATCAGCCGCCAGGAGTGGATGGTATTGGTTTTGGTTTCCGCCAACGTGCTGGTGCTGGAAATGATCAATACGGCGCTGGAAACCGCCGTGGACTTGGTCACCCAGGAGTACCATGACCTGGCGGAACGGGCCAAGGATGTGGCCGCGGGAGCGGTGCTTCTCATGGCCCTGGTGTCCGTGGTTCTGGGGGCGATGATCTTCCTGCCGAAAATCCTTGAAATCCTTAAATAAAAGTGTTGATTTTTGCAGGACACTGGGGTATAATATTAAATGCTGTGACAATGATAGCGATGATGTGGAAGGTTGCCGCACAAGTATTGTGGGGAATTTCCACGGAGCGAAAGTCATGTTCATGAAACTGGCGACAAGATCACTGTACAATCAAATAGCAATCCTAAACCATTGCTTGCTCCTGTGTAACGCGATACACACGGCAAAATGTACAGTCACCACTTGTCGTACAAGAAAGTACGAAAAGGAGGCGACTTTTTTTATGGCAACACAAAAAATGAGAATCAGCTTGAAGGCGTACGATCATCAATTGATCGACCAATCCGCAAAGAAAATCATCGAAACCGCTAAGAAAACGGGAGCTACAGTCAGCGGCCCCATTCCCCTGCCTACAAAAAGGGAAGTGGTTACGATCCTGAGGGCGGTGCACAAGTACAAGGACTCCAGAGAGCAATTCGAACAAAGGACACACAAGCGGTTGATCGATATCATGATGCCGACTGCAAAAACCGTAGACGCGTTGATGCGTTTGGAACTGCCGGCTGGCGTGGATATTAAAGTAGACGTGAAATGATCCGTTGAAGGTATAGATCAAGGGGGAACCCTTGAAGGAACCGTCTAGGATGATTGCAGAACTTGTAATCCGCTGTAGATTAATTGGAGGAAGAAAATGAAAAAAGCGATTATTGCAAAAAAAATCGGCATGACACAGATTTTCATGGAAGACGGCACACTGGTGCCTGTAACGGTATTGGAAGCGGGCCCCTGCTCCGTGGTGCAGGTGAAGACCCAGGCCAACGACGGGTACAGCGCAATCCAGATCGGATTTGTGGACGGAAAAGAGAAGCACGTGGGCAAACCCCTGCAAGGACATTTCGCAAAAGCGGGCGTTCCCCTGAAGCGGATCCTGAAAGAGTTCAGACTGGACAATGCGGAAGAGTTCCTGGTGGGACAGGAGATCAAGGCGGATGTGTTCGTATCCGGCGACCTGATCGACGTATCCGGCGTTTCCAAAGGTAAAGGCTACCAAGGCGCAATCAAGCGGCATGGACAGAGCAGAGGCCCCATGGGACACGGTTCCAAGAGCCATAGGATCGCCGGATCCATGGGTTCGTCCGCATATCCCGCGAAAGTGTTCAAAGGCAAAAAACTTGCAGGACACATGGGTGCGGAAGCCGTAACCGTGCAGAACCTGGAAGTTGTGCGCGTGGATGCTGAAAAGAACCTGATTCTTGTAAAAGGCGCAGTGCCCGGACCCAAGAAATCCATCGTTGTCGTTAGAGATGCTGTGAAAGCTTAGAGTTTGCAGGAAGGAGGAACACGAGAATGGCTAAAGTTGCTGTTTATAATATGGAAGGCAAGCAAGTCGGCGAAGTGGAATTGAATGATGATATTTTCGCCGTGGAGATCAACAACAATCTGATGCATATGTCTGTTGTGCAACAGCTTGCAAACAGTCGTCAAGGAACACAAAGCGCTTTGACCCGTGCCGAAGTAAGGGGTGGGGGAAGAAAGCCTTGGAAGCAAAAAGGAACAGGCAGGGCAAGACAGGGATCCATCCGTTCACCCCAGTGGACAGGTGGTGGTGTGGTATTCGCCCCCAAACCGAGAGACTATTCCTTCAAGCTCAACAAGAAGGAAAAGCGTGCGGCATTGAAATCTGCCCTCACCGCAAAGGTGAACGAAGCGAAGTTCATCGTTTTGGACAAGCTGGCGTTTGACGAAGTCAAAACCAAGAACATGGTGGCCGTGCTGGACAACCTGAAAGTAGGCAAAGCCCTGGTGGTCATCAGCGACAACGACAAGAATGTCGTGCTGTCCGCAAGGAACCTGCCGAATGTTAAGACAGCGTCCGTCAATACGATCAATGTATGCGACCTGTTGAAATATGACGCATGTGTAGTGACACAAGAAGCGGTTGCTTCAATCGAGGAGGTATACGCATAATGGCAGACATCAAATACTATGACGTGCTTCTGAGGCCTGTTGTGACTGAAAAGAGCATGGAAGCCATGTCCGATAAGAAATATACTTTCCTGGTGCACCCTGAGGCTACAAAAGGCCAGATCAAGGAAGCTGTGGAAAGAATGTTCGAAGGCGCCAAAGTCTCCAAGGTGAACACATCCAACAAGGATGGGAAGACCAAAAGACGCGGAACCACATCCGGCAAGACGGCAAAGACGAAAAAAGCGATTGTAACCTTAACTGCAGAAAGCAAGGACATCGAATTCTTCGAAGGAATGTAGTTCCTGCATTCTAATAGATACACACGGTACCGTGTTAGCTTTGAAAAAACGAAAGGAGAGACTATCATGGGTATTAAAAAGTTTAGTCCATATACGCCTTCCAGAAGGCATATGACTTCTTCCACATTTGAAGAGATCACAACTTCGACCCCGGAGAAATCATTGGTTGTAACGCTCAAGAAGCATTCCGGCCGCAACAATCAAGGGAAAATCACTGTCAGGCATCGTGGAGGCGGCTCCAAGATCAAGTACAGGATGGTTGATTTCAAGAGAAACAAAGACGGCATTCCCGCGAAAGTGGTCAGCATCGAATACGACCCCAACCGTACGGCCAACATCGCCTTGATCGCATATGCGGATGGCGAGAAGAGCTACATCCTGGCTCCAAACGGGCTGAAAGTGGGCAACAAGCTCATGAACGGACCGGAAGCGGAAATCCGCATCGGAAACACCCTGCCTTTGATCAACATCCCTGTGGGAAGCAGCGTGCACAACGTTGAAATGAAACCCGGCAAAGGCGGACAGCTTGTCCGTTCCGCTGGCAACGTGGCGCAGCTCATGGCGAAAGAAGGCAAGTTCGCGACACTGCGCCTCCCCTCCGGAGAGATGCGCATGGTTCCCATCCAATGCAGGGCAACCATCGGCCAGGTCGGAAACGTCGACCATGAACTGATCACCATCGGTAAAGCCGGCCGGAAGCGCCACATGGGAATCCGTCCTACAGTCCGTGGTTCCGTCATGAACCCCAACGACCATCCACATGGTGGTGGAGAAGGAAAGGCGCCTGTTGGCCGTCCGAGTCCGATGACACCTTGGGGCAAGCCTGCGCTTGGCTACAAGACAAGAAAGAAAAACAAGCATTCCAACAAATATATCGTAAGGAAACGTGGCGGCAAATAAGCGTTGTCGCCCACTGAATAACGAGAAGGAGGTTACTTGAATGGCTCGTTCATTGAAAAAAGGACCGTTCGCCGATGACCATCTGTTGAAGAAGGTAGAAGCGGCTGCGGCAAGCGGAAGCAATACAGTGATTAAAACCTGGTCCAGACGTTCCACGATTTTCCCGAACATGGTTGGTCTGACCATTGCAGTATATGATGGAAGAAAACATGTGCCGGTATACATCAATGAAGACATGGTAGGGCACAAACTGGGTGAGTTCGTTATGACCAGGACCTACAGGGGACACGGAAAAGACGAAAAGAAATCCAGAGTCCGGTAATAGGCGAAAGGAGGCTGTACAATGGCTAAAGGACACAGAAGTCAGATAAAACGCGAAAGAAATGCAATTAAAGATACAAGACCCAGTGCTAAGGTTTCCTATGCAAGATTATCCACGACCAAAGCCAAAATCGTTCTGGACACCATCAGGGGAAAAGACGTGGCGTCTGCAATCGGCATCTTGGCGTTCACGCCCCGGTATGGTGCAAGGGTGATCGAGAAGGTATTGAAATCGGCGGTGGCCAATGCGGAAAACAACAATGGTCTGGATGCTGCGAAGCTTTATGTGGACGAGTGCTTTGCGGGAGCGGGCCCTACGCTGAAAAGGGTGAGGCCCAGAGCGCAGGGTAGAGCGTACAGGATCGAAAAGAGAACAAGTCATATCACAATCATTTTGAACGAAAGATAGATAGGAGGTAGAGCATGGGACAGAAAGTAAATCCTCATGGCCTAAGGGTTGGGATCATCAAAGGATGGGACTCCAAGTGGTACGCCGACAAGAAGAGCTTCTCGGACCTGATCGTTGAAGATTATAAAATGAGAAAGTTCCTGAAGAAAAAGCTTTATGCCGCAGGCATTTCCAAGATTGAAATCGAGAGAGCCTCCGAGCGCGTAAAGATCAACATATATACTGCAAAACCCGGCATCGTCATCGGCAGGGGCGGAACCGCCATCGAAGAGCTGCGTGCCGAACTGCAGAAGATGTCTCAAAGCAAAGTGTTCATCAACATTGTGGAAGTGAAAAGACCGGAGAAGGACTCCCAGCTGGTTGCGGAGAACGTGGCCCAGCAGTTGGAGAACCGCGTGTCTTTCAGAAGGGCAATGAAGCAAGTGATGGGACGCAGCATGAAATCCGGCGCCCTGGGAATCAAGGTTGCCTGTTCCGGACGTCTTGGCGGAGCGGAAATCGCCCGTGGCGAAAGCTACAGCGAAGGAACCATCCCCCTGCAGACACTGCGTGCGGACATCGATTATGGATTTGCTGAAGCAAACACCACGTATGGAAAAATCGGTGTGAAAGTTTGGATCTACAATGGTGAAGTTCTTCCTGAAAAAGTTAAGACAGAAGGGAGCGAACAATAAATGTTAATGCCAAAAAGAGTTAAAAGACGCAAGCAGTTCCGTGGAAACATGCGCGGAAAAGCTTTGAGAGGAAATACAATCATGTACGGTGAATTCGGCATCGTGGCCACCGAGCCCTGCTGGATCACGGCCAACCAGATCGAGTCCGCGCGTATCGCGATGACCCGCCATATCAAGCGTGGCGGTAAGGTTTGGATCAAGATTTTCCCCGACAAGCCCGTAACATCCAAGCCTGCCGAGACACGGATGGGTTCCGGTAAGGGATCTCCCGAATACTGGGTAGCGGTTGTCAAGCCCGGCCGGGTCATGTTCGAACTTGCCGGTGTACAAGAAGATGTAGCAAGAGAAGCATTGCGGCTTGCGACACACAAATTGCCTGTAAAATGCAAAATCGTTTCTCGCGCAGAGTTAGAAGGCGGTGATAATTGTGAAAACAACTAAAATGATGGATGAATTGAGAAACAAATCCGCTGCGGAACTTTCCGAAGCATTGGTAGCAGCCAAAAAAGAATTATTCAACCTCAGATTCCAGAATGCGACCAACCAGTTGGACAACACAAGCAGAATTACCGAGGTTCGTAAAAACATAGCCAGGATACAAACAATTATGACTGAACAGCTGAAACCGGCTAAGTAGTCATCTGGAGAGGAGGAAATACCGTGGCTGATAGAAATATGAGAAAAACGCGTGTTGGAATCGTGTCGAGCGACAAGATGGATAAAACGATTGTTGTGAAAATCGTCAACAGTGTGAAGCATCCTCTTTACGGGAAGGTAATCAAGAGAACCTACAAGCTGAAGGCACATGACGAAAACAACGAATGCCAGATCGGCGACAAAGTGAAAGTGATGGAAACCAGACCGTTGTCCAAGGACAAAAGGTGGAGACTCGTAGAAATCATCGAGAAAGTAAAATAGCATAGGGTTTGTTGCGGCTGTGGATCCATGGCTGTGACCGGAAGAAGGAGGCTTAAGCATGATTCAACAGGAATCAAGACTTAGAGTAGCTGACAACACTGGGGCCAAAGAACTTTTGTGTATCCGCGTAATGGGCGGTTCCACGAGAAGATATGCCAACATCGGTGATGTGATTGTCGCTACGGTTAAAGATGCAACACCAGGTGGCGTTGTTAAAAAAGGCGACGTTGTCAAGGCGGTTGTCGTACGTACAGTCAAAGGCGTACGTCGTAAAGACGGCTCATATATCAAATTCGACCAGAATGCCGCTGTCATCATCAAAGACGACAAGACCCCCAAGGGAACAAGGATCTTCGGACCCGTAGCCAGGGAGCTGAGAGAAAAGAAATACATGAAAATCCTGTCTTTAGCACCAGAAGTATTGTAGGAGGTGTAACAAGTGGCAAACATTAAACTGAAAGTCGGCGACAACGTTAGAGTCATCGCCGGTAAAGATAAGAACAAAGAAGGAAAGATCCATTCCATCGACCGCAAGAAGGGAAGAGTGGTAGTGGAGGGTGTCAACATGATCACCAAACACACGAAGCCGAGCCCCTCCAACCAACAGGGTGGAATCGTTCACCAGGAAGCGGCCATCGACGCTTCCAATGTCATGTACCTGCACAAGGGCAAGCCCACAAGGCTCGGCATCAAGGTGACGACAGAAGAAAGAAACGGCGTACAGAAAACCGTCCGTCAAAGAGTCGCCAAATCCACCGGCGAATTGATAGACTAGAAGAGAGGAGGTCAAATCCGTGAGTAGATTGATTGAGACATACAACAAGGAAATCAAGGAAGCCATGATGAAGAAGTTCGAATACAAAAGCATCATGGAAGTTCCCAAAATCGAAAAGATCATCATCAACATGGGCGTGGGCGAAGCAAAAGAGAACCAGAAGGTGCTGGACTTCGCTGTAGGCGACCTGCAGATCATTTCCGGACAGAAGCCCTTGGTGCTGAAGGCAAAGAAATCCGTAGCCGCCTTCAAACTTAGGGAAGGCATGAACATCGGCGCCAAAGTGACGCTGCGCGGAAAAAGGATGTATGAATTCGCAGACCGCCTCATCAACCTGGCGTTGCCCCGTGTGCGCGACTTCAGAGGTGTTAACCCCAACTCCTTCGACGGCAGAGGAAACTATGCCCTTGGAATCAAGGAGCAGATCATTTTCCCGGAAATCGAATACGACAAGATCGACAAAGTCCGCGGCATGGACGTCATCTTCGTCACAACAGCCAAAACCGATGAAGAAGCAAGAGAACTGTTAACACTGTTCGGAATGCCCTTTAGAAAATAAGGAGGTCCACGATGGCAAAAACTGGTATGAAGGTAAAACAACAACGTCCTGCCAAGTTTTCCACACAGGCTTACACGCGTTGCAAGCTCTGCGGAAGACCCCACGGATATTTGAGAAAATACGGAATCTGCAGAATCTGCTTCCGTGAACTCGCATATAAAGGACAAATCCCTGGCGTTAGAAAAGCCAGCTGGTAAGTACAGAGAAGGAAGGAGGCAACACCCATGACAATGAGCGATCCTATTGCAGATATGCTGTCAAGAATCCGCAACGCCAACGTGGCCAAGCATAATTTCGTGAACATCCCCGTTTCCAAGATGAAACTGGCAATCGTGGACATCCTGGTGAATGAAGGCTACATCAAGGGGTACAAGATTGTGGATGAAGGAAACTTTAAAGTGATCCGTGCGGAGCTTAAGTACGGTAAAGATAAGAACGAGAAGGTAATCTCCGGAATCAAGAAGATTTCCAAACCCGGCCTGCGCGTGTACGCAGCCAAGGAAGAACTGCCAAGAGTGCTTGGAGGCCTTGGAACAGCCATCATCTCCACAAACAAAGGTGTCATCACTGACAAGGAAGCCAGAAAGCAAAACATTGGTGGCGAAGTCATCGCGTTCATCTGGTAGATACAAGGTGAAAAAGTAGCTCCGGCTATTACAATGCAACCGTTAGGAGGAAAAGAAATGTCACGGATCGGAAGAAAGCCTGTGGAAGTGCCCGCAGGTGTGGAAATTAAAATCGGCGAAGACAACACCGTCGTTGTCAAAGGCCCCAAAGGAACATTGGAAAGACAACTGCCCAAGGAAATGAAAATCTCTTTGGAAGAGAACCGTTTGGAAGTCGCAAGACCCAACGACCTGAAGAAGATGAGGGCCCTGCACGGATTGACCAGAACTTTGTTGTCCAATATGGTTGAAGGTGTCACCAAAGGTTTCGAGAAGAAGCTGGAAATCAACGGTGTAGGATACAGAGTACAGAAGCAAGGAAAAAAACTTGTATTCTCCCTTGGATATAGCCATCCCGTAGAAATGGAAGATCCTGAAGGAATCGAAACTGTCGTGGAAGGAACCAACGTCATCATCGTCAAAGGCATCAACAAAGAGCGTGTGGGACAGTTCGCGGCGGAAATCAGATTCAAGAGACCGCCAGAGCCTTACAAGGGCAAAGGAATCAAATATGCGAATGAAGTCATCAAACGCAAAGAAGGAAAATCCGGTAAAAAATAGTAAAGGGGTGAATCCAAGATGATTAAAAAAGAAGCAAGAACCAAGGTTCGTGTGAAAAAGCACATGAAGCTCAGGAACAAGATCAGTGGTACGGCAGACAGACCACGCTTGAGTGTATATAGAAGCAACAACCACATCTACGCGCAAGTCATAGACGATGTCAAAGGCCATACTTTGGTTGCAGCCTCCACAATGGAAAAAGCAGTTGCAGAAGCTGTGGCAAAAACAAACGATGTGGAAGCAGCGGCGGCCGTTGGCGCGGCAGTAGCCAAAAAGGCTTTGGAAAAAGGAATCGAAACCGTTGTATTTGACCGTGGAGGATACATCTACCATGGAAAAGTGAAAGCTTTGGCGGATGCTGCCAGAGAAGCTGGACTGAAATTCTAAGACAGGAGGCAAGTAGATGAAACGTACAATCATAGATGCCAGTGCGCTTGAGCTTACTGAAAAGGTCGTCACCATCAGACGTGTTACAAAAGTCGTTAAAGGTGGACGGAACTTCAGATTCGCCGCGATTGTCGTCGTTGGCGACGGCAATGGGCACGTAGGTGCAGGCATGGGAAAAGCTACAGAGATTCCTGAAGCGATCCGCAAAGGAATTGAAGATGCAAAGAAAAAACTGATCCACGTGCCGATCGACAAGAACGGAACCATTCCCCACGACTTCATGGGAAATTTCGGAAGCGCCGTTGTGCTCCTGAAAAAGGCTCCGGACGGAACAGGCGTCATCGCAGGCGGACCTGCCCGTGCAGTGCTTGAGTTGGCAGGGGTCAAGAACATCCGGACAAAGTCCTTGGGATCCAACAACAAGAACAACGTTGTATTGGCAACCATCAATGGACTGGCCGGCTTGAAGACACCTGAACAGGTAGCAAAGCTGCGTGGCAAGTCCGTCAGCGAGATTTTAGGTTAGGAGGGAACCACGATGGCAGGCAAATTGAAAATCACTTTGGTAAGGTCGACAATCGGATCCATTCCTAAGCACAAAAAGACGACGGAAGCGTTGGGGCTGACCAAGCTGAACAAAAGCGTGGAGCAGCAGGACAACGCCGCAATCCGTGGAATGGTAAGAAAAATCAGCCATTTGGTGAAAGTGGAAGAAATATAATCATAGGCGAGGAGGTGTAAGGAAATGAACTTGACAGACTTGAGACCGAATGCTGGCGCAAACGAAGCCGGCTACAGAAAAGGCAGAGGCCATGGATCTGGAAACGGCAAGACAGCAGGCCGTGGACATAAAGGACAAGGAGCCCGTTCCGGAGGCGGAAAAGGCCCCGGATTCGAGGGTGGACAGATGCCCTTGTACAGGCGTCTCCCCAAAAGAGGCTTCACCAACAGGAATTCCAAGGAGATTGTTGGCATCAACCTGCAGGCTTTGGACAGGTTTGAAGACGGCGCCGTAGTGGACGTTATAGCAATGATCCAAAGCGGTCTGGTCAAAAACCCCAAGGATGGCGTGAAAATTCTCGGTTACGGTGAAATCGCCAAAAAATTGACTGTTAAAGCCAATGCTTTCAGCCAGGCAGCCATTGAAAAAATTGAAGCAGCTGGTGGGAAAGCCGAGGTGATCTAGGTGTTCAAAACACTGAGAGATGCTTTTAAGCTGGTGGACCTTCGCAAGAAAATCCTCTATACATTGCTGATGTTTGTCGTCATCCGCTTGGGGGCCCATATCCCCATTCCGGGTGTGGACAGCAAGCAGCTCGTAGATTACTTTGAACAAAGCAACCTGGACCTGCTGGGAATGTTCGACGCATTCTCAGGAGGGGCCTTTCAGAATATGACCCTGTTCGCCATGGGAATCATCCCCTACATCAATGCCTCCATCATCATGAACCTTCTGACCATTGCGATTCCCGCGCTTGAGGAAATGCAAAAGGAAGGGGAGGACGGAAGACGCAAGATAGCGAAAATCACCCGGTATGCCACCGTGGTGCTGGCGCTGATCCAAGCGATCGCCATCTCCATCAGCATCCAGGGGATTTTCACAAACTACAACGCGTCTTCGGTGATAGTGGCCGTCTTGTCCATGACCGCCGGAACGGCGTTCCTGATGTGGATCGGCGAGCAGATCAATGAGAAGGGGATCGGAAACGGCATCTCCCTGATCATCTTCATCAACATCATCTCCAGGATTCCCGCAGGTGCCAATCTGCTGGGAGACCAGGTGCGTCAGGGCAAGTACCTGACCACGGCGGTGCTGCTTCTGGTGTTTCTGGCCATGGTGGTCCTGGTGGTGCTGATCCAACTGGGTGAGCGCAGGATTCCTGTGCAGTATGCGAAAAGGGTGCAGGGCAGGAAGGTCTACGGAGGCCAATCCACCCACATCCCCATGAAGGTGAATATGGCTGGTGTGATTCCGGTTATTTTCGCATCATCCCTGCTGCAGTTCCCTGCAACCATCACCAGCTTCTTTACAGCCTCGCCTACAGGCGCCTGGGGGGCGGTAGTCGGTTTCCTGAACTACTACACATCCCCGGTGGGAGCGGTCATCTATTTTGTGCTGATCATCCTGTTCGCGTATTTCTACACGGCGATCATTTTCAATCCAATTGAAATCGCCAACAACATGAAGAAGAACGGAGGGTTCATTCCAGGAATCCGTCCGGGCAAACCCACAGTGGACTACTTTACGAATATCCTGAATAGAATCGTGTTCATCGGTGCCCTTTTGCTGGGTATCGTGGCCATCGCTCCGATCATTCTCTCGGCGGCGACCAAAGTTTCCATCTCTTTCGGTGGAACCTCCCTGCTGATTGTCGTAGGCGTATGCCTTGACACGATCAAACAGGTGGAAGCGCAGATGGTTATGAGGCATTACAAGGGCTTCTTGAACACATAGACTTCTAAGACGGGAGGCAGGAGTATGAAACTGATCATGCTGGGGGCACCGGGTGCGGGCAAGGGCACCCAGGCAAAAATACTTGCGGAGAAATACAATGTTCCCCATATCTCTACGGGCGACATCTTCAGAGCGAACATCAAAGGCGGTACGGAGCTTGGGAGAAAGGCGAAGACCTACATGGACAAAGGCCTCCTCGTTCCGGATGCTTTGGTAGTGGATCTGGTGGCGGACCGCATCAGGGAAGACGATTGCAAGAACGGATTCATCCTGGATGGATTTCCAAGGACCATTCCCCAGGCGGAAAGCCTGGAAGCGTCGTTGAAGAAGATGGGGGAAGCCATTGATTGTGCGGTGGACATCGATGTGGCAGACGAAACGATCATACGCCGCATGTCGGGAAGACGTGCTTGTGTGAAATGCGGTGCGACCTACCATGTCGAGAACATCCCGCCGAAAGTCGAGAATGTCTGCGACGCATGTGGTGGCAGCCTGACTTTGCGGGAAGACGACAAGCCGGAAACCGTAAAGAAAAGGTTGGCAGTATACCATGAACAGACAAAACCCTTGATCGAGTATTATGACGAAAGAGGACTCCTTACAACCATCGACGGCCGTTTGGAGATAGACCAAATAACCGAAGCCATCATGCAAGCTGTGGGTGCGTAGGATGTCGATTACAATCAAATCGGAACAAGAAATAGAAATCATGCGGCAGGCAGGAAAGATCGTGGCAAGGACGCACTCCTTGCTGGCAGGAATCCTGAAGCCGGGAATGACGACCCTGGAGTTGGACAAGGCGGCGGAGGAGTACATCCGCAGCCAGAACGCCAAGGCGTCCTTCAAAGGCTACAGCGGCTATCCGGCGTCCATCTGTGTGTCCATCAACGACGAGGTGGTCCACGGGATCCCGGGTCTGCGACAGATCCAGGAGGGCGACCTGGTGAGCATCGACATCGGAGCCTATTTTAACGGCTACCATTCCGATGCCGCCAGGAGCTATGTAGTGGGCCAGGGAGACAGCGAAGCTGTGGAACTGGTCCGGGTTGCGGAGGAAAGCTTCTTTGCTGGGATTCGGGCGATCAAACCCGGCGCCCATCTGCACGAGATATCCCATGCAATCCAGAAATATGTGGAAAGCCACGGCTTTTCCGTTGTACGGGACTTGGTTGGCCACGGAATCGGGCGTTCCCTCCATGAGGAGCCCCAGATTCCCAATTACAAGCCAATCGGTCGCGGCCCTAAACTTCAATCAGGCATGGTGTTGGCAATCGAGCCCATGGTCAATGCAGGAAAGTACGAAGTACGCATTTTGGACGATGACTGGACAGTGGTCACCTTGGACGGTACACTGTCGGCGCATTATGAAAATACGGTTTTAGTGACAGAGGACGGCTGCGAGCTGTTGACGGTCGACTAGAATGGAGTGTACGTATGATGGATTTTGAGTTTGGGCAAGTGGTCATATCTAAGGCTGGCCGGGATAAAGGCAAAACCTATATGGTGGATGCGGTCGAAGGCGAGTATCTTTTTCTGGTGGACGGTGAGGCCAGGAGGCTGGACAACCCGAAGAAGAAGAAGATGAAACATGTACAGCCGATGCATATGGTCCTGGAAGGCCTGAAAGCAAAACATGAAAACGAAGAGAAAATTTCAAATGCGGAAATCAGGAATCAATTGTTCGAACTGCAACAAGTACCAAGACAATGATCGGAGGTTCAAACCATGTCTAAGAAAGATGTAATCGAAGTTGAGGGCAGAGTGGTCGAAAAGCTGCCCAACGCCATGTTCCAGGTGGAACTGGAAAATGGACATAAGATCTTGGCGCACATCAGCGGAAAACTCAGGATGCACTATATCCGGATTCTGCCGGGCGACAAGGTAACCATAGAAATGTCACCTTACGACCTTACCAAAGGACGCATCATCTGGCGGGACAAGTAGGCTCGTAAGGTTGGAGCCTGAAAGGAGTGTTAGCGATGAAAGTTAGGGCATCCGTAAAACCGATTTGCGAGAAGTGCCAGGTCATCAAAAGAAAAGGCATCATTCGCGTAATCTGTGAGAACAAGAAGCACAAGCAAAAGCAAGGCTAAGAACCTTAAGGCCGGAGGGTGTCCAGGCGCCCTTCGGCAAAAAGTTCTTGAAACATAGAGCGTAATGTGTTATAATTTTTAATTGTGGTATTATGTAAGCTGTTGTGGCAATGACGGACAATGAATCACCTGGATGCGTTGTAAAGAATTGCCCCAATCCTGTCGTACGGAAACATTGTGAGTTGCATGGATTCCGGTGGGACAGGCAGGCAGGTTGCCATGGTTCCAGGCTTGGATATGTCTTTCACCGCCGTATTCAAGATTGAGAGTTCATGCAGCTTTAACGGTTAACGAAAGTTCATTATTTAGTTGGAGGTGTAAAGATAACATGGCTCGTATTGCTGGTGTTGACTTACCAAGAGAAAAACGTGTAGAAATCGGTTTAACATACATTTATGGCGTAGGAAGGGCAAGCTCCCAAAGAATCCTCCGCGAAGCCGGAATCAATCCTGATACAAGGATCCGGGACCTGACAGACGATGAAGTCGCAAAAATCCGCGAGATCATTGACGCAAGTCAACAGGTTGAAGGGGATTTGAGAAGAGAAATCGCACTGAACATAAAAAGACTGATGGAGATCGGTTGCTACAGAGGGATCCGTCATAGAAAAGGGCTTCCCGTCAGAGGACAGAAGACCAAAACGAACGCGCGCACACGCAAAGGTCCGCGTAGAACTGTAGCTAACAAGAAGAAGTAACCTGTAAGGAGGTTTAGAATCGATGGCAAAGAAAGCGACTGCCAAAAAAGTTGTAGGCAAAAAGCGTGTTAAGAAACACATAGAGCGCGGTCAAGCACATATCAAATCCACATTCAACAACACGATCGTCACATTGACCGACGTGGAAGGCAACGCTTTGTCATGGGCGAGTGCAGGCGGACTTGGATTCAGAGGATCCAGAAAATCCACACCGTACGCGGCGCAAGTGGCAGCGGAAACCGCAGCAAAAGCAGCCATTGTACATGGCCTGAAGACCGTTGAGGTCATGGTGAAAGGTCCCGGCTCCGGCAGGGAAGCAGCCATCAGGGCATTGCAAGCGGCAGGCTTGGACGTAACCAGTATCAAAGACGTGACTCCGGTACCACACAATGGATGTCGCCCACCCAAACGCAGAAGAGTATAATCGGTAGGAGGTGCAGATAATAAATGGCAAGATATAGAGGCGCGGTATGCAGACTTTGTCGTAGGGAAGGCGAAAAGCTGTTTCTGAAAGGGGAAAGATGCTTTACCGGAAAGTGCGCTATGGAGCGCAGACCGTTTGCTCCCGGGCAACATGGAAAGAGCCGCAAGAAAATGTCCGAGTACGGACTGCAGTTGCGTGAGAAGCAGAAGACCAAGAGGATCTACGGGGTATTGGAAACACAGTTCGCCAACTACTTCGATTTGGCGGAGCAGAAAAAAGGGATCGCCGGTGAAAACCTGCTGATCATCCTTGAGTCCCGTTTGGACAATGTGGTCTACAGGGCCGGTCTTGGACGTTCCAGAACGGAAGCAAGACAGGTCGTAAGACACAACCATGTACTGGTCAACGGCAAACGCGTGAACATTCCTTCTTACCGTGTAAGCGCCGGGGATGTGATCGAACTGAAAGAAAAGTCAAGAGGAATCCAGAGGTTCAAGGACATCGTCGAAACGACGGGATCCAGACTTGTACCCGAGTGGTTGCAGGCAGACTTGGAGAACTTCAGCGTGAAAGTGAACGCACTTCCAACGAGAGACCAAATCGATGTTCCTGTTCAGGAAACACTGATTGTCGAGCTGTACTCCAAATAACATTGGATTACAAAAAAAGGAGGGTCTTCCAAGTTGTTTGACTTTGAAAAACCAAAAATTGATATTGTCAAGATATCAGATGATCATAAATATGGACAATTTGTGATTGAACCGTTGGAACGTGGATACGGCACCACACTCGGCAATTCCCTGCGGAGGATCATGCTGTCCTCCCTGCCGGGCGCAGCTGTCAGCAGCGTGAAGATCGAAGGGGTGTTGCATGAATTCAGCACCATCCCAGGAGTGAAGGAAGATGTTGCGGAAATCATCCTCAACGTCAAACACCTTTCCATCAAGAACAACAGCGACAGTCTGGAGCCCAAGGTTGCCTATATCGAATTCGAGGGTGAAGGTACCGTGACCGCCGCCGACATTCAAGCAGACCCGGATATCGAAATCGTCAATCCGGACCAGGTGGTCGCCACGTTGAGCGGTGGTCCTGACAGCAAGCTGTTCATGGAACTCACCATCACCAAAGGCAGGGGCTATGTCGGAGCGGACAAGAACAAAGCTGAAGACCAACCCATTGGCATGATTCCAGTGGATTCCATCTATACACCGGTGGAGCGTGTGAATCTGATCGTGGAAAACACCCGTGTCGGCCAAATCACCGATTACGACAAGCTGACACTGGAAGTTTGGACCAACGGCACACTTTCTCCCGATGAGGCCCTCAGCCTGGCGGCAAGAGTCCTGAATGAACATTTGAACCTGTTCATCGACTTGTCCGAAAGCGCCAAGAATGTGGACATCATGGTGGAAAAGGAAGACAATGAAAAAGAAAAGGTACTGGAAATGAGCATCGATGAGCTGGAACTTTCTGTACGTTCCTACAACTGCTTGAAAAGAGCCGGTATCAACACAGTTGAAGAATTAACAAACAGGACACCCGACGATATGATGAAGGTTCGGAACCTGGGTCGCAAATCCTTGGAAGAGGTGTTGGCAAAGCTCAATGAATTGGGCTTGTCCTTGAGACCGGGAGAAGAATAGTCAATCAAAGGGCCTGCATGGATATCAGGAGGTTAAAATGGCTGGATATAGAAAGCTTGGCAGAACTTCTTCCCAAAGAAAAGCTTTGTTGAGAAACCAAGTGACCAACTTGCTTTATCATGGCAAGATCAGGACCACGGATACGAAAGCAAAAGAAGTTCGCAGAATCGCCGAGAAACTCATTGCCCTTGCAGTGAGGGAAAAGGACAATTTCACTGAAGTGACCGTCACACAGAAGGTCCCCAAGAAGACTTCCGACGGAAAACGTGTCAAAGAAGTTGTGGATGGCAAGAAAGTGACTGTATTCGAGGAAGTGCAGAAGACAGTCAAGAAGGACAACTCCACCAGGTTGCATGCCCGCAGAAAGATGCTGGAAGTGCTGTACCCGGTGAAGGAAGTTCCCGCAGAGAACTCCGGCAAGAAAGCCAACACGAAAAATGTGGACATGGTGGCGAAAATGTTTGACGACATCGCACCCAAGTACACGAACCGCAACGGCGGATACACAAGGATCGTCAAGCTGGGAGCCCGTAAAGGCGACGGCGCCGAAGAAGTCATCATCGAACTTGTATAACACTGAGGGATTAAGACATAGCGCTTAATCCCTTAATTTATAAGGCGGCAAAGGAAAGCGCAAGAAGGAGCGACGGCAATGGAGAAAATGATTGTGGGAGAAGGATTGGTTTTCGAATACCACCAGCACAACGATGCCGGCGAAGTGGAACATATCCATCGGGCCATCGACGGCCTGGACCTGGAGGTAAGGAAAGGCCAGTTCATAGCCATCCTGGGACACAACGGTTCCGGGAAATCCACCTTGGCCAAGCATATCAACGCATTGCTCGTGCCCACGGAGGGCTGGATGCGGGTGAAGGGGATGGACACCAGGGAAGAGGGGAATGTCTGGAAGATCCGGCAGCATGCGGGCATGGTTTTCCAAAATCCGGACAACCAGATCATCGCCACGATCGTGGAGGAAGATGTGGCGTTCGGTCCCGAGAACCTGGGTGTGGAGCCGGAGGAAATCCGGAGGCGGGTGGACCAGTCCCTGGATGCGGTGGAGATGGGGGAGTATGCCACCCATTCCCCCAACAAGCTGTCCGGAGGCCAGAAGCAAAGGGTGGCCATCGCGGGTGTGCTTGCCATGCGGCCGTCCTGCATCATTTTCGACGAACCCACCGCCATGCTGGACCCCTCCGGGCGGAAGGAAGTGCTGGATACGGCCCTCCAGCTGAACAGGAATGAGGGGATCACCGTGATCCTGATCACCCACTACATGGATGAAGCCATCCATGCCGACCGGGTCATCGTCATGGACCAAGGGAAGATCGCTTTTCAAGGGACACCCAAGGAAGTTTTTTCCAGAACGGAGGAGATGAAGGCCATCGGGCTGGATGTCCCCCAAGTCACAGAAATCGCAGGCCGGTTGAAACGGGAGGGCTACGATTTTCCGGTAGACCTGCTGACGATTGAGGAAATGGTGGGGGCGATATGTCGATTGAAATAAGGAACCTGCATTTTACCTATGGGGAAGGGACCCCTTTCCGCAAGGAAGCGCTGAGGAACGTCAACCTGGAAATCCGGACCGGGGAATTCATCGGCCTGATGGGCCATACAGGCTCAGGCAAGTCGACGCTGATCCAGCAGGTCAACGGTCTGCTCAAACCCACCGCAGGGGAAATCCGGATCCACGGCAAGGACATCCACTCCAAGGGGGCCAGCCTCAAGGACATACGCCAGGAAGTCGGCCTGGTCTTCCAGTATCCGGAACACCAGCTCTTTGAGATGAGCGTCTACAAGGATGTGGCCTTCGGGCCTACGAACATGGGGCTCTCCAAAGACGAAATCCACTCCCGGGTGGTGGACGCCCTGGACAGGGTTGGCCTTGGGGAAGACATGCAGGAGGCGTCCCCCTTCGAACTGTCCGGAGGCCAGAAGCGCCGGGTGGCCATCGCGGGGGTGCTTGCCATGCGGCCTAAAATCCTGATCCTGGACGAACCCACCGCGGGTCTGGACCCCAAAGGAAGGGATGAAATCCTGGGAGAAATCGGCAGGATCCACGGGAAAGGGGACATGACCGTCATCCTGGTGTCCCACAGCATGGAGGACATCGCAAACCACGTGGAAAGGATCATCGTCATGGACAAGGGGGAGGTGCGGATGGACGGACCTCCCAAGCAGGTGTTCCAGGAAGTGGAACACCTGGAAGCCATGGGGCTGGGCGTACCCCAGGTCACCTATCTGGCGAAGGCCTTGGAAGCGAAAGGATGCGGGCTGGAGGGGACGGTGACCACAGTGGAAGAGGCGATGGCCGCCATCAGGAGCCTTTTGGGACCGCCTGGGCCGGCAAAAGGAGGTGGGATCCATGATTAGGGACATCACCTTGGGGCAATACTATCCTGCGGAATCCTTCCTGCATTCCATGGACCCCCGTTCGAAAATCGTCCTGACCTTCACCTTCATCCTGTCCCTGTTCCTGGCCAAGGGAGCCCCGGGTTATGGCGTGGCCTTCCTTTTCCTGGTGCTGGCCATCCGGGCCTCCAAGGTGCCTCCCCGGTTCATGCTGAAGGGTCTGAAGGCCGTCTTCATGATCATCCTCCTGACGGTCTTCATCAACCTTTTCCTGACCCCGGGGGGAGCGGTGCTCTTCCAATGGGGTGTCTTCAAGGTGACCCGGACAGGCCTGGAAACGGCCGTATTCATGGCCCTCCGGCTGATTTTCCTGATCGTGGGCTCCTCCATCCTGACCCTCACCACCTCCCCCATCTCCCTGACCGACGGAATCGAGGCATTGCTGAAGCCCTGGGAGAAGGTCAAGGTTCCTGCCCATGAAATCGCCATGATGATGACCATCGCCCTCCGCTTCATCCCCATCCTGCTGGAGGAGACGGACAAGATCATGAAGGCCCAGATGGCCAGGGGGGCCGATTTCGAAAGCGGCGGCCTGGTCAAAAAGGCCCAGAGCCTGATTCCGCTCCTGGTGCCCCTGTTCATCAGTTCCTTTAGAAGGGCCGACGACCTGGCCCTGGCCATGGAGGCCCGATGCTATAGGGGGGGGGAAGGCAGGACAAGGATGAAGCGGCTTTCCTATACCCGGGTGGACGTGGCGGCTGCGCTGGTGGTGGCCGCCTACCTGCTGGCGCTGGGCCTGCTGGCCCGCTGGCTCTGACAGGAGGTGCCCATGGGATTGAAATTGACCGTCGCCTATGACGGGACCCGGTACGCCGGCTGGCAGGTGCAGAAGAACGGCTACACCGTCCAGGAGGCCATGATGCGGGCGGGAAAGAACCTTTTTCCCGGACCCTTCACGATCACGGGAGCCAGCAGGACCGACGCGGGTGTCCATGCCTTGGGCCAGGTGGCCCTCCTGGAGGCGGAAACCTCCATTCCGGCGGAACGGATCCCCTTCGCCTTCAACCGTTTCCTGCCTCCGGACATCGTGGTCCAGCGGGGGGAGCCGGTGGAGGAGGGGTTCCATCCCCGCTACACCCCCCATTTCAAGACATACAGTTACCAGATCCACAATGCCCCGGTGCCCCTCCCTCAAAACCGCAGATACGCCCACCATATGCAGAAAGCGTTGGATGTGGAACGGATGGCGGGTGCGGCGGGGCGTTGGGTGGGAACCCATGATTTCAAGGCATTTTGCTCCGCAAAGGCGAAAAACAAGGAGGATACGGTGCGGACCGTGTATGCCGCAACCGTGAAGAGCCAGGGGAATCTCCTGGAATTTCAGGTGACAGGCAACGGATTCCTCTACAACATGGTCAGGATCATGGCGGGAACCCTTCTGGAGGTGGGGACGGGAGCCATGGCTCCGGAAGCCATGGATGGAATCCTCATTTCCCGGGACAGGGACAAGGCGGGGCCCACAGCCCCGGCCCATGGACTGACTTTGGTGGAAATCGTTTATGCCCCGTATCCCCAGGACAAGGAGTCGAAGGATGAGAGATAGGATGACACGCAAAGCTGCCGCCGTATTGCTGGGACTGCTCCTGCTCCTGCTCGGAGCGGGAGTCCAGGAGGTCCGGGGGGAAGAGGCTTCCGGCCAGTTCCCGGAATTGTACCGGGGGAAGGTGGAGGAGATACTTTCCGATGAAATGGAAACCTACCAGTCTTCCGGAGGGGAGTACCGCCAGCGGGTCCAGAAGGCCAGCGTGCGGATCCTGGACGAACCCTACCGGGAACAGACATTCACCGTGACCAACTACATCGACGAGGCCATGGCCTACAACCTGCAGCTGAACGCAGGGGACGAGGTCTATTGCATCCTCGAGCTGGATGCGGGGGGGAATGTGCTGGAGGCGCTTGTCTACGAGCACCGGCGGGACAAATACCTCTATCTGCTGGGAGGCATCTTCGTCTTGACCATGCTGGGGGTGGGCGGGCGCAAGGGCCTGAAGAGCATGGTCACCCTCGGCATCACCCTGACCGGCGTCTACTACATGCTGGTGGGGATCATCAACGGAGGGGATCCGGTCTTTTTGGCCGTATTCATCAGTGCGGTCGTTACGGTGGCGACCATGTTCCTGATTGCGGGCTTCAACAAGAAGGCGGTGTCTTCCCTGCTGGGGACCCTGTCAGGAACCTTGACGGCAGGGATCCTGGCCCTCTGGATCGGCAGCCTGACCCATATGACGGGGCTCGGAAACACGGAAGCGCAGATGCTTATGATCAGCCAGCACAGCGTCCCCATGGACCTGACCGGCATCCTGTTCGCATCCATCATCATCGGCACCCTGGGTGCCGTCATGGACGTGAGCATTTCCATCTCCTCGGCCATCAACGAGCTGACGGTGGCCAATCCCCTCTACAGCACCACAGACCTGTTCAAATCGGGGATGAACATCGGCAGGGATGTCATGGGCACCATGGCCAACACCCTGATCCTGGCCTATGTGGGCTCCTCCATGTTCCTCCTGCTGGTCTTCATGGTGAACGGCATCCCCTACAGGAACGTCGTCAACATGGACCTGATCGGAACCGAAATCCTGCGGGCCATGGTGGGGACCATCGGCATCATCTTCACCATACCGGCCACGGCCATCATCGCCTCCCTCCTGGAGAAGAAACTGTACACGGGGACGGAGGACAACAAAAAATAATCCTGTCAAGCGTTTTTGAAAATGTCCCGAAAAACTTATAACATAGGCACCAGCTATTGCTGGTGCTTTTTTGGTCTTGGGCGTGATGCAAGGGAGCGGCATTTATTCCACGGACCTGTTTACAGCGA
>NZ_JAAEEH010000029.1 GCF_010179735.1 Anaerotalea alkaliphila
TCTACCTTTCTGATAGCGGCCACCTCGATGTATTGTATTTTGTCGCATGAGGTTCATTGTACACCATGACCGGAAGTGGGACATAATCATTTGCGTTACAATAGGACATTATCATATGTGAATCAGATATTTTAACCGTGGACACAAATGGTTGTTTGACATTTCCAGCCCACATGTTATAATAACCCTATCCGGCCTGGTCCCTATTGGGCCCCGGCCGAAATAAATTCAAAGGAGAATAGGATATGGCTGAAGATAAAATCCATGGTTGCGGTTGCGGCGACGACGATTGCACGGACGAGGGTTGCGATTGCGGCGACGCAGGCTGCTCCGACGAGGGTTGCGGTTGCGGACACGACCATGACCATCCTTACCAGAAGATCAGCTTGACGCTGGACGACGACACCACGGAGGAATGTTCCGTCCTGGGCATCTTCGATGTGGAGGAACAGAGCTACATCGCCCTCCTGCCGGACAATTCCGACAACGTGCTCCTCTACAGGTACTCCGAGGAAGAGTCGACCCCCAATCTGGAGAACATTGAAAGCGACGCCGAATTCGAGCTGGTCTCCTCCACCTTCCTCAGCCTGATCGAGGAAGAGGGCGACGAAGAATACGAAGAGGACGAAGAAGTATAATTCAAAAAAGAGGATCCACCCTTCAACCGGGTTGGATCCTCTTTTTTGGCGTAAGGACAACATCCATGGGGATGTCGAAGGGTTCCGCCGGGATTTCGGGGAAGAGCTGGAAGTCATAGGCCAGGGCGATCCAAGCCAGCCTGTGGGGGTGGGCCTGCAGATAGCGGTCGTAATAGCCGCCGCCGTAGCCCAGGCGGTTTCCCCGGGGGTCGAAGGCCAGTCCCGGCACCACCACCAGGGTGTTCCGGTCCGGGACGGCAGGTTCCCCCTCCCCAGCAGGTTCCAGCACCCCGAAGGGGGACCGGACGAAGCCCTCCAGCCCTTCGATTGCATAAAATTCCATCCGCTGCTTGTCCAGGACCCGGGGGCAGCAGACTTCCTTCCCGTCCGCCAGGGCGGTGCGGATCAGCAGGTCGGTCTGTACCTCCCCAGGCATGGAACGGTAGACAAGGATCCTACCGGCGCTTTGGTAGCAGACTTCCGCAAGGATCCTGCGGACCAGAAGGCCGCTTTCCTCCTGGAGTCGGCTGGCACCCATGCCTTTCCGGATCCCAAGGACCTCCCTCCGCAACTCCCTTTTCCCCAAGGGAGGCCTCACTGGAGGACCGGGGCCTTGAACAGGGTACCCAGGTCTTCCCCATGGACAATCCGGCTCAGCACATGGTCCGTGTCCGCATGGGAGATGACCATGTCGATGCCGGACTCGTTGGCGATCTTGGCGGCCAGGATCTTGGTGATCATCCCTCCCGTCCCTACGCTGGAATTGGATCCGGATGCCATATGCTCCACCCGCTCGTCGATGGCGTCCACATGGGAGATGATCCGCGCGTCCTCGTGGAGGTTGGGGTTCTTGTCGTACAGTCCGTCGATGTCGGAAAGCAGGATCAGCAGGTCCGCTTCCACGAGGGTCGCGACGATGGCGGACAGGGTGTCGTTGTCCCCGAATTCGATCTCCTCCGTGGCCACCGTGTCGTTTTCGTTCACCACGGGGATGGCCCCGTAGGCCAGCAGGGATTTGAAGGTGTTCACTACGTTCTGCTTGCGCTTGGCGTTTTCCACGATGTCCTTGGTGATCAGCAGCTGGCCGGCCACGTGGTTGTACTCCCGGAAGAGTTTCTGGTACAACATCATCAGGGAGGCCTGTCCCACCGCCGCGACAGCCTGTTTCCCTTCCAGTTCCATGGGCTTCTTCTCCAGGTTCAGGGCGCTCAGCCCCACCGCAACCGCACCGGAAGTCACGACGATGACTTCCTTGCCGCTGTTCTTAAGGTCCGCAACCTGACGGACGAAACGCTCCAGTTTGGACAGGCTGATCTTGCCTGTGTTCGCATGGGTCAGGGAGGAAGATCCGATCTTCACCACGATCCTTGTCTTCCCTTGAAGATACCTTCTGTCTCGCATATTCCCGCTCCAATCTTGAAAAGGAAGCTCCTGTCGCCAGGGCTTCCCTTTCCATAAGTTCTGCACTATGATTTTACCTTATTTTTTCTCCGGATGCAAGCGGAGCGGTCATTCCTTTTTCTCCCGGTCCGGTCCCTCCACAGGGGGATGCGCAAGGGAATGCCGGCCCCTCCATCTCCTGTAGAGCTTGGAGACCGGAACGGCTACCAGCGCCAGGAAGGCCAGGATCACCAGGTAGGGGATGTTGACCACAAGGAAGACGAACAGGTCCACAAAGAAGGTGCCCACATCCTTGGCCGCATTGAGGAAGCCGGTGGAGATCCGCTCCCAGACCGTGACCGGCGTCTGCTGGATTTCCGTAGGCCGGATCACCTCAATCAGCTGCAGCTGCACGGTGCCGAAACGCACCCTGTTCTCCAGGTTCCGCAGCTCGGCGGTGTTCGTTTCTATCCTGTAGCGCACATCCGCCAGTTCCCGTTCCAGCTCAAGCACGTACTGGAGCTCGTCCGCTTCCGCCAGGATGGCCAGGAGCCTTTCCTCCTGCATCTGCAGGCTCTTCAGGCGGGCCTCCAGGTCCACCACCTGGGTGGTCACGTCCTGCCGGTTCACGCTGGTGTTGATCGTGTTGCCCAGGGATTTGAGCTCCTCCACGAAGGTGGAGAATCCCGTCACAGGAATCCGGATGGTGTAGCTGCCCCTCCGGCTCTGGTAGCGGTTCCCTTGCTGCAGGATTCCGATGCCGTCCACGTTGGACCATTCCACATATCCCTGGTAGGCGCCCACCAGCGCCATCATCTGCCCTTCCGTCTCCAGGAAGGTGGTGGTTTCCAGCTGGATGCTCACGTTCTCGATCATCTTCCGGTCGGAAGGCAGCTGGGCGATGTCCGTTCCCTGTGCCTGGCCCGTTTCCTCCTTGGAGGTTTCGCCTCTCCCGAACTCGCCGTCCGAAACCGACTCGTTGTAGTAGCCTTCCGCCGGTGCGGCTCCGCCCGTAGAGCTGCCCGTGTCCATCGCCGGAGATTCCTTCCTGCTTCCGCAGGCGCTGGCCAGCACAATCCCCGTCAGCAGCAGGACCAGCAGCATCCGGCCCGTCCTTTTCCTGTTCCCTCTACTCCTTTTCATCACAACCATCCTCCCTTTCTTTTAATCCATATCCCTTGGACGACGGAAGGGCAGAATAAGTTCCCGCCAGGACGGATTCCGCCACCTTGATCCCATCCATGGCGGCGGACATGATGCCCCCGGCATAACCGGCCCCTTCCCCGCAAGGGAAGAGTCCCCGCACCGGGCTTTCGCAGTTCTCCCCCCGGAGGATCCGGACCGGAGAGCTGCTCCTGGTTTCCACCCCCGTCAGCACCGCATCCTTCCGGGCGAAGCCACGGATCTTCCGGTCGAAGACAGGCAGGGCTTCCTTCAGGGCTTCGGCCACATAGGGCGGAAGGCACCGGTTCAGGTCGGCGAAGGAGGTCCTTCCCTTGGTGTTCGGCTGCACTTCCCCGAACCCTTCGGAGACCTTCCCCTCCAGGAAGTCCCCCAGGAGTTGGACGGGAAGGGAATGGTTTCCGCCCCCCAGGTGGAAAGCCTTCTGCTCCCACTCCCGCTGGAAGGCCACGCCCGCCAGCACGTCCGTGCCGGGAAAATCCTCGGGATGGACGCTGGCCAGAAGGGCACTGTTGGCGTTACGTGCCCCACGGTTGAAATAGCTCATGCCGTTGCAGACCACACCCCCAGGTTCCGAAGAGCTGTTCACCACGAATCCCCCCGGGCACATGCAGAAGGTGTAGACCCCACGGCCGTTGGCCGCATGGTGGGAAAGCTTGTACTCCGCCACCGGGAGGTGGGGGTGGGCGAAATCGCTTCCGTACTGGCTTCTGGAGATCATCTCCTGGGGATGTTCGATCCTAAGCCCCACCGCAAAGGCTTTCCGTTCCATGGGGATTCCCCGGGCAGCCAGGGCGGCGAAGGTGTCCCGGGCGCTGTGCCCGATGGCAAGCACCACCGCCCTGGTCCGGACCTCTTCCCCTCCCCCCAGGAGGACGCCGGAAACCCGCCCCTCCTCCAACAGGACGTCCTCCACCTTGGTCTGGAAACGGAATTCTCCACCCAGGCCGATGATTTTCTGCCGCAGGGAAGCCACAACCCCCAGCAGCCGGTCCGTGCCTATGTGGGGTTTGGCCATGGTGCCGATCTCTTCGGGAGCCCCGGCCTCCAGAAGGACCTCCAGGACCTTTTCCTTGCGCAGGGAGGGGTCCTTCACGCCGGTGTTCAGCTTGCCGTCGGAATAGGTCCCCGCACCCCCTTCCCCGAACTGGATGTTGGATTCCGGCTGGAGGGGTCCCCCTCCGAAGAAGGCCTCCACATCCTTGTGCCTTTCCTCCACCGGCTTCCCCCGCTCCAGGACCAGGGGCCGGGCGCCGCAACTGGCCAGGATGTAGGCCGCGAACAGGCCGGCCGGGCCGGCGCCCACCACCACTGGCGGATACTCGAAGCGGCCGGCGGGAGGCAGCCTGTATGACTTGCAAGGCGCCACCTTCAGTTCCCCCCGCTCCAGCCTCTTCTTCAGCCTTCCCTGGAGGAGGCTGTCCTCCAGTTCCACCAGGATATTGTATACGATCAGGATCTGTCCGGCCTTCCGGGCGTCCACCGCCTTTTTGGCGATGGTCCAGCTGGCGGCTTCCCCGGAGGCCAGCCCCAGCTTCTTCCGGATGGCCTCCTCCAGGTCCTTGTCCCCATGCTCCAAGGGCATTTTGATTTGTTCCAGCAACAGCGTCGTCATAGTTCCTCCCATTTCTTCCAGCTCAATACATCCGGCGTCCCACAACCGCTCCGGAGCTCCAGGCCCATTGCAGGTTGTAGCCGCCGCAGTCTCCGTCAAGGTCCAGGATTTCCCCGCAAAAATGCAGCCCGGGGACCAGGAGGGATTCCAGTGTCTCCCTGTCCACCTCCCTGCTGGAAACCCCTCCGGCGGTCACCTGGGAATGGTTGAAATCCATGGTGCCGACGGCCTCCATGGAGAGCCCCTTCAGCACCTGTCCCAGCCGTTCCCGGGCCGTCTTGTCCACGTTGCAGGCCTTCCCCTCCGGATCCAGTCCGGCGGACTTCAGCAGGGGAAGGATCAGCTTCTGGTGCAGCATCCCCACCAGGCTCTCTCCGCAGGTCTTGTAGCCCAACCGGGAGAACCGGTCCGCCAAAAGGCTGTCCAAGGCCTCGGGCCCGTATTCCGGGCACAGGTCCAACCGGACGGGGGTGGAGAGTCCCCGCCGCTGCCGCTCCGCCACGATGCGGCCCAGCTGCAGCACCGGAGGTCCCGAGATTCCGTAGTCCGTGAAGAGGACCTCCCCGAACTCCTTCCGGAGGACCTTCCCTGCCCCATCCTCCGTCCAGACCAGGCAATCCGTTTTGGTGCCGGAAAGCCTCTTCAGGTGGGGGTAGTCCGTCCGCAGCTGGACGATGGCGGGGAAAGGTTCCACCAGGCTATGCCCCAATTCCTTGGCCAGACGGTATCCGGTGCCGGTGGATCCTAGGTTCGGATGGGAGAGTCCGCCGGTGGCAAGGACCAGTTTGTTCCCATAGTAGGTCCCCCCGGTGCCGAAGACCTTGAACCGTTCTCCAGCCTCCACCCTCTCCACCGTCTCCTCCAGCACCCGGACCACCTTCAGGCGGTCCAATTCCCTGGTGAGCAGCTCCACGATGCTGGTCGCCTGGAGGGAACGGGGATACAGTTTCCCTTCCCCCAGTTCCACGACCACCGCCCCCAGCCCCTGGAAAAAACCGATGGTTTCCTCCAGGTCGAACTGCCGGTAGACGGACTGGAAAAGCAGGGGCCCCCCGCTGTGGAAAAAGGACGGATCCATCTGCCGGTTGCTCAGGTTGCATCTTCCGTTTCCTGTGGCCATGACCTTCTTGCCCAGCTTTTCCTTCTGTTCCAGCAGGGTGGTCTTGGCTCCGTTCCTTGCGGCCATGATGGCCGCCATCATGCCCGAGGCCCCGCCCCCGACGATGATCGTCTTGTCCCTAGCCATTCACGGCCTCCTTTCCTTACAAACGCGCAGGTGCAGCCAGCAGGCCGATCCTGCGCAGGAAGGGCGCCAGCTTGTGTCCTTTGGGAAGCTCCAGGACCTCCTCGTAGGTGAAGACCTTCGTCTTCAGCAGAAGTGTGGCATACACCAGCCCAGCCACCGGCAGGGCCGCCAGCGTGCTCCAGGTGTTGCCTGCCCCCAACCCCATCAGCCCCTGGTAGGCCAGCCAGGAGACAATTCCCATGCCCAGGGCGCTTGCCCCCGGCAGGATAAGGGATTTTTGCAGGTTCAACCCCAGGGGGTGGTGCCTGTGGATGGCCCGCAGGTTCAGCCAGGCGGAGGACAGGGCGAAGATGATGTTGGTGATGACCGCCCCGTAGAGGTTCATGTCGAACACGTACAGGAGCAGGATGTTGAAGGCCACCTTGATCCCCAGGGATTTGGCCGAGGAGACCACCGGCACCCGCAACAGGTTCAGGCCTTGGAGGATGCCGATGGAGATGGTGGAGATGCCGAAAAAGACCACCGAAACGGAACCCAGCCGGAGAAGCGAAGCCGCCGTCTCCAGGTTCTCCGTTCCGAAGAGCATTTGCAGGATGGGTCTCGCCAGGACAAACAGCCCCACCGCCGACGGGATGGAGAAGAGCATGATGGTCCTGATGGCCTGGTCCACCTTGTTCCGGATGTCCTCCTTGTCCCCGCGGACCAACGAGGCGGTGATGCTGGGGATGGAAGCCGTGGCCAGGGCCGACGCGATGGAGACCGGTAGGGTGACCATCAGCTTGTACTTGCCGTTCAGGATCCCATACATGGTCACCGTGGTGGTGTTGTCGTATCCCTGGAACAGCAGGGCGTTCTGGAACATGACCATGTCCACCAGGTTGGTCATGTGGAAGGTGACCGTTCCGATGACCATGGGAACTGCGGTGAGCAGAATCACCTTCCAGTAGGAGAGCATCCTTCCCCTGTCGGAAACCGTATCCTTCTCCACCCTTCCCAGAATCCGTCCCCTGGCCATGGCGTAAACGCCTCCCAGCAGGAGGAGTCCGGCCAGGGCACCCACACCGGTACCCATGGTACCTCCGGAGGCTCCGTATTCCATCCCCTTCGTGACCAGGATGCCCGCCAGCACCAGGCTGAAGACCGCATTGAACACCTGCTCCACGATTTGGGACAGGGCGGTGGGCATCATGGTGTTCATTCCTTGGAAATACCCCCTAAAGACCGCCATCAAGGCGAAAATGAGCAGGGCTGGCGCAAGGGCCCGGATGGCATGGACGGAAAGGGGACTCCCGATCCGGTCGGCGGTCCAGGAAGCGCTGGCCCACAGCAGGACCGAGGAGACCGTTCCGATGAGCAGGCTCAAGGCAAGTCCCGCCCGGAAGATGAGATGGGCCTCCCTGTACTGGTGGCGTGTGTACCGGGCGGATACGATCTTGGAGATGGCCGCCGGCAGCCCATAGGAGGAGATGATGAGGAAAAAGGTGTACAGGTCGAAGGAATTGCTGTAGTAGCCCATCCCCTCGTCCTTCAAAAGATGCACCATGGGAATCCGGTAAGCGAATCCGATCAGGCGCACGATCAGGGATGCGGCGGCCAGGATGGCCCCCTGCATCACCAGGCTGTTGCGTTTTTTTGTCCGTTCCATGGAAACCTCATTCTTCTTCAGGCGTAAAGCGGTCAAAGCTGTTCGGCAGCAGGTCCCCTAGCCGGTAGGCATGGATCCCCTCCGGTCCATCCACCAGGACCGTCCCGTCGGGTTCCATGAACTCGGCCAGGACCTGCCTGCAGATGCCGCAGGGAAAGAGCGGCTCCCCGGAGGAGCCCGCAATGGCGACCTTAAGGATCCCTTTTTCCCCCTCCGACACGGCCTTGAAGACGGCCGTCCGCTCCGCGCAGTTGGTCGCTCCGAAGGAAGCGTTCTCCACGTTGCAGCCGGTGAAAACCCTTCCGGAGGCGGTGGAAATGGCGGCCCCTACCCGGAACCGGGAATAAGGGGCGTAGGCCCGGTCCATGGCCCTGCGGGCCTGCTCCATCAGTTCCTCGTCTGTCATTGCACCCATGGCGCACCTCCTTCCGGCCTAGCGGCCAACGCCCATCCGTGCCAGGACCTCTTTTTGCGCTTGGAGCATCCGTTCTTCCTGGCGGGGCTCTTCATGGTCGTATCCGAAAAGGTGCAGCATGCTGTGTACCACCAGGAACGAGACCTCCCTTTCCAGGCTGTGGCCGTAGTCTTCTGCCTGTTCCTTCGCCTTTTCCAGGGAAAGGACCATGTCCCCCAGTACCAGTTCCCCGGTGTCCGGATTGAAGGCCTCCGTATCCTCTTCCAGCAAGGCGAAGTCTCCCGGCTCAGGATAGGCCGTCATGGGAAAGGATAGCACGTCCGTTGGGGTATCCTTGCCCCGGTGCTCCAGGTTCAGCTCCCGGATTCCGGCGTTGTCGGTGACGGTGATCCCCACCTCGTAGTCGTAAGGGCATTCCACATAGTCGCAGACCGCCTGCACCGAAGCCTCCATCCATGCGCGCACTTCCTCCGGCACCGCTTCCTCCAGTTCGTTTTCAATAAACAATGTCATGGCATCCTCCTTGGGTCACAAAAAAAGTTCGGCATGCTCATTTGCCGCATGATACAGAAAAAGCCATCGACTGACGTCGACAGCTTGATATCTATGCCAATAGCTTTTTCACCAATTGGCTGGCAATTCTGTTGTCTGCACGGCCCTGCAGCTTCGAGGTCAATGCCGACATGACTTTACCCATGTCCTTCATTGACGTCGCTCCCACTTCGTCGATGACGCTCTGGATCAATCCGACAAGCGCTTCTTCGCTCAACTGCTCCGGCAGATACTGCTCGAGGATCGCAATCTCTTGATTGAGTTCCTCGACCAGTTCCTGCCTGCCGCTTTTTTCAAAGTCGGGCAATGCAGCCTTGCGTTTCTTCACTTGACCGGCGATGATGCCAAGCACCTCGTCGTCAGCGAGTTCAACTTGGTTATCCTTCTCGAATTGAAGCACTGCGGTTCGTACAGATTGAATTGTGTTTTTCTTAAGAGTTTCTTTGGTCTTCATGGCCTCTTTCAGGTCATGAAAAAGCTTCTCTTTCAACAGCATTCAAATCATCCTTCTGCATGAATTAGAACTTGCGCTTTCTGGCCGCTTCAGATTTCTTCTTACGCTTAACGCTAGGTTTTTCGTAATGCTCTCTTTTGCGGATCTCTTGCATGATTCCAGCTTTCGCGCAACTTCTTTTGAACCTTCTGAGTGCACTATCGAGGGTCTCATTGTCTTTAATAACCACGTTTGACATAGCCAATTCCAACCTCCCTCCAGTTGCAATTTGTGCTACCTACAACTATAGGAGAAAATTTTAGCACTAGTTAAGATTATAGCACATTTATCGATTTCGTCAATATTATTTTGTGTTTTTTTCAAAAAACACGGGATTATGGGTTCTCCACCCGCATCCCCAGAGGGGTGCGGCCCATTTCCATCCCCGTCCATCCTCCGAACAGGGTCCCGTAGACCCCGTCCAGATGCCGGGCGAAGTCCTTCTCCTCCCGGAGGGTTTCCCCAGGGACCGTCCGGATCCCCTTCCCTCCGGCCACCACGGCCACCGGCACGGCTTCCAGCCGTCCCATGCGGACCCGTCCCCCCGGCTCCCGGAGGAAATCCATCCGCAACAGGACCCCCAGGTCCCTCCGCGCCATTTCCCCGCCCCCTTCCTGGCCGGAAAGGAGGTTTCCCAGGGAATAGGCCGCAAGTGTCTTGGGCAGCCCTCTGGAACCGGGGGCTTTCGGGATCCATTCCATGGGCTGCACCACATGGGCATGGGACATGAGGACCAGGTCTGCCCCTGCCAGGGACAACGCCCTGGCCAGTCTTTCCTGGGTGTCGCTGTCCGCCCTGGGCATGTGTTCCTCTCCCAGATGCAGGTACACCGCCAGCAGGTCCACCTCTTCCCTGGCGGCCCCCACGGCCGCCAGCATCCCCCCCACGGCATCCGGCTCCAGTCCCTGGAGGCTGTTCACCAGGGAGGCCTTCCACGGAGGCGGCGGCAGGTTCGTGCCGTAGGTATAGGCGAAAAGCCCGACCTTCCAGCCGGCCTCCTCCACCAGGACCATCCGTCCCGGGGGGTCGGTGGCGTCTCCCGTCCCCACCGGGACAATCCCCCTCTCCCGAAGGATCCGGGTGGTGCGCAGCAGCCCTTCCGCCCCCAGGTCCAAACTGTGGTTGTTGGCGGTGGACAGATGGGTGAAGCCGCAGGCGGCCAGGGCGTCTCCCAGGGCGTCCGGGGCGCTGAAGAGCGGATAGGTCCCGTAGCCCAGGAAGAACCCTTCCCTGGGGGCGCTCCCCGGATGGAGGGCTGCCCCGAAGGTCGTCTCCAGATTCGCCCATGCGATGTCCGACCCTTCCAGCAGGGGCGCCAGGGGAAGCAGGCTGTCCGTGAAGTCGAAGCTCCGGGTCCCAGGGTCATGGGCCTGGACCAGCTGCCGCTGATGGACCATCACATCCCCCGCCGCCGCCATGCGGAGCACGGACGGCTCCTCCGGCATGACGGCCCGGTTTCCCTGGCCGCAACCGGCCAGCACCCCCAGGCAGAGGACCAGCAGCGGCAGGAACATCCTTGTCAGCCCTGGATCTGCGCCAGCAGGACCTCTTCCGCCTTGCGCAGGGCCTCTTCGATCCTGGCGGGATCCTTGCCCCCCGCCTGGGCCATCTGCGGTCTGCCGCCGCCACCGCCGCCCACGATCTTGGCGGCTTCCTTGACGATGTTGCCGGCATGGGCGCCCGCCTTCACCGCCTCGTCAGAGGCCATGACCAGCAGGCTGACGGCATCCTTGCCTCCGGAGGCAAGCACGACCACGCCCCCCTGGAGCTTCTGCTTGAAATGGTCTCCCAGTTCCCGCAGGCCGTTGCTGTCCACGTTGTCCACCTGGGCAGCCAGCAGCTGGAGCCCCCCCACGGCCTTCACGTTCGCCAAAAGTCCGCTGGCAGCCCCTTGGGCCAGTTTGGATTTCAGGCTTTCATTCTCCGAGCGCAACTGCCGCAGGTCTTCCTGCAGGGCGTCCAGCTTCCGGGGGAGCTGGGCCGGCTCCGTCTTCAACCGGGAGGCGAGGAGGCGCACCAGGGCTTCCTGTTCCTTGTAATAGTCGATGGCCCCATGGGAGGTGAGGGCCTCGATCCGGCGCACGCCCGCCGCCACGCCGGTCTCGGAAACGATCTTGAAAAGCCCTATTTCCGAGGTGTTGTGGATGTGGGTCCCGCCGCAAAGCTCGATGCTGTAGTCCCCCATCCGGACAACCCGGACCGTATCCCCGTACTTTTCCCCGAACAGGGCCATGGCCCCCATCTTCTTGGCCTCGTCCACCGGCATTTCCCGGATGTCCACATCCAGGTCCCCCATGATCTGTTCGTTCACGTCCGTCTCCACCAATGCCAGCTCCTCCTCCGTCAGGGGGGCGAAGTGGGTGAAGTCGAAACGCAGGCGTTCGGGATTCACGCTGGACCCTGCCTGTTCCACATGGTTGCCCAGCACCTTCTTCAATGCCTTCTGCAGCAGGTGGGTGGCGCTGTGGTTCTTGGCTGTGGCATGGCGCCTGGTCCGGTCCACGGTCAGCTCCGCCAGGTCTCCCTTGCGGATTTCGCCGCTCTCCACATAGCCGTGGTGGGCGATCTTCCCGCCCACTACCTTGTAGACATCCTCCACCACCACGGCGCCGTTGGCCGTTTCGATCCTTCCCGTATCCGCCAGCTGGCCTCCACTGGTGGCGTAGAAGGGGGTTTCCGCGACGAACACGGACACCGTATCCCCTTCCACGGCCCTGTCCACCAGGGCCTCTCCGGAAGTGAGGGCAAGGACGGGGGACTGGTGGTGTTCCGATGCGTAGCCCACGAAATCGGACTGCATGCCCACGTCCAGCTGGTTGTAGACCGTCTCCTTGCTTCCCATGTAATTGCTTTCCGCCCTGGCTTCCCTGGCCCGCACCCTTTGGGCCTCCATTTCCTGGCGGAACCCTTCCATGTCCACTGTCAGTCCGCTCTCCTCCGCAATCTCCACGGTAAGGTCCGTGGGGAACCCGAAGGTGTCGTACAGCTTGAACGCCTGGCTTCCGGTGAGCAGGCCCGCGCCTGCAGCCTTCTGCTCCTCGATATGACTTTTCAGGATCGACAGCCCCTGGTCTATGGTCTCGGAGAAGCGGTCCTCCTCCATGGTCAGGACCTTCAGGATGTAGTCCCTCTTCTCCTCCAGTTCCGGGTATCCGTCTTTGGAGGTCTGGATCACCACCTGGGACAGGGAGGCGATGAAATTGTCCTTGATGCCGATGAGCCTTCCGTGCCGGGCGGCCCTGCGGAGCAGCCGGCGGAGCACATAGCCCCTGCCTTCGTTGGAGGGCAGGATCCCGTCGCTGGTCATGAAGGTCACGGAACGTATATGGTCGGTGATCAGCCGGATGGAGATGTCCGTCTTCGGATCCTGGTGGTAGGCCACTCCCGCCTTGGCGCAGACCGCATCCCGGAGGGTACGGATGGTATCCACGTCAAAAATGGAATCCACATCCTGCATCATCACCGCAAGGCGTTCCAGGCCCATGCCCGTATCGATGTTGGGGTTGTCCAATGGCACGTACCTGCCGTCCTCCGTCTTTTCAAACTGGGTGAACACGAGGTTCCAGACCTCCACGAAGCGGTCGCAATCGCAACCTACAAAGCAGTCCGGGCTGTCGCAGCCGTATTTCGGCCCCCGGTCGAAGTAGATTTCGGAACAGGGGCCGCAGGGACCTGCGCCGTGCTCCCAGAAGTTGTCCGCCTTGCCCATGCGCACGATGCGGTCCATGGGCACCTTTTCCTGCTGGTGCCATATTTGCTCCGCCTCATCGTCTTCCTCATAGACGGAGACGTACAGGCGCTCTTTGGGCACCTGGAGGACCTCCGTGAAGAACTCCCAGGCCCAGGCGATGGCTTCCTTCTTGAAATAATCCCCGAAGGAGAAATTGCCCAGCATCTCGAAGAAGGTGCCGTGTCTGGCCGTCTTCCCCACGTTTTCGATGTCCCCGGTGCGGATGCATTTCTGGCAGGTGGTCATCCGTTTGCTGGGGGGGACTTCCTGGCCTGTGAAATAGGGCTTCAGGGGCGCCATGCCGGAGTTGACCAGCAGAAGGCTTTTGTCGTTCTTTGGAACCAATGGAAAGCTGTTGGCCCGCAAATGGCCCTTGCCTTCGAAAAATTTCAAGTACATGTCTCTAAGTTCGTTCACTCCATAGCTTTTCAAACCGCATTCCTCCTGTATTCTCCACGGGCAGGTGCCGACCGGCCCTTGACCCCTTCTTATTGCTGCTTTGCCGTCAGCTGCTCTTTGGACACGATTCCCGCGTCCACCAAAGCCTGCAGCGCCCGGACCACCCCGAATTTGGAATGGTACCAGGTCAGCCCCCCCTGGAAATAGACCGTATAGGGAGGCTTGATGGGCGCGTCCGCGCTCAATTCGATGGAAGACCCCTGGACGAAGGCACCGGCGGCCATGATGACCTTGGCGTCGTATCCCGGCATGTCCCAGGGAACGGGATCCACGAAGCTGTCCACCGGAGCGGCCGCCTGTATCCCCTTGCAGAAGGCCACAACCGCAGCCTCCGACCCCATGTTCAAGGCCTGGACGATGTCGTTCCTCTCCTCCCTGGAGGAGGGGGTCACTTCATACCCCAGCCGCTCGAAGACGGCGGCCGCAAAAATAGCGCCTTTGACGGCTCCGGAAACCACGTTGGGGGCCAGGAACAATCCCTGGAACATGGGCTGGATGACCCCCAGGGTGGGCCCCACTTCCCGGCCCAGGCCGGGGGCGGTCAGGCGCGCGGCCACCAGTTCGATCAGGTCTTCCCTTCCAGCCACATAACCGCCCACGGGTGCCAACCCACCCCCCGGATTCTTGATCAGGGAGCCGACCACAAGGTCCGCTCCCACATCCGAAGGCTCCAGGTTCTGGGTGAATTCCCCGTAGCAGTTGTCCACCATGCACACCAGGTCCGGCTTGATGGCCTTGGCGAAGGCGATCAGCGTCTTGATCTGGGGGATGTTCATGGTGGGCCGCCAGTCGTACCCTTTGGAACGCTGGATGGCCAGTATTTTGGTGTTCCCCCGGATGGCTTCCTTGATTCCCTCGAAATCCATGGTTCCGTTCTCCATCCAGTCCACCTGCCTGTAGGTGATGCCGTATTCCATCAGGCTGCCCTTGTTGCCTGTAAGCCCGATGACGCCCTCCAGGGTGTCGTAGAGCTTTCCCGCAGGGGACAGGATCTCATCCCCCGGACGCAGGATGCCGGACAGGGTCACCGTCAGGGCATGGGTCCCGGAGATGATTTGCGGGCGAACTAAAGCAGCTTCCGTATGGAATACGGAAGCATACACTTTTTCCAAAGTGTCCCTGCCCAGGTCGTTGTAGCCGTAACCGCTGGTGGCTGCGAAATGGATGTCGCTCACCCGGTTTTCCTGCATGGCATGGAGCACCTTCAATTGGTTTGATTCGGCGATGGCGTCCATCTCCCTGAAGCGCGCCGCCAGTCCGTCCTCCACCTGGAAGACGAAACGGCGCACCTCGTCGGAGATGCCCAATGCCCTGTAACGTTGTGCCAGCATTCTAGGAAACCGTTTCTTCAGTCGGCATCAGCTGGACTTCCCTGGCGGGAATCATGGTGGAGATGGCATGCTTGTAGATCATTTGTTGCTTTCCATCGGCTTCCATGACCACAACGAAATTGTCGAATCCCCGGATCTGTCCCTTCAACTGGAACCCGTTGGTCAGGAATACGACGATGGTGATCTTGTCCTTGCGGCATTGGTTCAAAAAAACGTCTTGCAGATTGATCGGTTTGCTCATGATGGAATGCCCCCTAATTTTAGTCGTGTATGGTTTCATTGTAGTATAAAAGTTGCTTTTCTTCAACATCTTTTAAAATCTTGTCCAAAATCCTCTGTATGTCGTCTCCATAATCCTCCCAGCGGATCCAGTCCACCTCCGGCTCCCTTCTGAACCAGGTGAGCTGGCGCTTGGCGAAGTGCCTTGTGTCCCGCTGGATGAGGGTCTTGGCCTCTTCCAGGCTGCACTTCCCCTCCAAGGCCCGCAGGACCTCCTTGTAGCCCAGTCCCTGCATGGATGGCAGACCGGCTCCGTACCCTTCCGCAGCCAGCCCCCGGACCTCCGCCACCAGCCCCTCCTCGAACATGCGGTCCACCCGCCGGTCGATCCGTCCGTACAAGCGCTGCCGGTCCATGGTCAGCACGTAGAACAGGAAGTTGTAGGGCGAGGCCTTCGCCCGCTGGGCCTTGTTGTGGGCGGAAATGGGCGTTCCCGTCTCCGCATGGTACTCCAGGGCGCGGACCACCCGCTTCACGTTGTTGGGGTGGATGGCCTGGGCGCCTTCGGGGTCCACCTCCTCCAGAAGCCTGTGGAGATGGACCGCCCCTTCCCGGGCGAGGACATCTTCATAATACTGCCTTATTTCCTCTCTTTTGTCAACTGTTTCAAAGTCGATGTCATAGAGGACGCTCTGTATGTAGAAGCCGGTGCCTCCCGTCAGGAGGGGCACCTTGCCCCTCTCCCAGCAGGAAGCCAGCGCCTTCTTGGCCTCCTCCTGGAAGATCCGGATGTTGAACGGGTCCCCGGGACTGCAGATGTCGATCAGGTGGTGGGGGATTCCCTCCATCCCAGCCGGACTTATCTTTGCCGTCCCGATGTCCATACCGCGGTAGACCTGCATGGAGTCGGCGGACACCACCTCCCCGTCCAGCCTTTTGGCCAATTCCAGGGCAAGCCCGGTTTTTCCGGAGGCTGTAGGGCCGGCGATGATGATCAATGGCTTTTTCATCGGATTCTCCTTCGGTTCTCTATTGGATGCGTTTGAATTTCTTCTCCAGCTCGTACTGGCTCATGGAAATCATGGTGGGCCTGCCGTGGGGACAGGTGTAGGGGTTCTCCAGGGAAAAAAGGTCCTCCACCAGCTTCGCATATTCCGCCCGGGACAGTTTGTCGTGGGCCTTCACCGCAGCCTTGCAGGCTTTGCCCGCCACCTCCTCCAGCAGCCTTTGGTGCCGGTCCGGCGGGGCGTCAGCCTCCAGGCCGTCCAAAATCTCCAGGAATCCGCCGGAACCCATGGGGCTGGAGAAGACATAGGGGACGGAGCGCACCAGGACGGACCCGCTTCCGAACTGCTCCACCTCGAAGCCCAAAGTCTTGAAGTGTTCCGCATGGCGCTTGTATACCTCCAGCTCCCCCAGGTGCAGCTCTACCACAAGGGGTTCCAGCAGGACCTGGGAGTGGACCTGGCCACGCTCCACCTCTGCCAGCAGCCGGTCGTACAGCACCCGTTCGTGGGCCGCATGCTGGTCGATGATGTAGAAACGGTCCCCCTGGGATGCCAGCCAATAGGTGCCGAAGAGCTGTCCCACCAGCACCGCGTCCGCCAGCTGCTCCCGCGCCTGGACGCCGGCGTCCTCCAGGATTTCCTGCCGGGGTCCGAAGGATTCCCCGGAGGTCTCCCCAGGCGGCGCGGAATCCGACGGCATGGAAATCCCCATCCTTTCCTCCACCCGCTGGAGGAGATTCTCCACCTCCTCCCGGCGGACCGTCTCGAAAGGTTCGGGCGTCCGCTCCCGGACGGCTGCCGGCAACGGGGTGGGCGCCGAAAGCTCCGGTGTCAGGGAAGCGCCCAGCAGGGCCGTGGACACGCTCTGGTGGACCAGGGTATAGACGGCATGGTCGTCCTTGAAGCGCACCTCCATTTTGGTGGGATGGACGTTCACGTCCACCCGGCCGGGGTCCAGCTCCAGCTGGAAAACCGAAAAAGGGTATTTGTGGAGGGGGAGCTTGGTCTTGAAGGCGTCCTCCAAGGCCCGCTGGACCACCTTGCTACGGACGGAACGGCCGTTCACGTGATAATACTCGTAGCTCCGGTTCCCCCTGGCGGTTTCCGGTTTGCCCACGAAACCCGTGATCCGCATCCCCTCCTTTTCCCCCCGGACCGGCAGCAGCTTGGAGGCGGTGTCCTTCCCGAAAACGGCGAAAACCGCATCCTGCAGCTTCCCGTTGCCGGGGGTCTGGAAACGGGTCTGCCCGTTGTTGATGAACTTGAAGCCGACCCCGGGATGGGCCAAGGCCAGGCGGGTCACCGCGTCGGACACGTAGGACGCCTCCGTGGCAGGGGATTTCAGGAACTTCTTCCGCGCGGGCACGTTGAAGAAAAGGTCGCCGACCAGGAGGGTGGTGCCAGCGGGACAGCCGATTTCCTCCCGGAAACGTTCCGCCCCCCCCTCCAGTCCATAGCGAACCCCTGTCAGTGCCTCCGGGGTTTTTGTGATGATTTCCAGAATGGATACGGCGGCGATGCTGGCCAGGGCCTCCCCCCTGAATCCCAGGGACAGGGCTTCCTCCAGGTCTTCAATCCGGCTGATCTTGCTGGTGGCATGGCGCAGGAAGGCGGAGGGAACTTCCCCGGAAGGGATCCCTTCCCCATTGTCCGTCACCCGGATCAGGGAGGTCCCTCCCTCCCGGATTTCCACTGCGATGTCCGCCGCCCCCGCATCGATGGAATTCTCCACCAGTTCCTTCACGATGGAAGCCGGCCTCTCCACCACCTCTCCGGCAGCTATCTTGTTGATGGTGCTCTGTTCCAAAAGATGGATTTTTCCCATGGATGGCTCAACCTTTCCTTTGGTCTGTATTCATTCCTATTTCAAGTCCTCCTGCAGCCTGTGCAGGAACAGCAGGGCCTCCAGCGGGGTCGTCCTCGCAAGGTCCAGGGACCGGACTTCCTCCAGGAGGTTCTCCTGGGGGGAGGGTGGAGTGAACAGGTCCAGCTGCACCCCTTGCCCCTTCGCTTCCGCACCGGAACGGACGGCGATGTCCGCTTTGGACAGTTCCTTGAGGATTTCCTTGGAACGTTTGATGACCCAGGGGGGCACCCCCGCAAGCTTGGCCACTTGGATCCCATAGGACTTGTCCGCACTTCCCGGTAGGATCTTCCGGAGGAAGATGATGTCGTCCCCCTTTTCCTTGACCGAAATCCGGTAGTTCTGGACCCCCTCGACCTTCCCCTCCAGTTCCGTAAGTTCATGGTAGTGGGTGGCGAAGAGGGTCTTGGCGCCGCCGATTTCACCGTGGGAAAGGTATTCCACCACGGCCCAGGCGATGCTCAGGCCGTCAAAGGTGCTGGTTCCCCTTCCGATCTCGTCCAGCAGGACCAGGCTGTCCTTGGTGGCGTTCCTTAGGATCTGGGCCACTTCCGTCATTTCCACCATGAAGGTGCTCTGGCCGGAGGCCAGGTCGTCGGAAGCCCCCACCCGGGTGAAGATCCTGTCCACAAGGCACAGGTCCGCGCTCTGGGCGGGAACGAAACTCCCCGTCTGGGCCATAAGCACGATCAGGGCCACCTGGCGCATGTAGGTGGATTTGCCTGCCATGTTGGGACCTGTGATGATGTTGAACCGATGGTCCCCCTTGTCCAGATACGTGTCGTTCTGGATGAAGGCCCCGTCGCCCAGCATCTTCTCGATGACGGGATGCCTTCCCCCTTGGATCCGCACGACCCCTTCCCGGTTCAGGGTTGGCCGCACGAACTTCTGTGTCCTGGCCACCTCCCCCAGGGACTGGAGCGCGTCCACCAGGGCGATGTCCCTGGCGGTGCGCTTGATCCTCTCCACCTCCCGGGACAGCGTTTCCCGTATCTCCAGGAAAAGGGCGTACTCCAGGGCCATGAGCTTCTCCTCCGCCCCCAGGATGGTGGATTCCATCTCCTTCAGAGCGGGGGTCACATACCGTTCCGCATTGGCCAGGGTCTGTTTCCGGATGTAACGGTCGGGCACGTGGGAGGATTGGGCGCTGCTGACCTCCAGATGGTAGCCGAACACCTTGTTGTACTTGACCTTCAAGGTCTTGATGCCCGTTTCCTTGCGCTCCTGGGCTTCCAGGGCGGCAAGCCACTGCTTTCCGTTGGTCATGGCCTCCCTGTAGGCGTCCACCTGGCTGTCATAGCCGCTCCGGAGGATGCCTCCGTCCCGGATGCCCAAAGGCGGCTCCTCCGCGATGGCCCTCTCCAGCAGGTCATGCAGGTCCTGGAGACAGTCGAAGCCCTCCGCGGTTTCCCTGCAGAGGGCGGAAGAAAAGCCCGCCAGCCGGGCCTGGAGCGCCGGCAGCTTGCTCAGGGATTGCTTGAAGGCCAGAAGGTCCCGGGCATTGGCCGTATGGCAGGCGACCTTGCCCATCAGGCGTTCCAGGTCGTAGATGCCTCCGATCGCCTCCTGCACCTCCGCCTGAGCCATGGGATTCTCCAGGAATTCCTGGACTGCATCCTGGCGCCGGAGCAGCGCTTCCTCCTGCAGCAGGGGTTCCTCCAGGAAGCTCCGCAGCATCCTGGACCCCATGGCGGTCCTGGTCTTGTCCAGAACCCAAAGCAGGGATCCCCGCCGGTTCTTCTCCCGAAGGGTCTGGGTGAGTTCCAGGTTCCGCCGGGTGGAGGCGTCCAGCAGCATGTACCGGTCCGCCTGGTAATACTGCAGGTTGGTGATGTGGACCAAGTTGCCCTTTTGGGTTTCCTGCAAGTAATTGAACAGCGCGCCGCAGGCCTGGACCGCTTCGGGATGCTCCAAGGGAAGGAGCCCCTCCAGGCGGGACACCTGGAAATGGGTGCGGATGGCTTCTTCCGACCGTTTCCTTTCGAAATACCAGTCCTCCTGGGTGGTGACATGGGTGTGGAACCGGTTGGCCAGGTGTTCCCTGAATCCCAGGTCCTCCTGCAGCGCCGGGTTGGCCAGCAGCTCCGCAGGATCCACCTTGGCAAGCTCGTCCAGCATGCGGCTGTAGGTATGGACCACGGTGGTATGGAATGCCCCTGTGGTGATGTCCACATAGGCGATGCCATAGGTGTTGATCCTGCGCACCACAGCCATCAGGTAATTGTTCCGGTCCGGAGGGATGGCCCCGGTGTTCAGTACCGTCCCGGGGGTCACCACCCGGACAACGTCCCGACGCACGATCCCCTTGGAACTCTTGGGGTCCTCCACCTGTTCGCAGATGGCCACCTTCATCCCCTGGTCCACCAGGCGCTGGATGTAGGTCTCGGCCGCATGGTGGGGCACCCCGCACATGGGGGCCTTCTCCTCCAACCCGCACTCCCGGCCGGTCAAGGTGATTTCCAGGGCCCTGGAGGCCTGGAGGGCATCCTCGAAGAACATCTCGTAGAAATCCCCCAACCGGTAAAAGAGGATGCAATCCCGGTAGCGCTCCTTCACTTCCCTGTACTGGAGCATCATGGGGGTGAGCCGTTGGGTCTGATTCATCCAATCCACTAGATCGCCTCTCCCGTCAGATAAAATGATTTCGCTCCCGTGACCTTCACCTGGAGGAAAGTGCCCACGGCCCGGTCCAAAAACCCTTCGGCAGGAGCTCCGCTGAAATGGACCAGATGGTTGTTGGCAAGCCTCCCGGAAAGGATCCCGTTCTCCCTGTCGTTGACCGCCTCCACCAGGACCTCGAACACCTTGCCCACGTGGGCGGCGCTTTTATCGTATGCCTGGCGGTTGCACAGGGCAAGGAGCCGGTTGAACCGTTCCTTCGCCACCTCCTCCTCCACCTGCTCCCCCATGGAGGCAGCAGGCGTGCCCGTGCGCTTGGAGTAGAGGAAGGTGTAGGCCAGGTCGTAGCCCACCTGGTCCACCACATCCAGGGTGTGCAGGAAATCCTCTTCCGTCTCTCCGGGAAAACCGACGATGATGTCCGTGGTCAGGGCCAGCTCCGGCACCGCCGCCTTCATCTTCCGGATCAGCTCCAGGTAGGACTCCTTCGTATACCCCCGGTTCATCCTCTCCAGGATGCGGCTGCTCCCGGACTGGAAAGGAAGGTGCAGCTGGGGGCAAATCTTGGAGGAAGCCCCCAGGACCCGGATCAGGTCCTCCGAAAGGTCCTTGGGATGGGAGGTCATGAACCGGATCCTCCTGATGCCCTCCACCTTTTCGATTTCCTCCAGCAAACGGGCAAAATTGGTGTGTCCAGGAAGCCCCCGTCCGTAAGAATTCACATTTTGGCCCAGCAGCATCACTTCCACGACGCCGTCTGCCGCCAGATGCCTGATCTCCTCCAGGATCTCCTCAGGATTCCGGCTCCGTTCCCTGCCCCGGACATAGGGAACGATGCAATAGGTGCAGAAATTGTTGCAGCCGTACATGATGTTCACGCTGGCCTTGTGCCGGTCCGTACGGCGGGTGGGCAGGTCCTCCACGATCTCCTGGTGGGAATCCCAGATGTCGTAGATGGGGCTGTCGCTGTCCATCCTAGCCTCCAGCAGTTCCGCCAGCCTGTACAGGTTGTGGGTCCCAAAGACCAGGTCGATATGGCGGTGGCTCCGCTTCAGGGTCTGCACCACCCCCTCCTGCTGCATCATGCATCCGCAAAGCGCAAGCAGCATGTGGGGACGGCTCCTTTTCACATTCTTTAGGAAGCCGATCTTGCCGAACACCTTCTGCTCCGCGTTCTCCCGTACCGCGCATGTGTTGTAAAGGACGAAATCCGCCTTGGTCTCGTCCGCAGACTCCCGGTAGCCGATCTCCTCCAGGATTCCCCGCAATTTTTCCGAGTCATGAAAATTCATTTGGCAGCCGAAGGTGGACAGATGGTAGGTCAATTCCTGTCCCTCCAGCCGTTTGCCCAAACGGCCGATGATCTCCTTTTGCCTTGCCGCCTCTTCCTGGCTGGCTTCCCTGCGCGCAATCCTTGTCATCGATTGCCTCCTTCCTGCTTTTGCATTCAACAAAAAAGCAAGAGAAGATTCTCTTGCTTTCGTGGTTTGCTTTTCTATAACATTTTTATATCAAGTGTTGTACAGTGAACATTCACGCGTCCAACTGGCTGACGAATAAAATATTAAAGAAATAGGCGTGGATTAAAGTTTTACAACGTTGGTAGCCTGAGGTCCTCTTGCACCCTGCTCTACGTCGAACTCAACTTGTTGTCCTTCTTCAAGGGTCTTGAACCCGTCTCCCTGGATTGCAGAGAAATGTACGAATACGTCATCTCCACCTTCTACAGAAATAAATCCAAATCCTTTTTCGCCGTTAAACCATTTCACTGTACCTGTTTTCATCTGATGTTCCTCCGTGTATATCTGTGATTGTTTCAAACTTCTTTTGTATTATAGCACACCGTCGTCAAAATAAAAAGCTTTATTTTCAAAATATTGTATATTTCTTTCAATAGGGAAGATGTCCGGCTCAAATGGCCAGCCGCAGGATTTCGTACACATCCTTTTCCCCCAGGGGAACGAAATTGCCCAAGGTGATGGTGTCGTTCTGCGTGCCCTTCCTTGCCATCTCGTGCAGGCGGTCGTCCAGGATGCCCAGACCGCTGAGGCGCACCTGCATGCCGATCCTCATCAGGAACTCCTCCAGGGCGCGGATGCCGCGCAAGGCCGTCTCCTCCTTGTCCTTGAAGTCCTGCTCCACGTTGAAGACCCGCACCGCGAACTGGACGAAACGGTCCAGGTCGTGCTTGTGGACATACTTCATCCAGGCGGGAAACACCACCGCAAGCCCGGCTCCGTGGGCCACATCGTAGATGCCGCTGATCTCATGCTCGATGTCGTGGGATCCCCAGTCGCCCACCCTGCCCTGGTTCAGGAGATTGTTGTGGGCGATGGTGCCTGCCCACATGACTTCCGCCCATGCGTCGTAGTCGGTGTGGTTGTCCAGGATCTTGGGCACGTTGTGGAGGACCGTCTTCATGGTGGCCTCGATCAGACGGTCCGTGAACTCCACGTGCTCCACGTTGGTGAAATAGCGTTCCATCAAGTGCGCCAGGATGTCCGTGGCTCCGCATCCGATCTGGTACTTGGGAAGGGAGAAGGCCAATGCCGGATTCAATATGGAAAACTTGGGATAGAGCAGGTCTGAATTCACAGGGCGTTTCCATTGTCCGTCGTCGTTGGTGATCACGCTGCCTGTACTGGATTCGCTGCCTGCCGCCGGAATGGTCAGGATGGTGCCCACCGGCAACGCAGCCGCAGGTGTCTCCTTCCCCGTATAGAAGTCCCAGACATCCCCCTCGTAAAGCGCTCCAAGGGCAATGGCTTTTGCGGAGTCGATGACGCTTCCGCCCCCCACCGCCAGGACGAAGGAGAGCCCCTGGGCCTTGCAGATGTCCACCCCTTCCCTTACAAGCGACAGCCGTGGATTGGGCTGCACCCCTCCCAACTCCACGAATTCGATTCCCTCGTCCTTCAGGGCCGCAACCACCCTGTCGTAAAGCCCGTTCATTTTGATGCTTCCGCCTCCATAATGCAGCAGGATTTTCCTGCTGTAGGGCGCAATCTCTTTTCCCACCTTGTTTTCCTGGTCCAGACCGAAAATGATCTTGGTTGGATTGTTGAATTCAAATGACTGCATACGGTCCCTCCTCTTCGATTAGGAAATTATGTACAAGTCAAGTGTACCTCCAGGAACAAAATTTGGCAATCCCCGAAACGGGATTTCATTTGCTTTTTCCTGGAAAAATGTTATAATTTAGACAAACAGAAACACCACCCACAGAAAGGAGACCGGCTTATGAAAATCAAGAACATCAAAAACATCGAACGTTTTTTTGAAGTTGTCGACCAGTGCAAGGGACGCGTAGAACTGAAGACCTCCGAAGGCGACATCATCAATTTGAAATCAAAACTTTCCCAATACTTCTCCCTGGCAATGATCTTCTCGGATGGAAACATCCCTGAAATCGACATCACCGCTTCGGAACCCGAAGACATGGAAAAGCTTCTGCAATACCTGATCAGAGGTTGATCTGAATATCCCAAAGCCTGAAAAGGGGCTGTCCCACTTGTGGGACAGCCCCTTTTCGAATGGCGGGAGGGGGCCGGGGCAAGCCCGCTTGTTCCGGCCCCCTCCCGCCATTCGAACGCAGGCGCAGCCTGCGTTCAGGCGACCTTCCCGGCGACGCAGCCTGGCAGCCTTTAGGCAGCCTGCTTCCCGGCGACGCAGCCCGTTTCCGCATATCCGGTCATCTGCAGGAAATTTTCCCCCGCCCACTTTTCCGCTATTGACGATGGACCCTGTTGCTGATACAATATGTTGTATGTTGCTAGCAAAAACAGCACAATATCTTGTATGGGAGACATTAGATGAAAGTAATCAAAAGGAACAACACCATTGTGGAGTTCGATCTGGAGAAGATCAAGAACGCCATCAAACTGGCCATGGGTGCGACAAAAGCAGGGGTGGACGATGCGCTGGCCGGACAGATCACGGAGACCATCGAGGAAACCCTCCGCAGCTACTCCTCCGCCGTTTCCGTGGAGCGCATCCAGGACCTGGTGGAGACGGCCCTGATGGATTCCAGCCGGAAGGATGTGGCAAAGAAATACATCCTGTACCGTTATGAACGGGACAAGTCAAGGGAGAAGCGGAGCAAGGACCTCACCAACCGGATCCTGACCGACCAGTTCATCAGCAAATACAAGCATCACCCCAATCCCATGAACCAGTTGGGGAGCTTCGTCTACTACCGCACCTATTCCAGGTGGCTGCCGGAGGAAAACCGCCGGGAGTACTGGTGGGAAACCGTGCGCAGGGCGGTGGAATACAATTGCAGCCTTGTACCCACCACCAGGGAGGAAGCGGAGAAGCTGTTCGACAACATCTTCAACCTGCGGCAGTTCGTGTCCGGCAGGACCTTCTGGGTGGGAGGCACCGAAGTGGCCAAGAACTATCCCATGGCCAACTACAACTGCGCCTTCCAGGTCATCGACAACTTCAGCGCCTTCAAGGACCTTTTCTACCTTCTGATGGTGGGCGCCGGCGTGGGTGTCCGGGTGCTGAAGTCCGATGTGGACAAGCTCCCCAAGGTCAGGGCGGATTTCGAGGTCATCCACGAGGATTACACCCCCATTCCCATAAACCAGAGGGAAGACAGCACCTCCCTGCAGTTCCTGCACAACAACGTCTGCAAGATCGTCATCGGGGACAGCAAGGAAGGCTGGACCCAATCCCTGGACTACTTCTTCAAAATCATCTACAGCAACGAGTACCGGAAGATCAACACCATCATCATCAGCTACAACCATGTGCGCCCCAAAGGCGAACGCCTTCTGACCTTCGGAGGAACCGCCAGCGGCTACCAGAGCGTCAAGAACATGTTCCTCAAGATCGCCAAGATCATCAAGAAGCGGGCCATCTACGAGGAGCAGCGATACATCAAGCTCAAACCCATCGACTGCCTGGACATCGCCAACATCATCGGCGAGAACGTGGTGGTGGGCGGTGTCCGCAGGACCGCGGAAATCGTTTTGGTGGATGCGGACGACAAGGAATGCGTGGAGGCGAAGAGCAACCTCTACAAGCAGATCGACGGACAATGGATTGTGGACCAGGACATCATCCACCGCCAGATGAGCAACAACTCCATCTACTACACCAAAAAGCCCAGCCGGGAGCACTTGCACTGGCAGCTGGAGCAGATGCGCTATTCCGGCGAGCCCGGTTGGGTGAACGAGGAGGCCGGAGCCAAGCGCAGGCCCAACATGAACGGGGTCAACCCCTGCGGGGAAATCCTCCTGGACTCCAAAGGGCTCTGCAACCTCACCACCATCAACGTCTACGCCTTCGTGCGGGAAGACGGAAGCCTGGATCTGGAAGGCCTGCTGGAAGCCCAGCGTCTTTCTGCCCGGGCCGGATACAGGATGACCTGCGTGACACTGGAAATCCCCGAATGGGACAATGTCCAGCAGCGGGACAAGCTGCTCGGCTGTTCCCTCACCGGCTGGCAGGACATGGCCAACAAGGCCGGGTTGGACAAGGATGCACAGGCCCAGCTCCTTAGGCAGCTGCGGGCATCCGCCCATGACGCCGCCAAGGAATACGCGGAGGAGATCGGCGAGAACACCCCCATCCTGGTGACCACCGTCAAGCCGGAGGGCACCCTCAGCCAACTGCCAACGGTTTCCAGCGGCGTACACCACTCCCACTCCCCCTACTACATCCGGAGGGTGCGGATCAGCGCCCACGACCCCTTGGTCAAGGTTTGCGAGGAACTGGAGTACACCATCCATCCCGAAGTGGGGCAGACCATGGAGAACTGCACCACCAAGGTCATCGAATTCCCTGTGGCCGCCCCGGAAGGCACGACCAAGTACGAGGTGAGCGCCCTGGACCAGTTGGAGACCTACAAGCTCTTCATGGAGAACTATGTGGACCACAACTGCTCCATCACCATCCATGTCCGCGACCAGGAGTGGGAAGCGGTGGAGGAATGGGTCTACCGGAACTGGGATGAAGTGGTTGCCCTCTCCTTCCTTTCCCTGGACGACAACTTCTACCAGCTCCTTCCCTACGAGTCCATCACAAAGGACACCTATGAGGAAATGGCGCGGAACATGAAACCCTTCATCCCCACCCTGCTATCCAAGTATGAGTTCGAGGAAAACGAGTTCGACGCCAAGGAAGCAGCCTGCGACACAGGGATCTGCCCGGTGCGCTGATCCGTCCCCCCCGGGGCAAAAGGAAATCCCGCCGACAAGCCCCTAAGCTTGTCGGCGGGATTTCCTTTTGTTTCCTTAATGCGCCTACCGGTGGACTATCCTAGCGGTAGAAATAGTTTCCTCCAATCAGGGCGATGAAGGAATTCGCCTTGCTTTTGAAAGGCGTGTTGTTGAAATAAAGGGAATTCGGGACGTTGTCGTGCCCTTCCAGCGCCATTTTGGCTGCCGTCACGGATTCCACGTTGGGGACCAGGGTGGCGAAGCTCGCCTTGTGGGCCGGCGGGAACTGCACGGTGAATTTGCGTTGGAAAATCACTTCCTTGACGCTGTTGGGGAAGCTTGGACTCTCCACACGGTTCAGGACCACGTTGGCAACAGCCAGTTTCCCGTCCAGGGAAGAACCGCCGCTTTCCGCCATCACGATTTTGGACAACCACTGGAGGTCCTCCTTGGTGTAGCTCAGCTGCTTCACACGGGCGGGATCCAAGGCGAACCCTTCCCTTGTCAATTCCAGCGTATGGGTGCCGTTGTCCCATCGGACCTCGAAGCCCATGAGCCTGGCAAGACCTTGCACCGGCACCATGGAACGTCCATACTGGAGCTCCGGCGGTGCCGGCAGGTGCTTCAGCTCTCCGTTGGCGTAGACCGCCCTGGAATTGATGTAGACCTTGGCGACCGTGCCCGGGGTCTCCAGAAGCAGGCTTTTTTCCGCTGCGTTCCATGCCAGCTGCTTGCTTCCAAGCGCCTCCAGGACTGTCCTTGCCGGGGCATATACGGATCCGTTCTTATAATAGGGATTGGACTCCAGCGCCAGTGTCTGTCCGTTGACGCTGATGGTGATCCGGGATGTCGTTTGCGCATGTGCTGTGCTGCTCAGATGCGGCAAAAGGATTGTCAGGGCCATGAGTACTGTGATGATCGTTTTCTTCATGCTTACCTCCATAGTTTAAGAAACCGACCGAAGCGGGAGTTGCCGCTCCTGTCTGCAATCATTATACCATGGCGGACAGCAGTTTTCCAGGTTTACGTAACATTTCGTTAACAATTAATAAATACTTGCGTAATGATTTTGTATCATTTGTGCAAGCAGCATATGTCCAGACAGAAATGGCAAGGTTTATTTATCTATATTTTCCTGTTTATTTTGCTTGCCTGGCATTTTGCACAACGAAATGTCGGGCAGAATGACCTCAATAGACAACTTCAAATTCATAGCCTGCATGCTGCAACGCCTTTTTGATCTGGCTCACATGCCTTTTGCCGTTGGTTTCGACCGTCACTTCCAGCTGCACATGCCGGAACCGGTCGATGGTCTTGAACTGGTTGTGGTCCAGCTTGATGATGTTCGCCCGGGCGTCCGAAAGGATGGAGGATATTTTGGTCAACTCCCCCGGCGTGTCGCTCAGTTCCACCGCGAAGCAGAAGACCCTTCCCCGGACCACCAGGCCCCGGTTGATCAGCTCGGAAATCGTGACCACGTCGATGTTTCCGCCGCTCACGATGCTTACGATCTTCTTGTCGTGAAGATGCAGCTTCCGGATGGCTGCCAGGGACAGTACACCCGCGTTCTCCGCAATCAGCTTCTCCTTTTCCAGGAGAAGGAGGAAGCTTTCCATGATGTCCACATCCTCCACCGTGACGATGTCGTCCACATACTCCTTCACCATGGCGTAGGTCAGGACGCCGGCCTTCTTCACCGCCACCCCTTCCGCTATGGTAGAAAGCTTTTTCAGCTCCGTAATCCGGTCGTTCTGGATGGATTTGCGCAATGTCTGGGCGCCTTTGGGCTCCACGCCGATGATGGTGACCGCCGGATTCATGGATTTGATGGCCAATGCCACGCCGCTGGCCAGGCCGCCGCCGCCGATGGGCACCAGCACCACGTCCACATCCGGAAGCTCTTCCAGGATTTCCATCCCTATGGTCCCCTGCCCCGCAATCACTTCTTCGTCGTCGAAGGGATGCACCAGCGTCATTCCGTGCTCCGCCACCAGCTGCATCGCCTTCCCATGGGCGTCGTCGTAGCAGTCCCCATACAGGACCACTTCGGCCCCGTAGGAACGGGTGGCCTCCACCTTGATCAGCGGCGTGGCGGCAGGCATCACGATCGTGGCCGCCACCCCCAGCCGCTGGGCGGCCATGGCCACCCCTTGTGCGTGGTTTCCTGCGGAAGCGGCCACCAGTCCCCGCTCCTTCTGTTCCTGGGTCAGCTGGCTGATCTTGTTGCAGGCCCCCCGGATTTTGAAAGCCCCTGTCACCTGCAGGTTTTCCGGCTTGATGTACACCTGGTTCTTGTACTCCTGACTGAAAAAGCTGCTGTAGATCAAGGGCGTTTTTTTGATCATGGGCGCAATGATGGCTGCCGCCCTTTGTATCTGCTCGAATTCCATGGATTCCCTCTCTTCTCCTATTCGTCTTCCCTGGCGAATATTTCCACCAGGCTTTCATATTCCGACAACGCTGCCTTTCCCTGGGGGCCGATTCCATACAGCCCCCGTTCTTCATGAATATACCAGCCGTATACGTTCCTGTAAAGGATTTTTTGGGGGTTTTCCACCCCAGGATACCCTTTCAGTTCCCTGGGCGCCTTGGGTCCTGCCTTTTCCAGTTGGTAGGCGATCCGCAGGGATTCCTCCTTGTAGGCGGTCATCAGCTTTTCCCTGTTGGCGCCTCCCTGGTTCAGCTCCAAGCTTCTGCCATGGAATTCCTTTACCAGCGACTGGCGTTTCCGCCTGTTCCTCTGGACCAGGGCCTGCAGGTCCATTTCCACCGGTTCCTGGGACACGGCCACCGTCCCCAGCCTGTCCACCAGCAGAAGACCCACCCCCAACCTCCGGAGGAGATGGACCTTGTTCCTGAATTCCTTCCGCACCAGAGCCTTTCCAGGATGGGGGATGGCCGCATACACCAGATCCGCCGTCTTTTGCCGCTGGGTGGTCTGCACCAGCAGTTTCAAATTCAGGGACAGCTTCAGCTCCACAGCCACCAGATGCTCCTCCTTGACCGCCAGCAGGTCCGCATCCCCCACCTCGCTCCGCACCTGGTAACCCAAGCCTTCAAAAAACGCCCGCACGGGGGCATACAGTTCCCTTTCCCTCTGGAACGCCATCCTCTCTCCTCCTTTCGGTCCCGAGCCCTCCTAGCGCACAAGAAAGGGAGGACCTTCCGGTCCCCCCCTGGCAAGTCCTGTGCCTCGACTCCCGTCAGCCCTTCAATACGGAAAGCATGGCCATGGGACCGGCTCCATGCTTGATGCCGTTGATGAGCTTCTTGGTCTTCTTGTTGTCGCCGATGATGACCGCACCGGTCAGCTTGTCGTCCACAAAGTACAATTTCTTGTAGGTTGCCTTGCCTGGCGCGGGGTCTTCAAAGAGCAACTGTGTCAGCCCTTCCGTGGACTCGTAGTTGACCTTGCCCACACTGAAGATGTTCACTCCAAGACCGTTGAACACATTGGAGGTGATGTAGGCTTCGTAGTCCATGTGGTCTCCCACCGCATTGGACCCGGCTACCCGTCCCTGCTCGATGGCCTCCGGCCAGATGGAGTAGTTGACGCCTTCACATACGGCCACGTCTCCAGCGGCGTAGATGTTGGGGACATTGGTCCGCATCTGCAGGTCGACCACCACACCCCGTTCGCAACGGATGCCGGCGGAAGCCGCCAGGGTCGTCTCCGGTTTCACGCCGGCGCTCACAAGGACGAAATCCGCTTCCAAGGTATCCCCGGTGCTCAAGCGCACCCCTTCCACCTTGTCCGAACCAAGTATTTCCACTACGGACGCCCCCTTGACCATGGCGATGCCCGTATCCACAATCGCCTGTTCGAAGATCCGCGCGCCCTGCTCGTCCAGCTGTCTAGGCAGCAGCCGTTCGGCGATTTCCACCACGGTCACTTCCAGACCGTTCTTCCGGATTTCCGAAGCGGCCTCCAGACCGATCAGCCCGCCTCCCACGATGACCACCTTCCGGCTGTGGGCCAGGTATTCCTTCATCGCATTGGCGTTCTGGAGGGAACGCAAGGTGAAGACCCCCGGCAGCTGGGCGTTCTTGATGGGCGGCACGAAGCTGCGGGCTCCTGCGGCCAGGACCAGCCTGTCGTAGGGCAGGCGTTCCCCGTCGCAAAGGACCGCTTCCTGTGCCTGGGGGTCGATGGAGGCCACCTGGCAGCCGGTGCGCAATTCGATGCCAAGCTCATCGTACCAGTCCTGCCCATGAAGGAACAGATCCTCCTCCTTGGCGTCGTTGGCCAGGTATTCCGAAAGGAGGGGCTTGTAGTACACCGCGCTGGGCTCCTCGTCGATGATGGTGACGGTGGCCGCCCCGTTCCGCTTGCGGATGGCATCCGCTGTGGCGATTCCCGCAGCGCCGTTCCCGATGATCAGGATGCGCAGGGGGTCCTCCGAGCGGAAGCTGACAGTCTCGTCCACATACTCCTCGAACTGCTCCCTGGTCGCACCGCAGGCGGGGCAGATCGCTGGGGGAAGCGGGCCCTCGAAGACCTCCCCGCACACAACGCAGCGCCATTTCCGGATGGTCCCGTCATAGACGAAATCTTCCTCGTCCTGGTCCTCCGGCACCAGCTCCTCATAGGTCTTCGTTCCGAGGACATATTCCCCGAAGGTCCTTCCGAAAGCGACCGCATCCTCCAGCGCCGCCTCGCTGGGCTTGAAGTTCACCTTGAATCCCGGTACCACCTCCATCCGCAGCTCCTTCAGCCGGCGTTCGATGTTGTCCACCGCCTCGCCGCTCCAACCGTAGGATCCGAAGGCGGAAGCGAGCTTCCCGCCGTGGACGATGGGGGACAGCTTCACAAGGATTTCCATGATAGGGAGCAGGGCATCCCCGTTGATGGTGGGGGAACCGAAGAGCAGGCCCTTGGACTTGTGGATGTCCGCGAACACGTCCCCTTCCTTCGCGCAAACCAGGTCATGGAGGTGCACCTGGATGTCTCCTGCCTGCTTCAGGCCCTCCTCCATCTTCAGCGCGAGCTGCTTGGTGTAGCTGTAGGCGGAGACGTAGGGGATGGCCACATGGGTCCCTTCCACTTCCTCCTCCAGGGACCAGAGCCGGGACTGCTCGATGATTTCCCAGGGGTTCTCGTCCAGGACGGGTCCATGGCCGTTGCAGACCATGTCGATCTCCAGGTCCTTGATCTTGTCGATCGCCTGGAGCATGTATTTCTTGAATGGTCCGAAAATCATGTCAAAATAATATTTCAAGGCCTTCCGGTAGTTCCCCACATTGTCCAGCTTGGAATACAGGATGTCGTCCAAAGCATAGTGGGCGCCGAAGGAGTCGCAGGTGAAGAGAACCTTGTCCTCCACCACATAGGTGTAGATGGAGTCCGGCCAGTGGAGGAAGGGGGCGCTGATGAACCGGAGGGTCTTGTCCCCCAGTGAAAGGGAGTCCCCGTCCCCGACCACCATGGATTCGAACTCCCGGTTGGCGATGTTCTTCATGAAGCGGATGGCCGGCTCGGAACCCACCACCACTGCACCAGGGGACTTTTCCAAAATATGGGCGACGGTTCCCGCATGGTCCGGTTCGGTGTGGTCCACTATGATGTAATCGATCTTTGTCAGGTCAACCTCCTGGGCAAGCTTCTCCAGATACTCCTCCGTGAAGGTGTACTTCACCGTCTCCACCAGCGCCGTCTTCTCGCTTCCCTTGATCAGGTAGGAGTTGTAGGTGGTGCCGAATTCCGTGTACATGATGATGTCGAACACACGCAGATTGTGGTCGATAGCGCCGATCCACCAGATGTTCTCTTTCAGCTCAAGCTTTTTCATAGTGCGCCTCCTCGTTATTTTTTTGACATTTCTTGGTTGGAAAAGCACCGGATCACGGGAAAATTCCGGGGCTCATTCCAAGGTGAAGGAGCCCATCTTGCCGTTCCTGAACTCCTCCAGGAACATCTTCGAAAGCCTGTGGACATCCGGCTCCCCGTGGCTCGCAAGCAGGTTTCTCATTTTGGCCATTTCCCGCAAGATGTCATGGGGCTCCTTCCCTTCAAAGTCCTCGATGGGGTATTTTTGGAGGAAATCGTTCCTATAGTCGTTCTTGAAAAAACGGACCAGTTCCAAGGCCAGCGTTTCGGCATCCAAGATTTCCTCCCGGATGGATCCGATGAAGGCAAGACGCAGACCCACCGTGCGGTCTTCGAACTTGGGCCAGAGGATTCCCGGGGTGTCCAACAGTTCGATGTCTTTTTTTATCTTGATCCATTGCTTCCCTTTGGTCACTCCAGGCTTGTTGCCTGTTTTTGCGGTTGCCCTGCCCACCAGCTTGTTGATGAAAGTGGACTTCCCCACATTGGGGATCCCCACAATCATGGCACGGATGGGGCGGTTCATCATGCCCCTCCGCTTGTCCCTGGCGATCTTGTCCTTGCAGGCTTCCCTAGCCGCTGTCAGGACCGCGGGAAGCCCTTCTCCGGTGCGGGCGTTCACGCAGACGGAGGGCAGGCTCTCTTCCTTGAATTTCTGGATCCATTCGGCGGTCCGTTTGGGATCCGCCAGATCTATCTTGTTCAGGACCACGAACCGCGGCTTGTTGTTGGTGATCTGGGCCATTTCAGGGTTCCTGCTGCTGACAGGAACCCGTGCATCCACCAGTTCCACCACCACGTCCACCAGCTTTATGTTTTCCTGCATCATCCGTCTGGCCTTCGTCATGTGTCCTGGATACCATTGTATATTCATATTTTTCCGTCCTAGCTGTGATCGATCAACTCGATATGGGTAAGGGGGAAGACGCGGATAAGCGCCTTTCCGATGATTTTTTGCCGCGAAATCAGCCCCACGTCCGCATAGCGGCTGTCGGAGCTGTTGTTCCGGTTGTCCCCCATGACGAAGTACTCCCCTTCCCCCACTGTGACGGGAAAGCTGGTGGTGAAGGAGTCTTCTCCATAGATGGGTTCATAGGCAAAGGGGTCCTGCAATTCCTGGCCGTCCACATAAATCTTGCCGTCCCTGATGTCCACGGTCTCTCCCGGAAGGCCGATGATCCGTTTGATGTAGTGGACCTTGGCGTTGTTTGCGTAGGGAAAGACAACGACGTCAAAACGTTCCAGCGGCGTGATCCGCATGCTGACCTTCTCGATGACCAGCCAGTCATGGTCGTTCAACGTAGGGTACATGGATTGTCCAGATACATTGGTCAGTTGGGCCACGTAGGTGACCATGAGAAATACCACGGTCAGTGTAATGAGCAAATCGCGGATTCCTGCCGCTACAGACTTGAAAAAATGCTGTTCTTCTTCTTCGTACATCCCCTGCCACCGCCTTGTTAACAATGATTATCAATAAACTATATTATACCATAAACGCCATAAAAAGCAAGCGCGTACACATGGTACGCGCTTGCTTTCATTACATTTTTTCTTTGACCTTGGCGGCCTTGCCGATCCGGTCTCTCAGGTAGTTCAGCTTTGCACGCCTTACTTTACCCCTTCTGATGACTTCGATCCTGTCAATGTTGGGGGAATGCAAAGGCCATGTCTTTTCGACGCCGATGCCATAAGAAATCCTTCTTACGGTAAAGTTTTCTTTGGCTCCGCCGTTTTGTCTTTTCAAGACCACGCCTTCGTACATCTGGATTCTCTCGCGTGTTCCTTCTTTGATCTTGGCATATACCCTTACTGTGTCGCCTACTGCAAATGCGTCCACTGTATCCTTCTTTTGCGCCTGTTCAAGCTCTCTGATTATTTCACTCATTTCGGTTCCTCCTTTCACCATAGATGTTCATCAATAGAATTCTTCCCACTGTTGCCAAACCGTTCGTGTACTACCAGCGGAACATCCGTACTCACAATTCCATACTATAGCACAATTCCGTTCTCTTTGCAATAGTTTCTGATGAATTCCCTGTCCTTTTCCGTAAGTTCCGCCTTCTCCAGGAGGTCCGGCCTCTTGCGCAGGGTGCGTACCAAAGCCTGTTCCCTGCGCCACCGGTCGATGTTCCCGTGGTGCCCGGAAAGGAGCACTTCCGGCACCTCCTGCCCTTCGAATGCGGCGGGGCGTGTGTATTGCGGGTATTCCAGCAGCCCCTGATGGAAGCTTTCGTTCTCATAGGAGCTGCTGTTGCTCAGCACCCCGTCCACCAAACGCCCGATGGCGTCGATCATGACCATGGCGGCCATCTCCCCCCCTGTGAGGATATAGTCTCCGATGGACACCTCGTCCGTGACGATCCGATCGATGATCCGTTCGTCCACCCCCTCGTAGTGGCCGCACAGGAAGACCAGGGACTCCTCCCTCGCCAGGGAAAAGGCCATTTCCTGGTCGAAGGTCTTCCCCTGGGGGGTCAGGTAGACCACCCTCTTGGGCCTGGGCTGGATGCTCTCGTAGGCCCGGAGGATGGGTCCGGGCTGCATGACCATGCCAGCCCCTCCTCCATAGGGATAATCGTCCACCTGGTTGTGCTTGTTCCCTGCGAAGTCCCGGATGTTGATGCAGGAAAGTTCCAGGATTCCCCTTTCCAGGGCTTTTCCGATGACGCTGGCTCCCAAACCCGCCTGGACGTGTTCAGGAAAAAGGGTCAAAACCGTAAATTTCATGGGAACCTCCTACCACAAGCCTGCCGGGACCCGGACAAGGATCCTGCGATCCTTCATGTCCACGGACAGCACGCAGGATTTTATTGCCGGCAGCAGCAAGTCCTTGCCTTCCTCCCGTTTCACCACATAGACGTCGTTGCTGCCGGTGAAAATCACATCGGACAAGGTCCCCAGCCGGGAACCGTCCTCCAGCCACACTTCCATGCCCAACAGGTCCCCCAGGTAGTACTCGTCCTCTTCCAGGGGAAGCGCCTGGGACCGGGGAATCTTCACGATGCTCTGCTTGTATCCTTCCGCCTCTGTCATGGTCTGGACCTGGGCGAACTGGAGCAGGACAAAGTTCTTGAAGTATTTGATTTGGGTGATGTCCATCTTCACCGTGGTGCCGTCCGGCTTTTCCAGCCATACGCTCTTCAGTTGTTCGAACCGTCGGGGGTCCTCCGTCGTCGGGAAGATCTTCATGCCCCCTTTGATCCCGTGGGTGTTTGCGACCCTTCCAATATAAATGAAATCTTCCATAGTGCACCTCATTCAATGGAAGGAGGGGCAGTCCCTTGGCCCCATGCGGGCATGGGTTGCCAGAGGTCTGCCCCTCCTTCCGGATGTCCTGGTCCCCTAAAGGATTTCCACGACGATTTTTTTGTCCGATTTGGCGGCTGCGGCTTTCACCACAGAGCGGATTGCCTTGGCGATCCTTCCCTGCTTTCCGATCACCTTGCCCATATCGTCCGGCGCAACCCGCAATTCGATGATTGTGGCATTCTCGCCTTCCACTTCTTTCACAACGACCGCGTCAGGATTGTCTACGAGCGCTTTTGCAATGATTTCTACCAGTTCCCTCATAGCCTACCTCCGAAGATTATTCTACGATGCCGGCGATTTTCAGAAGCTTCTTGACTGTATCGGAAGGTTGAGCACCTGTTCCCAGCCATTTCTTCGCGATTTCCTCGTCGATTTTGATTTCACTGGGATTTTTGGTGGGATCATAGTAGCCTACCTGCTCGATGAACTTCCCGTCCCTGGGGGATCTGGAGTCAGCCACAACAATTCTATAAAAAGGCGCTTTCTTTTGACCCATTCTCTTCAATCTCATTTTTACTGCCATTGCATTTCACCTCCTGTATTTTCATATTGATCTATGGCCATATCCCTGTGGGATATGCTAAAAAGGAAGGTTGAACATTCCTTTTTTACCCTTTTTGCCTTTCATCATGCCGCCCATCTGCTTCATCATCTTCTTGGAAGCCTCGTACTGCTTCACCAGACGGTTCACATCCTGGAGGGAGTTTCCAGACCCTGCAGCGATCCGCTTCTTGCGGGAAGGGGTAAGGAGGTCCGGATCGGACCGTTCCGCCTTGGTCATGGAAAGGATGATGCTTTCCACTTTGGAAAGTTCCTTTTCGTCGAATTCCACGTTTTTCATCTGCTGGCCCATGCCGGGAATCATTCCCATCAGGTCCGAGAGGCTGCCCATCTTTTTGATCTGTTGCATCTGGTCCAGGAAATCTTCAAAGGTGAACTCGGCCTTGCGGAGCTTCTGCTCCATCTCCGCCGCCTTCTTCCCATCCATGCTTTCCTGTGCTTTCTCGATGAGGGTGAGCACGTCTCCCATGCCCAGGATCCGGGATGTCATCCGTTGGGGATGGAACACCTCGATGTCCGTCAGCTTTTCCCCCACGCAGGCGAACTTGATGGGCTTCTGGGTGACCGCCCGCACGGAAAGGGCCGCGCCTCCACGGGTGTCCCCATCCAGCTTGGTCAGGATGACCCCGTCGATGCCGATTTTCCCATTGAAGGTTTCCGCCACGTTGACCGCATCTTGCCCGGTCATGGCATCCACCACCAAAAGCACTTCCTGGGGACCGATCTGCTCCTTGATGGCGACCAGTTCCTCCATCATGGCCTCGTCGATGTGCAGCCGTCCGGCCGTATCCAGGATCACCACGTCGTGATGGTTCTGGACGCCGTGGGCGACCGCAGCCTTGGAGATGTCCACGGGATCGTGCTGGTCCCCCATGGAGAACACGGGGATTCCCAGCTGTCCTCCCACCACCTGCAACTGTTTGATGGCTGCGGGGCGGTAGATGTCGCAGGCCGCCAGCAAAGGCTTCTTGCCCTGCTTCTTGAGCAGTCCGGCCAGCTTGGCGCAGGTCGTGGTCTTTCCGGCCCCCTGGAGCCCCACCATCATGAAGACGGTGGGAGGCTTTGGGGAGAAGGAAAGGTCCGTCTTCTCTGCACCCATCAGGCGGACCATCTCTTCCTGCACGATTTTGATCACATGCTGGCCCGGGGTCAGGCTCTCCATGACCTCCTGGCCGATGGAGCGCTCCCGGACGGCCTCCACGAACTGCTTGACCACCTTGAAGTTGACGTCCGCTTCCAAAAGGGCCATCTTGACTTCCTTCATGGCCGCTTTCACATCCGCCTCCGACAATTTGCCCTTCTTTTTCAGTCCCTGGAATATGTTCTGGAATTTATCGGTTAAACTTTCAAATGCCAAATCGTTCCTCCTTAAAGGTCGGTGAATTCCCTGCAGATCCCTTGGATCCGGGCAATCCTGTCCGCCAGTGCGGCCGGGTCCATCTTCGGGTCCAGGTCCGACGCCAGGGCCTCCAGCTGCTCGCCCAAGGCCTTTTTCCGGTTGAAGGAGGCCACCAGGTGCAGCTTCCGCTCCAGGTCTTCCAGGAGCCGGCCGCAGCGTTTCAACGCGTCGTGCACGCCCGGCCTGCTGATGCCGAGGACTTCGGAAATCTCCCCCAGGGAGTAGTCGCTGAAATGGTACATTTCGTAGATTTCCCGCTGGTGTTCCGTCAGAAGCTCGGAGTAGAAATCGTACAGCATCGTCTTGTATAGGGTTTGGTCGTCTTCTTCCTCTGTTTTGCCCATAAACCTGCCAATCGCTTCAAGCGTTTACTGTTAAGGTCATTTGCTTTACAGATGGTATTATACGTCCCTCCCCGTCCCTTGTCAAGGGCTATTTTTCAAACAGCGCCTCCATCTCTGATTCACATATGATAATGTCCTATTGTAACGCAAATGATTATGTCCCACTTCCGGTCATGGTGTACAATGAACCTCATGCGACAAAATACAATACATCGAGGTGGCCGCTATCAGAAAGGTAG
>NZ_JAAEEH010000002.1 GCF_010179735.1 Anaerotalea alkaliphila
AATAGCCTTAATCCAGATAGATCCTTATTCCATACTTCTATTATCTAGGAATAGGGTTCAATATCCAAGTGGTTTAAGAAAAAAGCAACTGATAAACCTATGATTTAATTTTATTATACGAGGAGAAAGAGTATATGAAAATAGCGGTAGCAAGTGAAAAGGACATGGTCACAGGACATTTCGGACATTGCGAGAACTTCCACATCTTTGAGGCGCAGGATGCGGAGATCGTGGCAAGCAGCTCCATCCCCAATCCGGGGCACAAGCCCGGGTTCCTGCCCAACTACCTGAACGAACTTGGGGTGAACGTGATCATCTCCGGGGGGATGGGCGGCGGCGCCGTGGACATCTTCAACGAGAAGGGGATCCAGGTGGTCACAGGAGCCAAAGGCCAGGCAAAGGCTGCGGCGGAGATGTTCCTGCAGGGGATGCTCAAATCCTCGGGGGCCGTATGCAGGGACCACAGCCACGGGGACCCCGGGGCCGGCTGCGGGAAATAAGGAAAACAAGCCGGGAATGTGGAAAGGGACTGCCGCGCCAATCGATTGGCGCGGCAGTCCCTTTCCACATTCCCGGAGCCCTTGCCCCCGGGGCCGGTTCGGGGTATAATCCTACCATAGGCAATCAACCGGGGAAGACTCCCCCAGACGACGACAGGAGGAACCGCTATGGGAAGGAATCCGTTGGAACCGATCATGCACCACCATCCCGCCCTTTTCAAACAGATGTCGGAGGCCAGGAACGCCTCCCTTGCCCCCGGGGCTTTGGACAAGAAGACCAAGCTGCTGGTGGCCATGGCCTTGGACGCCACCAAGCATGCCCCCAACGGCGTGCGTGTCCTGGCCAAGCTGGCCATGGAAGCGGGGGCCACCAAGGAGGAGATCATGGAAGTGCTCCATGTGGTCTATTTCATCGACGGCATCGGCAGCATGTACACGGCGGCGGAGGGCATCGAAGGCCTCTTCGAGGAGTAGGGGAGCCATGTCCGGACTGGATCTCGCGTTCTACGGAAGGGACACCTTGGAGGTCGCCCCGGACCTGCTGGGGAAGGTGCTGGTGCGGGTGGTGGCCGGCCGCAGGCTGACGGGCAGGATTGTGGAGGTGGAGGCCTACAAGGGTCCCGTGGACAAGGGCGCCCACAGCTACAACTACAGGAGGACACCCCGGACAAGGACCATGTTCGGCCCTCCGGGGCACGCCTATGTGTACCTGGTCTACGGCATGCACCACTGCCTGAACGCCGTCACGGAACCCGAGGGGGAACCCTGCGCGATCCTGATCCGGGCGGTGGAGCCCCTGGAGGGAAGGGAAACCATGGCCCGCTTCCGGTACGGGAAGGACTGGGACGACCTGACCGCCAGCCAGAGGCGGAACATGACCAACGGTCCGGGAAAAGTGTGCCAGGCCTTTTCCATCACCCGGGAATGGAACGGGGTCCCTCTGGACCGGGAGGAGTTCCACATCGCTCCCGGCGGCCTGGAGCCCGGGGAGCGGGTCCTAAGGAGCCGGCGGATCGGCATCGACTATGCGGAAGAAGCGGTGGACTTCCTGTGGAGGTTCACCTTGGAAGAGGAGGAAGAGGCGTGACGAAAAAAATTGGAGCCTGGCTGCCGGTGGCTGCCTGGTGCATGGTGATCCTTTGGTTCTCCGGGGAAACGGGGGAGGACTCGGCCCAGCGCAGCGGGTGGCTTCTGGAATGGGTCCTGGGGCGGGGAGCCTGGCTGGAGCGGTGGGGAATCCACCGGGACCTGCTGCATCTGGGTCTTAGGAAGGGCGCCCACATGTTCAACTACGCGGTCCTGGGAGGCCTGACGGCGAACGCCTTCGGGCGGACCACACTCCTGGCAGGCGGAAAGGTCCTGGCCGCGGCCCTGGGATTCTGCATCCTGTTCGCGGGGATGGACGAGTGGCGGCAGACCTTCGTGCCAGGCCGGGCGGGGGCCTTCACAGACGTGCTGGTGGACACCGCCGGAACGGTCCTGGGAATCCTGCTCTTGTACGGAATCCGGCTGGTGTCGGGATGCAGAGGGGAGGTGCTGGAAAATGCTTTGGACTGATTGGGAAGGGGCCATCCGGGAGCGGAAATCCGTAAGGAGCTTCCAACCGGAGGCCGTGGAAGAAGGGAAGATGGAGAAGCTTAAGAACTTCCTCCGGCAGATGCGGGTGCCCTTCGAACACCAGGTGGAATGCCGGCTGTTCAGGGCGGAACAGGGAGAGGGCCTGTATCCGGGCATGGACACGCCCCCGGACAACGTGGCCTTCGTCACGGAACTGGATCCGGTGTCCGTCTCCAAGGCGGGATTCGTGGGGGAGTTGCTGCTGCTCTACGCCCAGTCCCTGGGAATCTCCAGCTGCTGGCACGGGACCTACCGGAAGAAATGGGAGGGGGCGGCCCCGGTATGTCTCTCCCCCCTGGGGACACCGGCTCCGGAGCGGCGGGGGCTGCTGGAAAGGGTGTTCAAGGCCGTCACCGTGGGGGGGCGGAAGCCGCTAGAAGAGCTGCTGGTCCGGAAAAAAGGGATGACCATCAACCAGATCACCAACACCGTGCAGTTCGCCCTGCATCTTGCCAGGATGGCCCCTTCGGCCTACAACGGACAGCCCTGGAGGTTCGACGTGTCCGAGGACAGCAGGACGGTCCGGCTCCTCCTGGGGAGCGGAGGCAAATCCAGGAAATGGAAGCACCAGGACCTGGACCTGGGGATTTGCGCCTGCCATTTCTGGCTGGGGTTGACCCTCCGGGGGGTGAAGCCCCGGGTGGAGGTGAAGGAGGAGGACGGCCGGGCCGCCTGGACCTTCTCCCTCTAGGAAACCCTATGCGAGCACCACAGGCAGGGGATCCCCCATCCGGATGCTTCCCGGCGTGACCAGGGAGCCGTGGCAGTGGATCCGCACGCCCGCTTCCGCGGCCGCCAGGAGGGCTTCGGCGAAGCGGGGGTCCGTGGACCGGTTGGGCTCGAACCGATGGACACCTTCCATCTGGACCAGGAAGAAGACATGGTTTTGGTACCCTTGGGACTGTAGGGCCGCAAGCCCGCAAAGGTGCTTTCGGCCCCGCTGGGTGGGGGCATCGGGGAAGCGGGCCACGCCCCCTTCCTCCAGGGTAACCCCCTTCACCTCGATGAAGCCCCTGGCTTCGGCGGTTTCATAGTACAGGTCATAGCGGGAGTCGCCGAAGGCGACTTCCTTTTTCAATTCCCGCAGGCCGGAGAATCCGGGGACCAGGCCCTGGGAGAGGCCTTCGAAGACCACCTGGTTGGGAACCTGGGAATCCATGTTCACCAGCAGGGACAGGGGACCCTTCTCCACCGCCACCAGGTCGAACTTGGTCTTCCGGTGGGGCAGGTCGGCGGGGACCAGGTGGACCCGGGTCCCCGGGACAAGCAGCTCCCGGCAGCGTCCGGTGTTCTTCACATGGACGGTTTCCACGGCCTCCCCCACCCGCACCCGGGCCACGAAGCGGTTGGGGCGCTCCAGGAAGATTCCCTCCACGGTTTGGGGATAGTTCATGGTGTTCCCTCCCCGCCGAAGGCGTCCGCAAGAAGCCATGCGGTCAGGTCCCGGAGGGTTTCGAAAGACACGGTGTGACCCTCAGGATAGGTCCTGTAGGTCGTCTCCTTCCCCAGGGAGGCGAAATGCTCCGCGTTGGCGTTTCCGACCTCGATGGGGAAGACCGGGTCGTAAAGCCCGTGGGCCAGGAAGACGGAAATCCCATCCAGAGGGCGGACGGGGGCCAGAGCCCGCACGTAGGAGGGGAGGAAGCCGTTCAGGGAAACAATCCCCTTCAGGGGCAGGGCGGTCCCCAGGAGCAGGGTCATGGACAGGATGGCTCCCTGGCTGAACCCCAGCAGGTAGACCCGCTCCGGATCCGCCGGCTGGGAGGTCACCACCTCCGGTAGGAACGTAGACAGCTTCTTAACGGCGGCATCGAACAAGTGGCGGACAGGCTTCTTGGGGTTCTTCACATGGAAATAGGCGTAGCCGAAGCCCTGGGGCAGGTCCCCCCGGACGCTGACGACAATGAAGCGCTGCCGCAGCCCCTGGAGCATCTGGTGCATTTCCAGTTCGTTCCCTCCCCGTCCGTGGAGGGAAAAGAGGATGGGAGCGGGATGTTCCCTGGAGCAGCCTGGGGGAAGGCTGATCCGATATTCGTAGTCTGGTTCCATGGTGTTCCTCCTTCTTTCGTTTTCACTCGTTGTGCCGTCCTACCAGTGTACACCCTTTCCGGTCATTGCTCAAGGGAAGGATCCTGTGTTATGATAAGGGAAATGCGGGGAGGTGGAACGGGATGGATTTCGTCCAATGGATCAAGAACCTGGGGAAGAACGACCTCCAGGACCTGGTGTGGTCGGAGGCGAAGAAGATCAACTGGAAGGAAGTGAACAGGGAATCGAACCTGCCCTTCTCCCTTGCCTACGTGGGGGAGGAGGCAGGATTCACCCGGTTCCTGGAGTGGCTGGAGTGGACCCGGTACGGCTTCCTGGGGGTGGCGCTGGAGAAGCGGATCCCCCTGACAGGGATGGCCCGTGCCAGGCTGCTGCATGTGGAGCCGGCCGGGGCCCCGGAGCGCCGGCATCTGCTGGAGAAGGCGGACGTCCTGGTGCTGGAGGCGGGAGGACTGCCGGAAGGGATTCCTCCCAAGGGGTTCCACCTCTTCCTGGGGGATGGCCCCCAGGGGCTGGCCGAGGAGGTCCTGGAGGCGCACAAGCCCATTGGACAAGCGTTGGCCCACCATTTCCCGGCTTTTAGGACCGCCCTGGCCAAGAAGGTCCTGGGGGACGTTTCCCTGCAGAACGCCCTTTTTGCCGGAGCCTCGTCGGCGGCCAATGCGGTGCCGGGTCCCCACCAGGCCGTCACGGCCCCCCTGGAGGCCCTGTCGGACTTCGCGGTGCTGACGGGGAACGAGCTTAGGATGGTCTTCCTCCTGGCGGGAGGATGCGGCAGGCAGGTGTCCCCTTCCCGGCTGGTGCCGGAGTTCCTGGTGGTGCTGGGAGGGGGGAAGGCCGCCCAGATGCTTGCCACCCAGGTCCTGGGGAAGATCCCCGCCGGCGCGGGCAGCCTGGCCAAGGGAACCATCGCCTACGCCTTCACCTATGCCATCGGGGAAGCCGCCTTCCAGAGCCTGAATTTCGGGATCCGGGGCAGAGCCGGGAGCATCCGGCGCCGGATGCGGGAGCTGGAAGGATATGCCAGGGAGCAGCTGAAGGGAGCCGTCGGCATGGGCAAGCCCAAGGAAGAGGATTTCTTCCGGGAGATCGAGGGGCAGCTTAGGTTCGGCCATCCGGGGACGGTGAACCGTTTTCCCCTGGTGGTGGAGGAGGAGCGGTACCGCCGGATCCATCCGGTGAAGCAGAAGGTGCTGGCCCGGCTGGTGAAGGACCTGCTGGAGAAGGACAGGGAGGGGAAGATCCGGAAGATCCTGGTGTTCGGAAGCGCCCTGACCCTCTACTGCAACAGCTTCAGCGACATCGACCTGGTGGTGCTGGGGGATTTCCGGGAATTCGACCCGGGGCTGCACCTCTACGAGTACGGGGATGTGGACCTGTTCGGCTACAACGAGGAGGAATTCATGAAGGAGCTTAAGGACAACCGGTTCTACCGGGAAGTATGGGAAAGGGGGTATGTGCTGTATGAGCAGTTTCCTGCATCTGGCCAAGGCGGACCTGAAGTACGTTAGGTTCGGCCTGCAGAATTGCGACGACGAAATCGAGCTGAACTATGCGGCCTACCATCTCCATCAGGCCATCGAGAAGCTGGTGAAGGCCTCCCTGGAACTCGCGGGGATCGACCTGCTGGACCGGACCTTCCGGACCCACGACATCGATTTCCTGATCTCCCGCCTGCCGAAGGAGGTGGAGGTGCCGGAGGCCATCCGCAAGAACCTCTACAAGATCAACCGCTGGGTTTCGGAACCCCGGTACAACATCAACTTCCGCCAGTCCCGGGAGGACGTGGAGGCCATCTACAAGGCCGCCCTCTGGTGGCTGGACGGGATCCTGAAGGACATCGGACAGGGGGAGGAATCCTGAGCCGCCTTCCATGGGAGCAAACGGAAAGAGACCCGAAGGTCTCTTTCCGTTTGCTCCTACTTGTATTTGGGAAGCCAGTCCCCGTGGGCGGAAATCATGTCGTCCACCATGCTGCGGATGTCGTCCAGGGACAGTTCCGCGGAGGTGTGGGGATCCAGCATGGCCGCATGGTAGATGTGCTCCTTCTTCAGGGTGCGGGCGGCCTCCAGGGTCAGCAGCTGCACGTTGATGTTGGTCCTGTTCAGTGCCGCCAGTTGGGCCGGCAGTTCGCCCACATGGCAGGGGGTGACGCCGCTGCCGTCCACCAGGCAGGGCACCTCCACCACCGCCTGGGAGGGAAGGTTGGTGATCAGGCCGGTGTTCAGCACGTTCCCGTTGATCTTGTAGGGCACGTTGGTCTCCATGGCCTCCATGATGTAGGAAGCGTATTCGTGGGAGCGCTTGTGCTCCAGGCTGGCGTCGTTCACGATCTGCTCCCGCATGGTCTCCCAGTCGGCGATCTGCTTGACGCACCGCCTGGGGTACTCGTCCAGGGGGATGTTGAAGCGGTCGACCAGCTCGGGATACCGGGACTTGATGAAGTAGGGCAGGTATTCGGCGTTGTGCTCGCTGGACTCCGTCACGTAGTAGCCGAACTGCTTCATCATCTCGTAGCGAACCATGTCGTCGTGCTTCCCTTCCCTTGCCAGGGCCCGCCGCTTGATCTCCGGATAGAGGTCCTCCCCGTCCCTGGTGACCTCCAGCAGCCAGGCCATGTGGTTGATGCCAGCGATTTTGGCGACCACCCCTTCGGAGGGCATGTCCAGGCCCTTGAGGAGGTCCGGGGCGCAGACCTGGACGCTGTGGCAGAGGCCCACGGTCTTCACTCCTGTGTCGTGGAGCATGGCTCCGGTGAGGATGGACATGGGATTGGTGTAGTTCAGGAACCAGGCGTCGGGGCAAAGCTCCTCCATGTCCCGGGCGAAGTCCATCATCACAGGGATGGTCCGCAGGGACCGGAAGATGCCGCCGATGCCCAGGGTGTCCGCGATGGTCTGGCGCAGGCCGTACTTCTTGGGGATCTCAAAGTCCGTGATGGTGCAGGGGTCGTAGCCGCCCACCTGGATGGCGTTGACCACGTAGTCGGCACCCGCCAGGGCCTTGCGCCGGTCCGTATAGGCGACGATGTCCGCCCGCCCCCCGTTGCAGTTGCCGTTGATGTTCTCGAGCATCCGCTGGGATTCCCCCAAGCGCTTCTGGTCGATGTCGTACAGGGCGATTTCGGATTCCCGGAGGGCGGGGGTCAGGAGGCTGTCCCCCAATACGTTCTTCGCGAAAATGGTGCTTCCGGCACCTAAAAAAGTGATTTTTGGCATGATTTTCTCCTTGTATGTGGCGGCCTTTCCAAGAAGGCCCCACCCTCAATACAAGGGCCGGCAGGAATCCCGCAGGACCAGCTTCGTATTGAGGATCACCTTCTTGTAGCCGGTATTTTGTCCGTTCTCTATGGTATCGATGATCATCCGGGCCGATTGGAGGCCCAATTCCTCCGTGTTGATGTCCACGGTGGTCAGGAGCGGATTGCTGATCTTGGCCAGCAGCCCGTCGTCGAAGCCCACGATGGAAAGGTCTTCCGGAACGCTCAACCCCAATGCCTTGGCCCCGTGGATCAGGGAAATCCCCATGACGTCGTTGGCGGCGAAGAAGGCGGTGGGAGGGTCCGGTTTCTGGAACCTGCTCCGCAGGACCTCCACCGCATCCGCCACCTCGATGATCCGGGTACCCAATTCCCCGGGAAGGCGGAGGATGTTGTCGGGATTGAAGGGAAGCCCCTTCTCCTGGAGGAACTCCTTGTAGGCCTTCTCCTTGATGCCGTATGCGTAGACCTTGGGGTCCAGGCCGGTGACATAGGCGATCTTCCGGTGGCCCAGGGAATGCAGGTAGCGCAGGGCGTCCTTGGCCCCCGTCTCCTGGTCCGCCATCACATGGTTGACCTTGTATCCCTGGTGCAGGCCGTTGATCAGCACCAGGGGGACCTCCTTGGAAATCCTTTCGAAGTAGCCGTTGTTCCGGTTCTCCGAGGTGCCGTCCACGATGATGATGCCGTCCACGCTGCGCTGGATCAGGTTCCTTATGTAGTCGTACTCTTCCTTGGCGGTCACCGCATAGCAGAGGAACGCCATGTAGTTGTGTTCCTTCAGCACGGCCTCGATCTTGTGCACGATCTGCCAGAAGTAGGGGTTCATCACGCTGGGAATGACGACTCCTATGGAGTTGGTCCTTTTCATCATCAGGCCTTTGGCCAGGATGTTGGGGCTGAACTCCAGCTTCTCTATGGCGGCCTCCACCCGTTCCCGGGTCTTGGGGGCGACGGGATAGTTCCTGTTGATGACGCGGGACACGGTGGCGGTGGATACGCCGGCCTCCCGGGCGACATCGTCAATGGTAACCTTCAAGCGGGTCACCTCCTTTGTTTGAGCATGGTTGCAACAAAGGAATTATAGCATAGTTTCTTAATTTTTGCTTCCGGTGGATGCAATCCCTTCGATGAATTGGCGTTGGAACAGGATGAAAAGAAGGATCATGGGCCACATGGCGATCAGGGAGCCGGCCATGAGCACCGGATAGTTGGTGGTGAAGGTCCCCTTCAGGTTGGCCAGCCCGGTGGATAGGGTCATCTTGTCCGCCGAGGTGTTGACGATCAGGGGCCACATCAGGTCCTTCCAGGCGAAGAGGGCGGTGAAGATGCCCAAGGCCACCATGCCGGAGCGGGCCAGCGGCATCATGACATGCCAGTAGGTCTGCCACTGGTTGCAGCCGTCGATCCGGGCCGCCTCCTCCAGGTCCTTGGGCAGGCTCAGGAAGAACTGCCGCATGAGGAAGGTACCGAAGGCGCTTACGATTCCTGGGGCCACCAGGGCCTTCACCGTATCCAGCCAGTCCAGCCGGGCCATCAGCAGGAACTGGGGAATCAGGAAGATCTGCCCCGGCACCATCATCTGGATCAGGACCATGGCGAAGAAGAAGTTCTTCAGCGGGAAATCGATCCTGGCGAAGGCGTAGGCCGCCATGGTGCTGAACATGATGGCGGCAAGGGTGCGCGCCCCCACCATGACCGCCGTGTTGTAGTAAAGGGTCCCGAAGTCCACCCGGATCATGGCTTCCGTGTAGTTGGCGAAACGCATGGCCTCGGGGAGCAAGGTCGGGGGAATCCGCATGGATTCCGTGATGCTCTTCAGGGAGGTGGTGATGGTCCAAAGGAAGGGGAACAGCATCAGCAGGGACCCCAGGACCAGAATAAGGTAGACCAGCAGGGTGTTGCGGTTCGTTCGTTTGTTCTTACTGCTTTTCATGGTTTGCCTCCTCAATCATAGTGCACCCACTTCTTCTGCAGATGCATCTGCAGCGCCGTGATGGCCAGGATGATGGCCAACAGGAAGACCACGATGGCGGAAGCGTATCCGCGGTCATAGATCTGGAACGCGTATTTGTAGAACAGGAAGACCAGGGTCTGTACGGAACCCATGGCCACATTGCCCCGGTCCACCATCATGTAGATGAAGTCGAACATCTGGAGGGAGCTGATGAAGGTCAGCACCAGCACGAAGAACAGGGTGGGGGAGACCAGGGGCAGGGTGATGAAGAAGAATTTCCGGATGGGGCTGGCTCCGTCGATGTCCGCCGCCTCATAGAAGGTCTTGGGTATCTCCTGGAGGCCCGCAAGGAGCAGGACCATGTTGTAGCCCAAGGTGCTCCAGATCCCCACCACGATCAGGGAGAACATGGCGTATCGGGAGGTGGTCAGCCAGCCGACAGGACCCGCCCCGAAGAGGGAGAGGAGGTAGTTGAGCAGCCCGAACTCGGTGTTGTAGAGCCACCTCCAGACCATGGCCACCGCAACAGGAGTGGAAACCACGGGAAGGAAATAGATGGTCCGAAAGAGGGTCTTCCCCTTGATGTTCGCATTCAGGAGCACGGCGAAGAACAGGGCCAGCAGCACGCCCACAGGAACCACGCCGATGGTGTAGCGGAAGGTGTTCCAGGTGGCCTGCAGCACCTCCGGATCCTTGAACATTTTCGTGTAGTTGCCGATGCCGGTGAAGCTGGAAGCACCGAAATCGCCGGTTTTCGTGAAACTTAGGTAGATGGTGCTGATTACCGGATAGATGTTCAGCACCAACAGGCCAAGGATGGTGGGGGCAATCATCAGATATGCCCAGCCCAGGTCGCCCCACCTCCTTTTTTTCATTTTCTGCAGCTTCATTTCTTTACCCCTTTCGTGGGCTTTAAAAGGTTCACTCGTCCGCCAGGATCGCATTCATTTCGGATGCGAGGGCCTTGCAGCCTTCCTCCACGCCCAGCTGTCCGGACAGGATCTGGCGCATGTAGTCGTTTTCCGCAACGTCCCAACGGGGGCGCGTTTTGGAGGTGGGATAGATGTACGCATACTCCAGCATGTCCACATATTTGCCCACATTGAAGGTGGTGATGCTGTCGATCCAGGGCTGCTGGGTGCCTTCATAAGCGGGGATGGCGGATACATGTTCGGCCTGGAGCAGGTTGGCTTCCTCCGTGCCCGTGAACTGCACGAACTTCAGTGCGGCCTCCTTGTTGGGGGACTTGGCGGAGACGGCGTTGCCCAGACCGTTGTAGACGGTTGCCCTCTGCTTCATCTGGGGCAGTACGGCCACGTCGGCGTTGGCTGCGGAGTACTCGTTGTTCTTGAGCTCGGTCACCATCCAGGATCCCAGCATCACCATGGCCACCCGACCGGAAGTGAACAGGTTGCTTGCGCTGCTTTCCACCAGGGTCTCATAGGGCGGGGACACCTTGTGTTCGTGGATCAGGTCGTGCCATACCTGGACCGCCTCGATGGTCTCCGGCAAGTCGTATCCGGAGGACTTCTTGTCTTCGGAAATCACATGGCCTCCGTTCTGGAAGATCAGGTTGTAGAAGCCCTGCTGGTTCTCGGCGGAGTGGCCTGCCATCAGCCCGAATACCCCCGCAGACGGGTCGGTCAGCTGTTTGGCGACCTCGATGGCCTTGTCCCAGTCCCAGCTCTCATCGGGGTAAGGGATGCCCTTTTCGTCGAACATGGTCTTGTTGTACCAGAGGCCGATGGTGTCGAAGTCCTTGGGCACCGCATAGCTGGTTCCGTCGACGGTGTAGAGGTCCACAAGGCCTTCGGGGAACTTGGACATGTCCACACCCTCAGTGATGGGCTCCAGCATGGCGGCATCGGCATACTTGCGGAAGTTGTTGATGTGCATCCAGAACGCGTCCGGCAGCACGCCGCCGGTGGCGCCCGCTTCCAGCTTGGTCCAGTACTCGTCCCATCCGGTCACTTCCACCTTCACCTTGATGCCGGGGTTCTGGGCTTCGAAGGCGTCTGCGATGGCCCGCATGCCGGGCTCCTGGTTCTTGTCCCAGATGGCGTAGGTGATGGTGGTTCCTTTCCCGCCACCGGAACCGTTTGTCTGTGAACCGCCTGACGGTGTGGTGCTGGAATTGCCGCAGGCTGTGATGCCCAGGGTCAGGGTCAGTGCCAGGAACAAGGCGACCAATTTCTTTGCTTTCATGTTTTTCCTCCCTAAATCGTTTTCTTTGTAGGTTTGGTGGCAAAGGTGTTTCTCCAAAGATTTTCCTGTAGAATAGCAAGCGCTTACTATGAGTATCATTATAGATGCGGATGGAGAATATGTCAATATAGATTCATAAGAAAGGATAATAAGGGGGTAAGTTTGTTTAAAACCTACAAAAAACAATAAAAAAACCCCGGGAAAAGGGAGGTTGCCATGGAAGAATCCCATAGTAAAGAAAAAGTAAAATAGCAAACGTTTTCTGAAAAAGCGGAGAGAGGCCGAAAAAGACCCTCCAGGATGCGCTTGTCAAAGGAGAACCAATCTTGTACAATGGATGGGAGAACCGCTGAAATGGGCGGTCCGAGAGAGAGAAGGAGGAGGATTCGAATATGTTGAAAGTGGATTTGAGCAAGTTGAAGGGATTTCTGAATGAGGGGGAACTGGAGAATCTGGCGCCCATGGTGGAGCTGGCACATACGATCGTAAAGGAAAAGAGCGGCGCCGGGAACGATTTCCTGGGATGGGTGGACCTTCCTGTGGATTACGACAAGGAAGAGTTCGCCAGGATCAAGGCTGCGGCGGAGAGGATCCGCAAGGATTCGGACGTCCTGGTGGTCATCGGCATCGGCGGCTCCTATCTGGGAGCCAAAGCGGCCCTGGAGATGCTTACCCACCGGTTTTACAATGAGCTGGACAAGAGCGTGCGCAAGGGGCCCAAAATCCACTTCCTGGGACAGAACATTTCCGGGGACTACATGAACGACCTGCTGGAAGTCCTGGAAGGCAAGGATGTTTCCGTGAATGTCATCTCCAAGTCCGGAACCACCACCGAGCCGGCCATCGGATTTCGGGTCATGAAGGACCTTCTGGAGAAGAAGTACGGAAAGGAAGAGGCTTCGAAGCGGATTTACGCCACCACCGACAAGGCAAGGGGAGCCCTGAAGACCTTGGCGGACGCGGAAGGCTATGAAACCTTCGTGGTCCCCGACGATGTGGGGGGGCGGTTCACCGTGCTCACCGCCGTGGGCCTGCTGCCCATCGCCGTGGCGGGACTGGATGTGGACAAGATGATGGCGGGAGCCGCCGCCGCCAGGGAAGAGTACCTGGGAAAGAGCTTCGCGGAGAACGACTGCCACCGGTATGCGGCAGCCCGGGCGGCCCTCTACAACAAGGGCAAGGTGACGGAGATTCTGGTGAACTACGAGCCCTCCCTGCAGTACTTCTCCGAGTGGTGGAAGCAGCTCTTTGGGGAAAGCCACGGCAAGGACGGAAAAGGCCTGTTCCCGGCATCCGTCAACTTCTCAACGGACCTCCATTCCATGGGGCAGTACATCCAGGACGGCATGCGCAACATCTTCGAGACGGTCATCCATGTGAAGAATCCCCGCAGGGACTTCGTCCTGGAGTCCAACGAGGACAACCTGGACGGCCTGAACTTCCTGGCGGGCAAGACCATGGATTTCGTCAACGGGAACGCCTTCAAGGGGACCCTGCTGGCCCATATCGACGGAGGCGTCCCCAACATCGTGGTGGATGTGGACACCCTGGACGAGGAGAACTTCGGAGCGCTGGTGTATTTCTTCGAGCTGGCCTGCGGCATCGGCGGCTACATGCTGGGAATCAACCCCTTCGACCAGCCGGGTGTGGAGGCCTACAAGAAGAACATGTTCGCCTTGCTGGGCAAGCCGGGGTACGAGGAGCTGAGGGCGGCTCTGGAGGAACGGCTGAAGTAAGCCCTTTCTGTCAACTTTTCAATGAAGGAGGAGCCGGCGCATCCCAAAGACTGGGGCTGCGCCGGCTCCTTCGGTTTCATGGCCGCCGCTGTCCGCAAGGGGCCCCCAGCAGCTCCAGGATGCGGGCCACGCTCTCTTCCAGGGATTCCTGCCGCCAGGCGTAGACCAGGTCCGCATGTTCCCGGTACAGGGGCTCCCGTTCCTGGTACAGGTCCCCCAGGCTGCGGCCGGGGGCCGCGGCGATGCCCCTGGTGGCGATGTTGCTGACCCGCCGCTGGATCTCCTCCAGGGGAATCTGCAGGTATACCACGGTCCCCTGGGACCGCAGGTGTTCCATGGCCTTCCGGCCGTATACCACGCTGCCGCCGGTGGCGACGACCGTCTCCCGGGGGCGGACCCCCAGGATGACCTGTTCCTCCAGGGCCAGGAACCGGTCCAGGCCCTGGGTGGCCAACAGCTCCGGCAGCAGCATGCCGGCTTCCTGCTGGAGGAGCAGGTCCGTGTCCAGAAAGCGGTATCCCAGGCATTTGGCCAGGAGGACGCCGATGGTGCTTTTGCCCGAGCCGGGCATTCCGATCAAGGTGATGTTCTTCATGGCAAAGCGTTCCTTTCTTGAAAACATGGAATAATTCACCATCATACCATAGGATGCGGAAATTATGTGAAAAAATGAAGATTTTTTAGCGGTTGCTTGATTTGTCCGTATGGCGTAAAATACAAGAAAGCATACCAATGAAGCTTGCTGGAGGAGGAATTGTGATGGAGAAGGCGTTCAGATGCATGGTCTGTGGATATGTCCACTACGGGGAGGCTCCCCCGGAAAGCTGCCCCTTGTGCGGTGTGGGACCTGAAATGTTCGAAGAGATAGAAAACACGCGGCAGCCCGCGGCCGATGCGGTCCTGGAGGCGGACCGGCCGAAAGGGGACTGGAAGGTGGTCGTCGTGGGCGGAGGCGTCGCAGGATTCTCCGCGGTCCAGGAGATCAGGAACGAAAACCGGCAGGTGCAGGTGACCCTGGTTTCCGGAGAACCCCATCTGCCCTATTACAGGATGGGGCTGACCAAATACCTGGCAGGCGAGATGAAGGAGGAGGACCTTCCCTTGGAAGGGGAGGACTGGTACGGGGAGAACGGCATCCGCCTCCTACGGGGCGCTGTGGTGGAGAAGGTCCGACGGGAAAACAGGGAGGTGGTCCTTGGGGACGGCCGGATCCTTCCCTACGACGCGCTGGTGCTGGCCACCGGAGGGAACCCCTTTGTTCCCCCCATCGAAGGGGCGGACAAGGCTGGGGTGCATACCGTGCGCACCCTGGATGACGCCAAGAACCTGCTGGAAGGGCTTGCGGGAATCAATACCTGCATCTGCATCGGAGGAGGCCTCCTGGGGCTGGAGACGGCGGGAGCCATCGCCAGAAAAGGCGTGGGGGTGAAGGTGCTGGAGGGGTTGCCTTGGCTGATGCCCCGGCAGTTGAACCGCCAGGCGGCCGAAGTGCTGAAGGGGCATGTGGAAGCCATGGGCATGGAAGTCCGGGAAGGGGTGAAGATCGTCCGGATCCTGGGGGAAGGCGCATGTGAAGGCGTGGCGCTGGATACGGGAGAGGAGATCCGAGGGGATATGGTGGTCATCACCGCGGGCATCCGCCCGGAAACCGGACTGGCGAAGGCGGCGGGACTGGAAGTGGAGGGGGGCATCGTGGTGGACGACCGGATGCGCACCTCGGATCCTGCCATCCATGCGGCCGGGGACTGCGCCCAGCACCGGGGGGTCCTGTACGGCGTATGGCCTGCGGCCCAGTACCAGGGGATGGTGGCGGGGCTCAACGCGGTATCCGTGGATACGGAATTCGGCGGCATCCCCAGAGCCGCAACCCTGAAGGTGCTGGAAGTGAAGGTCACCAGTGTGGGCGACGCGGCGGAACCGGAGGATACGGACGTGCTGCTGGAGTCTGCGGCCGACGGAAACTACACGGGATTCCTGCTCCGGGGGGACAGGCTGTCCGGAGCCATCCTCATCGGCAACGACGCCCTGGCCTTCAAGGCCAAGGAGTGGATTGAAAAGGAGAAGACGCTTGGGCCGGAATGCCGGAAGGATGTGGCGTCCCTGCAGGCCTGCCTGGAGAAATGAAAATAATCATCCGCAAAGAGCGGATATGGAAAGGAGCATTATGGGAAAACAAAAAATAGGCGTGGTGGGCCTGGCCGTCATGGGCAAGAACCTGGCATTGAACATCGAAAGCAAAGGATTTGGGGTGTCCGTCTACAACAGGACCGCCACCAAGACGAAAGACCTGGTGGCGGAAGCGGCCGGGAAGGACCTGGTGGGCACCTACAGTCCGGAGGAATTCGCGGCCTCCCTGGAAGTCCCCAGGAAAGTGGTCATCATGGTGAAGGCGGGAAAGGCGGTGGACGACACCATCGAAGCGCTCAAACCCTACATGAGCCCCGGGGACATCTTCATCGACGGAGGGAACTCCTTCTATGAGGACACCATCCGCAGGAATAGGGCGCTGGAAGCGGAGGGGTTCCGCTATATCGGTGCAGGGGTTTCCGGCGGAGAAGAGGGGGCCCTGCTGGGACCCGCCATCATGCCGGGAGGACAGAAGGACGCCTATGCGCTGGTGGAGGAGATCCTGACCGCCATATCGGCCCATGTGGACGGGGAACCCTGCTGCACCTACATCGGAGCCGACGGGGCCGGGCACTATGTGAAGATGGTCCACAACGGCATCGAATACGGGGACATGCAACTCATCACGGAGGCCTATTTCCTCCTGAAGAACCTGCTGGGCCTGGAGGCTCCCGCACTGCACCAGGTCTTTGCGGAATGGAACGAGGGGGAACTGGACAGCTATCTGATCGAGATCACCCGGGACATCTTCACCCAGTACGACCAGGAGACCGGAAAGCCCATGGTGGACGTGATCCTGGACACGGCAGGCCAAAAGGGGACGGGAAAATGGACCAGCCAAAGCGCCCTGGACCTGGGGGTGGCGACCCCCACCATCACGGAAGCGGTCTTCGCCCGCTGCGTCTCCGCCATCAAGGAGGAGCGGGTGGCGGCCGGCAAGGTCCTTAAGGGGCCGGAGGTCAAACCGTATGCGGGAGACCCCAAGGAGCTGGTGGAAGCCATCCGCAAGGCCCTCTACGCCAGCAAGGTCTGCTCCTACGCCCAGGGGTTCGCGCTGCTGAAGGCCGCCGCCCAGGAATACGGATGGGACCTGGAATACGGAAAGATAGCCATGATCTTCAGGGGCGGCTGCATCATCCGGGCCCGGTTCCTGCACAAGATCAAGGAGGCCTACGACAAGGCGCCGGAGCTGGCGAACCTGATGCTGGACCCCTACTTCAGGGACATCCTGGAAGGCTATCAGGAAGCCTGGAGGGATGTGGTCGCCGTCGCGGTGAAGAACGGGCTTCCCGTGCCCGGGTTCTCCAGCGCCCTGGCATACTTCGACAGCTACCGCACCCCAACCCTACCGGCCAACCTGCTGCAGGCCCAGAGGGACTTCTTCGGGGCCCACACCTTCCAGCGTGTGGACAAGGAAGGGGTTTTCCACCACCAATGGTTCTAGGTCTGGCCGGGGCATGGTTTTCTTTCGGGCATCCGATGGAAATGCAAAAAAATTCCCATAGTAAGGAAGGGTTTCCGGCTTGGGCATCGAATATTTATAGATAGGGGTGTGAATTGTCGGCAATCGGACGCCAAACACATCGGATGTCAGGCAATGGACCGGCCGTCCGTTTCCTGATGCGGACATGAACCAAAAACCAACAATCAAGGGGTTGCAAAAGAACGAAGAGGAGATGAGAGAATGGTAGCAAAAGAGATGGTGGCGCTGCTGCTGGCTGGTGGCCAGGGAAGCAGGCTGGGCGTTCTTACGACAACAATTGCAAAACCGGCGGTTTCTTACGGAGGAAAGTACAGGATCATTGACTTTCCGCTGAGCAACTGCGTCAATTCGGACATCGACACGGTGGGTGTCTTCACCCAGTACCAACCGTTGGAATTGAACACCCATATCGGCATCGGAAAGCCCTGGGACCTGGACCGGGTGAACGGAGGGGTGACCATCCTGTCCCCCTATCTGAAGGCCGACGAGGGGGAATGGTTCAAAGGCACCGCCAATGCGGTCTGCCAGAACATCCACTATGTGGACAAGATCAATCCCGAATACGTGATCATCCTTTCCGGAGACCACATCTACAAGATGGACTATTCCAGGATGCTGGATTTCCACAAGCAGAACAATGCGGACGCCACGATTTCCGTCCTGAAGGTGCCCCTGGAGGACGCCAGCCGTTTCGGCATCATGAACGCGGACGAGAACAACAAGATCTATGAATTCGAAGAGAAGCCGAAGAACCCCAAGAGCGACCTGGCCTCCATGGGCGTCTACATCTTCACCTGGCCGGTGTTGCGGGAATATCTGCTGCGGGACGACAAGAACCCGGATTCCGACAACGACTTCGGAAAGAACATCATCCCCATGATGCTGGGAGAAGGACGTTCCATGTACGCCTATGCCTTCGAGGGGTATTGGAAGGACGTAGGCACCATCCAGGCCTATTGGGAATCCAACATGGACCTGATCGAGCGGGTTCCGGAATTCAACCTGTTCGACAGGGACTGGAGGATCTACACCAGCAATCCGGTGAAGCCCGCCCATTACATCGCGCCCAGCGGAAGCGCCAAGAAATCCATCATTGCGGAGGGCTGCCTGGTCTACGGCACCGTGCGCAACTCCATCCTGTTCCCCGGTGTGGTCGTGGAGGAGGGGGCCGTCATCCAGGACTCCATCATCATGAGCAACACCAGGATCGGCAGGAATGTGGAAATCTACAAGAGCATCCTGAGTGAGGACGTCCAGGTCGGACACGAGGCCAAGATCGGCATCGGGGAGGACGTGGTGAATGAGGACAAGCCCCACATCTACGATTCCGGAATCACCGTCATCGGAGACCATGCGGTCATACCGAACCATACGGAAATCGGAAAGAACGTGGTCGTGGAACAGTTCGTCACGACCAGCGACTTCACAAGCAAGGTGGTGCCGTCCGGCAAGAGCGTAATCAAAGGAGGGGTAGAGAATGAATAATGTAATGGGGATCATCGTCACGGGAGGACGGAACGAGCGGATGATGGAACTTTCCAGCAAACGTTCGGTCGCGGCCATTCCCGTGGGTGGAAAATACAGGGCAATCGACTTCGTGTTGTCCAACATGGTCAATTCCGGCATCAACAAGGTGGGGGTCGTCACCCAGTACAGTTTCCGGTCCCTGATGGACCATCTGGGATCCGGGAAGGAGTGGGACCTGGACCGCAGGAAAGACGGGCTGTTCCTGTTCCCGCCCTATCTGGCGGGAGACAACACCGGCTGGTACAAGGGTTCCGCCGACGGGATGTACAACAACATCAGCTTCCTGCGCAGAAGCAACGAGGAGTACGTCCTGATCAGCACAGGCAACTGCGTCTACAAGACCCAGTACCATGACCTGCTTGCGTTCCACAAGGAAAAGGACGCCGACATCACCATGATGTACAGGGACTGTTACGACTTCGCGGACGAAGACATGCAGAACCTGGGTGTCGTGGAAATCGGGGAAGACGGCAGGGTCCTGGACATCCAGGAGAAGCCCCTTTTCCCCAAGTCCAAAAACGCCAACATGGCAGTATACCTCCTGAAGAGGACTTTCCTCATCTCCCTTCTGCAGGAGAGCGCGTCCCATGCCCAGTACGACTTCGTGACGGACATCCTGATCAAAAAGCTGGCCGAACTGAAGGTCTTCGCTTATGAATACAAGGGCTACTGGAAGCCCATGAATTCCATCTCCATGTTCTATGGTTGCAACATGGAGCTGCTGAATCCGGAAATAAGCAGCGAGCTTTTCTTGAAGGACGGAAGGGTATTCACCAAGGTCAAGGACGAGACGCCCGCCAAGTACAACGAGGAGGCGGAAGTCAACAACGCCCTGATCGCCGACGGTTGCATCATCGAGGGGACGGTCATCAACAGCGTCCTCTTCAGGGGCGTGGTCGTACGCAAGGGAGCCTTGATCAAGGACAGCATCGTCATGCAGGACAGCGTCATCGAGGAAGGGGCGAACCTGGAAAGGGTGATCCTGGACAAGGAAGTGCATGTGACCCAAGGCAAGATGCTGAAGGGGGAAGCCACTTATCCCATGATCGTAAGCAAGAATTCTGTCATATAGGACCATGGATGAAGCGGAATGTGGATGCATTCCGCTTTTGTTCACACTTCTCACAAGGATGTGCATAGAAGAAATCCAAAGGTTACCCACAGATATCCGGGGGTTATCAACACAAAACTGTGGAAAACTTGCATGGATTGCTTCAAAAAAGGGCATTTTTAAGGAGGTTTTGCGATGATAAAGAACTATGTGATCGACACAAACGTCATGGTCCACGACCCATCCTTCATGTACAACTTTTCAGACAACCATGTGGTCATCCCCTTGATCTGCCTGGAGGAATTGGACAACCTGAAGCGGAAGGAAGGCCTGGTGGGCTTCAGCGCACGGAAAGTGGCCAAGGAACTGAAGAGGGTCATGGAAACCGGGGACATCTGCGAGGGCATCCCGTTGGACAACGGAGGAACCCTCCGGGTGGAGCAGAATTTCCTGGACACCAGCGTACTGCCCAACGGGGCAGACGTCCACAAGACGGATTCCCGGATCATCGCCGTCGTGAAGAACATGCAGGCGGCCTTCCCGGACATCCCCACCATCCTGGTCACCAAGGACCTGTACATGAACATCAAGGCCAGCAGCCTGGGGATCACCGTACAGGACTACAAGAACGACCAGATAGAAAACGAGGCCATCTACAAGGGGTACAGGGAAGAGGAGATGAGCTCCGAGGAGATGAACGCCATTTTCGAGGACGGACTGCCCTTGCCCGAGAGCGTGGAGGGTACGGTCTATCCCAACGAGTTCTTCCACATCAAGAGCACGGACCGGGTGGGCCACGAGGTGCTGGCCAGATACGACGGCAAGAGAATCGTGCCCCTGCGCCACGCCAACGATGTGGCCTGGGGCCTGACCCCCTTGAACCGGGAGCAGAAGATGGCCTTCGAGCTCCTGATGAATCCGGACATCCACTTCTGCACCATCATCGGCGGGGCCGGCTCCGGCAAGACCATCCTGGCCACCGCCACCGCCCTGGAGAACGTCATCGAGAGCAACCAGTACAGGAAGATCGTGTTCGTGCGCCCGGTGGTGGCCGCGGGCAATGACATCGGATACCTGCCCGGCGACGAGAGGGAGAAGCTGCGGCCCTGGATGGGCAGCTTCTACGACGCCATCGAGAACCTGACGGACCTGAAGGAAAGCAACCGGGAGGCCTACAAGGACACGGTGGTCAAGGACCGGAGGAATTTCGGGAAGCCGGCCTTTACGGTGGAAGATTTTATTGAACAATACCGCCAAAGGGGTATAATAGAGACAAAGACCTTCACCTATATGCGGGGCAGGACCTTCACCAACTCCCTGATCATCGTGGACGAGGCCCAGGAGATGACCCCCCATATCGCCAAACTGATGCTGACCCGGGCAGGCCAGGAGTCCAAGTTCGTGTTCCTGGGGGACCCGAGCGACAACCAGATCGACAACCATTATGTGGATGCCAAGTCCAACGGCTTGATCTACACGGTGGAAAAGATGAAACCTTTCGACATCACCGGTCATGTGACCTTGAAGCGGGTGGAAAGAAGCCCCCTGGCGGAAATCGCCGAAAGGAGCATGTAGTCCGGAAAGGAAGACGATCCATGGAGGTGTGCACATGCGAGCATTGAATGCAAGACTGAATGAACTGAACCAAAAGCGCCATGAAAGGGACGTGCTCTCCAAGAGGCTGGAGCAGCTGGGAAGGCAGAAGCTTCTCCTGGCCATGCGGCTGGAGGCCCTCCAGAACGAGCTGAAGGAAGAGAAGAGCAATCTGGAGACCCTGGAAAAGGTAACCTTTTCCTCCGTCGTCAACGCCCTGCTTTCCGGCAAGGTGGAGAAGCTGGAAGCGGAAAAGGAGAAGGTGTACAAGGACCAGCTGAAGTACGAGCAGACCAAGGACGAGTACAACCAGCTGCTCCGGGAACTGGACTACCTTTCGGGCAAATTGCGGGAGTACGATGCGGTGGAGCAGTCCTACCTTCATGTGGTCGCGGATGTGGAAAAGCAGATTTTGAAATACAAGCCTTCGGAGGCCGCGTCCCTGCGGGTGATCCTGGGGGAGAAGGAGTCCCACGAGAAGGAGATCCGGCAGTGCCAGGAAGCCATCAACCTGGCCACCGAGGTCCTGAGCGAGCTGAACATGACCCGGAAGAACCTGGAGAAGGCAAAGCTTTGGGGGGACTACGACGTGTCCGGCGGGGGGACCGTGGCCACCATCCAGAAGTACGCCTACCTGGACGAGGCCCAGGAGCAACTCCACAAGATCCAGTGGATGCTCAGGAAATACCACAATGAGCTGGAGGGCCTTTGGATGAAGCGGATCGTGGACATGGAGGTCGGAAGCTTCCTGGAGGTGGCCGACGACTGGATCGAAGGCGTGTTCGAAGACCGTTCCATCCCCAACGCCGTGCAGAAGCTCCTGGACAGCCTGGACAAGCTGATCGCCAAGGTGCTGGAGGTGGACGAGGCCATGCGCAAGACGTCGGGTGAGGCCAGGGAGAAGCTGGAAATGGTGGACGGAAAGCTGGAGACCTTCCTGACCGACAACTTCTAGGCCGGAGGCGGGGGGAATTCCCTGATTGCCAGGTGGAGAGGGTATCTGTTATAATGGAGGCAATCATCAATGGTACATCAAACAGAAACCATCAGGCATTCGGTCAAGGAGGTCACATATGAAGCTAATCGGAATCATCGGCGCCATGCAGGAAGAGGTCATGGGACTGCAGGACGTGATGGAAATAAAGGAAACACGCAGCATCGCATCCCTGGATTTTTATCAGGGAACGCTCTTCGGCCATGAGGTCGTGCTGGTCAAAGGCGGCGTGGGCAAAGTGAACGCGGCGGTCTGCACCCAGATCCTCATCGACTGCTTCTATGTGGAAGCCATCATCAACACGGGAGTGGCCGGCGCCTTGAACGGCAAGCTGGAAATCGGGGATGTGGTGATCTCCAAGGATACGCTGCAGCATGATGTGGATGCCACCGGATTCGGCTACGCCCTAGGGGAAATCCCCCGGATGGAGACCAGCATCTTCCCTGCGGACGAGCACCTGGTCAAGATCGCCCTCCAGGCGGCGGACAGGCTTCCGGTGCGCACCAGCGTCTATGTGGAGAGGATCGTCAGCGGCGACCAGTTCATTTCCGATCCGGTCAAGAAGGAGATGCTGGAACAGACCTTCCAGGGCTTCTGCACCGAGATGGAAGGGGCCGCAGTGGCCCAGGTGTGCCATCTGAACAAGATCCCTTTCGTGATCCTCCGTTCCATTTCCGACAAGGCGGACGACACGGCGGAAACCAATTTCAACGAATTCATCGCCATGGCGGTGGCCAATTCCTCAAAAATCCTGGAAAGGATGCTGGAGCTGTTGTAAATGGGAAATTTCAGGAAGCGTTATAGGAAGCTGCGGAAAGGGGTCCGTCTGACCCGGAAGGTCTACAAGGGCTTTCTGGCCTTGGTGGGCATCGCCACCTTCGGATTGTCCCTGTTCCTGATGATCGATGACATCACCCACACCCGTTAGGGTGTGGGTGATGTCATTTGCAGGAAGGGCGCCCCGTACAAAAGAAAAAGCACCGTTGCATGCGCAAGGTGCTATTGTAAAGGATGAGGGGGAGAGTATTAATATGTAAGAGGTAATTGTTCTTACCCGGTTATACTATCGCAATAATGTGTATAGAAAATGTAAATTACATGAACATTGTGTGAACAAATGGAAGGATCGGGCATATGACGGAAGAGGATTACATGCGGGAGGCCTTGGAGGAGGCCATGAAGGCCTATGCCCTGGAGGAGGTCCCCATCGGTGCGGTGGTGGTCCACGAGGGAAAGGTCATCGGGAGGGGCTACAACCGGAGGAACACGGACAAGAGCACCCTGGCCCACGCCGAGCTGACCGCCATCATGGAGGCCTCGGCGGCGCTGGGGGACTGGCGCCTGGAAGGGTGCACCATGGTGGTCACCCTGGAGCCCTGCCCCATGTGCGCGGGGGCCATCGTCCAGGCCCGGATGGACAAGGTGGTGGTGGGGGCCCCCAACCACAAGGCGGGAAGCGGGGGCACCCTCATGGACATCCTCCGTTTTCCCGGATTCAACCACCAGGTGGAGGTCCGGGAAGGGGTGCTGCTGGAGGAGTGCCGGGAGCTGCTGCAGCGGTTCTTCCGGGAGTTGCGGGAGCGGAAAAAGGCTTGACATCCGCTGCCAAATGGACTATACTTGACCTTGCTTTATAAGTTGGGTTTTAAAGTTTCCGTGCAGCCGGGGAGTCAGCGGTGCCCTGTACCTGCAATCCGCTACAGCAGGGGTGATGCCAATCCGAGGCTTGCATCTTGCAAGGCTGGCTTTGATAAGTGGCAATGACGACCGGGTCTTGCGCAACAGGACTCCATGAACCGTGTCAGGACCGGAAGGTAGCAGCACTAAGTGGAACCCCCTGTGTGCCGCAAGGGCGCCTGGTCTGAGTCAACTGTCAGGGTAACGCTTGTGAATGCCTGTCGAAGTGCGGCGCACGGATTTAAAATTATAGAAACCATTGAAACGAAACCAGGACTATTGATGGGACGGACAACCGTTCCGTGCGTAGTCCTTTTTTTGCAAGGAGGGATTCCTGTGTCTTATACCGCCCTATATCGGAAATGGCGCCCCGTGGACTTCCACCAGGTGGTGGGCCAGGACCCCATCGTCCGCACCCTGTCCAACCAGATCAAGGCAAGCCGCATCGGCCACGCCTACCTTTTTTGCGGAACCCGGGGTACGGGGAAGACCACCCTGGCCAAGATCTTCGCCAGGGCGATCAACTGCCAGGCGCCGGTGGAAGGGAACCCCTGCAACCGGTGCCCGGTCTGCAGGAACCTGCTGGACGGGAAGAGCATGAACGTCATCGAGATGGATGCGGCCTCCAACAACGGGGTGGACAACATCCGGGAGATCCGGGAGGACGTCCGCTACACACCCACGGAAGGGAAGTACAAGGTCTACATCATCGACGAGGTGCACATGCTTTCCACGGGGGCCTTCAACGCGTTGCTGAAGACCCTGGAGGAGCCGCCGCCCCATGTGGTCTTCATCCTGGCCACCACGGACCCCCACAAGATCCCGCCCACCATCCTGTCCCGTTGCCAGCGCTACGACCTGCGGCGGATCCCCATGGAGGTCATCGCCCATACCCTGGCCGGCTACATGGTGGAGGAGGGGATCGGGCAGGAGGAGAAGGCCATCCGTTACGTGGCCCGGGTGGCGGACGGCTCCATGCGGGACGCCCTGAGCATCCTGGACCAGTGCATCGCCTTCTACATCGGGGAAAGCATCACCTTCGAGAAGGTCCTGGAGGTGCTGGGGGCGGTGGACAGCACCGTTTTCATGGAGCTGGTGGAAAGCATCCACCAACAGGACGCCAGAGCGGCCCTGGACCTTCTGGACCGGGTGGTCATGCAGGGGCGGGACCTGGTCCAGTTCCTGGTGGACCTGCTTACCCACCTGCGGAACATGCTGGTGGTCAAGAACATGCCCCAGGCCCAGGAGGCCCTGGACCTGTCGGCGGAAAGCCAGGAGGCCATCCGCCAGGCCGTGGGGGACTACAGGGACGAGGAGATCATGCATCTGGTCCAAGCCTTTTCCGACCTTGAGGGGAAGGTGAAGGGGGCCGCCGCCAAGCGGGTCCTCATCGAGATCGAGGTCCTCCGGCTCTGCCGGAAGACCATGGACAGCACCCCCCAGGGTCTACTGGACCGGATCGGGGACCTGGAGAAGAGGATGGCCGAAGGGGTGCCCCAGGCCCCCCCCCCGGTCCGGGCGCCCAAGGAGCCCAAGGAAGGGAAGGCCCCAGTCAAGAAGGAGCGGACCGTCCTTCCGGAAGCCTATCCGGAGGACATCCGGGCCGCCATCAGCCACTGGGGTGCCCTGGTGGACCGGACCGAGGCGTTCCTGAAGGCGGCCCTGCGCCAGGCCACCCCCCTGTATCTGGAGGGGGACCAGAACCAGGAGGCCCCGGTCCTGACAGTGCTGGTGGAGAACGAGACCCAAAAAAACATATTGTCACAGGAAGAATATTTGGGTACAATGATAAGGATCTTGGAGGAGCTGCACAAGAAGCGGTTCCAGGTGGCGGTGGTGGACGAGAAGGACTATATGGCCAGATCCTCCAGCCACAGCAGGGATACCTTGGAGGAAGCGAAAAGCGTGTTCGAGGAGCTCTCGTCCAAAATAAATTTTACCATCGAAGTGAAATGACACGGAGAGGAAATGGACCGGAAAGGAGAACGACATGGCAAAAAAAGGCGGTTTTGGGGGCGGAATGCCCGGCAACATGAACAACCTGATGAAGCAGGCCCAGAAGATGCAGCAGCAGATGCAGGAGATGCAGGAGAACCTGGATGACCTGACCTTCGAATCCACCGCGGGAGGCGGGGTGGTCAAGGCCGTGGTGAACGGCAAGAAGATGCTCAAGTCCATTGAGATCAAGCCGGAGGCTGTGGACCCGGACGATGTGGAGACGCTGGAGGACCTGATCGTGGCTGCCGTGAACGGCGCCGTGAAGGCCGCGGAGGACGCGGTCAACAGCCAGATGTCCAAATTCACCGGCGGGATGAACCTGCCCGGAGGCCTGTTCTAGTCCATGGACTACTACGGCAGCCATATCGGCCAGCTGATCGAGGAGCTGGGCAAGCTCCCGGGCATCGGCCACAAGACGGCCCAGAGGCTGGCTTTCCATCTGGTGAACAGTCCTCCGGAGACGGCCAGGAGCCTGGCGGAGGCCATCCTGGGGGCCAAGCAGAACACCCGGTATTGCGAGCAGTGCTTCACCATCACGGACCAGGCCCTGTGCCCCATCTGCGGCAATCCCAAACGGGACGCCCGCACCATCATGGTGGTGGAGCAGTCCCGGGACCTGGCGGCTTATGAGCGGACCCGGCAGTACAAGGGCCTCTACCATGTGCTCCAGGGGGCCATCTCCCCCATGTTGGGCATCGGTCCCGGGGAGCTGAAGGTCCGGGAGCTTCTGGTGCGGCTCCAGAAGGAGGACATCGACGAGGTGATCCTGGCCACCAACTCCACGGTGGAAGGGGAGGCGACGGCGGTCTACCTGAGCAAGCTGATCAAGCCCTCGGGCATCCGCACCACCCGGATCGCCAACGGCGTCCCCGTGGGCGGCGACCTGGAGTATGTGGATGAGGTGACCCTGTCCCGGGCCCTGGAAGGCAGGACGGAGCTCTAGAACAAGCGTGGACGAACGTTTTCGATGGACAAAAAAACAGGCAGGGCCTTTGGGGCTTCTGCCTGTTTTCGCATTCAAAATCGCTTTTGACTACTCGGGCTGGGGTGCGTCTACGGGACAAACATCCGCGCAAGCGCCGCAGTCGATGCATGTGTCCGCGTCGATCACATACTTGGAATCCCCTTCGGAAATTGCGTTGACCGGACATTCGGGCTCGCAAGCGCCGCAAGAAATACACTCGTCGTTGATTACATATGCCATGTTGACACCTCCTCATTCTCGTTTTACAAGTTCCATTTTAACCCATACCCTGGGAGAATACAAGAAGCAGAAGGTAAAAATTTTCGGCGCTGTCAGACAGCGCCGAAGGGCCTTCAGGTGGTGGCCACCTGCAGGTTGTACTCCTTGAAGATGGCCATTGCGGCCACCAGGGATTCCTTGGAAGGCTCGGGGGTGTCCCCCAGCTTGTATTCGTAGCCCAGCTCGTTCCACTTGTATTCCCCCATCTTGTGGAAGGGAAGCACGTCGATCCGCTGGATGTGCTGGAACCCTCCCAGATACGCCGCCAGGGCCCGGATGTGCTCCGGCTGGTCGGAGAGGCCCGGAACCAGCACGTACCGGATCCACACGGGAATCCCCTGGGCCTGGGTGTATTCGAAGAATTCCAGGGTGGGTCCCAGACCGGCGCCGGTGATGGCCTTGTATGTTTCCGGGTCGAAGTGCTTGATGTCCAGGAGCACCAGGTCCGTAAGGCCCAGAAGCTCCTTCACCCGGTCGTTGAGGAGGAAACCGGAGGTGTCCAAGGCCGTATGGATTCCGGATTCCCGGCAGAGTTTGAAGAGCTCCACCAGGGGGCCGGCCTGGAGCAGGGGATCCCCCCCCGTGACGGTCACCCCGCCCTTGGAGAACCGCATGTAGGACTTGTACTTGGAGATTTCGGCAAAGAGCTCCTCCACGGTGTACGCGGTCCCTCCGGACATCTTCCAGGTGTCCGGATTGTGGCAGTACTGGCAGCGCAGGGCGCAGCCCTGGAGGAACACCACGAAGCGGATTCCGGGGCCGTCCACGGTGCCGCAGCTTTCCAATGAATGCACTTTCAGTGTTGCGGACATAAGAACACCTCCTTGGGAATCAATCAGATCTTTTCATGGAAGGTACGGTGGATCACATCCAGCTGCTGTTCCCGGGTCAGCTTCACGAAATTGACCGCGTAGCCGGAAACGCGGATGGTCAGCTGGGGGTATTTCTCCGGATGGTCCATGGCGTCCAGCAGGGTCTCCTTGTCGAACACGTTCACGTTGATGTGATGGCCGGTGTCGTGGAAGTAGGCGTCCAGCATCCCCGCCAGGTTGTCCACCCGGCTGGCGGCATCCTTGCCCAAGGCCTTGGGGACGATGGAGAAGGTGTAGGAGATGCCGTCGGCCGCATGCTTGTAGGGCAGCTTGGCCACCGAAGCCATGGAGGCGATGGCGCCGTTCTTGTCCCGGCCGTGCATGGGGTTGGCGCCGGGAGCGAAGGGCTCCCCTTTTTTCCGGCCGTCGGGGGTGGCCCCGGTCTTCTTGCCGTACACCACATTGGAGGTGATGGTCAGCACGGAAAGGGTGGGGATGGAATCCCGGTAGGTCTTGTGCTTGCGCAACTTGTTCATGAAGGTCTCCACCAGCCCGTTCGCCAGCTCGTCCACCCGGTCGTCGTTGTTCCCGAAGGCGGGATAGCTGTCCGGATCCACCTCGTAGTCCACGGCCAGCCCCTCCGCGTTCCGGATGACCCGGACCTTGCTGTGCTTGATGGCGGAAAGGGAGTCGGCCACCACGGAAAGTCCGGCGATGCCGCAGGCGGAGGTGCGCAACACGTCTTTGTCGTGGAGGGCCATCTGGACCCGTTCATAGGCGTACTTGTCGTGCATGTAGTGGATGACGTTCAGGGTGTTGATGTAGAGCTGGGCCAGCCAGTCCATGACCTGGTCGAACTTGCGCATGACCTCTTGGTACTCCAGGGTGTCCCCGGTGATGGGGGCGAATTCCGGCCCCACCTGGATTCCCAGGTACTCGTCCTTCCCGCCGTTGATGGCGTAGAGCAGGGCCTTGGCCAGGTTGGCCCGGGCGCCGAAGAACTGCATCTGCTTCCCGATCCGCATGGCGGACACGCAGCAGGCGATGCCGTAGTCGTCCCCATAGGACTCCCGCATCAGGTCGTCGTTCTCGTACTGGATGGAGCTGGTGTCGATGGAGACCTGGGCCACATACCGCTTGAAGGGCTCCGGCAGCTGCTCGGACCAGAGGATGGTCAGGTTGGGCTCCGGGGCGGGGCCCAAGGTGTAGAGGGTGTGCAGCATCCGGTAGCTGGTCTTGGTCACCAGGGGGCGGGCATCCAGCCCCACGCCTCCGATGGCTTCCGTCACCCAGGTGGGGTCTCCGGAAAAAAGGTCGTTGTACTGTGGGGTGCGCAGGAAACGCACCATCCGAAGCTTCATGACGAAGTGGTCCATCAGCTCCTGGGCCCCGGCCTCGGTCAGGGTGCCGTTCCGCAGGTCCCGTTCGATGTAGATGTCCAGGAAGGTGGAGACCCGGCCCAGGGACATGGCGGCCCCGTCCTGCTCCTTGATGGCGGCCAGATAGGCGAAATAGGTCCACTGGATGGCTTCCCGGGCGTTTTCGGCAGGGCGGCGGATGTCGAAGCCGTAGGACCGGGCCATGGCCACCAGCTCCTTCAGGGCCGCGATCTGCTCGGAAAGCTCCTCCCGCAGGACGATGGTGTCCTCTTCCATGTAGTCCATGTCCAGCTGGCGCTTCTCCGCCTCCTTGGCCTGGATCAGGAAATCCAGGCCGTAGAGGGCCGCCCGGCGGTAGTCCCCGATGATCCGTCCCCTGCCGTAGGCGTCCGGAAGTCCCGTGATGATGCCGGACTTCCGGGCGGCCAGCATCCCTTCGGTGTAGGCGTCGAACACCCCGTCGTTGTGGGTCTTGCGGAAGCTGGTGAAGATCTCCTCCGTCATGGGGTCCAGCTGGTAGCCGTAGGCCTCCAGGGCGCCCTTCACCACCCGGATGCCGCCGTTGGGCAGGATGCCCCGCTTCAGGGGGGCGTCGGTCTGGAAGCCCACGACGGTTTCCCGATCCCGGTCCAGATAGCCCGGACCATGGCTGGTGATGGTGGAGGGGATCCGGGTTTCGGCGTCCAGGATGCCCCTTTCGGTCTCCTCCTGGTACAGGCCCTGGACCTGCTCCCAAAGGGCCTTCGTGTCCTCGGTGGGGTCCGCCAGGAAACCGGCGTTTCCCAGATAGGGGGAAAAGTTCTTCTGTATGAAATCACGGACATCCACGCTCTTCGTCCAATCGCCGGGCGTGAAGCCCTTCCATGCGTTTTGCATAAATACCTCCTGTGGTGTGCTGTTGTATGTGGGGCCTCGGGGTATTCCCACCGGTCCGGTAGGAATACCCTGCTTCCATTATATAAGTATACTGTATACACGTCAAGTGGTTTCTAGCAAATAATTGTTATGGTTTGCAAGGGCCCCTCCTTTGTGCTATCATCAAGGGAGAGTTTTGGCGGCGGGAGGAAGAAGATGGACAGTCTGTATTTGCGCTTGAAGAAGGACCTTGCGGGGAAGATCCAGGACCAGACCTACAAGCCGGGGGACAAGCTGCCCCCGGAGAGGACCCTGGCGAAGGACTACGGCGTCAGCCGGATGACCCTGCGGCAGGCCCTGAAGGAACTGGAAGAGGAGGGGGCCCTGCTGCGGGAACCGGGGCGGGGCACTTTTGTGGCCTCCCCCTCCTTCCTGCAGCAGAACGTGAAGAGCTTCACGGAAACCATCCGGGGCCAGGGCTACGAGCCCACCACCCGCATCCTGGAATTCTCCACCATCTATGATTCCCAGGTCCTCAGCCAGCGTCTGGGGGTGGACCGGGGGACCCGCTTCTACAAGCTGAAGCGCCTGCGTCTGGGGAGCGGCACCCCCATCGCCCTGGAGACCCTCTATATCCCCGAGGAGAGCTGCCCCGGCCTGGGGGAGAAGGAACTGGAGGGCTCCCTCTACAAGGTCCTGGAGGAGGAGTACGGCTTCACCGTCACCAACATCTCCTGCCAGATGGATGCGGTCATGGCGAACCGCAGCCTCATGGAGATCCTGCAGCTCGGGAAGCCCATGGCGCTGTTGAAGGTCAATGGCATCACCTACGCACAGAACGGGCGGAAGCTCTTCTACGAGGAGTCCTGGTACCGGCCGGACCTCTACCGTTACCAGGTGGACATCCTGAAAAGAAATTGAGAGCCCCTTGAAAACGGGCCAGAACTGTATTATAATAGCCTATACCATTTGAACAGGAGGAATACCCATGGCACAGATTACAAAAGAAATGATCATCGCAGATATACTCCGTGTGGACCAAGGCATCATCCCCATCCTCATGGAAGCCGGCATGCACTGCATCGGCTGCCCGTCCTCCCAGGGAGAGACCCTGGAAGAGGCCTGCATGGTGCACGGCATGGACGTGAACGAACTGGTCAAGAAGATCAACGACCATCTGGCGTCCAAATAGGTCCCCAAAGGTCCCATGCATGGATAAAGGGCTGCATCCGAAGCCATCGGCTTCGGATGCAGCCCTTTTGGTGCGCTAAAGGTCGCTCAGGACCTTGACTGCGTTTTCCTTGATGAGCACGTCGTAATGCTCCTTGAAGTAGTGGGCCACTTGTTTCCTTGCGGGAACGGCCTCGCCGTATTCGGAAATCCTGCCGAAGATGAGCTTGTCCTCCGACCGGGGGAGGTTCTCCGCCACCACGGTCAGATAGTATTTGAGGTGCTTTCCTTCCTTGTACAGGGCGCTTTCCTTGATGTCCATGGAGGCCAGGTACTTTGCCGCATCGGTGGCGTGATTCAGGGAATCGAACCGGTACACAAGGAATGTGCCGACGTTTTCGGGCACACCCTCCGGGGAGCGGACGGGCAACCGGGAACCTGTTTCCGTTTCCGCCTCCTGGGCCGCCTTGGAGGCGCCGTTGGTGGCGTATTCCCGCTTCCTGAAGGTGCGGGTGTTGGGAACAGGCAGATTGGAGAACCTGTCCTCCAGCTCATCGGGATTCTCCACTTTGGTGATGATCAGCATGATGCTGTCCGAAGAAAGGGGGACCGCCTCGATCATCAGGGGGGAATCGTTGGGGTCGAATCCGAACTGGTCGGATGCCTGGTCCATCATGTCCCTGAAAAGCGCCTGGGCCTTTTCCGTGCCGTAGGCCAGTTCGCTGACCTTGATTTCCCTGGACTGGAGGTCCGATTTGTTCAGCACGCACTTGATTTGGTTGCTGTTCACTTTTTCGATTTTCATAAAATCACTTCCTTTCCTGCAGCATCGCAATGCTGGAATTCCCTTCTGGAAGGGCGGAAGCCTAGCGCAGGCATGCTTCCCTAACTTTATTATACAATAGATGTTCTCCCTTTGCCATGGATATTTGTTGCGGCGGCTACCAAAGATCCCCGGAAAAAGGCCCTTCCCCTGTGGCAGGTTGATGGAGAAGTTGTTGATTTATGCGGATTAATCTGATAAACTGGTTGTGCAAATCGGATTTTTAGAAAGGAGCTATGGCTATGGCTACAAAAGTTGTGATCGGTGCCCAATGGGGTGACGAAGGAAAAGCCAAAATCATTGATATATTATCGGAGGAGGCAGAGGTTGTCATTCGTTCCCAGGGCGGAAACAATGCGGGGCATACCGTAGCTGTGGAAGGAAAAGTATACAAATTCCATCTGGTGCCTTCGGGCGTCCTGTACCCCGGGACCCTGTGCGTCATCGGGAACGGCGTCGTAGTGGACCCGGAAGGGATTTTAGAGGAAATAGACGGGCTGCAGGCCCAAGGCATCAGCACCGACAATCTGCGGATCAGCCTCCGGGCCCATCTGGTGATGCCCTACCACAAGGTGCTGGACGGCATCAGCGAGGAGTCCCTGGGCGAAGGGGACATCGGCACCACCAAGAAGGGCATCGGTCCCTGCTACATGGACAAGGCGGAGCGCAGCGGCATCCGGATCTGCGACCTGCTGAAGCCCGAGGTCTTTGCGGAGAAGGTCCGCAAGAACGTGCTGGTGAAGAACAAGATCATCAAGTTCGTGTACGACAAGGACGTCCAGCTGGATGCCGAGGAGATCATCGCCAAGTACCTGGCCTATGGGAAACGGCTGGAGAAGTACTTTGCAGACACCACGGTCATCGCCTATGAGGCCATCAAGGCGGGAAAAAGGGTGCTCTTCGAAGGCGCCCAGGGGACCCTTCTGGACCTGGACCTGGGAACCTATCCCTACGTGACATCGTCCCATCCTGTAACGGGAGGCGTGTGCATCGGCGCGGGCATCGGCCCCACCATGATCGACGAGTGCATCGGCGTCATGAAAGGCTATGTGACCCGGGTGGGCAAAGGCCCCTTCCCCACGGAGCTCCATGACGGAATCGGGGAGGCCATCCGCACCGCCGGAAACGAGTTCGGCACCACCACCGGAAGGCCCCGCCGTTGCGGTTGGTTCGACGCCGTCATCGGCAAGTATGCCGTCCGGACCAGCGGCCTCACCGCCATCGCCCTGAATAAGGTGGACGTGATGGCAGGCCTTCCGGAAGTGAAGATCTGCACCGCCTACAAGCTGGCGGGCAAGGTCGTGGAGCACTTCCCCGCCAGCCTGGAGGACCTTTCCGCCTGCGAGCCGGTCTACGAGACCATGCCCGGCTGGGGGGAGATTTCCCACATCACCACCTACGGCGAACTTCCCGAGCAGGTGAAGAACTACGTGAAGCGCCTGGAAGAGTTGTGCGAATGCAAGATCACCATGGTGGGCGTGGGCCCCGAACGGAACCAGAACATCCTGGTGGACTGACCGGGACCGACCGGAAATAGACCGGGCAAGAACGATGCCCGCAGACGGGGGACGTACAGCGGCCGCAAGACGGCCTGCAGGGTGCGTCCCCTGTGCCTATTCCGGGAAAAGGAGGGAAGGAAATGCTGATCATCATCGGCCTGGGGAATCCAGGCCTGAAATACGAGGAGACCCGGCACAACGTGGGGTTCAAGGTCGTGGACCTATTCGCCCGGGAGCACGGGATCGCCTTCGACAGGAGCCGGCACAAGGCCCTGCTGGGCCAGGGGACGGTGCGGGGGCAGAAGGTCCTGCTGGTGAAGCCCCAGACCTACATGAACCTGAGCGGGGAAAGCGTCCGGGCGGTCCTGGACTTCTACAAGGAGGATCCCGCCGACATCGTGGTCATCTACGACGACATCAGCCTGGCGCCGGGAGCCCTGCGCATCCGGCTGAAAGGCAGCGCTGGAGGCCACAACGGCATCAAGAGCATCCTCTCCCACATCGGGACGGACGCCTTCCCCCGGATCAAGGTGGGCGTGGGCAGCCAGCCCCCCGGCTGGGACCTGGCGGATTTCGTCATGACCACCTTCAACAAGGAAGAGAAGGTCCTGATGGAGGAGAGCATCGCCTATGCGGTCAAGGCCATCGAAGGAATCCTGGAAGAGGGAGCCCAGGCGGCCATGAACCGCTACAACCGGAAGGCCTGAAAGGAGGCGATCCCATGGACAAGAGGAAAGCGCTCAGCCGTCTGCTGATCCTGCTGGGAGGGGTGTTGGTGCTCTATGCTGCGGGAGGACGGCTGTGGGGAAGCTACAAGCAGAACCAGATGATGGAAAGCCCCCTGCTGGAATGGGCGGCTCCGGAGGAGACCGTCCTGGGCTACGCCGGACTGGAGGATGTCTTCCAGGAAGCCGGCGGCGCCCAGGAGGCGGCCCAGGCCCAGGACCGCTGGTCCATCCAGGAGGAGCCTTTGCTCCAGGAGGCTGCCCCCGCCCTCCCCACGGGGACCCGGATGGGGACCATCCGCATCCCCAAACTCAAGCTGGAACTGCCCATCGCCGAAGGTACGGACGCGGCCACGCTGAACTACTTCGTGGGGCATATGGTGGGGACCACCTATCCCGGAGAGGTGGGGAATTCAGTGGTTTCGGCCCATCGGAGCCACACATTCGGCAAGTTCTTCAACCGGCTGGACGAGCTGGAGAGCGGGGATACGGTGACGGTGGAGACCGCCCGGGGAAAGACCACCTACGTGGTCTACAAGAAGCTGTTGGTGGAGCCGGACGACCTGTCCGTGCTGAAAAGCACCGACAGGCACAAGGTGCTCACCCTGATCACCTGCGACCCCATGATCAACCCCACCCACCGGCTGGTGGTCCATGCGGTGGAGCGCTAGCCGAAAACGGACATTACAGATTCGTTACATCTATTGCGGCCGGGGCGGGAATATGGTAAACTACAGACATGTGAATGTGAATGTGAATGTGAATGTTAATGTCCGATGAGAATTCCAGGAAAACCATCACCGACAACGGCAAACCAGTCGAAAGGCTGGGACGCAAAGCTACAGGGCCTTTCCCTTCGGGGTGGCAGCCAGCTGCCGAAAGAGGGTTTTTTTCCTTTTTATGGAGTAGGTGGGGGAGTCCTCCGACAAAGGAGATGATTGCCATGAAGAAGACTGTGTTATTCCTAGGAACCTTCGCCCTGCTTCTGGGCCTGGGCTTCCTGGCCGGCCCGGTGGAGGCCGCAAGCGTTGGGGGAGGGGCTGTCCCCACGGTCCAGACGGCCGTTCCGGAAGTGCCGGAGGAGACGGTGGCCCGGGGCTACGGAATCGACTTCAGCAAGAGCGACCAGGGGATCGTCCGGGTCTACTTCAACACCGGCACCGCCGCCAAGGTGAAGCTGATGGTGGTGAAGGATGCCGAACAGTATGTGTACAACCTGAAGAACGGCACGGAGTACGTGAACTTCCCTCTCCAGATGGGGGACGGGACCTACACGGTCTCCATCTTCGAGAACACGGTGGACAGCAAGTACCGCAGGATCGCCGGGGCGACCGCCCAGGTGGCGCTGCCCGATCCTAAGGCGGTGTACCTCCAGTCCGTCCAGGAGATCGACTGGACTCCCCGGAATGTGGCCATCCTGACAGGGAAGCAGCTCCTGTCCAACCTGGAGGCGGCCAGGCTGAAGAACAACCAGCCCCCGGTGCTGACCGGCAAGGATGTGGTGAACTCCTTCCATGGCCACGTGATCCGGAAGATCGCCTACGATTACGAGAAGATCAAGAGCCTCTCCTACGACTACCTGCCCCAGATCGACAAGGTGCTGGCGGAGGAGAAGGGCATCTGCTACGACTATTCGGCCCTGCTGGCCTCCATGTTGCGGAGCCAGGGGGTGCCCACCCGGATGGTGAAGGGATATGCCAGCACCACCGACGTGTACCACGCATGGAACGAGATCTACCTGGCGGCGGAAGACCGTTGGGTGGTGGTGGACTCCACCTTCGACGCGGCCAATTTCCGGGGAGGCAGGGCCTTCAACCTGGAGAAGGCCACGGCCAGCTACCGGAAGCTGAAGCAGTACTAGAAGCATAAAGGTGCCAGGCACTGTGAACATTCGTTCACAGTGCCTGGCACCTTTATGCTATAATGTTAGCAACAGAGTTCCGATGAAAGAAGAGGCGAGGATGGAGAAAGAGATGGAAACGGATCAGATCATAGGACAACTCAAGGACTTGGAGGCCTTCGAGGCCATCCGCCACAGGATCCGGTACGGAGGGCTGCCGGTGTACGCCACGGGGGTGGCGGATTCCCAGAAGTGCCATTTCGTCCACGGGATCATGCCCCGGGGGCAGCGGCTGGTTGTCACCTACAACGAGCTGAAGGCCAAGGAGATGGCCGAGGACCTGCGGTACTTCACCGGGGGGGAGGTCCATTACTACCCCTCCAAGGACATCATATTCTACAGCGCCGATGTCCACAGCAACGACATCATCCGGGAGCGGATCCGGATCCTGGAGAAGCTGCTGTCCGGAGAGGAGGCCATGGTGGTGCTCTCAGTGGAGGCCCTGATGGACCCCCTGGTCCCCCCGGAGATGTTCCAGGGAAGCTTCCTGGAGGTGGAGACCGGCGGGGAGCTGGATATGAAATCCCTGCCCAAGGTCCTGGTGCGGATGGGCTACGAGCGGGTGGAGCAGGTGGAAAGCAAGGGGCAGTTCGCCATCCGGGGAGGCATCGTCGACCTGTATCCGGTGCAGGAGGAGAACCTCTACCGGATCGAGCTTTTCGACACGGGGGTGGACTCCATCCGGCAGGTCAACCCGGAGAGCCAGCGCTCCATCCAGAACGTGGAGCGGCTCCGGATCATCCCCGCCCGGGAGGTGGTGGTGGACCAGGCCGCCATGGAGCGGGCGGCGGCGGGAATCCGGAAGGACCTGGCCACCCTGGAGAAGAAATTCAAAGCCGCGGGGAACAAGGAAGCCCTGGAGCGGCTCAAAAGCCATGCCCAGGGGACCCTGGAGAAGGTGGAGAACCTGGGGAACTTCAGCGGCATAGAGAGCTGCTTCAACTACTATTTCGACCAGGCGGCCTCCCTGCTGGACTACATGCGGAAGCCTTTCCTGTTCCTGGACGAGCCGGTCCGGATCCAGGAGCGTTTCGCGGGGATCCAGAAGGAATTCACGGAAAGCATGGCCCACCGGTTCGAGAAGGGGTATCTGCTGCCGGGACAGATGAAGGTGGGGCACGACCTGGCGGACATCCTGGGGCAGGTGGAGAAGCATCCGGTGGTCCTGTTGGGGACCCTGTACTCCCAGCGGAAGCTCCTGGACTACAAGTTCCATGTGGAGGTGGAGGTCAAGTCCGTGCTCCCCTACCACAACGACTTCGACAGTCTCCGGGGGGACATGAACTACCTCCTGGGGCAGGGATACCGGCTGGTGCTGCTCAGCGGCTCCCGGACCCGGGCCCAGCGCCTGGTCCAGCTCCTGGACGACTCCGGGATCCCCTCCTACTACCTGCCCCGTCGGGAGGTCCCCTTGGAGAAGGGGAAGGTGGCCGTAGGGGTGGGGAGCATCCACAAGGGCTTCCTCTACCCCCAGATCCAGTTCGGGGTCCTGACGGAGACCGAGCTCTCCGGCAGCGGCAAGAAGCGGGGAACCGCCCGGAAGAGCGGGAAGAAGCGGAACAAGATCGACTCCTTCACGGACCTGAAGGTGGGGGACCATGTGGTCCACGACAACTACGGGGTAGGGGTCTTCAGGGGCATCGAGACCATCGAGGTGGACGGGATCAGCAAGGACTTCATCAAGCTGGGATACCGGGACAACGGGAACCTCTACATCAGCACCAACCAGCTGGACGTGATCCAGAAATACATCGGTGGGGAAGGCAAGCAACCCAAGCTGAACAAGCTGGGAGGGTCGGAATGGAAGAAGGCCAAGGCCAAGGTCCGGGGAGCAGTGGAGGAGCTGGCCAAGGACCTGGTGGAGCTCTACGCCCGCCGGGAAAACGAGAAGGGGCACGCCTACGGCCCCGACACCCCCTGGCAGCGGGAGTTCGAGGAGATGTTCCCCTATGAGGAGACGGACGACCAGCTGACGGCCATCGAGGAGACCAAGGCGGACATGGAAAGCGGCAAGATCATGGACCGGCTGCTCTGCGGGGACGTGGGGTACGGCAAGACGGAGGTGGCCATCCGGGCGGCCTTCAAGGCGGTCCAGGAGGGGAAGCAGGTGGCCTACCTGGTCCCCACCACCATCCTGGCCCAGCAGCACTACAACAACTTCGTCCAGCGGATGAAGGACTTCCCCATCCAGGTGGAAGTCCTCTCCCGGTTCAGGAGCGCCAAGGAGCAGAAGGATGTCCTCAAGAACATGGAAAAGGGGCTGGTGGACATCGTCATCGGGACCCATCGGCTGGTTTCCAAGGACGTCCGCTTCAAGGACCTGGGCCTGCTGATCATCGACGAGGAGCAGCGCTTCGGGGTGGCCCACAAGGAGAAGATCAAGAAGATGAAGGAGACCGTGGACGTCCTCACCCTCACGGCCACCCCCATCCCCCGGACCCTCCACATGAGCCTGGTGGGGGTCCGGGACATGAGCATCCTGGAGCAGCCTCCCCAGGAGCGCCAGCCCATCCAGACCTATGTCCTGGAGCATGACGAGGAGCTGGTGAAGGACGCCATCTACCGGGAACTCTCCCGGGAGGGGCAGGTCTACTACGTCTACAACCGGGTGGACAACATCCAGGACGTGGCGGGGAGGATCAAGGCCCTGGTCCCCGAGGCGGAGGTGGCCTTCGCCCACGGGCAGATGAGCGAGCGGGAGCTGGAGAACATCATGTTCGACTTCATCAACGGGGAGATCGACGTCCTGGTCTCCACCACCATCATCGAGACGGGGCTGGACATCGGGAACGTGAACACCATCATCATCCAGGACGCCGACCGCATGGGCCTCTCCCAGCTCTACCAGCTCCGGGGGCGGGTGGGCCGGACCAACCGGCTGGCCTTCGCCTACCTGACCTACCGGCGGGACAAGATCCTCCAGGAGACCGCGGAAAAAAGGCTGACCGCCATCCGGGAGTTCACGGAATTCGGCTCCGGCTTCAAGATCGCCATGCGGGACCTGGAGATCCGGGGTGCCGGGAACCTGCTGGGCCAGCGGCAGCACGGCCACATGGACGCCGTAGGCTACGACATGTACTGCAAGCTGCTGGAGGAGGCCGTCCACCAGCACCAGTTGGGGGACGGTCCGGCCAGGGAGAAGTTCGAGACCAGCATCGAGATGGATGTGGACGCCTACATCCCCGGAACCTACATCGAGGACGAGGTCCGGAAGATCGAAAGCTACAAGAAGATCGCCGCCATCCAGAAGGAGGAGGATTACCTGGATGTCCAGGAAGAGCTTCTGGACCGCTACGGGGAGCTGCCCCAGCCGGTGCAAAACCTCCTGGAGATCGCCCTGGTGAAGGCCATGGCCCACGACGTGGACATCCTGAAAGTGGAGGAGCGGAAGGGGAAGGTCCTCCTGGAGGTCAAGCAGGACGCGGCCCTCCAGGCGGAGAAGCTGCCGGCCCTCATCGCCAGGCACCCCAAGCGCCTCCGCTTCACGGTCCACGAGCGCCCCTACTTCACCCTTCTGCTCCAGGATGTGGACAGGAAGGAAATATTCAGTCATATTAAGAATACGTTACAAGACATAAAAGAATTGATGTCCTAGAAGCCCTGGCCTATAATGAAGGGGAGGGAAATGACGCAAAAAAGGAACGGTGGTTTCACATGGGACAGATGAACCGGAGATTCAAGCTGGCCGCAGCCAGGGCATCGGCCCTATTGCTGGCGGCCTTCATGCTTTTTGCGGGATGCGGCAGGGAACCGGAAGGGAAGGACCCTGTGGTGGTCACGGTGAACGGCTGGGAAGCCTCCCGCGCGGAAGTGATGCTCTACATGCTCCAGGTCCAGACCGAGTTCGAACGGGCGGCCGGACCGGGGGTCTGGGAGATCGAGGACTTCAGCGGAGGCAAGACCGCCTCGGAGGTGGCCAAGCAAGGGGCCCTGGACAACCTGGTGCGGGTTAAGGTCCTGAACGCCAAGGCCCGGGAGACGGGGCTGGAGGTGCCGGCGGACCTGGCCTCCCTGGTGGAGCGTCAGGCGGACGACCATTACAGCGCCTTGGAACCGGCCTACCGGGACGGGAACCACATCACCCGGGACCTGGTGCGCAAGGTTTTCCTGGAGTTCCAGCTGGCCGCCATCATGGGGGAGTCCGTGGCCGCGGAGGTCCAGCCCACCCAGGAGGAAATCCGGCAGCGGCTGGACCGGATGGAAGCGTACGCCCAGATTGCAGGCCTGGACCAGGAGAAGCTCCATGAGGATTACACCCTGGGCTACCTGCGGGTGGGCAAGGCCGATGGCCCCCAAGCCAGGGAACTGCTGGAGGAGGCCAGGATCCAGGTGGAGGAAGGGGCTTCCCTGGAGGAGGCGGGAGAGGCCTGGTTCGGGGAGGAGGTCCCCTACAGCCTGGGCACCCTGGAGGCCAGCCGCCTGACGGCGGACCCCCGGCATCTGGAGGCCTTCACCAAGGCCCCTGGAGAGGTCACCCGGATCCTGGAGGACCAGGACGGGTTCCTTTTCTTCCTGGTGGAGGGCATCGCCCCCGGGGAACCCGATCCGGAGATCTACCGCCGATGGCTGGACGGCCAGACGGAAGCGGCGAAGGAACTGCTTAGGAGGGAGACCTTCGAACGGATCTACCAGGAATGGAAGCTGAACGCCCAGGTCCAGGTCAGGGAAGACCTGTGGAGCGGAATTAGGATCCAGTGACGGAAAACAGGAAGGACAACAAAAAGCTGGGGCAAAACCACATGCGGAGACGCATTTGGTTTTGCCCCAGCTTTTTCCATTTCCATGGAAGGGGAAGGGATCCGGGCCTAGAACAGGTTCTTCTTCAGCATGACGAGCCCCAGGACCCCGGCGATCACACTGGAGATCAGGAAGATCCAGAGGAAGGCGTGTGGTTCGTCCGCCAGGGGAACCGCCACGTTCATGCCGAAGAAGCTGGCCACGATGGTGGGGATGGACAGGACGATGGTGATGGAGGCCAGGATCTTCATGACGATGTTCAGGTTGTTGGAGATCACGGAGGCGAAGGCGTCCATGGTCCCGCTCAGGATGTTGCTGTAGATGCCGCTCATCTCGATGGCCTGCTTGTTCTCGATGATGACGTCCTCCAGGATTTCCTGGTCTTCGGGATACATCTTGACGGGATTGAAGCGCATCATCTTCTCCAGCACCACCTCGTTGCTCTTCAGGGAGGTGGAGAAATACACCAGGGACTTCTCCAGGCCAAGGAGCTGGATCAGCTCCTTGTTCTTCAGGGAACGGTGGAGCTCCATCTCGACCTGATTGCTGCGCCTGTCGATCTGGCGCAGGTACTGGAGGTAAAAGGCGGCGTTCTTGTACAGGATCTGGAAGATGAACCGGGTCTTCTTGTAGGTGAAGAAGCCTTTCACCCGCCGGTTGATGAAATCGTCCAGGATGGCGTGCTCCTTCATGCAGATGGTGATGATGTTGTGGTCGCTGACGATGATGGACATGGGGACGGTGATGTAGAGTCCCGCGTACTCCTCGCTGCTGGCCACAGGGATGTCGATGATGATCAGGGTGTAGTCCTCGTCGGTCTCTATCCGGGAGCGCTCCTCTTCGTCCAGGGCGGCCAGGATGAAATCCTCGGGAACATCCAGGGCCATCTTCAAGAAGGTGATTTCCTCCGGTGTGGGTTGGACCAGGTTGATCCAGGCCCCCTTCTGTATGTTTTCTATTTGCAGGAACTCCGTACCGGTGGGCAGGTCATTGGTCATGAATATTTGCAGCATGGGAAATCACCTCCATTAGGTTTGTAAGCGGTCGCGCCCTCTTTACATTAGCATCTGGAGGGGGCAAAGTCAATAAAGTTGTTGCAAAGTTGCAACCCAGGGTGGCGGCGGGCGTGGATTGATATGCTCGTCCACCTGGGCCATAATGGTCCCAAGGGGCCAAGGCGCCCGGAAAGGGAGGGACCGGCTGTGGAAGTGGAAAAAGAAGGGATACTGCTGGGGAGGTACCAGGTCCTTAAGGAACTGGGCCGGGGCGGGGGAGGCCAGGTCTTCCAGGTGCGCCACCTGCGGCTGAACAACCTGTGGGCGGTGAAGAGGGTCCGGGTGGGAGACCAGGACGCCCTCCGGGAATACCGGCTCCTGAAGGACCTGGACCATCCGGGGATTCCCCGGACCATCGACATCGAAGAGGAAGGAGGGAGCCTGTACCTGGTACAGGAATATGTGGAGGGTACGACCCTGCTGGACTACAAGGCCCAAAACCCCGGCATCCCGGAGGAGGAATGCGTGGACTACATGCTCCAGCTGGCCGACATCCTGGCCTACCTCCACGGCTTCGCGGACACCCCCATCCATTACAGGGACATCAAGCCGGAGAACATCCTCCGGACCCCCCAGGGGAGGCTGAAGCTGGTGGACTTCGGCATCGCCAGCACCCGGGAGGAAGGGGAAGGGGGCATCCCCCTGGGGACCAGGGCCTATGCGGCGCCGGAGCAGTACGGCATGGCCGCCAGCGACGGAAGGACCGACATCTTCTCCCTGGGGGTGGTGATGTACTTCCTCCTGACAGGGCTCCATCTCCTGGACCCGCCCTACAGGATCCAGCCCCTGGGCGGGCTGAACAGCGAGGCCACCCAAGCCTTCGGGGAAATCCTCCGGAAATGCACCATGACCCTCCCGGCCAAGCGCTACCAGGACGTGGGGGAGCTCAGGAAGGCCCTGGAGGGCCTGCGGCGGGACCGGCTGGCCGGGGAGGCGGCGGACCTTTCCGAGCGCTTTGGCGGCAAGCCCATCCTGGTCTGGGGGATCCGGAGCAGGATGGGCGCCACCCACATCGCCATCCTGCTGGGGAGCTGCCTGGTGAAAAGGGGCTTCAAGGTGGCCCTCCTGGAATGGAACGGCTCCCGGGACTTCCAGCGGTTGGAGCACCGTTCCCGGGACGCGGTCTCCTGCCGGGACCGGTTCACCAAGGGGGGCCTGGACTTCTACCCGGAGTGCCGGACCCGCCTCCCCCGGAAGGGGCAGCTCCCCTCCTACGACTATGTGGTGGTGGACGGAGGCTGGAAAGGCCGGGAGACGGAGGAGCCCCAAGCCCCCGGAGCCCTCCGGTTCCTGGTGGCCGGGGGCAAGGAATGGGAGCTGGAGGCTTTCGAGGAGTACCACCTGGGGCCGGAAGCGGGGGAAGCGGTGGACAGCCGCTACCTCTTCAACTTCCTTGAAGAGGAGGCCTTCGGAGGGATCCGGGAGGACGCCTCCCCCAGGGTCAGCCACCGGGTGCCCTACTGTCCGGACCCCTTCGCCCCTGGGGAGGAAACCCTCCGGGAAGTGGACAAGTGGCTGGACCTGGAAGGAATCTGTGGAAAAAAGGAGGAAAGCCCATGGGGATTTTCAAGAAAAGGGAGGAAGGCCCGAAAAGGGGCGGCGTCCGGCTGATCGGCGTCTGCGGGGTGGTCCCCGGCGGGGGCGCCACCCACACCGCCATCCTGCTGGCCAACTATCTCCGGCAGAAAAGGCGCCGGGTGGCCCTGCTGGAATGGAACGGGAAGGAGGACTTCGCCAAGCTCCAGCGGTTCTACGAGGGCAGGAGCTACCGGGACGGGGAGGGGAGGCGGTTCTCCATCGGCGGGGTGGACTACTACAAGGCCTTTACCCTGGAGGACCTGCCCGCCATCCTGGAGCGCAGGTACGACGACATCCTCTTCGACAAGGGCAGCCGCCCCGGGGGAGGCCAGGACCGGATCTTCTGCGAGGTGAACCTGCTGGTGGCCCACGCCAGCGAATGGCGGCAGGAGGGGCTGCTGGAATGCTGGGAAGGCCGGCAGGGGGCGGGAGGCCTGGGGGAGAACTGGCAGGTCCTGGTGCCCCTGGGGATCGAGGAGAACATCCGGAGCCTCCAGAAGCGGGTGGGCATGCCCATCCACCGGATCGGCTGCTTCGAGGACCCCTTCACCAAAAACAAGGCGCTGCTGGAGGTCTTCGGCAAGGTCCTTTGACCCGACGGGGGCGGAGGCAACAGGAAAGGGAGGTCGAATGATGTCGTTGATCGGACAGAGGAAGAGGAACCTGCTGCTGGGGATCCTGGGAGGCGCCCTGCTGGGGGCAGCCCTGGCCCTGGGGGCGTCGGGGATCCTGGACAGGAAGGAGGAGGCCCAGGCCCCCCCGGTCCAGTCGGTGGTGGTGGCCAGGAACACCATCCCCTGGGGGACGACCATCGCCCGGGAGGACCTGGGGATGGAGCTGATGGAGACGGACCGGCTGCCGGAAGGGACGGCCGGGGTCTGGGAAACGGTGGCGGGCCGGGTGGCCCTCTTCGACATCCCCCCGGGCACCATTTTGACGGAGGCCATGAGCAGTCCCTGGGAGAAGCCCCCGGACGGGCTCCGGCTCCACGAGTACGAAAGCTTCCTCCTGCCGTGGAAGCTGGGGGTGGCGGACCGGGTGGACGTGCGGATCCAGTTCCCCACGGGGGAGGATTTCGTGGTCCTCACCCACAAGAAGGTGGAGGACATGGACCGGGAGAACAACCGGATCTGGATGGTCCTGGAGGAGGAGGAGCTCCTGCGGATGTCCAGCGCCCTGGTGGACACCCTGCTGGGTGCCGGGACCCGGCTGTACCTGGTCCCCTATGTGGAGCCCAAGCTCCAGGCCCCGGCGGCGGTGGACTATCCGGTCAACAAGAAGGTGCTGGCCCTGCTGGCCCGGAACCCGGGATACGGGGACCAGCTGGCGAAGGAGCTGGAACTGCTGCGCCGGGGGCAACTTGAGGGGAACCTGGCCGCCTCCGACCCGGAACTGGTCCGGGCGGTGGAGCAGGTGCTGGGGGTGGAACCCGTGCCGGACCGGCCTTTGGATCCGGTGGACTTTTAGGAGGAGGAGACAATGGAGAGAATCTATTTTTTGGGAGAGGGAAGCCGGGAAAAAAGGGATTTCCTGGCCTATCTGCAGGCATCGGGGGGAGCGGCCCTGGAGGGGGTGGAGCTTTCGGACATCGGGGAGCTTTCGGAGCTGGCTTTCTTCGGGGAAGGGCGGGGCGGACGGCTGGAGCGGGGAGAGGCCCTGCTGGAACTGGGGAAGGTGTTCCTGGTGAGCGGCATGGACCGGGAGGCCCTGGAGGGCACCCGGGAACTGGTCCGGGCCTGGTTCGACAAGACCGGCCAGGCGCCCTACCTGCTCCTGCTGGACACCAGCTGGGGAAGCCGTCTGGGCAGCCGGTTCGCCGTGCGTTACCTGGAGAAGGGCTCCCGGCAGGACTGCTTCATGGAGGTGGTTTCCCTGGAGCACAGGGAGGAGGACCACCGGTTGCGGATCGAGGACGGGCATGAGGGGACCTGCCGGCACAGGAAGCTTTCCAGGCCCTACAGGAAGGCCCTGGAGAAGGTACTGGAGCTGATCCGCGCGGAGACGGCGGAAGTGCGGACACAGGAAGGGAAGGGGGAATGACGCCATGCAGATCGCATTCTGGTCCAGGGTGGGCGGCCAGGGAGGGACCACCTCCGCGGCCGCGGCCCATGGGGCCATGCTGGCCCTGGCCCATCCGGTGAAGGTGCTCCTGGCCCAGGTCCAGGGGGAGACCCTGGAGCGGTGCTTCTTCAGCCGCAGGGACGCCCAGCCGGGGCCCGGGTCCTACGGGGGCTATGTGGAAGGGGGGATGGAGGCCCTGCTGCGCCTGGCCCGGAACAACCGGCTGGGGACCGGGGACTTCGCGGACTACACGGTCCCCCTACTGAAGCAGGGGAAGCTGGACCTGCTCCAGGGCCACGGAAGCCTGGACGCCCAGGGCCTGGCCCTGCTGCCCCAAGTGCTGGAGACGGCGGGGAGGTGCTACGACCTGGTGGTCCTGGACTTCCCCAACGGCCGGGGGCATCCGGGCGGGGAGCTGCTGGAACGGGCGGACCTTCTGGTCTTCTGCCTGAACCAGAACATCCACGTCCTGGAGGGGCATGTGAAGGAGGTGCTCCTGGAGAAGCGCCCCGCCCCCAAGGACCATCTCTGCCACATCAACTTCTACCGGAAGGAGCTGAAGGCTTCGGAGGGGAACCTGCGCCGGCAACTCCTGGAGAAGGAGCTCCTCAGGCTGCCCTACGACCCGGGATTCCAGGACGCCTGCAACCAGGGGGGGCTCCTGGAGTTCCTCATCCGGCACGTGGACCGGCCCTCCGGGGAGAAGGGGCACCCCTTCCTGGAGAGCCTGAAAAGGAACACCACCCTCCTGATGGACAGGATGGAGAGAGGAGGCGGACGGTGGATACAGGACTGAACCTGCTGCTCAACTGCACCCTGCTGGCCCTGGTCCTCCTGGGCCTGGCCCTGCGCCGCAAGGGGGCTGCACGGGGAGGGCATGCGGCCGAAAATCCCCGGGACACGGGGAGACCCCTGGACCTTGGGGGCCTCCTGGAGGAGGTGAAGCGGACCGTGAACGACATGACCAGGACCAACCTGCAGGAATGTTCCATGAGCGAGGAGGCCTTCCTCCGGGAGCTGAACAAGCGGAGCACCCTGAAGAAGGCCCTGCGCAACTGCAGCTGCGGAAGCGAGGAGGACAAGGGGTATGTGAAGGACTTCCTCTACGACGTCCTCCGGCAGCGGGACCTGAGCCCCCGGCAGCTGGAGGGGCTGCTCCCCTTCGGCACCCCCGCCAGGCTCAGCCCCCAGGACAAGTTCGAGATCCTGCTCCACCTCTACAGGAAGGAGCATGGGGGCAGGGCCCTGGAACGGTTCCTGGAGGACCACGGCCTAGACGAACCCCGGTGGGGCATCGAGGACGGGACGGTCCAGTCCTATCTGGTCACCGCCGGGGACCTGGAGCGGATCTACGGGGAGGAGACCCCCGTGCTGGACCGGGAGGACAAGCTCCGGATCCTGACCCAGCGGATCTACCAGTCCTACAAGGGCTACGGGGTGGTGGACGAGCTGCGGGACATGGAGATCGACGGGGTCTCCGGCGGGGTCTCCGGGTTCGGGGAGAACGCCCCTTTTTACGGAGGGGAAGGGGAGGAGGAAGGGCTGCTGCGGATGTCCCGGAGCGTGGACAGCGTCTGGATCTTCTACAAGGGGAAGCCCATCCACCTGTCCTTCCTGTCCTTCGGGACCCAGAGCGAGCTGCGGCGGATCTGCCAGAACATCTACCGCTACAACAAGGCGGGGCAGCTTTCGGAGACGGCGGGCTTCAAGGTGAATGAGATGCGGGACGGGAGCCGGGTGGTGGTGGTCCGTCCCTCCTTCTCGGAAAGCTGGGCCTTTTTCGTCCGGAAGTTCCACATCCGGGACGTGAGCCTGGAGGAGCTGGTCCAGGACGAGGGGAACGCCCTTCCCCGGGAAATGCTCCGGCACCTCATGCAGGGGGCCCGTATTGTGGCGGTGACCGGTGCACAGGGGACGGGGAAGACCACCCTCCTGATGGCCATGGTGAAGCACATCCACGGGACACTGACCCTCCGGATCCAGGAGATGGCCTTCGAGCTGCACCTTAGGAAGGTCTACCCCCTGCGGAACATCCTGAGCTTCAAGGAGACGGGCAGCATCTCCGGCCAGCAGGGGCTGGACCTGCAGAAGAAGACGGACGGGTCCGTGAACATCCTGGGGGAGGTGGCCACCGACGAGGTGGCGGTCTGGATGCTGCAGATGGCAATGGTGGCCTCCCTGTTCACCGTTTTCACCCACCACGCCAAGACCACCCGGGACCTGGTCCTCTCTCTCAGGAACTCCCTGCTCAAGTGCGGGATCTTCCGGGACGAGACCGTGGCGGAGGCCCAGGTGGTCCAGGTCCTGGACTTCGACGTCCATCTGGCCAAGGACGTCCTGGGCCGCCGCTACATCCAGCGGATAACAGAAATCGTGGAGCTGCGGGAGAAGGAGGGGTACCCCCTGGACTACAGGGACGCGGGCTCCTTCCAGGAGCAGGTCCTGGGCTTCATGGACACCATGGCCGCATACTTCCAGCGGAAGACGGAGCGGACCACCTATGAGGCCCGGGACGTGGTGTACTGGAAGGACGGGGCCTACCGTCCCGGGGAAAGGCCAACCCGAGCCACCCTGGAAAAAATGGAGGAGCACATGGAGCCGAAGGAGCGGGTCCGCTTCCAGGCCTTCCTCCGGGAGCATTGGGGGGAGGGCCTATGAACGGGGGAATCCAAAGCCTTCTGCCCTGGATCATGGCAGCCAGCCTGGGTGGGGTGCTGGGAGGCTCCCTCCTGTTGGGGAGGGTCCTACTGGAGGAAGGCCGCCGGCGCCGGGGGCAAATGGAGAGGAAGGGGGAGGGGAACCGGGGCGTCCGGTGGGGGCGCTTCCACCAGGACCTGTACCGGCTCCTGGGAGCCCTGCCCCCCACCCGGAGGCTGCTCCTGGAGATCCGGACACAGCTCTCCATCCTCCACAGCGGCTCCGAGCGGAACCTCCGCCACAGCGCCGCGTCCCTGGCCCTGAAGGTCTACGGCGGCCTCCTGCTGCTGTGGGTCCTCTTCGCCCTGCTGGCGGGGGAGCCCCATCTGCTGGCCCTCTTCATCCCCCTGACCTGGTTCCTGGGGGAGACGGTGGCGGACTACTTCGTGGTCCGGCTCCAGAACCGGTTGCTCCACCAGCACATCCACTTCAACGAGCGGCTCCGGCAGCGCTATTACGAATGCGGGACCGTGGACGAGGCCCTCTACGAGGTCTGTGGAAATGCGGGGAAGGACATGGAGCTGATGGCCATCCAGGGGCAGAGGATCCTGGAGGTCCTCCAGTCCAAGGAACCGGAGCGGGAGATGGAGGCCTACAACGAGACCGCCCCCAACAACTACCTGAAGATGCTCCTGGGCCTCTGCTTCCTGACCATGGAATACGGGGATGTGGCGGTGGGGGGCCAGAGCGGCTTCATGCGGAACCTGGGCACCCTTTCGGACGAGCTCCGGATGGAGGCCGGGAAGCGGGAGAGGCTGAACTACGCCCTGAAGAGCCTCCACGGGATCATCCTCCTGCCCCTCTTCTGCATCGGTCCGGTAAAAGGGTGGGCGGGGGAGAATTTCCGTCCCCTGGAGGTGTTCTACGCCAGCCCCCAAGGATTCCTCTTCGAATGCCTGCTGCTGGTCCTGGTGGGGGCCGCCTTCGTGGCCCTGCGCAAGATCCAGCAGCTGGAGTCCAGGAGGCTCCCGCCTCCGGGGCATGTGCCCCTGGAGGAAAGGCTCCTGGGGGGACGGCTGAAGGGGCTGCTGCTGCCTTTCGTCCCCCCGGCGGGGAGCCCCGGGGGGAGGCGTCTGCACCAGAAGCTTTCGGACAGCCTGTCCCCCCTCTCCTACGAGAACTACCAGGTCCGCCGGATGCTGGTGGCCATCCTCTTCTTTCTGGGGGCCGCTTCGGTCCTGGGGGGGATGAAGGCGGTGGCCGTAAGGAACGTCTGGAACGCCCCCACCCTGGAGACGGGCTTCCTGGGAGGGAGCCTGGGGGAGGAGGCCCTGGCGGAGGCCCGAGAGGCCACCGCCTTCGACAGCGGCTGGCTCCAGCGTCCGGAGAGCGCCAGCCTGGAATCCCTGGTCCCCGCCTTGGCAGGGGCCACCGGACTGGACCCCCGGGAAGCTTCGGTCCTGGGGTTGAGGATCCTGGCCAAGCGCCGGACCCTGGACGGCCTGGGCCTGGCCTGGGAGGAGCTCCTGCTGGTGCTGGGGGTGGGGCTCCTGGGCTACCGGATGCCGGACCTGTGGCTGTTCTTCAGCGAGCGGGTCCGGCGGATGGAGATGGAGGAGGAGGTGGCGGGATTCTCCACCATCATCCTGATGCTCATGCACCACCCCCGGGTTTCTGTGCTGGAGCTGCTGGAGTGGATGGAGCTCTTCTCCTTCAACTTCAAGAACAGCCTCATGGGGTGCCTGAACGACGCCTCCCATGGGTTGGACACTGCCCTGGACAGGCTCCAGGAGGGATCGGGCTGCGGCCCCTTCACCCATCTGGTGGAGCGGCTGCGGATGGCGGAGGACGGGCTGGCCATCGCTCAGGCCTTCGAATCCCTGGAGGTGGAGAAGCACTACGAACTGGTCCGGAGGAAGGAGGCCAACAACCGGATGGTGGAGCGGAAGATCGCCCTGGGCCAGACCATCGGTTTCCTGCCGGTGTACGGCCTGATCCTCCTGTACATGATCGTCCCCATGGTGGGGTCAAGCATCCGGGAGATGGACACCTATTTCCAGCAGCTCATGGGATAGGAAGCAAGGGGAACCGGACAACAAGACGAGCGCATGAAGCGGCAAGAAAGCGGAGGTAGGACTATGGATTCAAACATTCAAAAGGCGTTGTGGCTGGGCGTGGGCATCCTGTTTTTTGTGGCGGTGGTGAGCACGGGGCTGTTCCTGTTCGGGAAGGGGAAGGCGGTGGCCTCCAGCAGCGGGGACCAGCTGGACGGCATGACCAAGCAGCTGTCGGAGATAGAGTATGCGGACTACGACAATGTGGAGATCACCGGGAACGACGTGGTGAACGCCCTGCGGAAGTACAAGGGGGAAGGGGGCAGGTTCATCATTGAAGTGACTACTTTGAACGGAACATTCGCCCAGTATATCAGCAGTGGCACAGTAACAGGTGGTATTTTGACAAGTCCTATGAGCGCATTGACCCTTTCTATTATCGAGGGTAGTCTGAAAAATGCACAATCCATAAGTCATGGTAGCTACATCAACCCCCTCGGACGTTTTGCGGTGACCCTTGTCTACGACAAGAACCGGGTGGTCCGGGGCATCTCCGCCGTGCAGCAATAGCCCATGGAAGAGTCCTATGGGAAGCTGATGGAAATCGCCCTGGGGGTGCTCCTCTGCCTGGGGGCCTTGGGGTCCTTCCTGACCGGCCACGCCCAGCTGGAAGCCTACCGGGTGGCCAGCCGGGAGCGGATGGAGCAGGCGGCCTCCACCGGCCTGGTCCTGGAGGCGGTCCCTCCCGTGGAGGACAGGGAATGCCTGCCGGGAACCTCTTTGGTGCCTCTCCTTTGCCTGGACCCGGTCCGGGAGGGGGAGGTGCTTTTCTTTGAGGGGGTGCCGGTGGAGGGGCTGTATCCGCCCCAGGCATCCCTGGAGGAGAAGCTGGACCGGCTTGGGGAACTGGGCTTCGACCCGGCCGGGACGTACCGGGTCTTCCTTACCCTGGACGGGGAGGGGCGGACGGTGGAAGTGGATTGCAGGAAGGAGGAAGACGGATGATCGAGAACAGCCTATGGAAGCTTTCGGCCCTGCTGCTCCTGGTGGCGCTGCTGTATGTGGCGCCCCTGGCCAGCCTGTTCGAGCGGCAGGGGGACATCACCTACGAGCGGGTCCGGGTGGAGACGGCGGCCCTGACGGACCGCGTCCGGAACCTGGGGGTACTGGAGAAGGACCAGTGGGAGGCCTACCTCCGGAAGGTGTCGGCCACCGGGGAGGTGTACCAGGTGGAGCTGGAGCACCAGAAGCGGAGCTACACCCCGGTCCTGGACGGGGCGGGGGAGCCCACGGGGGACTGGCGGACGGTCTACGCGGGCAGCTACGACGGGGACATCACCGGGGAGCTGGCGCTTTCGGGACGGTATCCCCTGGCCTTGGGGGACTTCTTCTATGTGACGGTGCGCTCGACCTCCAGGAGCAAGGACCAGGCCCTGAAGTCCATGCTCTTCGGGCGGAGCGGCGCCTTCCCCGCGGTCTACACCCGGAACGGGGGGATGGTGCGCCATGAGGATGACTAAGTACACCCTGCTGGTGCTGCTGGCCCTGCTGCCCCTCCTGGCGGTCCAGTACTTCACCTGGGAGTGGGAGCGGATGGCCGTCCGGCTGGAGGAGTCCTACAAGGAGCGGCTGGAGGACGCCATGGCGGACGGGGTGGCGGCCATTAAGGCCTACAGCCATGAGGAGTTCCGGGGGGAGCAGACCAAGCGGGTGGCCCTGAACACGGAGGCGGTGCTGGGGAGCTTTAGGCAGAGCCTTTATTTCCGCTTCCAGGTCCTGGACCCGGCGGGCCGGCGGAACCTTGAGAAGCTGTTCCCGGCGGTGGTTCTTTTGGGCTACGACGGCTTCTACTGCCAGGGGTGGCAGGCGGTGGAGATGGAAGGAGAGGAGGCATTCGAGAAGGTGCTGGGGGTGAAGCGGCCTTACGCCGTCCCCCTGGGAGGGGACCGGGTCCTCTACCTGCGCCTGGACCGGCAGGTGGCCTACGGGGACCTGGGGGCCGGGCGGCTGCTGGAGATGGAGTACGGGGAGCTCCATGCCCTGCTGGAGGGGGAGGATGCCCTGCCGGACGCCCTGCCCCCGCCGGAAGGCTTCGAGGACTTTCGCAGGCTGGCCATCACCGCCCAGGTGAACCGGGCCATGACCGAGGCCGGACGGCGGAGGGACCTGGCGGCCCATGGCAGGGAGCGGGCCCAGGGTTCGGTGGCCTTCCCCCCCGTGGACGGCCACCGGTTCGGGGCAAGCCTGGACGACTTGTCCCTGGCGGTCTGGATGGAGGGTCCACCCTTGGGGCCGGACCGGAAGCTCAACCTTTTTTCCGTGGGGAAGGCCAGCCTCCTGGGGAAAAAAGCCCAATTCCCGGTTTCCTATTGACTTCTTCCGGGGAAGGGTTAGAATGGAGCAATAGGGCTTTGGAAGGGAGGCGGGAGCATGAGCGAGAGGCAAGAGGCGGTGCTGGCCCGGTTGGAAGGGTATTTCCAAGGGCGGGGCTACAGCACCATCGAGACGGGGCTTGCGGGGATGCGGATGTACATGGTGTTCATGAAGAGCAGCCTGTACGTCTTCAACCTGACGAACCTGGACCGGGGGGAAGCCCTGGACCAGGACCGGTTCCAGCGGTTCGAAGAGATGGTCCGCAGGCAGTTCAAGCGGGTGGACACGGACCACGTGGTCTTCCTGAACCTGCTCCTGACGGAGGAGCCGGAGCGGCTTTCGGTGTTGGAATCCATGGAACCGGACATGGAGCGGAAGACCATCTCCATCTATTGGGTGGTGGATACGGAGGCGGGGGCCTTGGTGATCCCCAAGCGCCAGCCCCGGAACCTGCTGGGGATCGAGAAGGACCTGAAGATGCTCTTGGACACGGGGAGCGTCCCCTCCTTCCAGCTGCGGCGGGTGGACAGTTCCATGGGCTTCACCTACGGGCTGATGTTCCTGAACCTGCTGGTCTGGTTCCTCATGGAGATGGGGGGCGGGTCCACGGATGTGGGGGTGCTCCTTCGGTTCGGGGCCATGCAGCCGGCCTTGGTGCTGGGGGAGGGGCAGGTCTGGCGGATGTTCACCGCCATGTTCCTCCACATCGGCCTGGGGCATCTGCTGTTCAACAGCTTCAGCCTGTACATCTTCGGGTCCCGGCTGGAGCGCTACCTGAAAGGCCGGGAGTTCCTGGGGGTGTACCTGGCGGCAGGGCTTGCCGGGTCCTGCTTCAGCCTGCTGGGTGCCCTGCTGTTCCGGCCGGATGTGGTTTCGGCGGGGGCCAGCGGGGCCATCTACGGCCTCATGGGCTCCATCCTGGTCCTATCCAGGGCCGCGGGCAGGTCGGTGGAGGACTTGAGCTCCTACAGCCTGTGGATGATTTTCCTGGTGGGGATGCTCTACAGCATCCTGAACGTCCATGTGGACGCGGCGGCCCACCTGGGGGGGTTCATCGGCGGAATCCTGGCCACCTTGCCCCTGGTGCGGGCCCGGCGGCATAGAGGAGACTGATTTTCCCCTTGTCTTTTTCTCGGCTGTTGTGATAAAATGAGTCTACGATTGTTACTGTACTGTTCGAAAAGGAGATAATGGGAGTCTATGATTAAACAGAATTGCTTGTTTTGCAGTATCGCCACTGGCCTGATGGAGTCGGCCACCGTGTTCGAGAATAATGACTTCAAGGTGGTTCTGGACCGTTTTCCTGCGGCGCCGGGACATACGCTGATCATGACCAAGGAGCATGTGGACAACATCTTCGACCTGGACGCGGAGACGGCGGCCAAGATGTTCGCCCTGGCGACGGTGGTTGCCCGGTCCTTGAAGAAGGCCATGGGATGCGACGGGATGAACATCCTGCAGAACAGCGGGGCTGTGGCGGGGCAGACCGTCCATCACTTCCATCTGCACCTGATCCCCCGGTTCGAGAACGACGACCTGAGCTTCAAGTGGAAGACGAAGGCGTTCCAGGAGGATGAGCTGGAGGAGATCGCAAGGAACATCCAGTCGGAGATGTAAGGGGTTGTGGAGAAAAGACAAGGGCATGGTTCCGGAAGGGGCTGTGCTTTTTTTTGTGACGCAGAGTGATGCAGAGGGACGGTTCTTCCGCATCATTGTCGTTAGATGGCGGAGGGAAGTTGACGATGATGCGGAAGAACCGTCCCCCCGAATCATCGGTGTAGCGGAAAAAGCCTTGACCACAAGATATGGGTGTGGTACAGTGTTAGACAACAACATATTGTGTCCAGAGGTCTTTGCCCGTTCTGCGGGCGAGTGAAAAGGGAAGGAAGTGCGAATCTTCCACAGCCCCCGCTACTGTAATTCGGATGAACGCCAGGTGCCACTGTTCGCGCAAGCGGATGGGAAGGCTGGCAAGTAAGAGGATGATAAGTCAGGAGACCTGCCTCTGGACGGGAATCGAGCTTCGGTGGGAAGCGGATGGTTGCGGCGCTTTGCCGCGCACAGCACATCTGCCGGGGGCAGGTGTTTTTTTCTGCCCTTTTTCCCATCCGTGTCTTGCTTTCCAATCACAACGGATGACGACGGAGGTGCGGGATGGCAACAACGGTAAGGAAAAGGAACGGTGAAATCAAGGGATTCGACAGGGAGAAGATCGCCCGGGCGATCTTCAAGGCGGCAAAGGCCTGCGGGGGAACGGATTACGGGTGCGCCCAGGAACTGGCGGAGCAGGTGGCCCTGCATGTGGAGGCGCGCCATGGGGATCCGGTGGGGATCGAGGACATCCAGGACAGTGTGGAGAAGGTGCTGATCGAGAACGGGCACGCCCGTACGGCGAAGAAGTACATCCTCTACAGGCACCAGCGGACGGAGGCGCGGCAGAAGGATTCCCTGGTGGGGGCCACCGTCCGCCTCATGAACAACTACCTGGAGGAGTTGGATTGGCAGGTCCGGGAGAACGCCAACGGAGCCGACCGTTCCGTGATGGCCCTCTACAACTATACCCGGGAGGAGTTCGTGAAGCTGTACTGGCTGAACGAAATCTATCCGGTGGAGGTCTCCAACGCCCATGAGAGCGGGGACCTGCACATCCACGACCTGGGCTATCTCTCCCCCTACTGTTCGGGATGGGACCTGCACCAGCTGATCCGGCAGGGCTTTCGGGGGGAACGCCAGTCCAGCGCCCCCGCCGGCCATTTTTCCACCATCCTGGGGCAGCTGGCCAACTCCATCTTCGCAACCCAGCTGGAGAACGCCGGGGCCCAGGCCTTCTCCTCCTTCGACACCTACCTGGCCCCCTTCATCCACTACGACGGCCTCACCTATGGGGAGGTGAAGCGGCACATGAAGTCCTTCATCTTCGAGATCAACATGCCCATGCGGGTGGGAGGGCAGGCGCCCTTCACCAACCTGACCTTCGACCTGCGGTGCCCGGGGAACCTGAGGGACACGGCGGTGGTGCTGGGGGGCAGGATGCTGGACCGGTGCTACGGGGAGTTCCAGGCGGAGATGGACATGGTGAACCGGGCCTATGTGGAATGCATGCTGGAAGGGGATGCGGAAGGCCGCCTGTTCACCTTCCCGATCCCCACCCTGAACGTGGACAAGGACTTCCCCTGGGATTCGGAAGTGGTCCGCCATTGGATGGGGCTCACCGTCAAGTTCGGGGTCCCCTACTTCGCCAACTTCATCAATTCCGACCTCTCCCCGGAGGACGCCCGGTCCATGTGCTGCAGGCTGCGGCTGGACCAGCGGGAGCTTCGGAAGCGGGGAGGCGGGCTGTTCGGCTCCAACCCCCTCACCGGCAGCATCGGGGTGGTGACCCTCAACCTGCCCCGGATCGGCTACCGGTCCAAGACCAGGGAGCAGTTCCTGGAGCGCCTGCAGGGCGCCGTGGACCTGGCGGTGGAGTCCCTGGAGCTGAAGCGGAAATGCATCGAGCGGTGGAGCGACGAGGGCCTGTATCCCTACTGCTGCATCTACCTGCAGGAGATAAAGGAGCGGACGGGACAGTACTGGTCCAACCATTTCTCCACCATCGGCATCGTGGGGATGAACGAGGCGGTCCAGAACTTCCTGGGCAAGGACATCGGCTCCGAGCGGGGGATCGCCTTCGCCAACGAGGTCATGGACCGTCTTCGGGACCTGCTCCAGGAGGCCCAGGCGGCCACCGGGAACATGTACAACCTGGAAGCCACCCCGGCGGAATCCACGGCCTACCGTCTGGCCCTGAAGGACAGGAAGCTGTATCCGGACATCTTCTGCCAGGGTACCAGAGAGGTGCCCTACTACACCAACTCCTCCCAGCTGCCCCCCCAATACACAGACGACATCCTCCAGGTGGTGGAGCTCCAGGACGGACTCCAGTCGAAGTACACCGGCGGGACGGTGCTCCACCTGTATACGGCGGACAAGGTGACGGACGGGCAGGTCGTCGGGAACCTGATCCGCAAGATCTTCGGCAGGCACCAGCTGCCCTACCTTTCCTACACCCCCACCTTTTCCCATTGCAAGGCCCACGGCTACAGGAAGGGGGAGCATTACACCTGTCCCGAATGCGGCGGGGAGACCGAGGTCTACTCCCGGGTGACGGGCTACTACCGGCCCGTGTCCAAGTACAACAGCGGGAAGCGGCTGGAGTTCGCCGACAGGATGCGGTTCGACCTGGAGAAGGCGGGGGATTGCTGATGCGCATCGCCGCGTACAACCGCTGCTCCCTGGTGGACTACGAGGGGCGCATGGCGGCGGTGGTCTTCACCCGGGGATGCAACATGTCCTGCCCCTACTGCCACAACAGGGACCTGGAAGGGATGGAGGACTCCGTCTCCGAGGAGGAGGTCCTGGGGCACCTGGCCTTGCGCAAGGGTCTGCTGGAGGGGGTGGTGGTCTCGGGAGGGGAGCCCACCCTGCAGGAAGGGCTTGTCCCCTTTTTGGAAAGGGTCAAGGCCCTGGGGTATCCGGTGAAGCTGGACACCAACGGCACCCGCCCGGACGTCCTGGAAGGACTCCTGGAAAAAGGGCTTGTGGACCACGTCGCCATGGATATCAAGACGGTGCCGGAAGGGTACGGGGAGGTTTCCGGCTGGCCCTACGGCGGAGCGGTGGAGGCTTCGGTGGCCCTTGTCCGGAAGGCCCCAAGCTACGAGTTCAGGACCACGGCCTATCCGGAGATGGGCGTGGAGGCTCTTAAGACCCTGTGCCGGAGCTTCCGGGGGGAACCCTATTACCTCCAGCAGTATCGGCCCGTGGAGGCGGAAGGCCCGACGCCCTTCGGGGAGGACCTGCTCCGGCGGCTCTCCAGGGAAGGGGGCGCCCGGCTGCGGGGGGTGGAAGTCGGCTAGACCAGCGGACGGAGGCGCGGATGACCCTTCATAAAAACAAAGGAGTACGGCCTTAGCGGCTGTACTCCTTTATTGTCTCCAGGACCTTTTCTGTCCCGTCCGTGTGGGGGGCGCCCTCCATGGCCCGGATGCAGGCGTCCCTGTCCGTCCACAGCTGCCGGATGGCCTCCAGCAGGGTCTCCTGGGTGAGTTCCTCTTCCTGGAGAAGGTGGGCGTAGCCGTCCCGTTGGAAGGCCCGGGCGTTTAGGATCTGGTCCCCCCGGCTGGCCCCGGCGGAAAGGGGCACCAGGAGGGCGGGCTTCTTCAGGGCCAGGAATTCGGAGATGGCGTTGGAGCCCGCCCGGGAGAGGACCAGGTCGGCCATGGCCAGCAGGTCCGGCAGCTCCTTGCCGATGAACTCGTACTGCCGGTAGCCCGGGGTGCCTTCCAGTTTGTCGTCCAGGTTCCCTTTCCCGCAGAGGTGGAGGACGTGGAACTCCTCCAGGAGGGTCGGGAGCAGGGCCCTAAGGACCTGGTTGACCTTCACGGAGCCGATGCTCCCGCCCATCATCAGCAGGACCGGCCGCCGGGCGGTGAGGCCGGTGAATTCCCGACCCCGCCCCGCGTCCCCCTGGTAGAGGGATTTGCGGATGGGGCTTCCGGTGTGGACCCCTTTTGTCTTGGGGAGGTGCTCCAGGGTCTGGGGGAAGGTGGTGCAGACCGCCTTGGCGAAGGGCTGGCTCAGGCGGTTGGCCAGTCCCGGGGTCATGTCCGACTCGTGGACCACCACGGGGATCCGGCGGAGCCAGGCACCCAAGACCACCGGGACCGCCACGAAGCCTCCCTTGGAGAAGACCACCGCGGGCCTGATCCTGCCCAGGACCTTCCAGGCCTGGACGCAGCCCAGGAGCACCTTGAAGGGGTCGGTCAGGTTCTTCAGGTCCTTGTAGCGCCGGAGCTTGCCTGAGGAGATGGGATGGTAGGGGAGATGCTGCTGCCGGACCAGCTCCTTCTCGATGCCGTTCCTGGAGCCGATGTAGTGGATCTCGTAGCCGGCCTCTGCGAGGCCCTCCAGCAGGGCGAAGTTGGGGGTGACGTGGCCTGCGGTGCCGCCGCCGGTGAGCACGATTTTCTTCATGGATGTCCTCCTTGGGATTTCTTCTAGCACCATTATGGGACCCCCGGGGGAAAAATTCAAGGCCTTTTCGCAACCCAGGGTGTCGGCGGGCATGGATTGTTTCGGTATGCCCGGTTGGGGTACAATCCAGGAAAGGCATGGCGCAAGAAGGCCATGGAGAAGGAGGCGTCGGATGGGATTGAAAAAAGGGTTGGTGCTGGGAGTGTTGTGCATGGGGTTCTTCCTGGTCCTGCGGCTGGGTGTCAGCGGAAGGGCAGGGTTCACGGATGTGGGGGAGGGGGACTGGTTCCATGGGACGGTCCTCTCCCTGGCCACGGACGGGAGGCGGATCGTCCAGGGATATCCGGACGGGAGCTTCCGCCCCCAGGGGCAGCTTTCGGCGGACCAGTTCGTGGCCCTGACGGTCCGTGCCCTGGGGAATTCCCCGGAGAATGGGACGGGCTACTGGGCCCAGCCGGCCATCGACAAGGCGCTGGAGCTGGGGCTTCTGCTTCCCGGAGAGATAGGGGACTATCGGGCGCCCATCGACCGGCAGAAGATGGCCCGGATCCTGGTCCGGGCACTGGAGCTTTCGGAAGGGACGGGGGAACTCCCGGACTTTGGGGTGCTGGAGCGGTGCCTGGTGGACAGCCGGAACCTGGAGCCGGCTACCAGGGAGGCGGTGCTTGCGGCCTACGGGGCGGGCATCCTGGGGGGCTATCCGGACCACACCTTCCGGCCGGCGGGGATCCTGACCCGGGCGGAGGCCTGCACGGTGGTGGAGCGGTTGCTGTCCCCGGACAAGAGGCTGGTGCTGGAGCCGGAGCGGATCCGGGAGGAGATCCGGGCGGCCATGGGGGCGCAGCTGTACGGCGGGGCGGAGTGGGTGGACCCGGTGGAGCAGGAGGTAAGGGAGCGGATTCGGGTGGATATGGGGTTGCTGGAGAGTGGGATGAAGTACACACCGAATGAAATCAGCTATTCTGAAGGCAGCTTCTTTTTTAATCTAAGCAGTGACAATGCATATGGAGAAATATTGTACAATAGAAATGGTCCTTTGGCAGGCCACGTAGAAGACTTCAAACGGTTGTTGCAACGCAGGTTGCCAGAACAAGAAGTCATTAAGGTCATGACCTATCTTCGGCAGAAAGAGAATTATCAAGACTTGCTTCCTGAAGAGGACAAGGTATTCTATTTGGATCAGGGGCGGTATTTGGTAAGATTGACTATGGTTGTCCATTTCAAAGAAAATCCCACACTAAAAGGATCACCATTAGTAGGTTTTTCTATCTTGTTCAGGGATAAAGAGTTTATTGAAAAATATGAACGGTATGTAGTGGAATAGGGAGGAAATACTATGGGGATAAGGGGAGCGCGTTGGATATTTAGCATGTGTATGGGAGCAGTTTTTCTCTTCGGAATACATCCAATAGAGTCTATGGAGGTGCCTCAAGAGATGCAAGAAGCCATAGATGAGTTGAATGACCGGTTCTGGCATAGTGATGTCATCAATCAGATTAGTTTTAATGTTGACACTTGGAATGTCTATTCGATGATATGTATTGGTGAACCATTTGGTACATTTAAATCAGGCGAATACAGATATTTGGGCTATACGCCTAATGGAGACAATGTTAATAATCCGAATTATTTGGATGATGATCCAGCCAGTACCTTAATAAATAACTGGAACTGGAAGTTAAACGCAAATCCAATTACACAGATTGAAACCTACACCGCCTCCGATCCCACCGAGCTCTCCTTCTACGCCCAAGGCATCCTCCAATCCTTGACCCAGGAATACGGCGGCGGCCAAAGCCCCGGGGACTTCTTCGACGAATCCGAAGGCCCGGAGCCCTGGCTGGAACGGGCCATCCTCCTCCAGCCCATCACCGAGAAGAGCCGGGGACTCCTCCGCTTCGAGCACCTCTGGGACTCCAACAAGGACGGCGTCCCGGAGACCTGGTACATCACCGTGGTGATCCCTTCCAAGTCCGAGGTGGACTCCCTGGTTGAGGTCACCAGCACCATCCAGGTGGAACCCCGGATTCCTTTGGAGACCATGTCCATCGACGGGACTTTCCACTTCGCCATCAACTCCCTGGAGCCTCTGGTTTCCTATGAAATTCTGGAGATGGAGAATGCCATGCCCCAGGATCCGGCCCTCCATCCCCTGGGAACACCCATCCCTATCACGGGAAATTGGTACACAGGAACCGTCCCCCTGTACCACTCCACCCCGACGGCGAGGACGGAAATCCGGATCGTGCTCAAGGCCACGGACCAAAACGGCAGCACAGCTGTCCGGGAGGCGATGGCCGTGGTGGAGAAGTCTGCACCGGCGGCTCCCCCGTCGGACCCCACCCTGGGGGCCGGGGACATCAAGCTTCGGGCCATGGCCCGGGGAGGGGAGATCTTCGACGTGTCCCAGGGAATCCCCACCGGGGAGAAGCTCTATGCCCAGGTGGACGGGAACCTCTATGGGGCGGACTACGCCTGGGTGACCGTCACCGGCACCAGGACCTATACGGTGGTGGTCACGGGAAGGCGCAAGAGCACCACCACCAGCATCGTGGACGGGGAGGTGGTCTACACCACCAAGTACACCAGCTTCAGCAAGACCTACCTGGTCAGCAGGAGCTATTCCTACCGGGACGTGGTCTGGTACTACGCCTACGGGGTGGACAAGGCCCAGGTGGGAAGCGCCGTCCTGGCGGGAGGAAGCCTGGAAATCCCGGCCCTGGGGGGAGCGGTATCGGCTGGCCTGGTCCAGGGGGGCATCCTAAGCGAGCCTTCCGACACCACCGTGAATGTGGGGACCATCTCCTCCACCTCCGGACTCCAGTCCGTGGCGGAAGGAGCCATCGGCAGCATCCTTACAGAAGACGACCGGCTCCTGCTGCAGGGAAGCACCATATTGCCGGGGAATCCACTGCCGGACTCCCCCCGTCTGGGACCTTCCGTCCTCTACAGGGAGAGCCTGGAGATACCCCCGGGCCTGGCCAACCGGGGCCAGGCCCCAACGGCGGGAAGCCTCTGGTACAAGCTGGCTTACAGCTACGGAAGCCACGGCATGGCCGCCGCCCGGGAGCTTGCCCTCCAGGGGAACCCGGTGACGGTCCACACTCCGGTGGTCTGCCGTCCGGTGGTCCTCTCCAGGATTGCAGACTCCACTGCTGCGGTCCCGGACCCCTCCCTCCCCAACCTGCTCCTGGGGGATTCCTTCGAAATCCGGTACCCCACCCAGGGCAGCCACCGGTCCATCCCGGGCTACGGGACCAGGGACTACGCCAAGTACACCCAGGCCCGCCAGGTCCAGTTCCCCTTCGACGTCTACCAGGGTGGGGTGTACCGCAAGGCCTGGACCTGGACGGACTTCTCCGCCGGAGCCCTGTCACAGACCTATTTCCTCCCCGCCTGGGCGGCGGAAGCGAAGGAGGTTACCGTCCGATTCAGGACCCTGCCGACGAACGGGGGGAATCCGGAGACGGCCGCCCAGGAGCCCTACGCCAACCTAGGTGTACTAAACCACCAGGCGGTGGCCGCGGTGAAGGTCTCCTTGACGGGACAGCTCTACAACTTCCGGGTGACCTACAACCGGGACCCGGCCTGGGAAGCACATTATAAAGGTGCGGACACGGTCTTCCATTCCGGGAGGAACAATCCATGGGGCATCCCCGACCCCGCGCGGAAGAACATCCTTCCGGTGACCCCCGGGAAGAACACCGGCAATCCGGGGGCGGCCCTCCGGCTGGGCTACCCCTTTTGTTTCGACTTCCTGACCAATGGGGACACCATGGAGGGGAACGACTTCGCCCTGGTCCGGCCCCGGTTCCACCATGTGGATGCCCAGGGGAAGAACCGCCAGGAGGTGGACGCCTATTACAACAGCGGAGGCAGGCTGGTGAAGCTGGGGGACCCGGGGGACAATTCCCTCCTCCAGATGGTCCTGTACGCTCCGGGAAGGGGGATCATCAAGAAGGAACTGGAGGACACCGCCGCCGCCCTGGCGGCCCAGAACCGGGGGGACGGGAAGGACATGGCCGCCTGGCTGAAGGACCTGGCCAACAGCCAGGCCCGGTCCCTCAAGGCCGGAAATACCATCCGGCTTACGGAACAGCAGCGGACCTTCGTGGGGAACTTCGCCAGCCTCCCCCCGGAGGTGGGGACAAACAGGGCCCGCGCCTCCATCCAGAAGTGGTACGGGCAGTACCACCTGCCCAGCAGCACGGTCTTCGTCCCTGCGGGAACCCGGCTGGGGGACCTGGGGACCGTCCGGCTGGACAGGCCCCCCTTCCTCCAGACGGGCTACATCATGGTGAACTTCCAGGTGGAGGTCCACAAGAACGTGGCCGCGGACATCCAGAAGGACGGTCCTACCAAGGTGGACCAGGCCCTGCAGGCATCCGCTCCCCATCTGCTCTACGACAACCAATGGGACCGGGAGGGCTACGACACCGCCCAGAGCAGCCTGGAGACGGCCGCTGGGGACGTGGTCCTATACCATGTGGACCGACGGGCCAGCGGGAACTACCAATAGGAAGCGCCCAGAAACCGAATTAATCAAAACTTAATTGACAGGCCTCCTGCCTTGTTCTAGAATGGAATTGACTGCCGACCGACTGGTCGGTCGGCAAACCATGAGACAAGAGCAGGAGGTTTTTCGTTCCATGAAGAAGACAGGAAAGATCATCATAGGATTGGCCGCACTGGCCCTGGTGGCGGCGGTCGTCTATCCACGGGTCATGGAAGGGATCCGTACCCGGAACATGGCATCGGTGGAAGGGGAGAAGAAGGTGGCGGTGGAGACCGTTCTGGTGGAACAGGGGTCCATCGCCACCACGGTGGAGCTGATCGGTACCATCGCGGCGGACAAGACGGTGAACGTCATCCCCACCATCCCCGCCAAGGTCTCCAAGCTCCAGGTGAAGGTAGGGGATGAGGTGGAGGCGGGAGACCCCCTCTTCTCCCTCTACACCGACGACCTGGACACCCAGATCACCCAGGCGGGGATCGGGATCAGCAGCGCAGCCGCCAGCCGGGAACAGGCCCAGGTGGCCCTGAAGAACGCCCAGGCATCGGTGGAGTCCGCCCGTCTGGCATACGAGCTGGCCCTCTCCAACTACAGGATGGGCGTGGAGAAGTACGAGAACGGCCAGGCCAACCTGGCCCGGTACAGGACCCTGTATGAGGAGGGCATCATCTCCAAGGCGGACCTGGAGCAGATGGAATTGAACGCCTCCACCGAGACCCTGGTGCTGCTGGAGAAGCAGCTGGCCCAGGCGGAGCAGGGGATGAAGCAGGCGAACATCGCGGTGGAGAACGCCCAGGCCACCATCAAGCAGGCGGACGCAGGCTACCGCCAAGCCACAACCAGCTACTCCAGCGCCCAGGACAACCGGGGGGACATGTTCTTCACCGCCCCCATCAGGGGATTCGTGGTCTCCGTGGGCATCGAGGAGGAGCAGCTGGCCACCAACGCCCAGCCCGCGGTGGTCCTGGCGGACATCGACAAGGTGGTCATCCGTACGGAAGTCTCCGAGAGCCTGGTCAACAAGGTAGCCCAAGGCCAGCAGGTCCAGATCCGGATCGCCTCCCTGGAAGGGGAGGAAATCTTCGGCACCGTCACCACCATCAACCCTGTCGCTGACAGCAGGACCCTCCTTTTTCCGGTGACCATCGAGATCCTAAACCAGGACCACAAGGTGAAGCCGGGGATGTTCGCCACCGTCCTGGTGGACACGGAGAAGCGGGAGGACACCCTGGTGGTGCCCGCCCAGAGCGTGGTCCAGCGGAACCAGGAGAGCTATGTCTTCGTGGTGGAACGCACGGGAGAAGGTGGGGAGGAAACGGCCACCGTCCGCAAGGCGGTCGTGGCAACCGGCCTTGCCCAGGGCGGGAAGGTGGAAATCCTTTCCGGCTTGGAGGCCGGCCTGGAAATCGTCGTGAAGGGCGTGGGCCTCATCGATGAAGACACCCTGATCGACCCGGTGAGGGGGGACGCATCATGAACCTACCTTCCCTTGCCGTAAGAAGACCCATCACCACGGTGATGTTCATGCTGGTGGTGGTGCTGTTCGGGATGGTTTCCTCCTCCCGGCTGCCCATCGACCTATACCCCAACATCGAGATCCCCGTGGCCATCGTGAACACCACTTATGCCAACGTCGCCCCTGAGGAGATCGAGAAGCTGGTCACCCGGCCCATCGAGGAGGTCATGGGGACCGTGGCCGACATCGACGCCATCACCTCCATCACCCGGGAGGGGAGCTCCATCGTCATCGCCCAATTCAAGATCGGCACGGACATGGACTTCGCCACACTGGACATGCGGGAGAAGGTGGACATGGTCGCCGGCTTCCTGCCGGACGGAGCCTCGGACCCCATGGTCATGCGAATCGACATCAACGCCACCCCCATCATGCAGGTGGCGGTCTCCGGCGCCGACGTGGCCACCCTCCAGCGGTATGCGGACGATGTGCTGAAACCCTCCGTGGAGCGGGTACAGGGGGTCGCCTCCGCGGAAGTCTCCGGAGGCTATGAGGAATACGTCTCCATCCAGGTAGACACCGCCAAGATGGAGGGCTACGGCCTGACCCTGGACAGGGTAGCTGGAATCCTGGGGGCGGAGAACATCAACATGCCTGCAGGCACTGTGTTCCAGGGGGACAAGGAGCTGCTCCTTCGGGGCATCGGGGAGTTCGAGGACCTGGAGGAGATCCGGGACCTGCCCATCCCCCTGGGCACCGGCGGCATCCTCCGGGTCCGGGAGATCGCCGTGGTGGAGATGGCAAACAAGGAGCAGAGCTCCATCACGAAGGTGGACGGGGAGCCGGCGGTGAGCATTGCCGTCCAGAAGCAGTCCGGCACCAACACGGTGGCCGTGGCGAATGCGGTCCGGCAGTCCCTCCTGGAGACGGCAAAGGGCAGCGAGTATGAGGTCCGGGTCATCTACGACCAGTCCGACTTCATCAAGCGCTCCATCAACCAGGTGGCCAACAACGGCATGGTGGGAGGGATTCTGGCGGTCTTCGTGCTCTTCATTTTCCTGCGGAGCGTGCGGAGCACCATCATCATCGGGCTCGCCATCCCCATCTCCGTCATCGCCACCTTCATCCTGATCTACTTCAACGGCATCACCCTGAACATGATGACCCTGGGGGGACTTGCCCTGGGGATCGGGATGCTGGTGGACAACGCGGTGGTGGTACTGGAGAACATCTACCGGTTCGTCCAGGAAGGGAAGCCCAGGAAAGAGGCGGCGGTGGAAGGGGCCAGGGAAGTGGCCATGGCCGTCACCGCCTCCACCCTGACCACCATCGCCGTGTTCCTCCCCATCGTTTTCGTGGAAGGGGTCACCTCCATCATGTTCCGGGAGCTGGCGCTGACCGTCACCTTCTCCCTGGTCTCCTCCCTGGTGGTCTCCCTGACCTTGGTGCCCATGCTGGCTTCCAAGCTTCTGGTGGTGGACGAGCAGCAGGGCATGCACCATGCGAACAGGGCCAAGCCGGTGGCTTTCCTTCTGGACCAGGCGGACAGGTTCTACAGCCGGCTGGAGGAGGGGTACCGGAATCTTCTCCGCTGGGCCCTGCACCACAAGAAGACCGTGGTCCTGGGGGCCTTCGTCTTCTTCGTGGCGTCCATGCTCTCCATGGTCCTGGTGGGCAAGGAGTTCATGCCCATGACCGACGAGGGGACCTTCACCATCAACCTGGAGACCGAACCAGGGGCCGGGGTGGAAGAGATCGGCTCTCTGGTGGACCAGGTGGTGGAAGCCATCCTGGACGTGCCGGAGCTGGATTATGTCTTCACCAATGCCTCCATCAGCAGCGGCATCCGTATGATGAATTCCGGAGCCGTACAGGGGATGCTGGTTCCTCTGGACCAGCGGAACCGGAGCGTGGACGACGTGGTTGTGGACATCGAAGGGCGGATCGCCCGGATTCCGGGCATGAAAGCCACCGTGGCCGCCACCAGCTCCACGGGCATGATGGGGGGCGGCAGCGCCATCTCCATCCAGATCAAAGGGGACGACCTGGAGCTTCTGGAGGATCTGGCGCTCCAGGTGGGGGACAAGGTGGGCACCGTCCAAGGGGCCCGGAACATCTCCAACAGCCTGGAGGACGCCATCCCCCAAGTGGAGATGCGCCTGGACAGGAACAACGCCTCCCGGTTCGGCCTGACCACCGCACAGGTGGCGTCGGAAGTCAAGAACGTGCTGGACGGGAAGACCGCCACACGCTATAGGATCGAAGGGGATGAGATCGACGTGGTCCTGGAAGGGGACACCCGTTACCAGGAGAGCATCACGGCCCTGGAGCAGATGCCCATCGGCACCCCGGCGGGAGGCACCGTGCCCCTGGGATTGGTGGCGGACATCCAGGGCCGCTCCGGCCCCCTGCAGATCAACCGGGAGGACCAGGCAAGGACCGTTACCGTCTCGGCGGACGTCTACGGCAGGGACCTGGGATTGGTCTCTGCGGAAATCCAGACCCTGGTGGACGCCATGGAGCTGCCCCGGGGCTACACCATCGAATTCGGGGGACAGAACCAGGAGATGGTGGAAGCCTTCTCCGACCTGGGACTGGCCCTCATCCTGGCACTGATCCTGGTGTACATGATCATCGCCTCCCAGTTCGAGTCCCTCCTGGCACCCTTCATCATCATGTTCACCACCCCGCTGGCCTTCTCGGCGGGGACCTTGGGACTCTTCCTGACCAACAGGAACCTGAACGTCCCCTCCATCATCGGCTACATCATGCTGGCGGGGATCGTGGTGAACAACGCCATCGTCCTCATCGACTACATCCAGACCCGGATGGCCCGGGGGGAGGACACCTACACGGCCATCACCAACGCGGGTCCCATCCGCCTGCGGCCCATCCTCATGACCACCCTCACCACGGTTCTGGCCCTCTTCCCCCTGGCCTTGGGGATAGGGGAGGGGGCGGAGCTCCAAGCCCCCATGTCCACCGTGGTCATCTTCGGCCTGAGCATCTCCATGTTCCTGACCCTGGTCTTCATACCCGTCCTCTTCAGCATCATGGACAACCGGCACAGGAAGTTCCTGGCGGCCAGGGAGGCCAGGCGCATGAAGCGGGAGCTGAAAAGGAAGGGGGAAGCCCTATGACAGAGCAAAAAAATCTGTCCACCAAGGACCGGATCCTCCACTCCGCCGCCGGAATCCTCTGCAGGGAGGGGGTGGGGGAGGTCACCATGTCCAAGGTGGCCCACCAGGCGGAGCTGGGAAAAAGCACCATCTACGAGCACTTCAGGAGCAAGGAGGACCTGGTGGCCCAGGCCATCCTATTCGTCTTCCAGGAGATGGTGGAAGGCCTCCATGCCCAGGCGGGCGGGCCGGAAACCCCGGCGGCGGAGCGGCTGAGGAACACCGTGGTCCTGCTGCTGGCGGCCCTTTCCCAGGACCAAAGCGGCCTGGGAAGGCTCTTCGAGCATACGGACGTCCTGGTCCTCCAGGCGGTCCTGGGGGAGGAGCACCAGAAGCGGATCCTGGAGCTCCACAAGAAGGGGATCGGCTACACCCTGGAACTGCTCCGGGACCATTATAAGGAAAGGAAACTGCAGGTGGAGGTGGGGGAATTCGACGCCCTCTGCTTCCAGCGGCAGCTCTTCATCCACTGCGCCGCCTTCTGCGGAAAGGACCTGGTGGCCAACCTCTACAAGGACCAGGTGGCGGACCCGGCCGGGTACGTCCTGGGGCTCATGCAGGGCTTCCTGGGCGCGCTGGAGGCCCGCTCGGGAAAGGCCCGCTAAATTACAGAAATGTTACAGGTGCTGTTAACAGGTTGACGATGGCCCTACTAAATGCTATAATTTGCATGTATTCAGAACATATGCGTGTATGTTCAAAAACAAAAAAACTTTATAAGGAGGACACTTTTTATGAGAAATCTCAAAAAAGTAGTGGCGCTGGTACTTGCGTTCGCGTTGATGCTTTCAACCGCAACCGTATCTTTCGCCGCAACAGGTTATTCAGATCTCGAAAACGGAAAGACTCTCGAGTCCGTAAACCTGTTGACAACACTGGGTGTAATCAATGGTTACCCCGATGGCACATTCCAGCCTAATGGAATCGTAACAAGAGCAGAAATGGCCAAATTGACCATCGCAGCTCTGGGCTACACAAAGCTTGCCACAGGTACAACAAGCAGCTTCAGCGACATGTGGGCAGCACAATGGGCACAGGGATTCGTAGCTTTGGCTAACGGAACCGGAATCGTTATCGGATATCCCGACAACACATTCAAGCCCAACGCTCCTGTAACTTATGCAGAAGCGGCTACAATGATCGTAAGAGCTATTGGCTACACAGACGCTTCTCTGGGTGGCACATGGCCCAACAACTACCTTGCTAAAGCTATGGACATGAAATTGTTCGACGACGTAGAAATTGCTGGAACAGGTGCTAGAAGAGGCGACATCGCAATCATGATGTACAATGCGATTGATCAACAGATTGGCAAAGTGAACGCAGACAACGAGTGGGTTGCTAACGCAAACAACGACACCATGATCAAAAGACTTGGCGCTAAAGAACTTGCTAAGGATGTTATCACTGGAGAAGAAGACACAGTAATCAACCTGCGTCCTTGGGTTGGTGTGTATGCTTCCGGTTACATGAACGATGAAGATGAAATCATCCTGCTGAACCAAGAAGAGTCTGTTCTTGTTGGTGAGTTCGATGGAATCGGAACATTCGAAGTTGACGGAAAAGACTACACTGTTGCAGCTGCTGCACAAACAGCATTGATTTCTACATCTCCTGCCGCAATATTCTTCACGAATGGTGTGGTTGTAAACAGATACACTGTAGAAACTAGTGATGTTGAATACATGCTTGCAGCTAAAGTATCCGGATCTAGAATCACAGAAGTATATGCAATTTCTCAGTGGGTTGTCACAGAAGCTGATGTATTTACTACAGCTGATGCTGATGATATCTCCGAAGATCAAAAACTGTTTACAAGAGAATTTGAGCTTGATGATAATGACGAAATCGACATGAATTCATTTGAGCTTGTTGGTGTAGCTAGCCTGGACGATATTGAAAAAGACAATGTTGTTTATGTCTATGTTGGCGGAAGCTATATCACAAAAGTTGCGGTTGGAACTGAAACTGTAGCAGGAACAATCACAAGAATTAGCAGTGACAACAAAACATATACAATTGCTGGAAAAACTTATGACATTTCTTCAGAGTTCGTTGGCGTAGCTCAATCTACTGGAACAAAAGTAGACGTTAAGCTTGATGCATATGGCGAAATCTATGAAATGGAAGAAGCAGAAGATGCAGCAGGAACGGATTATGCAGTTGTTCTTGAAACTGGAAGTGGTGAGCCTGGATTGACTGGAAAAGATACTCTGGTTAAGATGTTCATCGCAGATGGAAGCTCTAAAGTGTTTGTTGTCGATGGTTCTAGCGACGATGTAGCATTTATGGCTAACGACTATGCATGGTTGAGTACTTTTATTGGAACAACTCCTGCAGCAACTCTGGTTAAGTATGGTGTTGATTCTAATGGGGAAGTTGACTACTTGCAAAGCGATCTTGTAGGAGACTACAATGTTGCAGCAGACATTTCCACAAGAGGATACTATAAAGGTTATGAAATTTCCACAAATGCATTGATTTATGTATACGATGGAAATGTTGAATCTGCTTCTCAAAAAGCTGACGACGACAACTATAGTGTTGTATCACGTTCAAGCATCTTGGGAACAGACAATGCTAAAGCTCAAATCATCCTGAATGACAACAACCAAATCGTTGCTATGCTGATTCTTGAAAGCGACACAATTGTTGATGGCTTGTATGGTGTAATCAACGAGTGGGCAAATGTTGATTCTGATGATTACGATTTTGAAGTTGTAATGTGGGTAGATGGCAAAGCAGTAACTTATGGTTATAAAGGAACTGTAGCACCATCCACACTTATTGCAAGCAAAGTATTGTACGAAATCAAAACAAATGCTAACGGAGTAATCACTGAGTTGGTTAATGTTGCAGCCGATGCAGATGACGATACTAGCGTTTATGAGATTGCGGCTACTGGAACAGGATTCACAGTAGAAGGATCTCAGTTGAAAAATGATGGTGTCTTTGTAAGAACACTGGATACTGATGTTATTGTTTACAAAGTTGATGGAAGCAAATACACTTTGGGATCCACAAGAGACATCAGAAGCTTCAGCACCCTTAGAGCATACGATGTAGTTGATGCAGACGGTGTTGTTGATGTAGTAGTTCTTTACTAAGAATTGCTAGTGGAAAAGAGGATGGGCCAACTGGCTCATCCTCTTTTTTTGGTGCGTCCGGCATGGGCGATAACTTGGTGGTGCAAGTCCACTACGCGCTTGGTAGCAGGAAGCGTTAGCTGAAGGTAGCAACCTCGCCGGGCCTCCAATCGTTTCGAGCAACCTCGCTGGGCTTCCGATTTATTCTCAGCTCGAGCAACCTCGCCCGGCTCGGCAGGGGCCAGGCCGTGCGTCTAAGCAATGTCGCACCATATAGTGGGAGGGAACCCCACCGGGTAAGGTAGACCAACCGCCCGTAGTTAGCCTTGGAGCTTGCCCGGCGACGGGTAAGTTTAAGCGTAGGCAAACAAGATAGCAGGCTGAAAGCTGAAAAGTTGAAGTGATTAAGCCCCGTAATCCCAAATCGGTGAAGGCAGATGCTCTGGTCTGAAGCAGAATGCAAAACCGCAGCAGACGCAAATGGTAAGAATGCTGCGGCTTCCCCGGGGTCGTTGAACTCGGCATGCTAGACATTGATATGGTGCGGTAACTTAGGAGACCCTAACAGCTCTTCGGGTGCAGACCTGGAGTACGCATAACAAGCGATAATAAAGCGAGGAAGGCGGAAGGCGTTAGGGAGTCGGACTGTGTAATAGTACTGATGAAACGGGGTAATTCCCGCGGAGGGAAGGACACAGCATACGAGCAACCTCGCCGGGGCGAGTGATCTTTTCATACCGCAAGGGGAAAGCCCCGTCGAGGAAAGGGGCCAGGCCCCCTCAATTATTATTAAATCGGCGGGAAACGCTTGACAAGACTTGCGCTTCAGGAAGGACCAGCCGATCGACTGGTCCTTTGCCATGCCGGAGAGCAGCAAGGAGAGTGACCGCTTTTCCTGGAGGCATCGTGTTGGCGGCTATCGACTGGTGTTGCCCTCGGATATGTTCCTGCTGTTTGCCAGAAGGCCTGCAGCGATTGCGGTCAGGATGGCGATAGTCAGCTTCAGCTCCCAATTGTGCAGGAAGTTTTCAAGAAAATAATTGGTTCCGTCCTGAACGCCTGCAGTTCCGGCCAGGGGCGCAAGCTTTATTCTGAAAGAAGGTAGGAAGCCGATTGAGATGTACACCAAAAGCAGGGCGAGTACAAATGCTTGTTTGTAATTTCTCATCACGCCATCATAGGAGCGTCCGAAGGCGCGCCATCAGTCCATCCCGGTCCAAGGTGGAATAGGCCTGGTACCAGGGGTCATCAAACCCGTCCCGCTGGACAAAATAGTCGTAGATGAAATAAAACAGCGGATACTGCCGCAACTCGACCACCTCTTGGGATGGAAGGGCAGAGAAACAACCTCGCCGGGCTTCCAATCTTTTCCAACAAGTTGGCAACCTCGCCCGGCTCGGCAGGGGCCAGGCCCCCTCAATTATTATTAAATCGGCGGGAAACGCTTGACAAGACTTGCGCTTCAGGAAGTACCAGCCGATCGACTGGTCCTTTGCCATGCCGGAGAGCAGCAAGGAGAGTGACCGCTTTTCCTGGAGGCATCGTGTTGGCGGCTATCGACTGGTGTTGCCCTCGGATATGTTCCTGCTGTTTGCCAGAAGGCCTGCAGCGATTGCGGTCAGGATGGCGATAGTCAGCTTCAGCCCCCAATTGTGCAGGAAGTTTTCAAGAAAATAATTGGTTCCGTCCTGAACGCCTGCAGTTCCGGCCAGGGGCGCAAGCTTTATTCCAACAACCTCCCCGGGCCTCCAATCTTTTCCAACAAGTTGGCAATTTCGCCCGGCTCGGCAGGGGCCAGGCCCCCTCAATTATTATTAAATCGGCGGGAAACGCTTGACAAGGCTTACGCTTCAGGAAGGACCAGCCGATTGGCTGGTCCTTTGTCATGCCGGAGAGCAGCCAGCGGGGTTTCGCATTTTCAATGCGAGAAAGGGCGGCATGAAGACCGGCACTAAGCCACTGGACTGTTTGTAAATGTTGAATTCTGCCCTAGGATATGATACTGTGACCTTATCCCCCAGGGGGATAGGGAGGGATCATGTGTAGGGATAACAAGCATACTTTAGTAAGATAACTCCTATTGAAACGAAAGGAGAAAAATGATAGTCAAACGATGTTTCGGTGATCAAGAAGGACAGGAAGATTATGCCAAGTATCACGATACAGAATGGGGAATTCCGCTTCACGATGATCAGGAGCTATTTGAGTTTCTGATTCTGGAAGGGGCTCAGGCAGGATTGAGTTGGTACACCATATTAAAGAGAAGAGAAGGCTATAGAAAAGCATTTCATCACTTTGATCCAAAAAAAGTTGCTGCTATGACCGATGAAGAGTTGGAAGCGCTTCGGGAGGATGCAGGAATTATTCGAAACCGTCTCAAAATCCATTCCGCACGGAAGAATGCACAGGTGTTCCTTCAACTCCAAGAGGAATTTGGTAGCTTTGATGCCTATCTTTGGGGATTTGTTGAGGGAAAACCGATTGTGAATCACTATGATGATATGTGTCAGATTCCTGCATCTACAGCGGAAAGCGACAAATTGTCAAAAGATTTAAGAAAACGTGGAATGTCTTTTGTGGGCAGTACGATCATGTATGCCTATATGCAAGCAGTGGGATTGGTTGATGATCATTTGGAAAGTTGTTTCACCAGACAAAAGGAGGAATAGAGCAATCTCGCCGGAGAGCAGCAAGGAGAGTGACCGCTTTTCCTGGAGGGATCGTGATGACGGGAGATTGTACGGCGATGGATGGAAATCCGAGTTTCAAAGAAAATAGCAAGATGAAAATGCCGAGAACCCCCTGATTGCAAGGGTTCTCGGCATTTTACATGCGGGAAAAAGTGATATAAAAACAGGTACTAAGTGAACTGGTGTGGAATTTGAGGTGGCGGCTATCGACTGGTGTTGCACTCGGATGTGTTGCGTGTTCGTAATTTCTCATCACTCCATAAATCAAAACCACTAGCGAAATCACAATAAGGCTGATGCCCAAGGCCATGTCACAGGAGCGTCCTAAGCCGCGCCATCAGTCTATCCCGGTCCAAGGTGGAATACGCCTGGTACCAGGGGTCGTCAAACCCGTCCCGCTGGACAAAATAGTCGTAGAGGTAATAAAACAGCGGATACTGCCGCAACTCGACCACCTCTTGGGATGGAAGGGCAGAGGGGTCGGGGGTGATTTCACTGACGGAAAGGATTTCCTTCTGGAAGGACTGGAGATCCGCTTGCCAACGTCTGGCCGAGGCGGCAGAACGCATTTCGGAACAAACGGCGCCCTGGTCCCAGGTATCGGTGAACAAACAACCTCGCCGGGCTTCCAATCTTTTCCAACAAGTTGGCAACCTCGCCCGGCTCGGCAGGGGCCAGGCCCCCTCAATTATTATTAAATCGGCGAGCAACCTCGCCGGGGCGAGTGATCTTTTCATACCGCAAGGAGGAAGGCCCCGTCGAGGAAAGGGGCCAGGCCCCCTCAATTATTATTAAATCGGCGGAGAACGCTTGACAAGGCTTTAGCTGTTTTTGACCAGTTGAAATGACTTTAAAAAGAATTGATTGCCTGTCGCAGAATTGATTAGTATACTGTCATTAAAAAAGAAAAGGAAAAACCCCAAGGAACTCATCTTCGCAGGATCGCGTTCCTCGGGGCCAACCGTGATGATAATTATATCAAAATACACGCTGATGTACAACGAGGAACTTGATTTTTTTATCTTACGGGACAAGAAACAGACGGGATCTGTCCGGAATGCGGTTCTGACCTGACCTATCGCGACAGCCGCCTGCGCATATGCCGCCAATACGGTGGACACAAAAGCCGCATCCAGATTCGAAGGATGAAATGCAGCTGTGGACGACTCCACAACGAGCTGCCGGATTGTCTTGTCCCGCACAAACACTATGCATGCACCGTCATTGAAGATGTCCTGGATGGCGTGTCGACGCCATCCGACCTTCCCAGCGAGGATCATCCCTGCGAAGCAACCATGGGACGCTGGCAGAATTTCCTGAAGCGAAACACACTGCGGATTGAAGGAATGCTCCGCAGCATAGGGCATTCGCTGCTTGGCTTTTCCGACGAGCTTTTGTCGGCCGGCATATCCCTTGTGGAATTCCTGCGCCGGATGGGAAGCGGTTGGCTCCCTGTCCTTGTCCGCCCTATCTACAATGCGGGGCATCGGCTGCGGCCGTGACCGCCCACCCTGTGCACCTGATTTGTTTTGTTGTCGGATTTCCCATCGTGCTATGATACCTCCATCAATAGATCAGGAGGAACCAAACCATGACAACGGATACCGAAAACTGGCGGGATGAAGCCGCGCTGAACCGGCACCAGATGATTTCGCCATTGCTGGACGAAACGCTCGATCCGCAGAAGAGACAGATGCTCCGCGAACGGCAGGCCGAGAAATACGGCTGTTCCGTCAGAAGCATCCAACGCTATGAGCATGCCTACCGTAAAAACGGCTTTTCCGGACTGAAGCCCTGCCCCCAGAAAAGAAAGCCCTCTCCAAAACTGCCGGCGGATTTCGGCGAGCTGGTTCAGGAGGCGATCCTGTTGAAACGCGAGGTGCCGACGCGCAGCGTCCAGCAGATCATCCGGATTCTCGAAATGGAGGGGAGGGTCGAACCCGGCATCCTCACGCGCCCCACGTTGCAACGATATCTGTACAACGCCGGTTTCGGCAAGAAACAGATGAGGAGATATGTGGAGGCGAAAAACAACGGTGCCGGACGATTCGCCAAACCCCATCGCATGATGCTGATCCAAGCGGACCTGAAATACGGGCCGAAACTGCCGATTGGAAAGAACGGCGCCAAGGTCCAGACCTACCTTTCCGCCGCCATAGATGACTGCACACGATACATCGTGGCGTCCGGATTCTATGACAACCAGGAGGCCACCATCGTGGAGGACACCTTCCGAAAGGCCATCCTAAAACACGGCAAGTTTGATGCAGCCTATCTGGACAATGGAAAGCAATATGTCTCAAGGCAGCTGCGGACCAGCTGCGCCAAGCTGGGGATCCGGTTGATCCACCACAAACCGTATACCGCAAAGTCCAAGGGCAAGATCGAGAAGTTCAACGATTCGGTCAACGCCTTCATCGCAGAGACAAAAGCGGCCAAGGTCAAAACCCTCGAGGAGCTGAACCGGCTGTGGCAGATCTGGCTGGACGCCTATTATCATGACAGTCCGCACAGCGCACTGGGGGAGGGCGTATCACCGGCCATGGCCTTCAACCGGGACAGCAGGCACCTGACGTTCCTGGATGTCGGCCTGGTCGCCGAAGCGTTCCTCCACCACGAAACACGCATGGTGGACCGGGAGCAACCTCGCTGGGCTTCCGATTTATTCTCAGCTCGAGCAACCTCGCCCGGCTCGGCAGGGGCCAGGCCCCCTCAATTATTATTAAATCGGCAGGAAACGCTTGACAAGGCTTATGCTTCAGGAAGGACCAGTCGATCGGCTGGTCCTTTGCCATGCCGGAGAGCAGCAAGGATAGAACCTCACCGGGGCGAGTGATCTTTTCATTCCATAAGGAGGAAGGCCCCGTCGAGGAAAGGGGCGAGCAACCTCGCCGGGGCGAGTGATCTTTTCTGGCAACCTCGCCCGGCTCGGCAGGGGCCAGGCCCCCTCAATTATTATTAAATCGGCGGGAAACGCTTGACAAGACTTACGCTTCAGGAAGGACCAGCCGATCGGCTGGTCCTTTGTCATGCCGGAGAGCAGCAAGGAGAGAGTGACCGCTTTTCCTTGAGGGATCGTGCTGACGGGGCATTGTAGGGCGATGGACGGAAATCCGGGTTTCAAAGAAAATGGTAAGATAAAAACGCCGAGAACCCTTGCAATCAGAGGTTTCTCGGCATTTTCCATGCGGGAAAAAGTGATATAAAAACCGGTGCTAAGTCACCTTGCTCTATCAAGAACAGGCGCTTGTTTGTTTAGAATAGATCGCTATGTGTTCCCGTTCGTGTGAGATAGAGCAACCTCGCCGGGGCGAGTGATCTTTTCATTCCATAAGGGGGAAGGCCCCGTCGAGGAAAGGGGCCAGGCCCCCTCAATTATTATTAAATCGGCGGGAAACGCTTGACAAGGCTTACGCTTCAGGAAGGATCAGCCGATCGGCTGGTCCTTTGTCATGCCGGAGAGAAGCCAGCGGGGTTTCGCATTTTCCATGCGAGAAAGAGCGGCATGAAGACCGGTACTAAGCCACTGGACTGGTTGTAAATGTTGAATTCTGCCCTAGGATATGATACTGTGACCTTATCCCCCAGGGGGATAGGGGGGATTATGTGTAGGGAACAACCTCGCCGGGGCGAGTGATCTTTTCATTCCATAAGGGGGAAGGCCCCGTCGAGGAAAGGGGCCAGGCCCCCTCAATTATTATTAAATCGGCGGGAAACGCTTGACAAGGCTTACGCTTCAGGGAGGACCAGTCAATTGGCTGGTCCTTTGTCATGCCGGAGAACAGGCTGGCAGGTAGAAAATAAAACAATCTTCCCATTGAAATAAGTTATCGTATATCCTGTCTTTGACAGTTGTAGAATCTAAAAAGCTTGGAAACCCTTAAGGATAGGGGCTTTCAAGCTTTTTCTGTTCAAGAGGAAGTGCGTACTTTCTTCATTGTTTGGTAAGCTTTTGGATTTTTTTCATTTCTGGTGCCTTCACGATCTGGTAATCTGTTCTGAAACCAAATGCCTCGTGTAAGTCATCGGAAACAACCTCGCCGGGCTTCCAATCTTTTCGAGCAACCTCGCCGGGCTTCCAATCTTTTCCAACAAGTTGGCAACCTCGCCCGGCTCGGCAGGGGCCAGGCCCCCTCAATTATTATTAAATCGGCGGGGAACGCTTGACAAGGCTTATGCTTCAGGAAGGGCCAGCCGATTGGCTGGTCCTTTGTCATGCCGGAGAGAAGCCAGCGGGGTTTCGCATTTTCCATGCGAGAAAGAGCGGCATGAAGACCGGTGCTAAGCCACTGGACTGTTTGTAAATGTTGAATTCTGCCCTAGGATATGATACTGTGACCTTATCCCCCAGGGGGATAGGGAGGGGTCATGTGTAGGGATAACAAGCATACTTTAGTAAGATAACTCCTATTGAAACGAAAGGAGAAAAATGATAATCAAACGATGTTTCGGTGATCAAGAAGGACAGGAAGATTATGCCAAGTATCACGATACAGAATGGGGAATTCCGGTTCACGATGATCAGGAGCTATTTGAGTTTCTGATTCTGGAAGGGGCTCAGGCAGGATTGAGTTGGTACACCATATTAAAGAGAAGAGAAGGCTATAGAAAAGCATTTCATCACTTTGATCCAAAAAAAGTTGCTGCTATGACCGATGAAGAGTTGGAAGCGCTTCGGGAGGATGCAGGAATTATTCGAAACCGTCTCAAAATCTACTCCGCACGGAAGAATGCACAGGTGTTCCTTCAACTCCAAGAGGAATTTGGTAGCTTTGATGCCTATCTTTGGGGATTTGTTGAGGGAAAACCTATTGTGAATCACTATGATGATATGCGTCAGATTCCTGTATCTACAGCGGAAAGCGACAAATTGTCAAAAGATTTAAGACAACGTGGAATGTCTTTTGTGGGCAGTACAATCATGTATGCCTATATGCAAGCAGTGGGATTGGTTAATGATCATTTGGAAAGTTGTTTCACCAGACAAAAGGAGGAATAGAGTAACCTCGCCGGAGAGAAGCAAGTACCAACCTCGCCGGGCTTCCAATCTTTTCCAACAAGTTGGCAACCTCGCCCGGCTCGGCAGGGGCCAGGCCCCCTCAATTATTATTAAATCGGCGGAGAACGCTTGACAAGGCTTTAGCTTCAGAAAGGACCAGTCGATTGGCTGGTCCTTTGTCATGCCGGAGAACAGGCTGGCAGGTGGAAAATAAAAAAATCTTCCCATTGAAACATATTATCGTATGTGATAACATATAATCATAAAGAAGGCACTATGTGTGGAGGTGAACGCTTGGGATACGATGTAGAATTCTATGCTAAAGAAAATGGGAGTATCCCAGTACAGGAATTTCTTCTATCTTTAAATCCCAAAATGAGAGCAAAGGTATTCAGTGAAATCGAATTATTGGAAACCCACGGTCCCAACCTAAGAGAGCCTTACGTTAAGCCGGTCAAGGGAAAGATCTATAAGGGTTTATTCGAATTGCGAATCAAGTTTTCTACGGATATCAGCAGAATCTTTTATTTTGGCTATCGAGACAATACATACGTGCTTTTGCATGGTTTTACCAAAAAGACACAAAAGACGCCTGTAAGGGAGCTGGACAAAGCTAAGCGATACATGGAAGATTATGAAAGAAGGTGTAATGATGGCTAAGGCTGGTGTTAAGTTTGAGATGATTAAAGAAAACTTGATGAAGGACAAAGAGTTCCAAATCGAGTATGAAAAGTTGAAGCCTCGATATGAGGTGATTTCTCAAATAATTGAAGCAAGAAGCGAGATGAATATTACCCAGGAAGAACTGGCAATGCGTGTAGGAACTCAGAAATCCAATATTTCAAGGTTTGAAAGCGGTTCACAGAACCCAACCTTGGATTTCATAGTAAAAGTTGCTAGGGGATTGGGAAAAGAAGTGCATATTGAGATTAGGTAGAGCAACCTCGCCCGGCTCGGCAGGGGCCAGGCCCCCTCAATTATTATTAAATCGGCGGGCAACGCTTGACAAGGCTTACGCTTCAGGAAGGACCAGTCGATTGGCTGGTCCTTTGTCATGCCGGAGAGAAGCAAGGAGAGAGTACCCGATTTTCCTGGAGGTATCGTGTTGAGGGCGCATTGTACGGGGATGGATGGAAATCCGAGTTTCAAAGAAAATGGCAAGATAAAAATACCGAGAACCCTTGCAATCAGAGGGTTTTCGGTATTTTCCATGCGGGAAAAAGTGATATAAAAACCGGTACTAAGTGAACTGGTGTGAAATTTGAGTTGGCGGCTATCGACTGGCGTTTTCCCATCACTCCATAAATCAAAACCACCAGTGAAATCACAATAAGGCTGATGCCCAAGGCCATGTCATAGGAGCGTCCGAAGCCGCGCCATCAGTCCATCCCGGTCCAAGGTGGAATAGGCCTGGTACCAGGGGTCGTCAAACCCGTCCCGCTGGACAAAATAGTCGTAGAGGTAATAAAACAGCGGATACTGCCGCAACTCGACCACCTCTTGGGATGGAAGGGCAGAGGGATCGGGGGTGATTTCACTGACGGAAAGGATTTCCTTCTGGAAGGACTGGAGATCCGCTTGCCAACGTCTGGCCGAGGCGGCAGAGCGCATTTCGGAACAAACGGCGCCCTGGTCCCAGGTATCGGTGAACGAGCTCCCCGTGGTGCGGCAAATCAAGGGACGAACGGGGTAAATGGTGCAGCTGCCCTGTGCGGAGAGAAACAGGCAGGGGATATGGATCTCATAACGGGCATCATCGTTGAAATAGCTCTCGGAATCGAAATCCTGCCCGTCGTCTTCCTGGAAATAGGCCTGATAAAAACCAGGGAACTGTTCCTTCAACATCCCGACTGCCTGTCTTGCATGCAGGATTAGACGGGCCAAGGCATCGTTGCTGCAGGTTCTTTCCAAATGCCGCATGATGCCCATGTACTCCAGTTCGGATATTTCGAAAAATTGGGAGCAACAGGAAGAGCAGCCCTTGGCACAACGCATTTTGCGGCGGGCATTGGGAGTTGCTGCATAGTGTGTCCGGATGGCGTCGTCGATTCTGTCGTATAAGCCGACCAATGCGTCAAGCGCGGTCATTATGGCCATGGTTGCCTCCTTGCAAGGGTGGTCGCCCGCTGTACGGGCAAGATGGATGGACTCCATTATAATATGGTTGCCATCCGGACCGCAAGACCTGCGGCAATAAGTCAAGAAAAAAACCGTTGCTGACGTACATGTTGAACTCTGCCGCAGGATATGATAATGTTGCCTTATCACCTAGGGGAGAAGGAGGGATTATGCGTAGCGACAACGGGCATGCTTCGGCAAGTGGATCATCAGACAAACGAAACGCGGCCATCATGTATGCGATTGCAGCTGCGGCCTTTTACGCGCTGAGCGCACCGGTCTCCAAAATCCTTTTGGCCGGTATGGCGGAAACAATCCTTGCCGGCCTGTTGTATTTGGGTGCCGGCATTGGCATGTTAATCTTATCCGGCATCCAAAAAAAGGCCAAATTCATTTCCTCGGAAGTCCCTTTGGGCCGAGCGGAGCTGAAGTATGTTGTCGCAATGGTCCTGCTGGACATTCTGGCTCCGATCCTCCTGCTGGTCGGATTGCGGACCACCGCGGCCGCAAACGTATCCTTGTTGAACAATTTTGAAATTGTGGCAACAACCTTGATTGCAAGTCTTGCATTCAAGGAGCATGTCTCAAAGAAACTTGGCTTGGGAATTGCGCTTGTTACCCTCGCGACCCTGCTCTTGAGCATCCATGATGAAGGCAGCCTGTCCTTTTCCATGGGATCCATATCTATCTTGCTTGCATGTGTCTGTTGGGGCCTGGAAAACAACTGTACACGCATGATTTCCAGCAAGGACACAAAGCAGATTGTGATCATCAAGGGCCTCGGCTCCGGCTTGGGGGCCTTGGGCATCGGCTTGTCTCTTGGCGAAACTTTACCGGAACCAGGAATTCTGGGGATTGCGTTGTCGCTGGGGTTTGCGGCATATGGATTGAGCGTATATTTTTATGTCAAAGCACAAAGGCACCTTGGCGCATCCAAAACCAGCGCATATTACGCGTTCGCTCCGTTCCTTGGTGTCGCCTTGTCGATTGCGGTGTTGCATGAAATCCCGGGGCCGAGCTTCTGGATTGCGCTGGTCATCATGCTTATCGGTTCGCGTTTCACAAATCAAGGATAGGAGAGGGGATCCATGACAGAGATGAAGGTTCAGAATATCAGGCTGTTCCGCCTGCATGCGCATCATCTGGATGTGCGGCGCAAAAAGGGGTGCATCCCTGAAATCGCAGGTGCCTGCGGGATGCAGAACACGCCCCCCGGCGCGTGGGAAACCTCGCTGTTCAACCGTGTTTCCGACTGCAGCCTTTCGGACATGAAGGCGCTCCTTTTTCCGGAAAAATCGCTCTTGCAGGCGTGGAGCTTTCGTGGCGCGCCTGTGGTGTTCCCTGTGGGAGAAAGCGATGCATTTCTGACCGCACTCGTTCCAAGGGACGGCGAAGACTGGATCTACACCCAGGGAATTGCGGGGGCGCTAGACTTCTTGCAGATGCCTTTTGGCGAACTGCTGGACAAACTGAAACAAGTCATGCCGCTCTTGGATGACAGAACCATAGAAAGCAAAAGCGGCCTTGACCGGACAATGGCGGAATGGATGTTGCCGCTCCTGCCCATGGAAAAACGGGATCTGTGGAACAGCCCCTCCCTGTATGGGACACCTGACCGCCAGACGGTTGGTGGAGCGGTGGTGTCCTTCCTGCTGCGGCCATGCGCCTTCTTGGGGTTGGTGGTGTTCGGGGAGCGCGCAGGTGCCAGCCCTGCCTTCACCTCCTACAAGGGCTGGCTGGGGCATCCGCTTGATCCCGGTGAGGATGCGGCAGGGAAGCTGGTCCGGAAATTCCTGCACTGTTATGGCCCCGCTACCGCCGATGCGTTCGCAAGCTGGCTGGGCTGTTCGGTAAAGCAAGCGCGGCGCATGTGGGAATCCGTTTCCGATGAAATGGAACCGGTCGAGACATGCGGCGGGAAGAAAGCCTTTGTATTATCTGCAGACAAGGACTTGCTGCGTTCTCCGCCTTCCGTGCAAAGGGAACTGCTCCTCCTCGGCGGCCATGACCCCTACCTTGACCAGCGTGACCGGCACATCCTGCTGGACGACAAGGCGCTTCAAAAAAAGGTTTGGCAAACGGCAGCCAATCCGGGCGTCATCCTGCAGCGGGGTGAAATCATCGGCATTTGGGCGGGCAAAAGGAAGGGCGCGGGCATAGAAATCAAGATGACCTTGTGGGACGATGCGTCCGCGTCCAAACAAAAGCTTCAAGACCTGGCGGAAGAATACGTTGCCTTCCGGCAACAGAAACTGTTGAAGATGGAGCTATAGACATTTCAATTCCCCTTCCGCAGACCGGTTCCCAGCCGTCCGGCCAGGGGAGGCACAATCCGGAAAGGCGCCGCTGCCGCGGTTGCCTGGCTGACGGTGCCCGCAAAGAGCATGTCCGTTTCCGGGCAATGGAAGAGCCAGGAGCCGACCGCCCCGGTATGCCCCACCAGGGCGGGCGGCGCACCCAACGGGGAAAGGAAGCGGGGCGTCTCGAAACGCATCATGCCCATCCCATACTGGATGGGCCAGCCGGGCGCCAAGGGGCTGAAGCCGAAAGCGAAGGTCTGCCACCCGCCCCGCATCAGCCCCAAAGTTTCGGGATTTTCGAACAGTTTCCCTTCCAGCAGTCCCCGGAGGAACGCAATCTGGTCCTTCAGGGTGCTGTACAGGTCCCCGAAAGAGCGCATGGCCAGGGGTTTGTCGTCGAAGGGGATGTCCTGCACCCAGGTGGTCGCCATGGCCGTTCCGGGTTGTAGTGGAGACTTGCCGCCGGGAAGGAAGGTTTCGGCCAATCCCAGGGGCCTGAAAATCAAATCCGCATAGACGTCCTCCACGGGTTTCTTCGTCACCGACTCCAGGATGGCGATGAGAATCTGGTAATTGGTGTCGGAGTACCGGATCCGGTACTTTCCACGGCGCAGGTCCTGGGGAGCGAACAGGGGCTTGTTCGCCCTGGCGACCGCCTGCAGGATGTCCCCCACCGACCAAGACCTGTCTTTGCCGGCAAGCACCCGGTCGATCCAGGTCTCCCCGCCTTCGAGCTTTAGTTCCAGGTAGTCGGGTATCCCGGAAGCGTGGGTGAGCAGATGCCGGATGGTCAGCCGGTCATGGAAATCCGTCCCATCCACCACATGGACCCCCTTCATCAGGTCCGCCGGGAGGTGGCGGACCACCAGGTCGTCGACGGAAAGCTGGCCGGATTCCTGTAGCCGGAGGATGGCGGAGGCGATGTAAAGCTTGGTCACACTGGCGATCCAGAACGGCGTTCCGACCTCTACAAGGGTCCCGTCGGGGTTTGCGGCGCCCTTGGCGCCCGCCCACTGGAAAGTCCCGTCGCGGCTTTCCGCAGCCAGGAAGGCGTGGCGCACGCCGCGCACCTTTCCTAGCCGGTCCAAGGAACTTTCCAGCAATCGGTTGTAGGATTCTTCCAAACGCATGATGCAACCTCCTTTGGTATGTTCGCACTAGTTTCCCTTGCCATAAGCATCCCCCAGAATCGGACTGCTGTCAACTGGAAATTCTTGACAAAAGGCGGAGGCCCACTCCCCAAGAGGGACCATATGGTATATAATGGGGAAGATACCTGCATGACACCGGAAGGAGAGGATACCTTATGAAACTGAAACAGATCATTGATGCCTTCAAGCTGAAAGTCTTGTCGGAAGGACCGGAAGACATGGAGGTCGTCATCGCCAACGTGAACCGTTGCGGCATGAATCTTGGTGGATTCTATGGCCATTTCGATGAAAGGAGGGTCCAAATCATCGGCAAAGCCGAGCATGCCCTGCTGGAAACCTTTTCCCCGGATGAATACCAGCGTGCCATGGTCACCCTCCTGGACAAGGAGATTCCCGGCATAATCCTGACCAACGACTTGACCCTGTCCGATGAGGTCATCGACTACGCCAGGAAATCCAGGAAATGGATATTGTCCACGGAAAGGGAAACCTCCGATTATCTCATTGACCAGGCCCTCTACCTCCAGAACCAGCTGGCGCCTTCCATCACGATCCACGGCGTGCTCCTGGACCTGTTCGGCATCGGTGTCCTGATCAAAGGCGACAGCGGCATCGGAAAGAGCGTCACCGCCATCGAGCTCATCCGCCGCGGACACCTGTTCGTTGCCGACGATGTGGTCATCGTGAAGAAGCTCAGCTCCCACCTGCTGGTTGGCGAGCCCCAGCAACTCACCAAGAACCTGATTGAATGCCGGGGGGTGGGGATTGTGAACGTGAACTCCCTCTTTGGAAAAAGCGCCGTCCGCCAGTCGGCCACCATCGACATGATCATCGGCCTGCACAAATGGGACGATGAAAAGAACTACAAGGGCATTGGTGAGGTGATCGAGACGGAAACCCTGATGGGTGTGGAATTGCCGGTCATCAACATCCCAGTCAAACCCGGCCAGCTGGTTCCAACCTCCATCATCGAAATCGGTGCATTGAACCTGCGCCAGAACCAGATGGGCTACAACACCGCCAGAGAGCTGCTCAAGAGCGTAAGGTCCATGATGTCGCCGGGTGCCTAATGCGCACTTGGGGACAGACCCCAAGTGCGCATCCTGGGTGTCTTGGCCGTCATCATCTTCTCCATAACCGAAAGCGCAGACGGGGATAAAAGGAAGCTTTCCGACTAGGTCAACCTGGCACTGATCCTCCTTGCCTGCCATTGTGTTCCGGCTCTCCTCCTATGGGTTCACGCCCAACAGGATCGCTGTCTTGGGGGTGAATCTGCTGGTCTGGGCGGCATTCGTCATTGTCATCTTTCCGCTGGCATTCAGGTAACAATGCGCACTTGGGGACAGACCCCAAGTGCGCATTCCTTTTTTTTCGGGTTTGTGGTATAATTTGTTTTCGTATGATAAAAGAGGAGGCGACAGGAAATGAGTGAACCGGTACAGCAGCACGAACACGAGTATGACGAGATCAGCATCAAGGAATTGATACTGGCGGTGTGGGGACAGAGGAAGGTCGTGGTGGCTGTGGCCGCGCTGGTGTTCGCCCTGGCCGCCGTTTATGCGTTTGCGTTCAATTCGCCCAGCTATGAATCCTCCACGGGGCTGATCATGAAGGCTCCCAAGGAGATTGTGACCCGCTACGGGAGCTACACCTTTCCCTCCGAGAACATCGGGGATTACACCAACTACATCTACAGCACGGATGTGGCCCGCAGGCTGATCGGAAAGCACCAGCTGGGAATGACGGAGGAACAGTTCAACCGGATGGTCCAGGTGGACCTGGTGAAGGATTCCAACCAGTTTGCCATCAAGGTCAGCCATGAAGACCCGGAAACCGCCTACACCTTGAACAAGGACCTGGTGGACGCATTCATCCAGAACCTGCGGATCGCCTTCAAGACCAATGCGGTCCGGACCTTCTCCTCGGAGATGGAGACAGAAACCGCCCGGCTGGAGAATGAGATCCGGGTCCAGGAGAAGATCCTGGTGGGCCTCACGGAGGTTCTGGAATCCGTCGAGCCCGTGTACACCCTCCAGAGGCTGCTGGTCTCCGACCCGGTGACCGCCGCCCAAGTGGCCAACCGGTTCAACCTGGACCTGGCTTCCCTTTCCGACGACAGGATGGTGGAAGAGTTCGCCAACGAGAACTACTTCCTGGTCCAGGCCCAAGCCTTGGAGGTCCAGACCGCACTTGTCAAGCTTAGGGAGGAGCAGGCAAACAAGCAATTGCTGAAGCAGGAGCTGGTGGAGGAGCAGCAGTTGCTGACGGAGCTTCTGGACACCCCCAAGGAAGGGGAAATCCTGAACGGGAAGCTGGACGTGCTGGCCAACAACCTGCTGATCACCTCCCCGCCAATCCTGCCCCAGAGCCCGGTGGGCACAGGCAAGATGCTGATCCTGGCCATCGGAGCGGTGCTGGGAGCCATGATGGGACTGTTCGTGGGCTTTTTCCTCCACTACTGGAAGAACAGCTAGACTTGCTTGACATGACCCTGAAGCAACCGTATAATGAATGTACAGGATACTGTACTTAAGGAGGTGCTGGGAATGCTGGCTGTCAACTATACCACTCTCAGAGAGCATCTGAAGGATTATTTCGACAAGGTCAACGATGACTATGAGACATTGGTCGTGACCAGGAAAGACAACAGGAACGTGGTCGTGTTGTCCGAAGAGTCCTACAACAATATTATGGAAAACATGTATGTCCGAAGCAGCAGAAAAAACTATGAACGGCTGTTGCAGGCAAAAGAGCAGGTGGAGCGGGGGGAAGGGCTGCCTCGTGCACTGATCGAGGTCGATGACGATGATTAAGGTCTTTTCAGATGCGGGATGGGAAGACTATCTGTTCTGGCAACAGGAAGATTGGAAAATGTTGAAAAAAATAAACACATTGATCAAGGACATTGAACGGAACGGGAATATTGGCATCGGGAAGCCAGAGGCGCTAAAGGGTGATTTGAGTGGTTATTGGAGCCGTAGGATCAATGACAAAGATCGCTTGATCTATAGGATGACGGAGGAGCAGGTCATTATCCTGGCATGCAGAACCCATTACGGGGAACACTAGGATCTGGATCCGGGGGAATTCCCCGCTCAAGAATCGCAAAGGAAGGGAAGGGGACCGACGCACCCATCGATGGGTGCGTCGGTCCCCTTCCCTTCCTTTGCTCATTCCTCCCGTTTGTTCTGCCGATGCCGGATTAGGGCGGTGACGCCGCTGATGGCCAGGAAAACCAGCGCCATGACCAGCAGGATCTGCGCTCCCCCTCCGTCCGTTGCGGAGGGGGAGCGCGTGCCAGCCTCCTGTAGCAGCCGGGGGATTCCCATGCCCAGCGCCACCCCCAGGAGGGTGGCGGCCAGGAGCAGGAGAACGGTCTTCGCACCCCGCCGCTCCCGGCCGTTGGAGGGCCCCACGTAGGAATTATGGAGGATCAGGCGCAGGGTATAGCTGCCCGAGGCCAGCAGGAACAGGACCATGGTGTTGACCGGATAGGGCAGCCAGCGGAATCCGAAGCCATAAAGCCCCATGTCCAGCAACAGCAGGTAGGCCAGGAGCAGGAAAGTCTGGTTTCCGATCCGGTCCCGGTTCTGCTTTTGCATCTCGTCCAGACCTTGTTTCTTGGTTTTCATTCTTCGTCCACCTCCCAGAAAAGCTCGTCCAGTGTCTTTTCCAGCACCTGGCAGATGGTCCTGCAGAGCCGGATGGTGGGGTTGTAGTCCCCGCTTTCGATGGCCCCGATGGTCTGGCGGGTCACGCCAACCAGGTCCGCCAGGTCCTTTTGAGACAGGTCTTTGGCCGCACGGGCCGATTTCATCCTTAAATTTTTGGCCACGGCAACACCCCCGTTTTTCGGCAACTGCGGTTTCGACGATTCCCTTCAATATAAAACATAGCACCTGGAAGACTAAATGTCAAATATATACTGCAAATTAACGGATATAAAATGCATTTGCAGAAAGGATCCCCATCCAGGGATTCTATGGTAAAATGGAAAGAAACGAAAGGGGTTTGCGTACGGATGGAGAAGAAACTCTGCCAGATCTGCAACAAGCGGGAAGTGACGAGCACCATCGCATTGGACGGGGAGAACAGGTTGTCCCTATGCCCCAGCTGAAGATCCGGGACATCCGCATCGATTTCTGACGGAGACCGCCCCCCAAGCCCTGGGGTCCGGGATGACAGTCCCCGGGCTTTGTGGTATGATGGATAATAAGCGGAAACACACAGACACCCACGGACGGCACAGAAAGGCGGGCAATGTATGATCAAGGAAGCAAAGGAAAAAATGGAAGCTTTGGCGGCAGAGGAGCAGGCGCTGGGCTTCGACCGGTTTTCCCGGGCGGACGCACTGGAGGTGGGCCTTCTGGTCCTGAAGAAGGCGAAGCGGCATCCCGACCCCATCGCCATCGAAATCACCATCAACGGCCTGGTGGTCTTCCGGCATTTCACGGAGGGTTCCCTCATGGACAGCGAGCTGTGGCTGGCCAGAAAGCGGAATTCGGTGGACCTGATGTCCATGTCCTCCCTCCGGTTCAAGTACTGGCTGGAGTCCCAGGAGATCACCGTGGCGGACCGGATGCTGGACCCCAACGCCTATGCGGCGGGGGGCGGCGGCTTCCCCATCCGGCTTACGGGCACCGGGGTGGTGGGATCCATCTGCGTGTCCGGGCTGCCCAACCACCTGGACGACCACCAGCTGGTGGTGGACGCCCTGACGGAATTCAAGCAAAAGGCATAGGAGGTTGTTGAAATGAGGAAGAGACTGCTTGTTGCCGTGGTCCTGGCCGCCATGCTGGGAAACGCCACGGCCTATGCCGCCCCTGCGGATGTGGAGGACCCCCTCCAGCAGGAGGCGGTAGACACCCTGCTCTCCCTGGGGGTGGTGGACGGCTATCCGGACGGCACCTACCGGCCGGAGAACCTTGTGACCCGGGCGGAGATGGCCAAGCTGGTGGTCACCGCTCTGGGATACACCGACGTCTCCAACTTCACGGAGACCGGATTTGAAGACCTGGACCAGGCCGCCTGGGCCGTGGGTCATGTGGAACTCGCCAGCCGGCTGGGCGTCATCGGCGGCTATCCGGACGGCACCTTCGGACCCTTGCGGCCGGTGCGCCTGGAGGAGGCGGTCACCATGCTCCTCCGGGCCCTGGGCTATGTGGAAGGGGCCCTGGAAGGGGAGTGGCCGGAGAACTACCTGGAGAAGGCCGATGAACTGGGCCTCCTGGAGGACCTGGACGTGACAGGGGAAGACGCCTCCCGGGGCCAGGTCGCCCTGCTGCTGGCGGGCGCCCTGGACAGCCCCATCGGACAGCTGGACGACCGGGGGAACTGGACGGCCGTCGAGCCGGAAGACACCCTGCGGATCCGCCTGGAAGCCATCCCCAGGGAATGGATCAACCTCTCCCTGGAGGAGGCTCTGGAGAAGATGCTGGAGGACGGTGCCGGCGCCAAGGCGGCGGACCTGGGACTCCAGTCCGCAGAAGCCCTGACCAAGGGATACACGGAGTCCATCCGCAACCTGCAGGACATGATTGACGCCTACAAGGCCCTGGGGATCCTGTCGGCTTCGGCCCCTACGGACTTCGACGCCAACCTGGTCCGGATGCAGAGGGAATTCGCCCGGACCCAGGGACCCTTGAATTACGAAGCGGAAATCAACGCCCTGGAGCTGGACCTGACCCAGACCTACTTCCAGGTCCTCCATGCGGAGGAGGGACTGCGGATCCAGGAGGAGAACCTGGCGGTGCAGGAAAGGATCCTCTCCAACACCCGGAAGCGCTTCGCCCTGGGGCAAGTGACCAGGATGGACGTGACCCAGGCGGAGGTGGCGGTGGAAGACGCCAAGGCCGATGTGCGGGCTGCGGAGAACGGCCTGCGCAAGGCCCGGATGGGAATGAACCTCCTGCTGGGCTATGAGCTGGCCCAGAACCTGGTCCTGACGGACCGGCTGGAAGTGGTCCCCCTCTCCGATGTGCCCTTGGAGGATGCGGTGGCCCTGGCACAGTCAAACAGGAACGAGACCAAGGCCGCGGCCTTTGGATTGCAGATGCAGGAAGTGATGTTCAACCGGATCAAAATGACCTATCCTTCCAACTCCTCCACCTACCTGAAGCAGGAGCTGGGGCTGCTCCAGGCCCAGACCTACCAGAAGAACACCCTCACCAACCTGGAGATGGACGTGCGGAGCAGGCAAATGGACATGGTCCGCCTCCGGGCGGCCATCGACACCAAGACGGCGGCGGTGGAGAAGGGCAGGCAGCTCCTTAGGGCTGCGGAAATCTCCTATGACTTGGGCTACCGGACCATCCTGGAAGTCCAGCAGGCCCAGCTCATGGTCCTGGGGGACCGGCTGGCCCTGTCCCAGGCGGTCCTGGACTACAACCTGGCGGTGGAGCGGTACCGGCTGTCCATGACCGTGGGCACCTTCGCAGCCCCCTTATGATTCGGGATCCCCTTGACGATCAGGAAGGGAGTGGTACCATGGAAGCGAACGGCAAGGTCAGGCGGCACATCCTGGTCCATGGCATGGTCCAGGCCGTAGGGTTCCGGTATTTCACCCTCCGTACGGCGTCCCGCCACCATATCACCGGCTGGGTCCGGAACCGGTGGGACGGGACGGTGGAGATGGAGGTACAGGGAACCGAAAGGGAAATTGCCTCTTTTATGGAAGAAATCCGGGAGGGCCCCAGGTCCGCCCGGGTGGAACGGTTGGAAATCCGGGAGATGGAACCTGGAACGGACCTGGAAGGGTTCGTTGTGGAAGATGACGGCTGAAACGGCCGGAAGGCACAAAAAGAGACGGAAACCTCGAGGGGTTTCCGTCTCTTTTTGTGCATAAAGCACATTCGGCGAAATGCACAAAACATAGCGGGGAAGTGGGTGGTTTTTCACCAAAGAGGAAAAAAGCTTTACAAGCAAAAAAAGTTATGATATTATTATGAAGAATTATTACAAAAGTATTAATTTTTAAGGTGCGGAATCGAAGGCACCGAATTCAACGGAGGCAACAGAAATGTACGGTGTACCTAAATTCAAAGAAGGCGTGTTCCTGAAATTCAAGAGGGAAATCGTTCTATCCGTTTGCGCGTTGCTTACAATCGTGACGGTTGCGGAATATACACCTGCCATGGGGGCGGGGGTCCAACAGATGGGAAGTCCTTTTTCCACCGTCTGGGCGAAGGACAGCATCAACAGCTACAAGGTGGTCTACAACAAGACAGAAGTGGGGGTCGTCGCCGATGCGTTTGTGGTGGAGGCGGCAAAGGAGAAGGCAGTTTCTGCGTTGGTGGCGACGCTGGGATATACACCCGACATCAATCCGTCCGTGACCTTGGTGGGCGTCCATACCAGCGACTCCAAGACCATCCTGGAAGGCAATGCCTTGGCGGAGGAACTGTACCAGGCCTATCATTCCGGACTAGGCGTGGTGAAGCAGGAAGCGTATGTGATGAAAATCGGTGACGGATTCACGGTGGCACTCCATTCCGAAGAGGAAATCAAGGAAGTGCTCAAGGGAGTGCAGAGCCATTACATCACAGACAAGGAAGTGGACATCACCTTGGACAAGGACCAGCACAACACCTTGGTCATGAGCCCGAAAATCAGCATGCTGGACGAGGACAGGGTATTCGCCACCGCCGGAGCGGCTTCCGAACCGGAAACAAGCAACAGGAATAAAGAGAAAACCGTGGATGTGGAATTCTCCGACAGGATCATGGTGGTGAAGGCCTTCGTGGACCCGGCGGAAATCAAGGACGTCCAGACGGCAACGGAACTGATCACGCAAGAAAACGCAGAAGCGGAAGTCTACACGGTGAAGCCTGGGGATAGTGCATCCACCATCGCGTCTGCAAACGGAATGGGACTAAGCGAGCTTTACGAATTGAACCCGGTGTTGAAACAAAAAGAGAAGACACTGCAGATTGGAGACGAAGTGGTCGTACAAGTCTCCCAACCTGAACTTTCCGTATCGGCGGCAGTCGAGATCACATACACCCAGGCCATCCCTTTCACCACGGTCCGGGAAAAGGACAACAGCCTCTATGTGGGCAAATCGGAAGTGCGGCAGGAAGGCAAGAACGGCACCATGGAGGTGCAGGCCCTGGTGACCAGGGTGAACGGCCAGGAGACCGGCCGTGAGATCCTCCGGCAGACCGTGCTGGAAGAGCCCCAGGAAAGGATTGTCGTGGAAGGCTCCAAGCCTGTTCCCACGCAGCCCAGCGGAAGGCTGATGTATCCCACGGTGAACTTCCGCATGACCTCCCCCTACGGGAGCCGCTCCGGCGGATTCCACACGGGCATGGACTTCGCGGCCCCCTACGGAACCAAGATCGTGGCCGCCGACGGGGGCAGGGTCGTGTTCGCCGGCTGGAAGAGCGGCTACGGCTACACCGTAGACATCGACCACGGCAAGGGAATGGTCACCCGCTACGCCCATGCAAGCTCCATCAGCGCAAAAGTGGGCCAGGCCGTGAAGAAGGGCCAGACCATCGCCCGGATCGGAAGTACAGGCAACAGCACAGGAAACCACGTGCACTTCGAGGTGCGCATCAACGACGCCCCAAGGAACCCAGCCACCTACCTCAAGTAGGGGGCGGTCCCGGAAGGGCCCATAGAGAACAGCAGCAGTGCGGCAGGAAGACATCCGGGTGGAGCGTTTTCCTGCCGCATTTCCGGCTTTACGCTGGAAGCGAAGTTTGCTATAGTAGAGATACATTTGCAGGAGGATGAGCCATGAGGGAACGGATTCTGGTCGTAGACGATGAAAGGGCCATTACGGACATACTGAAATACAACCTGGAGCGGGAGGGATTCGATGTCTCCACCGCGGAGGACGGGGAGGAGGGGCTTTCCCACTACCGGAGCCTGCAGCCGGACCTGTTGCTGCTGGACATCATGATGCCCAAGATGGACGGGCTCCAGCTCTGCAAGACGGTCCGGGGGGAATCCGCCGTTCCCATCATCATGCTGACGGCCAAGGCGGAAGAGGTGGACAAGGTCCTGGGACTGGAGTTCGGGGCCGACGACTACATCACCAAGCCCTTCTCCATGCGGGAGCTGGTGGCCAGGGTGAAGGCCAACCTGCGCAGGACCAGCCTGGACAGGGACAAGAAGGAGAACGTCGACCTTCTGGATTTCGGACAGCTGCAGCTGAACCTGGATCGCTACGAGGTCCGCAAGCGCCAGGAGGTCCTGGAGCTGACCGTGCGGGAATACGAGCTGCTCAAGTTCCTTGCGGTGCGCAAGGACCAGATCTTCAGCCGGGAGCAGCTCCTGGAACAGGTTTGGGGCTACGAATACTACGGGGATGTGCGCACGGTGGACGTGACCGTCCGGCGTCTGCGGGAAAAGGTGGAGGACGACGCCTCCTCTCCGGAATACATCCAGACCAAGCGGGGTGTGGGATACTACTTCAAGTCCAAAAAGGGTTGACCGCCCAGGGGCTTTCTAGGGAGGCGAACGATGTCGAAGAGCATACGCTGGAGGCTGGTCATGATCTATGTGCTGCTGGTGGTGATCGTCATGATCGCCAGCGGCAGCCTGATCGTCTGGCTCACCAGCAGCAATGAAAAGCAGGCCATCGAAGAGGAGCTCAGGAGCTCCGTGGCCAACATCAGCATCTGGATCGATACGGACAAGCCGGTGGAGGAGGTCAAGCAGGACATCCAGGCGGTGATCCAGAACGCGGCGGACTACTACTCCACAAAAAAGGTGTATCTGCTGGATCCGGAGGGGAACATCCTGTACCCTTTCCTGGAAAACCCCCAGGAGTACCGGTTCTACACGCCCCAGGTCATGGCCGCAGGGGTGAACCGGAGCCTGGAAGCCATGGACGAAGTCCAATTGAGGGGGGAATCCACCCAGTACAGGGGATACGCACAGCCCATCCTCCTTGGGGAGGAAGTGGTGTACGTGATTTATGTGCTGGCTCCCGTCACCGCGGCCCTGCAGAAGCTGCAGGACACCCTGATGGTCCTCCTCCTGTCCGTGGTGCTGGCCATGGCGGTGTCCGTGGTGCTTGGCTTCGTGTTCTCCAGTTTCCTGACCCAGCCCATCATAGCCCTGACTTCCAAGGCCCGGGAGATGGCCCTGGGTAACCTGAACAACCCCATCGCCGTCCATTCCGACGACGAAATCGGGGACCTGTCCAAGGCCTTCAACACCATGGCCTCCTCCCTGAACGAGATGCTGGAGCAGGTCTCCAGCGAGAAGAGCAAGCTGGAAACGGTGTTCCACCACATGACCGACGGAATCCTGGTGTTCGACAGGGAGGGCAGGCTGGCCCACAGCAATCCGGCATCGGAGAAGATGTTCCAGGTGCAGCCGACGGCCGGGTTCCGGGAGATCCTCGGCGCCCACCTGGGGACGGATTATCCCTCCATCATGGAAATCCTGGAGAAACCGGGCCAGGAAACTGCCGTGGTGAAGTACCTGGTGCGCCTCGGGGAGACCTACCTGAACCTGTCCTTCGCCCGCTACCTGGACAAGAACAGCCAGTTCAAGGGGATCATCTGCGTGATCCAGGACATCACGGACCACAAGAAGCTGGAGGAGCTGCAGAAGGAGTTCGTGGCCAACGTGTCCCATGAGCTCCGCACCCCCCTGACCACCATCAAGAGCTATGCGGAGACCCTGCTGGACGGGGCCCTGGAGGATCCGGAGACGGCCAAGCGATTCCTGGAGGTCATCAACCATGAGGGGGACAGGATGACCACCCTGGTACAGGACCTGCTGGAGCTGTCCCGCCTGGACAACCGGAACGTGCGGTTCTCCATGGGGGTTCTGGACCTGGACCGGCTCATCCAGGAGAACATTGACAAGTACAGGATCCATGCGGCCAAGAAGTTGCAGGTCCTGGAATACCAAAGGCCCCCCGGGCCCACGGAAATCCTGGGGGACATGAACCGGATCGAGCAGGTCTTGAAGAACATCGTCTCCAATGCGGTGAAGTACAGCCCGGAAAGGACGGCCATCCGCCTGGGACTCCATCTGGAAAAGGAATGGGTGGTGGTACGGATCCAGGACAACGGCATCGGCATACCGGAGGAGGACCTGCCCCGTGTCTTCGAACGGTTCTACCGGGTGGACAAGGCACGGTCCCGTTCCATGGGAGGAACCGGACTGGGGCTTGCCATCGCCAAGGAAATCATGGAGATGCACGGCGGCAGGATCGTTGTGGAAAGCGTCCTGGGGGAGGGGAGCAGCTTTAGGCTGTATTTCCCCCGGACCCGGGTGGTGTAATCTGTTAACCAATAGTTATCAGGATGTAATCAAACTGTAACATTGGCGCGGTATAATGCTCTTATGGTACATAAATTGAGAGAGGTGGGCACATGATGCGTAAAATGTTGATGATGATCATGGTGTTGGGAATGTTCTTCCTGTTGGGCACCACGGCATATGCTTCCTCAGACCTTAGGACAGAGTATTTTTTCCAGAATATGGAGTTCGGCAGGGATGTCCTTCCGGCCGATGCTCCCGCCAACCAATTCGGCGGCTTCACCATGACCAGGGGACTGGACAGGCAGAAGATCGCCACCTTCGCCACAGGAAGGACCATTTCCGGTTCGGGAGACATGGGGGTCAACGTGGGATACCGGTTGTACGCGAAGGATTTCATGGGCAACACCAGGGTGCTGGCGCAGACCATGAAGACTTTGGGAGCAACAGGGTTCTTTACGGACTACCTGGATTTCAACCGGGTGGGCACCTATTTCCTGGCGGTCAAGGTTGTGGACGGAAAAGGCACTTGGATCCGCTGGTATGAGATCACCAGGCGGGAGGAAGCCACAAGAAACTATCTGGAGAATCTGCAGATCAACTTTCTGAATCTCTAAAATGGGGCGCTCTGCATGGGAAAGATTTTACTGAAGACAATGTTTCTAGGAATGCTCATAACGCTGGGCGTGTACCAGACAGGGACGTTATGGTTTGACACGATGTCAAGCCATAGCGTTTTTTATGATGGGGAGGAAAAGGATTCCCTGCCCCGGGCCGCCGCCAGCCTGGAGGCGGTGTCCCTGGTGTCCCCCCAGTACATCGCCCTGTACTTCGCGGACGGCAACCGGGAGTTCGCGGTGTTGGCCAGGGACGGCGGGACCAGGGAAATCTTCACGGACAGCCTGCGGATCCTCCGGGAGGGTTTCCGCCAGGGGAGCGGCCTGGACCAGGTTCCCCTGGAACAGGTGTGGAGCCAGCGGGGGATCTTCGTCAAGCTCTCCTTTCCCCTGCTGCTGGAGCAGATGTACGGGGAGCTGGGAGTGCCTGCCCCGGTGAACCTGTCCAAGGCAGGGATCGACCAGGTGGTGGTGTGTCCCGCCCTGGAGCTGCAGGACAACCGGGTGGACATCTATTTCCTAAGCGACGCACAGGAGGAAGCCCTGCACCTGTCCGTGGACAAGGCCCAGGTCCGGGAGGACAACCTCCGGCTGGGACAGGCTATGGAGCGGGAAGGGGCCAGGGAGCATGTGGTACACATCTCCAGCCGGAAGGAGGGGATCCCCTATTTTTCCGGAGACGTGCTGTTGCCGGTCACCACGGAGAACATCCTCTACCGGGAGCGGTTCCCGCTGGAGAAGCGGCTGCTGGACGCCAAAGGCGCCCTGGACGTAGGGGCTGTGGAGGGCTTTGTGAACCCCTTCTTCGTGAACCGGGACACCAAGCGGCGGTTGGACGGCGACGGGCTGGTCCAGTTCTATGACGAGCAGGTGCAGACGGCCTATGGGACCAACGGCGTGTTCCAGTACACCAACCTCGGTGTGGGGGAGGGCGGTGGCGGCATCAGCGTCTCGGCGGCCCTGTTGGCGGCCAACCGGTTCCTGGACAGGGACGGCCTTCTGGAGCGGCAGGAGCATTATCTGGAGAACTACGAGATCCAGGAGCAACAGGTCACCTTCTATTACCGCTACGGTTTCGGAGGGACCCCCCTGGTGCTGGGGACGGACTTCCAGATCCGGGAGGGCATGGAATACCCCATGGAAGTGACGGTGCGCAACGGGGTCGTGAAGAGCTACCGGCGCCTGCTGCTGCAGGAGGGGAAGGCGGACCAGGACAGGATCCGTCTGTCCTACTCCTTCGAGGAGGTGCTGGACCGGTTCCTGGGCGGAGAACCCGGCCGGGAATGGAAGGTCCAGGACCTGTACCTGGCCTACCACTGGGACGGGGCCGCGCCGGCTGCCCAGATCCGCTGGGTGGTGGACACAGGGCAGGAGAACCATGTCATGCCGCTGGAGTAGGCGGACCGAGGAAAGGAGGGTGCCATGAATTGGAACAGGGTGCTGAATGTGTTCATTGCGGTTTTCCTGCTTCTCAACCTGGGGATTTTCGGTTTCAGGTACATGGAGAGCCGGAAGAGCCACAGCCTTTCCCCGGAGCGGGAGGCCCAGTTGAAGGCGGTGCTCCAGGAGCGCAAGGGGATCATGATCTACGACCATCTTCCGGACTTCTACCCGAAGAGCAGGCTGGAGCTCCAGCCGCCGGTGCTGGACCAGGGGCAGAAGGAAAAGATCCGGAACCATCTGGTGGGGGGACAGGCGCGATTCAGCATCGCTCCTGGGAACGGGGAACGGTATGCCGGCGAGGAGGGGGACGTGGTCTTCTCCTCCGGTACGGATGCGGGCAGGATCCTCTTCCAAGGCCGTCCCTCCGCCTATGCGGTGCAGGGGACCGGACGGGAGGGGATGGCGAAAGCGGCCCAGCAATTCGCGGGGGACCTGTATCCCGGTAAGGTGGGGATGGTCCTGACCCAGCAGCGGATGGAGGGGGACACGGTGGTGTTCCTTTTCAACGAGCGGTACAAGGGGGAGCTCCTGTTCTGCAACCAGGTGGAGGTGCGGATCGACGGGAGCGGCCGGTGGGAGGTGGAGGCCATCCGCTACCCGCCCTTGGAATTCAGGCCCCCCGCCTGGGAGGTGGTGCCGGTGGACGAGGCGCTGTACCAGTTCATGCTGCATCTGGAACCCCGGGAGGGGGACCTGGTGAAAATAACGGACATCGACCTGGGATACGACCTGGATCCGGGGACCGGTTCCGGGGCCGTGGTCCTGGAAGCCATGCCTTACTACAGGATCCGGACGGCGGATCACGGGGAGCACCGGATCCATGGGTTCACCAACAAGCTGCAGCCGTAAAAACGGTGCTTGTAATCCTGGGGTAAACTGTGTTATAATTTTGTGTGGTTGGAGCGTTTTTTAAGAGAGAGAGCAGCCGGCCTGGGAAGACATCGGAACGGATGTCGGTTGGACAATAACCAAGAATTGAATCTGAGGTGTGCGAATGGAGCAATATGTTATCAGGGGTGGAAAGAAACTGAAGGGTTCGGTGGCGGTCAGCGGAGCGAAGAACGCCGCGCTGGGAATCCTGCCGGCGGCGATCTTGAGCAGGGACATCTGCACGATCGAAAACGTACCCTGTGTGAACGACATCAAGGTTTTGCTGGAAGCAATGGAAGACTTGGGTGTGAAAGTCACCTATCTGGACGAGCATACGATCAAGATCGACAGCCGCAATGTGGACAAGGTTGTCGTGGATTATGAGCATATAAAGAAAATCAGGGCCTCCTACTATCTGCTGGGATCCCTCCTGGGACGGAAGAAGGAGGCCCATGTGGCCCTGCCCGGGGGCTGCAACATCGGCACCCGGCCCATCGACCAGCACATCAAGGGCTTCGAGGCCCTGGGGGCCCAGGTGTCCCTGGAGTACGGAATGATCAACACCCGTGCGGAGAAGCTGACGGGAACCCACATCTATTTCGACGTGGTGAGCGTCGGAGCCACCATCAACGTGATGATGGCGGCGGTGCTGGCGGAAGGGGTCACGGTCCTGGAGAATGCGGCCAAGGAGCCCCATATCGTTGACGTGGCCAACTTCCTGAACAGCATGGGTGCGGACGTGAAGGGCGCAGGTACGGACATGATCAAAATCCACGGGGTGGACACCCTCCACGGGACGGACTACATGATCATCCCCGACCAGATCGAGGCGGGAACCTACATGGTGGCCGCGGCCATCACCGGCGGGGACGTGACCGTGACCAACCTGATCCCCAAGCATATGGAGGCCATCTCTGCCAAGCTGCATGAGATGGGCGTTAAGATCGAGGAAGAGGATGAGGCCATCCGGGTCTATGTGGACGGTCCGTTGAAGAACATCCACGTGAAGACCCTTCCCTATCCCGGCTTTCCCACGGACATGCAGCCCCAGATGACGGCCCTCCTGTCCGTGACCGAGGGTCTGAGCATCATGACGGAGAGCATCTTCGAGAGCCGGTTCCAGTACATCGACGAGCTGAACCGGATGGGTGCCAACATCAAGCTGGAAGGCAATTCCGCCATCATCAAGGGCGTGAACCAGGTCACAGGGGCCCATGTGACCTCTCCGGACCTGCGGGCGGGGGCTGCCCTGGTACTGGCCGGCCTGGTTGCCGACGGGGAGACGGTGGTCCACCATGTGGATTACATCGACCGGGGCTACGAGCATCTGGAGACCAAACTGAAGGGTCTGGGAGCGGACATCGTGCGCGTCAGGGAAAAGCATGGAAAAGGCCTGTTCCGGGCAGTTTAGTGAATATGACCAGAAAACCCCTGGAAACCAGGTTTTTATTGAAAAAACCTTGACAAACAGGGGGGAAAAGCTTATAACTAATTTGAGAGTGAAGAGCACCCGGGACACCGTGTTCCGGCAGGGTTGACTCAAAAACTACAAATTGCCCAGCGCATAGGAGGACTCATTTATGAACAAAGCTGAATTGGTGGCTGCAATCGCAGCAAGTGCGGAAATTAGCAAGAAAGATGCCGAGAAGGCGCTGAAAGCCTTTGTAGACGTTGTGACCGACGAGATGGTCAAAGGGGAGAAGGTCCAACTGGTTGGATTCGGAACCTTTGAAATTTCTGAAAGACCTGCAAGAACCGGACGCAACCCCCAGACTGGTGCGGAAATGGAAATCGCAGCTTCCAAAGCGCCCAAGTTCAAGGCTGGAAAAGCATTGAAAGACGCGGTCAACGGAGAAGCATAGAAGAAACAAACAAATGTCGGACACAAGAATCTACACTGACCCTGGTGTAGATTTTTTGCAAGGTGGGGAAAGATGAGACTGGACAAATATCTGAAGATATCAAGATTGATCAAGCGACGGACGGTGGCCAACGACGCCTGCGATGCGGGGCGGGTCTCCGTCAACGGCAAGCCGGCCAAGGCACATACGGCGGTTTCCGTGGGGGATGTGATCCGGATCGCTTTCGGCAACAACACCGTCAAGGTCAGGGTGACCGAGGTCAAGGAAACCATGAAGAAGGACGAGGCAAGGGAAATGTACGAGGTCCTCACAGACGAGGTGGAAGACCATGAGGAAAAAACGGATTGACAACGAACGCAGGTCCATCGGATTCATGATCTTCGTGCTGGTGATGCTGACCGGGGCCGTTTTCCTGCAGGTCTCCAACATCTATTCCAGGAACCTGGAGCGGGAGAAGGAGATCGGCCGGTTGGAGCAGGAGCTGCAGGCGGCCAAGGAGCTGCAGGTGGAGCTTCTGGAGGAAAAGGAGCATGTGAAGTCCGCGGAATTCATCGAGGCGGCGGCCAGGGAGAAGTTCCGGCTGATCAAGCAGGATGAGAAGGTCTTCATCCAAGACGGGCCATGAGGTTGGAGATGCAGAATCGTGTGAAGGAAACCATTCTGAAGAATGGGCTGATCGAACAGAACCAGAGAGTGCTGGTGGGGGTTTCCGGCGGAGCCGACTCCATGGCACTCTTATTTGTATTGTGGAAGCTGGCTGCGGAGGGGATGGGATTCACCCTGGGGGCGGTCCATGTCCACCACGGGATCCGGGGGGGGGAGGCGGACGGGGATGAAGCCCACGTAGCCTCCTTTTGCCGGAAGCTGGGGGTTCCCCTGGCCGTCCGGCGGGTGGACGTTCCGGGACTGGCGGCCCGGGAGGGGCTGTCCCTGGAAGAGGCCGGGCGGAAGGCCCGGTACCGGGCCTTCCAGGCCCTGGTCCGGGAGGAGGGCTGGGACAGGGTTGCTGTGGCCCACCACAGGGACGACCAGGTGGAGACGATCCTGTTGAACCTGTTCCGGGGCACGGGACTTCCGGGACTGGCCGGGATGCCCCTGCGCAGGGGGAACATCATCCGGCCCCTGCTGCACTGCAGCCGGGCGGAAGTGGAGGAATGGTGCGAAAGCCAGGGCATCGGCTACCGGACGGACGCCACCAACCTGGAGGCGGTCCACACCCGGAACAGGATCCGCCTCCATCTGCTGCCCCTGGTGGAGCGGGAGGTGAATCCCCATGTGCGGGAACAGCTCCTGGGGATGGCGGAGCTGCTGGAGGAGGAGAACCGCTTCCTGGAGTCGGAGGCGGAAAAGGCCCTGGAAGCGGTGGCGGGGCCTGGGGGGGACCTGGCGCTGGAGCCCCTGCTGGCCCTTCCCCTGGCCCTTCGGCGGCGGGTGGTGCTTGCCGCCTGCGCCGCCGCGGGGGGAGGAAGGCGGGACCTGGGAAAGGTCCATGTGGACGCGGTGCTTGCCCTGGCGGCCAGGCCTCCCGGCTCCCGACAGCTCCATCTGCCGGGCGGCCTCCGGGCCCGGGTGCGGTACGGGAAGCTGGAGCTGGGATTGGAGCCTTCCGGCCCGGAATTCGGCCCGGAATCCGGCCCGGTGGAAGCGGTTCCCACCCGGGAGGAACTGGAAGCGGGAACGGAGCTCTTTTTCCTGGGACGGAGGTTCGGATTCCGGGTGCTGGAATATGACGATTCAATGAAAATTCCTAAAAATTTATATACGAAATGGTTCGATTATGATAGAATAAATAATGATTTGCGTATAAGAACCAGACAAACAGGGGATTTCATCGCGGTCAAAAAAGAGACAGGGGCCCTGGGGCGCAAGACGCTGAAGGCCTGGTGCATCGACGAGAAAATCCCGAAGGAAGCCAGGGACAGCATACCGCTGGTGGCAATGGACCACCAGATCCTTTGGATCGTGGGACACCGGATGGGCGAAGCCGCCCGGGTGGAAAGCGGGACCAGGCGGGTCTTGGAAATATCGGTTTTTGAGGAGAAAAGCAATGAATGAGAAAATGGCCGTTTTGATCTCCAGAGAAGAGGTTGAAAGCAGGATCAAGGAACTGGCAAAGGAGATTTGCCGCGATTACGCAGGAAAAGAACTGCATCTGATTTGCGTGCTGAAGGGCAGCGTGATGTTCATGGTGGATTTGGCGAAAGAGATCGACCTTCCCCTGACCATGGATTTCATGGCCGTCTCCAGCTACGGGGACGGTATCCGGAGCAGTGGGATCGTCAGGATCGTGAAGGACCTGGACGATGCCATCGAAGGCAAGGACGTACTGATTGTGGAGGACATCATCGACTCCGGCAGGACCCTGTCCTATCTGGTGCAGATCCTGAAGGAACGCAAGCCGTCGAGCATCCGGATCTGCACCCTGCTGGACAAGCCGGACTGCAGGGTGGTCGGTGTGCCCGTGGATTATGTGGGTTTCGTCATCCCGGATGAGTTCGTGGTGGGATACGGATTGGACTACCAGCAGAAATACCGGAATCTGCCCTACATCGGACAGTTGCTGGATGTAAACTAAGGGAGATATGGATTTGGCCCTTGCCGGGCCATCGATGGGCTATCGTTGGGTTATCGCTGGGTCATCGCGGAAAGGAGGAAGCTATGGGAAGAAATTTACGTGGATTGAGTTTTTACGCCATTTTGATTTTGGTGCTGATGTTCGCTTTGATCATGTCGAACCCGGACAACAACACCATGCGGGAAAGTTATGGATATTCCGAGCTTTTGGAAAACATAGAGGATGTGGAACGGGTGGAATTGCGGCAGAACGTGGAGATTCCTACGGGCTCCGCCACAGTGTACATGAAGAACGCCGAAACCAAGACCTTTTTTGTCCCCAACGTGGAAAACCTTCGGGCGGAAATGGTGGAGCAGGGGATCAAGGTGTATGCGGGTGACGTCCAGAGGCCAAGCTGGCTGATGACGGTGCTCCCCTCCCTGATCGTGCTGATCGCGGTGGTGTTCCTGCTGTTCTTCATCATGAACCAGGCCCAGGGCGGAGGCGGTGGAAACCGTGTCATGTCCTTCGGGAAGAGCAGGGCCAAGCTGGTTGTGGACGACAAGAACAAGGTCACGTTCAAGAATGTGGCCGGCTTGGAGGAAGAGAAAGAGGAGCTGGAGGAAGTGGTGGAGTTCCTGAAGAGCCCCAGGAAGTTCGTGGAGCTGGGTGCCAGGATCCCCAAGGGAGTCCTTTTGGTGGGCCCTCCCGGAACAGGAAAGACCCTGCTTGCCAAAGCGGTGGCGGGGGAAGCCGGAGTTCCGTTCTTCAGCATATCCGGTTCCGACTTTGTGGAAATGTTCGTGGGCGTGGGCGCCTCCCGTGTGCGGGACCTCTTCGAGAACGCCAAGAAGAACGCCCCCTGCATCGTCTTCATCGACGAAATCGACGCAGTGGGACGGAAGAGGGGTGCCGGGCTGGGCGGTGGACATGACGAGCGGGAGCAGACCCTCAACCAGCTGCTGGTGGAAATGGACGGCTTCGGGATCAACGAGGGCGTCATCGTCGTGGCGGCCACCAACCGGGTGGACATCCTGGATCCCGCGCTGCTGCGTCCCGGCCGCTTCGACCGGAAGGTGTTTGTGGGTACGCCGGACGTGAAGGGCCGCGAGGAAATCCTGCGGGTCCATGCCAAAGGCAAGCCCCTCTCCGACGAAATCAACCTCCAGGAGGTGGCCCAAACCACAGCCGGCTTCACCGGTGCGGACCTGGAGAACCTGTTCAACGAGGCGGCCATCTATGCCGCCAGGGAAGACAAGAAGGTCATCGAGCAGTCCCATATGCGGAGGGCTTTCGTGAAGGTGGCCATCGGCACCGAGAAGAAGAGCCGCGTCATATCCGAAAAGGAGAAGCGGATCACCGCCTACCATGAGGCGGGCCATGGGGTCATCCACCATGTGCTGGAGGACATCGATTCGGTCCACAGCATTTCCATCATCCCCACGGGGATGGCGGGAGGCTACACCATGCCTTTGCCCAGCAAGGACACCATGTACATCACCAAGAAGAAGATGGAGCAGGAGATCATCGCCCTGTTGGGCGGCCGTGCGGCCGAGAAGCTGGTGCTGGACGACGTGACCACGGGAGCCTCCAACGACATCGAACGGGCCAGCGCCATCGCCCGGAACATGGTGGTGAAATACGGCATGTCCGATGTGATCGGTCCCATCCAGTTCGGAAACGACAGCGACGAGGTGTTCATCGGCAGGGACTGGGGGCACACCAGGAATTACGGCGAGAACATCGCCGGGCTGATCGACAGCGAGATCAAGCGGATCGTGGACGGCGCATTCCAGGACGCCATCAACCTGCTGGAGAAGCACAGCACGGTCCTGCACAAGACCGCCGCGCTGCTGATAAAAAAAGAGAAGATCACCGGTGCAGAGTTCGAAGCCATTTTCGAAGCGGAAGGCTATGTGAGCCACAAGGAAGATCCCTTCAAGGATCTGACGCCTGCAACCGAATAACCGCAACCATGCATAGGCGAAGGGGGATTCCCCCTTCGCTGTCTGCATATATGCGAGACTGATGCAAGTGGAGGAGGTTTGGCCCCACCGTATGAGCATACATATTCCTTTCGAGAGCCTGAGCCGGGCGCACAAGCTTTTTGCCTATGTGCAGACCCGCCAGCCGATTCTGGACGAGAGAGCCATCTTTTCGGACGAGACGAAGAACTACAAGATCCCCCAGGAGCCCACGGCAAATGACCAGACCAAGGTCAGGATCCGGACGGCCAAGGACAACATCGACGAGGTCTACCTCTGCTACGAGGACCAGCGGATCCAGTTGTATGTGGAAAGCGAGGACCAGCTTTTCGACTACTATTCGGGGACCATCCCCCCCACCCGGAAGAAGGTGGAGTACCATTTCGAGCTGTTGGTGGGGCGGTTGCGCTGCTACTACAACAAGAAGGGCGTGACCCGGGAGCCGGACCCCTACTACAACTTCAAGGTCGTTCCAGGTTTCTACACGCCGGAATGGGCCAAGGGGGCGGTCATGTACCAGATATTTGTGGACCGCTTCCACAACGGGGACAAGAGGAACGACGTGGTGGACAACGAGTACTTCTACATCAACGACACCGTGAAGCGGGTGCGGGACTGGTCGAAGCTGCCGGATGCGGACGGGGTGAAGGAGTTCTACGGAGGGGACCTGCAGGGGGTCATGGACAAGTTGGACTACCTCCAGGAGCTGGGGGTCAACGTGATCTACCTGAACCCGATTTTCGTCTCCCCTTCCAACCACAAGTACGACACCCAGGATTACGAACATGTGGATCCCCATTTCGGCGTGATCCGAAAGGACGATTCCCGGGTGCTGGACCCGAAGGATCCGGACAATCTGAAGGCGTGGAAGTACATCGCCAGGACCACCCGCAAGGAGAACCTGGAGGCCAGCAACGCGCTTTTCGCCAGGCTGGTGGAGCAGGCCCACAAACGGAGGATCAAGGTCATCCTGGACGGCGTGTTCAACCACTGCGGATCCTTCAACAAGTGGCTGGACCGGGAGAAGTTCTACGAGAAGGCCCACAGCTACGCTCCCGGGGCATACACCTCGGAGAAAAGCCCCTACAGGAGTTTTTTCCATTTCCAGAAGAAGGATGCCTGGCCGGACAATGCCCATTACGACGGCTGGTGGGGCTACGACACGCTGCCGAAGCTGAACTACGAGGGGTCCCCCAAGCTGACGGAAAAGATCCTGGAGATTGGGGCCAAATGGGTTTCCCCCCCCTACAATGCGGATGGATGGAGGCTGGACGTGGCGGCGGACCTGGGCTATACCAAGGAGTTCAACCACCAGTTCTGGAGGAAGTTCCGGAAGGCGGTGCGGGCTGCGAATCCCAATGCGCTGATTCTTGCGGAGCACTACGGCGACCCCACGGACTGGCTGGCGGACGGGGACCAGTGGGACACGGTGATGAACTACGACGCCTTCATGGAGCCGGTGACCTGGTTCCTGACGGGGATGGAGAAGCACAGCGACGAGTTCCGGGGGGACCTGCTGGGGAACCACTGGGCCTTCTTCGAGGCGATGAAGCACAACATGGCCCGCTTCCATGCGTCCAGCCTGCAGGTGGCCATGAACGAGCTGAGCAACCACGACCATTCCCGGTTCCTGACCAGGACCAACCACATGGTGGGGAGGACCCATACGGTGGGGCCGGAGATGGCGGAGAAGAACCTGAACAAGGGGATCATGAAGGAAGCGGTCATGATCCAGATGACCTGGGTGGGGGCGCCCACCATCTACTACGGGGACGAGGCGGGCCTTTGCGGCTGGACGGATCCGGACAACCGGAGGACCTATCCCTGGGGCAAGGAAGACACGGAGCTGCTGGCGCTGCACAAGGCGCTGATCAGCATCCGGAACGCGATGCCGGTGTTGAAGACGGGTTCCCTGAAGTTCCTCTACGGGGAGCACATGGTCCTCAGCTACGGCAGGTTCGACGACCAGCAGGTGGTGGTGGTGGCGGTGAACAACGCCCGGGAAGAGCGGACCATCCGGGTTCCCGTGTGGGAGCTGGGCATCCTGAACTCCGACATCCTGCAGCAGATCCTGGAGACCACGGTGGAAAGCCACACCACGGAAAGCAAGAACTATGTGGTGGAAGGCGGAAGGGTGACCTTGAAGATGAAGCCCTTCAGCGGCGTGATGTTGAGGAAAAAAGCCTACAAGCATTGACAAAGGGGCGGATTTCAGATAATATGGTTCCGATGGCTTCATGCCATCCTTGGAGAGATGTCCGAGCGGCTTAAGGTGATAGTCTCGAAAACTATTGTACCCAAAAGGTACCGGGGGTTCAAATCCCCCTCTCTCCGTAAAAACCGCGGTTTTCCTCAGTTGGGGGAAGCCGCTTTTTTGACCAAACACCCCCGCGCATACTGGGCCATGGATTTTCCCTGAATATGGAAAAGAGCCTTTTGGATTTGTGCGCAACGAGGTATAATGGAAACATCCGATATCGGATGGGCCACGCTATCGACATTAGAATAAGGAGAATAAGATGGGTAAAACGCTAGCTGAGAAGATTTTTGACGCACACAGAGTCGACATGCCGTTTCCGGATACACATGTCTTGAAACTGGACAGGGTTTTCTGCCACGAAATCACCACACCCATAGCCATTACCGACCTGATGGCAAGGGGACTGGACAGGGTATTCGACCCGGAGAAGATCAAGGTGGTCATCGACCACGTGACGCCCGCCAAGGACTCCAAGACCGCCGAGCAGGGCAAGATCCTTCGGGACTGGGCAAGAAGGCAAGACATCAAGGACTTTTTCGACATCGGCAGGAACGGGGTATGCCATGCGATCTTCCCGGAAAAGGGCTTCGTCCGTCCCGGGTTCACCGTCATCATGGGCGACTCCCATACATGCACCCATGGTGCCTTCGGAGCTTTCGCCGCAGGCGTGGGAACAACCGACCTGGAAGTGGGCATCCTGAAAGGGGTCTGCGCCTTCCATTTCCCGAAGACGATCAAGGTTGTCCTGGAAGGCACAATGAGGGAGGGCGTCTATGCGAAGGATGTAATCCTCCACGTCATCCAGCAGCTGACCGTGAACGGAGCCACCAACATGGTCATCGAATTCACCGGCCCTGTGGTGGACGCCATGTCCATGGAAGCAAGGATGACGCTTTGCAACATGGCCATAGAAGCCGGCGGCACCAGCGGGGTCTGCTACCCCGACATGACCACCGTGGAATACCTCTGGGATTTCATCAAGGAGGAGTATCCCTCCAAGGAGGCGGCCCTCGAAGACTACAGCCAATGGGTTTCCGACGAGGATGCGGAGTATGAGAAGGTCCTAAAGATCGACGTGTCGGACCTGGAGCCGATGGTCACCTTCGGATACAAGCCCGACCAGGTCAAGCCGGTCCGGGAAATGGAAGGTGAAAAGCTGGACCAGATCTATATCGGCAGCTGCACCAACGGCCGCATAGAGGACTTGCGGGTGGCTGCGCAAGTGCTGAAGGGACAGAAGGTCAGCGATGACGTCCGTGCCATTGTCAGCCCGGCCACACCCAACGTCTACAAACAGGCGCTCAAGGAAGGCATCATCGAGATTTTCCAGGATGCAGGCTTCTGCGTGACGAATCCGACCTGTGGCGCCTGCCTCGGCATGAGCAACGGCGTTCTGGCTGAGGGTGAGGTCTGTGCTTCGACGACCAACCGGAACTTCAATGGCAGGATGGGCAAGGGCGGCATGGTTCATCTGATGAGCCCGGCCACCGCCGCTGCGTCCGCCATTGCCGGCAAAATCGCCAACTCACCGCTGTACAAGGGATAATCGGGAGGATAAAGATGAAAAGTTTCAATGGAAAAGCACTGTTTTTGGACAGAAACGATATCAACACGGATGAAATCATACCGGCCAGATACCTGACCGAAATCACGAAGGAGGCCCTCAAGCCCTATCTGCTGGAGGACTTGTCCCTTCCCGGCTTCGACAGCAGGGAGGATGTTGCCGGCAAGGCGGTCATCGTGACCCGGGAGAACTTCGGTTGCGGCTCCTCCAGGGAGCATGCCCCCTGGGCCTTGGAAGTCAACGGCATCAACGTGGTCATTGCGGAGAGCTTTGCAAGGATCTTCAGACAGAACATGTACAACTGCGGCATGTTCGCAATCGAGTTGCCCAAGGAAACGATTGCCCACCTTTTCGACAAGTACGCGGGAAAAGAGACCCAAATCACTGTGGATGTGGATGGGAATAAGATCATCCTATCCGCAGGGGAAGGGACGGAGGAAATCCCTTTCAGTGTCGGCGGCTTCGACAAGACGCTGGTAGTAGAAGGCGGATGGGTAGGTTACGCCGACAAGAACTATTAGAACGGTCCCCAAATGCACATTGAAAAAGGCGCCGGCCTGGTTTTCCTAGAGAAAACCAGGCCGGCGCCTTTTTTGTTGCGGCCTTCCTTGCAGGCCTTGGCGTCGGCAAGACGGTGTTGACTGGAAACCTGAAACCATGGAAGGGCCTACAGCTTCCGCATCAGATAGCAATAGACTTCCATCTCCTTCTCGTCCTTGCAGATGGCGATGTCGAACCGGAGCTTTTTGCCGTCCTTGGTATCCAGGATCAGCTCCTTGAACCTGTTGGGACCCATTTCGGCGATGCCCTTCTCCTCCGCATAATGCTTGGTGAACTGCTCCAGCTGGAGTGCGGAATCCAATACCCCTTCGGAGTCCATGAGCTCGCACATCTTGGAAAAATATCCGCTGTTACAACCAACAAAACTGGAATGCATATGATCCTCCTTTGCCACACCGGTGGCTGCTGTCTCCGCTTGCCGACGCCAGGGGGAAGGCCTCCCTTCTATGTATCCATTATAGCACAGCAGGGGCAAGCGGTACAGGGGGACGGGCCGTCCTCCCCCTGCATGTTGAAAAAGCGGGTGGCGACAGCAATATCCATAAACTATACAACAAGACATCCTATTTAACTTTGGCGAAAGTTGTTTATAATAACTGATATAAGGACAAAACGCAACAAAACAACAGCGAAATGTACAGCAAACCGAAAGGGTGCCGTCGGTATTGCAGAGAAAGGCTGGGTCCTAAGAAACAAATTTGTGCAACTTTCCGGCAAGGCCAAATGCTGAACCGGAGTGTAAAAAAAACAAGATATATACAGGAGGATGTTGTTATGAAAAGATTCAAAAGAATCACCAGCTTGCTTGTCGTAGGCGCTTTGAGCGTGGCCATGTTCGCAGGATGCGGAAAGAGCGAGCCGACCACACCACCGGCAGGAGGCGAAACCGGATCCGGTACGGAAGCCCCTGCAACGGACACCGTCTACAAAGTGGGCTATGTGAACAGCAGTGACACGGACTTCTTCGACAAGCTGAAAAGGGACACCTTCGAAACGGTCGTCAAAGACGACAAGACACTGGAAGTCAGCTACTCCGAAGCCAACATGGACGTGCAGCGCCAGCTGGACCTGATGGACAACTACATCGCCCAGGGCGTCGACGCCATCATCCTGGTTCCCGCGGACTTCTCCGGCGTCACACCCGGTATTGAAAAAGCCAATGCCGCAGGCATTCCGGTCATCTGCATGGGCATCGAGGCGGAAGCCGGAGACTTCATCTTCGTAGGCTCCCAGAACTTCGACGCCGGCGTGATGCAGGGCGAATTCATGGCGGAAGCCCTTCCGGAGAACGCGAAGGTCCTCTACCTGCAAGGCACTCCCGGCCTGTACCACTCCGTGGAGCGTGAGGACGGATTCAAAGGCGTCCTGGCGGAGAAACGTCCCGACATCGAAGTCATCGCCACCCAGACCGGCATGTACGAACGTGCCAGGGGCATGCAGATCACCGAGGACTGGGTCCAGACATTCCCTGCATTCGATGCCATCGTAGCGGCCAACGACCAGATGGCGCTGGGTGCGATCGAAGCCTTGAAGGGCGCCAACCGGTTGGAAGGTGTGGCAGTGAGCGGAATCGACGGAACCCCCGAAGCCAAGACGGCCATCGGAAATGGGGAGATGGCGCAATCCGTGCTGCAATCCGCGGACGGACTGGCCCAATACACCTATGAGACCATCCAGACCCTGCAATCCGGAGGCACACCCGAAGCAAGGATCATCGTGCCTTTCGAGTCCATCACGGCGGAAAACCTGGCAGACTACCAATAAGCACGACGCACCGAGTTGACTTGAAAAAAATGGAAAATCCAACCATATCCGAGAATGTGGTTGGATTTTTTTTAAAAAAGAAAGGATAACCTATGGAAAGCAAAGAGACGAACTATATCCTGGAGATGCGGGACGTGGTGAAGGTGTTCCCCGGAGTGCGCGCCCTGGACGGGGTGAACCTTAAGCTGCGGCCGGGAACGGTCCATGTCATCTGCGGGGAGAACGGGGCGGGAAAATCCACCCTGATGAAGGTCATCAACGGGACCCACGACGCGGACGAAGGGGAGATGGTCTTCAAAGGGGAACTGATCGGGAAGCGGACCATCGAGGACACCATCCGGATGGGGATCGCCATGATCTACCAGGAGCTGAACCCGGTGCTGGAGATGACCATCGCGGAGAACATCTTCCTGGGCCGGGAGCCCAAGGCGGGGCTGTTCGTGGACTACAAGGCCATGTACAGCCAGACCCAGGAGCTGCTGGACCAGCTGAAGATCCCCTACAAGGCCAAGCAGAAGATGCGGGAGCTGAGCATCGCCGGCCACCAGCTGATTGAGATCGCCAAGGCCATCGCCAGGAACGCCTCGGTCATCATCATGGACGAGCCCTCCTCGGCCATCGCGGACACGGAGATCGACGTGCTCTTCAACCAGATTTTCGACTTGAAGGCCAAAGGGGTGGGGATCCTCTACATCACCCACAAGATGGAGGAGATCTTCCGGATCGCGGACGACATCACCATCATCCGGGACGGCCAGTGGGTGGATTCGGGACCGGCAGGGAACTACAATCCGGAGAAACTGGTCTCCCTCATGGTGGGCCGGGAAATCAAGAACGTCTTCCCCAAGGACCTGGACGTGGAGATTGGGGAAGTGGTCCTGGAGGTGAAGAACCTGACCCAGGAGAAGCAGCACGGGGGCCGGTTCAAGGACATCAGCTTCCAGCTGCGCCGGGGAGAGATCCTGGGCTTCTCGGGGCTGGTGGGCGCCGGACGGAGCGAGGTCATGCGGGCCATCTTCGGCCTGGACCCCTTCACCTCCGGGGAGGTGCTCCTGGAAGGGAAGAAGCTGGACATCAGGGACACCACGGACGCCATCAAGCATGGGATCGCCATGATCTCCGAGGACCGGAAGGGCTACGGCCTGGTGCTGGAGCGGAACGTCCATGAGAACATCTCCCTGGTGAACCTGAAGAAGTTCATAAGGAACGGCCTGATCGACGACAAGGCCATCGTGGAGGAAGCCAACCAGATGGTGGAGATGCTGCAGATCAAGGTGGCGAACCTGAACGTGGCGACCAGCACCCTGTCGGGGGGGAACCAGCAGAAGGTGGTCCTGGCCAAGTGGCTCATGGGGGACGTGAAGGTCATGATCCTGGACGAGCCCACCCGGGGCATCGACGTGGGGGCCAAGTCGGAGATCCACCGGCTGATGTGCAAGTTCGCAAAGGAAGGCATGGCGGTGATCATGATCTCCTCGGAGCTGCCGGAAATCCTGGGCATGAGCGATCGGATCGTGGTCATGCAGGAGGGCCAGATCACAGGCATCCTGGACCGGGGGGAAATGGCCACCCAGGAAAGCGTCATGAAGCTGGCCACCCACGGCACCAAATCCAAATGAGAAAAAACATCACTTTAAAATAGGGAAGGGAAAGAAAAAATGACGAAAGCAGAGAACAAGTCCAAGAAGAAAATGAATCTGGCGGAGCTGTACGGGAAGTACGGGACCTTCGCCATCCTGGTCATCATCTTCACACTCTCCTCCATCTTCACCAAGGGCTTCGCCACCCAGGCGAACCTGACCAACGTCCTGCGCCAGATCACGGTGGTGACCATCCTGGCCCTGGGGGCCACCTTCATCATCATCCTGGGGCACATCAACGTAGCCTACGGATCCATGATCGCCCTGATCGGGGTCATCTCCACGGCCATCATGGTGGCCACAGGCAGCGTGTTCGTTGCGGTGATGGGAGCCGTGGGCCTGGGCCTGGTCATCGGAGCCATCAACGGCTATGTCATCACCAAGTTCCACATCCCGGCCTTCATCATGACCCTGGCGGTCACCACGGTGGCCCGGGGAGCGGTGCTCCTCTTCACCAACGGGGTGCCCATCACGGGCATGGGCAAGTCCTACACCTTCATCGGCCAGGGCTACATCGGCTTCATGCCGGTCTCCGTTCTGATCCTGCTCATCCTCTTCGTCATCTCCTGGATCATGCTGAACAAGACCCGCTTCGGCAGGCACGTGTACGCGGTGGGCGGGAACGAGCAGGCGGCCATCGCCTCCGGGATCAAGTCCAAGAACGTGGTCCGGAAGGCCTTCCTCTTCGACGGCTTCACCGCCGCCATCGCGGGGGTGGTGCTCATGAGCCGGATGAACTCCGGACAGCCCGCCGCCGGTCTGGCCTATGAGTTCGACGCCATCACCGCCGTGGTCGTGGGCGGGACCAGCCTTGCGGGGGGAGCCGGAACCATCGTGGGAACCATCATCGGCGCTGTCATCGTAGGGATCATCAACAACGTGCAGAACCTGGCCAACGTCAACACCTACTGGCAGCAGATCGTCAAGGGCCTGATCATCCTGATCGCCGTCATCATCGACAAGATGACCAAGCGGGCGTCCAGCGCAAAAAAATAAAGCCCCTCAAATGGGGGCCTTGCGAAACTGGGTAGGGGACATGCCGGTCTTCTGCACGAAAAGGTTGATGAAGCTGCCGCTGTTGGCGTAGCCGATTTCTCCCGCAATCTCCGCTATGGATAGGGAAGTGCTCTTCAGCAGGACCTTTGCCCGGTCCAGACGGGTGCTGATCACATACTCCATGGGCGAATAGCCGGTCTGGGCCTTGAAGATGTGGGAAAAATAGTAGATGCTCAGGTTCGTCAGCCGGGCCAGGTCGTCCAAGGTGATCTTCTCCCCCACATTTTCCCGGATATATTGGATGGCCCGGTCCACCGGGGTGGGCTCCGCATGGGGCTCCAGCGGGCGCTCCACCAGGATGGCAAGCATCCGGTAGAGGAAGGAGGAGAACTCCAGGGGGGCGAAGCTGCCGCCGCCCTGGTAGGTCTCGATCATGTCGTTGAGCATCTTGCCCAGAGACAGCAGGTGCTCCCCCTGGAAAAGGATGCCGTTGGTGTTCATGATGTGGGCGCACAGGTCGTGGGAATTGACCCCGTCGAAATGCACATAAAGGAATTCAAGGCCGTCGGAAGCCTGGTAAAAATGGGGTTCCCGGCAGTCGATCAGAAAGACGTCCCCCTTCCGGGCGGTCATCTTCTTTCCCCGGTATTCGATGTAGAATTCACCCTTCCGGACGAATACCAGCAACAGATAGGGATAATATTCCCGCTTCATGAAATAATGCTGGTTGCAGAAGTAATGGCCGCACCAGACAGGATAATAATAGAGTTCCTTCGCCGTCTCGGAAGGGGTGAAGGAGAAGCATACGGAACGGGTCAAGACCCCGGGATCCACACTTTGCATGGGTACCTCCTTGGCATGGTCGGATTGGAAAGGAAGCCTGTTCCATTTCATTATACAATGCCATTTGCAACAAAGCAAGAAAAATGAACTCTTGGGCAAATGCGCCTATTTCCCGAAAGGGGAAAAGCCTTTATAATAAAGAACATAAGGTGATAAACAGCAACAACGCAAAGCGTGCCAACAAAAAAACAATATCAATAAATCAAGGGAGGAAAAACAAGATGTTGAATGGAGAAAGATTGATTGCAAAACCTTACCGCTGGGCAATGGTGGGAGGCGGACGTACGGGCAACGTGGGATACAAGCATAGGATCGGAGCCCTCAGGGACAACACGGCTTTCGAACTGGTGGCGGGTGCTTTCGACATCGACGCCGAGCGGGGCAAGGATTTCGGAACGAACCTGGGCGTGGACCCCAGCCGCTGCTATGCGGACTACAAGACCATGTTCGCGGAAGAAGCCAAGAGGGAAGACGGGATCCAGGTGGTCTCCATCGCAACCCCCAACGGCACCCACTACGAGATCACCAAAGCCGCTCTGGAAGCCGGCCTGCACGTGATCTGCGAGAAGCCCCTGTTCTTCGAGGAAGAGGAAGGCATTGAGATCAAGAAACTGGCCGAAGAGAAGGGCAAGATCATCGGCGTGACCTACGGCTTCTCCGGCCACCAGCTGCTCCTGCAGATGCGGCAGATGGTGGAGAACGGGGACCTGGGCGAGATCCGGATGCTGGACCTGCGCTACACCCACGGCTTCAACGCCACCGACACCGAATCCGCCAACGCCAGCCAGAAATGGCGCGTGGACCCCAAGGTGGCCGGCAAGGCCTTCGTATTGGGGGACATCTCCACCCACACCTACTACATGTCCCGTCTGATCTGCCCCGAGCTGAAGGTGAAAGAGCTGCTGTGCGACCGCCAGAGCTTCATCAAGAGCCGGGCTCCCATGGAGGACAACGCCTATGTGCTGATGCATTATGAGAACGGCGCCGTGGGCAGGATGTGGGCCTCCTCGGTGAACGCGGGATGCATGGACGGACACAGGATCCGGATCATCGGCTCCAAGGCCAGCGTGGAGTTCAGCGACCACCAGCCCAACGAGCTGCTCTACGAAATCCAGGGACAACCCCCGCAGAAGCTGATCCGCGGCATGTCCTACCTGTATGACGAGTGCAACGCCGACGAGCGTCTGGGCGCCCTGCATACGGAAGGGCTGGGAGAATCCTGGGCCAACATCTACCTGAAGTTCGCCGTCGCCATGGACGCCAAGGACCGTGGAGACGAAGAGACCCTGAAGAACCTGGTGTACCCCGGCATCGACGCGGGCATCGAGGGAATCCACTGGATCAACACCTGCGTGAAGTCCGCGGACGAAGGCGCTGTCTGGGTGAAGTTCTAAGCTTAACGTGACCAAAAACAGAAAGGAATTATGATGATGAAACTTGCACTTTGTACGGACGTATTGGCAAACCTCTCTTACACGGAGATGTTGGATAAAGTAAAATCCCTGGGAATCGACGCTGTGGAAATGACAGCGGGCGGCTGGGGCGCCCGGAAGCACTGCAACACACAGGAGCTGCTTGCGGATGCAGGCAAAAGGGCGGCCTTCCTGGAGGAGCTGGAAAAGCGCGGGATGCGCATTTCGGCCCTGAACACCTCCTGCAACCCCACGTGGCCGTCCGAAACAGGCAAGCAATATGCCGAAAGCATGTACGACTGCGCCACATTGGCGGGCATGCTGGGCGTCAAGAAGCTTGTGGCCATGGCCGGCCTGCCTGCCGGAGCGCCTGGGGACACGACACCGAACTGGATCACTTCCACGATCTCCTGGCCGGATTTCATGAAGCCTGCCTATGAATACCAGTGGGAAGTCACCATCAAGTTCTGGACCGACTATGTGGAACACTGCAAGAAATGCGGCATCGAGCAGATCGCGATCGAGGAATTCCCCGGCACGATGGTTTGGAGCGCTTCCACCCTGCTCAAGCTCCGCAACGCTGTGGATCCGATGATCGGCATCAACCTGGATCCCTCCCACATGATGGCGCTGGGTGCCGACCCGATTGCGGCTGCCCGCGCACTCAAAGGATGCATCCATCATGTCCATGGCAAGGATGCCCGGATTGAGCGTGGTCTTGCGGATGTGGACGGCATCCTGGAAACAAGGCCGGTGGAAGAAGCGGCGGACCGTGTATGGAACTATGTGGCCGTGGGATGCGGCAAGGACCTGCAATGGTGGAAAGAGTTCTTCTCCGTGCTCAGCATGCTGGGCTACAACGGAGACGTATCTCTTGAGATGGAAGACCTTACCATGAGTGTCGAGGCAGGATTGTTGACATCGATCGATGCCCTCGAGGCAACAATCAGCAAGTAAGACCAGCTAAACTTAAAATATACAAGGAAAAGGAGCTTGAAGGCAGTTTAGGACTGCATTGCAAGCTCCTTTTTGATATAATGGAAAAACCGGCAAGCGTTCTGTGGAATGGTCCGGAAGAACCGTCCCCTGGGCCCCGGTGGATTATAGGATATGTCGAAGAACAAGGGGCGCATTTGGAATCCGTTGTGAAAGTTAATAAAATAACACTTGATTTTCTGTAACCTGTCATCTATAATCACAATATAGCAGTAACGAGCACGTGCTCGTGAAGCTCGATGCAAGCAAAGGCTCCCAGGCAGGGAGACGGTGCGGTTGCGTCGGTAGGGGAGAAAACAACATGAAAGTGACCATAAAGGCGATAGCGGAAATGGCCGGCGTACACCGTTCCACAGTGGACAAAGTGCTCCACAAGCGGGTGGGGGTCAGCGACGATGTCCGGGAGAAGATCCAGAGCATCATCGACGAACTGGGATACGAACCCAATCCCATCGGCAAGGCTTTGAAGCGGCAGGAGGAGAAGTTGGTGATTGCCGCCGTCTTGCTGAAAGTGGATGCCTTGGAGCAGATCAAGGAAGGCATGGAAAAGGCAATCAGGACCTACAAAGGATTGAACATGGAAATCCGGTACCATGTGATCCAGTACCCGGATGTGGATGCCCAGGTGAAGGTCATCCAGGATTTGGTCCGGGAAGGGGTGGAAGGAATCCTCCTCCTTCCCATCCACGATGCAAGGGTCAAGGAAGCCATCGACGAGGCGGTGGGTGCCGGGGTGCCGGTCATCACAACAAACTCCGACATCGAAGGCAGCAAGCGGATGTGCTTTGTGGGACAGGACAGCGAAAAAGCCGGACGGGTAGCGGGGAGGCTCATGGGGGAATTCCTTGGAAGCAAGGGACAGGTCGCCGTCATCACGAGCGCCCTCCATTCGGAGACCAGCGTGGCGGTGGCGGGTCGGGAAAAAGGGTTCCAGGAGCTGCTCCGACAGACCTATCCGGACATCGACATCCGGGAGCGGGTGGAAAGCATGGAGGATCCAGATCTGGTCTACCAGGACACGGTGAAAATTTTGGACAGGAATCCGGAACTGAAAGGCATCTACATCACCTGCGGTGGTGTGTCCGGGTTGGGAAAGGCATTGAAGGACAAAGGGATGGCAGGCAGGATCAAGGTGGTCTGCTTTGAACGGTATCCCGAAATCCTGGCGCTGATGAAGGAAGGCGTAGTCAACTGCACCATCGACAGTGAACTGGAGGAGCAAGGGTACAGGACCTGCAGGATCCTGGCGGACCATCTTCTCTACGACCGGGAACCGGAGAAGGAGTTGCTTTTCACAAAAAGCAGCATCCTGGTCAAGGAAAGCATCGAAGAATAGAGAGAGTTCAATTTTTTTTAAACCAAAAAGAGCACGAGCTCGCAAAGGCGTGCCTGCACATAAAAGGAGGAAGGTAAGAGCCTATGGAAAGCAAAGAGACGAACTATATCCTGGAGATGCGGGACGTGGTGAAGGTGTTCCCCGGAGTGCGAGCCCTGGACGGGGTGAACCTCAAGCTGAGGCCGGGAACGGTCCATGTCATCTGCGGGGAGAACGGGGCGGGGAAATCCACCCTGATGAAGGTCATCAACGGGACCCACGACGCGGACGAAGGGGAAATGGTCTTCAAAGGGGAGCTGATCGGGAAGCGGACCATCGAGGACACCATCCGGATGGGGATCGCCATGATCTACCAGGAACTGAACCCGGTGCTGGAGATGACCATCGCGGAGAACATCTTCCTGGGCCGGGAGCCCAAGGCGGGGCTGTTCGTGGACTACAAGAGCATGTACACCCAGACCCAGGAGCTGCTGGACCAGCTGAAGATCCCCTACAAGGCCAAGCAGAAGATGCGGGAGCTGAGCATCGCCGGCCACCAGCTGATTGAGATCGCCAAAGCCATCGCCAGGAACGCCTCGGTCATCATCATGGACGAGCCCTCCTCGGCCATCGCGGACACGGAGATCGACGTGCTCTTCAACCAAATCTTCGATTTGAAGGCCAAAGGGGTGGGGATCCTCTACATCACCCACAAGATGGACGAAATCTTCCGGATCGCGGACGACATCACCATCATCCGGGACGGCCAATGGGTGGATTCCGGACCGGCAGTAAACTACAATCCGGAGAAGCTGGTCTCCCTGATGGTGGGCCGGGAGATCAAGAACGTCTTCCCCAAGGACCTGGACGTGGAGATCGGGGAAGTGGTCCTGGAGGTGAAGAACCTGACCCAGGAGAAGCAGCACGGGGGCCGGTTCAAGGACATCAGCTTCCAGCTGCGCCGGGGAGAGATCCTGGGCTTCTCGGGGCTGGTGGGCGCCGGAAGGAGCGAGGTCATGCGGGCCATCTTCGGCCTGGACCCCTTCACCTCCGGGGAAGTGCTCCTGGAAGGGAAGCGGCTGGACATCCGGGACACCACGGACGCCATCAAGCATGGGATCGCCATGATCTCCGAGGACCGGAAGGGCTACGGCCTGGTGCTGGAGCGGAACGTCCACGAGAACATCTCCCTGGTGAACCTGAAGAAGTTCATAAGGAATGGTCTGATCAGCGACAAGGCCATCGTGGAGGAAGCCAACACCATGGTGGAGATGCTGCAGATCAAAGTGGCGAACCTGAATGTGGCGACCAGCACCCTGTCGGGAGGGAACCAGCAGAAGGTGGTCCTGGCCAAGTGGCTGATGGGGGACGTGAAGGTCATGATCCTGGACGAGCCCACCCGGGGGATCGACGTGGGCGCCAAGTCGGAGATCCACCGGCTGATGTGCAAGTTCGCCAAGGAAGGCATGGCGGTGATCATGATCTCCTCGGAGCTGCCGGAAATCCTGGGCATGAGCGACCGGATCGTGGTCATGCAGGAAGGGCAGATCACAGGCATCCTGGAGCGCGGGGAAATGGCCACACAGGAAAGCGTCATGAAGCTGGCCACCCACGGAACGAAATCCAAATGAGAAATCAGGGATGAAGGAAATAGGAACAAACATCATTTAAAATAGGGAAGGGAAAGAACAATGACAAAATCAGAGAACAAGTCCGGAAAGAAGAAGTTGAATCTGGCGGAGCTGTACGGGAAGTACGGGACCTTCGCCATCCTGGTCATCATCTTCACACTCTCCTCCATCTTCACCAGGGGCTTCGCCACCCAGGCGAACCTGACCAACGTCCTGCGGCAGATCACGGTGGTGACCATCCTGGCCCTGGGGGCCACCTTCGTCATCATCCTGGGCCACATCAACGTAGCCTACGGATCCATGATCGCCCTGATTGGGGTCATCTCCACGGCCATCATGGTGGCCACGGGCAGCGTGTTCGTTGCGGTGATGGGAGCCGTGGGCCTGGGCCTGGTCATCGGAGGCATCAACGGCTATGTCATCACCAAGTTCCACATCCCGGCCTTCATCATGACCCTGGCGGTCACCACGGTGGCCCGGGGAGCGGTGCTGCTCTTCACCAACGGGGTGCCCATCACGGGCATGGGCAGCGCCTACACCTTCATCGGCCAGGGCTATATCGGCTTTATGCCGGTCTCGGTGCTGATCCTGATTGTCCTCTTCATCATCTCCTGGATCATGCTGAACAAGACCCGCTTCGGCCGGCACGTGTATGCGGTGGGCGGGAACGAGCAGGCGGCCATCGCCTCGGGGATCAAGTCCAAGAACGTGGTGCGGAAGGCCTTCCTTTTTGACGGATTCACCGCCGCCATCGCCGGTGTGGTGCTCATGAGCCGGATGAACTCCGGACAGCCCGCCGCCGGTCTGGCCTACGAATTCGACGCCATCACCGCCGTGGTCGTGGGCGGGACCAGCCTGGCGGGAGGATCGGGAACCGTCGTGGGGACCATCATCGGCGCCGTCATCGTAGGAATCATCAACAACGTGCAGAACCTGGCCAACGTCAACACCTACTGGCAGCAGATCGTCAAGGGCCTCATCATCCTGATCGCCGTCATCATCGACAAGATGACCAAGCGGGCCTCCAGCGCCAAAAAATAGGTTGCAACCCCGTTTTTACGGGGCAACAAATAAATAACACATTTCAAGGAGGATAATCATGAAAAAGACAAAGAAACTGGCATCCCTGGTACTGGCACTTGTGTTGGCCGCATCCCTGTTCGCAGGCTGCGGACAGAAGGAAGAGCCGGCCGCACCCGGCGGTGAAACAGGAGGCGGCACCGAAGCACCGGCGGAAGGCGGCAAGTTTGTGGTAGGCTATGCCAACCTGGCGGACTCCGACGTGTTCGTCATGGCCCGCAAGACAGCCATGATCGAGGCTGCCAAAGGCACCAACGTGGAGCTGCAGTTCTCAGACGCCAACAACGACATCCAGAAGCAGCTTGACCAGATCGACAACTTCATCGCCCTGGGCGTGGACATGCTGGTCGTCGTACCCGTGGACTTCGCAGGAATCACTCCGGCCATCATCAAAGCCAACGAGTCCGGAATTCCCGTCATCTGCATGGGCATCAAGGCGGACGGCGGAGACTACATCTATGTGGGATCCGAGAACTACGATGCCGGTTACATGCAGGGAGAAGTCATCGCAGCGCAGATCCCGGAGAACGGCAAGGTCCTTTACCTGGCAGGAACCGCCGGAATGTCCCATTCCACGGACCGACGCAACGGATTCCTTGAAGCCATGGCAGCAGAAGGCAGGGACGACGTACAGATTCTGGCGGACCTGGACGGAAACTACGACCGCGCAAAAGGCATGCAGATCACGGAAGACTGGATCCAGTCCTTCCCCGAGTTCGACGCCATCGTAGCAGCCAACGACCAGATGGCCCTGGGTGCCGTAGAGGCGTTGAAAGCCGCACAGAGGCTGGAAGGCGTACTGGTGACCGGTGTCGACGGAACGGACGACGCCAAGAATGCGGTTAAAGAAGGAACCATGGTGCAGACCGTGCTGCAGGACGCTCCCGGACAAGCCAAGGCAGCCATGGAAGCCATCCTGATGATTGAAAAAGGCGAAAGCCCGGAGAAGGAAATCATCGTTCCCTTCACATCCATCACCAAAGAGAACGTGGACCAGTTCTAATCCAAGGGACAAAAGACAGCATGGGAACGACACAAGATGTTTCGGGGCGTGACAAACGCCCCGAAACAATTCTAGAAATGCACGGGGGAAGGAAAGCCGGGAATGCATTTCTGCCCAACACACAACAAGGATGAAACAAGGATGAAAGGAAGGTATAGAACATGGACAAAGAACTCAGAATCGGCGTCGTCGGAACCGGAGCCATTGGAAGGACCCACCTCGAGAGGATCAACACCCAGTTGCAGGGAGGCCGTGTAGTGGCCGTATCGGATGTGAACAAGGAATTCGGCAAAAGCGTGGCGGAGAAGTACGGATGCAAATTCTTTGAAGACGGAGAAGAACTGATCAACTCCGATGAGGTGGATGCCATCATCGTGACCACCATCGACGCCTATCATGAGCAGTACGTCAGCGCCTCCATCAAGGCGGGAAAATATGTCTTCTGCGAAAAGCCCCTGGCGGCGGAAAAGGAAGGCACCAAGCGGATCGTGGATCTGGAGATGGCCGGAGGCAAGAAGCTGGTCACCGTCGGATTCATGCGCCGGTACGACCCCGGATACAAGCAATTGAAGAAGCTTGTGGAGGAGCGTACCTACGGGGAGCCCCTGATGCTGCATTGCGCCCACAGGAACTACGGGGTGGATGAAAGCTATGACAACTCCATGCCGGTTGAAAACTCCATGATCCACGAAATCGACGTGCTCCGCTGGCTCCTGGATGAAGATTACGCCACTGCGGAAGTCGTGTATCCCAAGAAAACCAAGTATGCCCATGAGAAGCTCCAGGATCCCCAAATCATGATTCTGACGACCAAATCCGGCGTGCGCATCGACGTGGAGGCTTTCATCAACAGCCACTACGGTTATGACATCAAATGCGAAGTCTGTTGCGAGGAGGGCATCGTGAACCTGCCCGAGCCGGCCAACGCCATGGTCCGCACAAAAGCGGCAAGGATCACCCCCATCTGCGAAGACTGGTCCCAACGGTTTGTGGAAGCCTACAATGTGGAGCTCCAGGAATGGATCAATGCGGTCAAGGCGGGCCGTGTGGACGGACCCAGCTCCTGGGACGGCTATGTGGGTGCCATCACGGCGTCTGCGGCATCCAAGGCAAGGGACAGCCAAACGATTGTGAAGATTGAAATGGAAGAGTGCCCCGATTTCTACAAATAGAACCAGAATCCAAAATCAGGAGGAATAAAAGATGATATTATCGATCTGCACAGACAGCTTGGGGAACCTGGCCTATGAGGACATGCTGGATGCGGTGAAAGGCATGGGTATCAACTACGTGGAGATGACCGTAGGTGGCTGGTCTCCTGCGCCCCATATCCGTGTGGACGAGCTTCTGGGAAGCGAAGGGAAGCTTGCGGCCTTCCAGAAGGCCTTGACCGATCGGGGTATGGGAATCGCGGCCCTGAACTGCTCCGGCAACCCCCTGGACCCCGGTACATTGGGTGAGGAACATAGGGTGGCCCTCGACAAAACCCTGGATTTGGCCAAAGCCCTGGGCGTGAAGAAAATCGTCGCCATGTCCGGCCTGCCGGCGGGAGCCCCCGGGGACAAGGTCCCCAACTGGATCACCAATACGATTAACTGGACCCCCCTGCTGCGAGAGGCGGTGCGCTACCAGTGGGAAGATGTGGCCATCCCCTACTGGAAGAAGGTGGTCGAAAAGGCCAAGGAATGCGGCGTGGAGAAGATCGCTCTGGAGAATTTCCCCAACATGCTGGTCGTCAACCCGGAAACCGTATTGAAGCTCAGGGAAGCGGTGGGTCCCATGATCGGAATGAATCTGGACCCCTCCCACCTGATGTATCTGGGGGCAGACCCGATTCAGTCGGCTCGTGCCTTGGGAGACGCCATTCACCATGTGCACGGAAAGGACACCCGGATCGAGCGGGGTGTTGCGGACAGGAACGGACTCCTTGAGAACAAGGGAATCGAAGACATCGCAAACCGCTCCTGGAACTACGTAGCCGTAGGCTGCGGCAAGGACCTCCAGTGGTGGAAGGAATTCTTCTCCGTGGTGAAGATGATGGGCTACAACGACTTCGTCTCCCTGGAGATGGAAGACATGACCATGAGCGTGGAAGCGGGCCTCAAGACTTCCGTGGACGCGCTGAAGCAGACCATCAGCCAGTAAGAAAAGAGAAATGCGCATTCAAAGAAAGGCCCCGCCGGTGATGGCGGGGCCTTTCTTCATCACATTCATTTCAGCAGCGGGCATTTGCAGCGGAAGCAGTATTCGTCCCGGATGTCGTTGAGGCTGGCGCAGGCGTTGCAGAAGATGATGGAGTCCCCGGACTTGTCGTACTTCTCGTAGGAGTTCAGCCCCTTGTGGTGCCGGACCCGGTCCCCCACCTGGTAGTAGTTGTAGACCGTGTCGTCGTCCTCCGTCCGGATCTCGTGCCGCTTGCCCCCGTCCTCCTTGAGGAGCACGGTGTACAGGACATAGGGCTCCATCCGGTAGCCGCTGCTCCCGTCACCGACCTTCTTCCGCTTGTGCTCCACCCGCTTGTCCACCACGATGCCGTCCCAAGTCCTGGTCCTTTTACGGCCTGCAATCTGCAGCAGGGCGATGGCCAGGAACATCCCCCCGATCCCCATGCCGATGAAGAGGGCCTGGGGATTGTCCATCTCGTCGCTCAGATGGCCATAGAGGAAGAAGCCGGTGACGGCAGCCACCGCCAGGAGGGAGGCGAAGAGCAGGGACCAGGTGCCGGAGGCCTTCAGGTAACGGGCGAAGGCAGGGTCGGAAATCCGGGGGGAGAAGCCCCTGCCGCCTCCCGTGGACTTCCGGGATGCGGCAGGGGCGGCAGGCTCCAGAGGCTGGCCGCAACGGTTGCAGAAATTGGCGTTTCCGTTGGGGATGTTGTTGCCGCAATGGGTACAGGTCATGGTAGGTCCTCCTTGATCAGATGCTGGGGTACGGCGCATGGAGATGGTGCTTCATCTCCCGGTGGAAGAAGACGGCGGAAATAAGGGCGGCGAGGAAGTCGGACAGGGGCGGGGCGTAGAAGACCCCGTAGAGCCCGAACAGGTTGGAAAGCAGCAGGATGGCGGGAATCAGAATGATCACCTGCCGGGACAGGGACAGGAAGGTGGCCGTCCGGGTCTTGCCCACCGCCTGGAAGTAGCTGGCGGCGATGATCTGGAATCCGATCACCGGCATGGCCAGGAAGAAGAACCGCAGGGCATCCTTCCCCAGCACCAGCAGCACCGGATCGTCGTTGAACATCCGGATCAGGAGTCCGGGCATGGACTGGATGATTACGAACCCGACCACGGAAAAAATGGTGGCGGCCGCGATGGCCAGCCGCAGGGTTTCCTTCACCCGGTCCAGCTTCCCTGCCCCATAGTTGAAGCCGATCAGGGGCTGGGCACCCTGGTTGATCCCCAGGATGGGCATGATCATCAGCATCTGCATGCTGGTCACGATCCCCATGGCGGCGATGGCCAGGTCGCCCCCGTAAAGGCTGAGCCGGGCGTTGATGAGGATGATGACGAAGGTGTTGGCGAACTGCATCAAAAAGGAAGGAAGGCCGATGCTCATGACCTTCAGGACCAGGGGAGGGGCCAGGGGCAGGTTCCTCCGGCGGAGCTTCAGCCGGCTTTCCCCGCCCAGGAAGTAATGCAGCACCCAGACGGTGGAAGCCATCTGGGAAAGGATGGTGGCCAGGGCCGCCCCCTGGATCCCCCAACGGAAGACGAAGATGAACAGGGGGTCCAGGACGATGTTGATCCCTGCCCCCAAAGCCATGGTCAGCATGGCGGTTTTGGGCCGTCCGTCCACCCGGATGAAGTTGTTCATGGCCATGGTCAGGGAACCGAAGACGGATCCGGCCAGGATGATCCGGAGGTAGTCCTTGGAATAGGGAAGGATTTCATCGCTGGCGCCGAACATCCGCAGCAACGGGTCCAGAAAAAGAAGGAACAGCACGGCGGCGGCTGCGGTGAGCAGGACGATGGCGGTGGCGGAATTTCCCAGGATATGCTCCGATTCCTTGGGGTTGCCTTCCCCCAGCCGGATGGAGGCCAGGGCCCCGCCGCCGATGCCGATCAGCATCCCCAGGGCCATCATGAAGGTCATGATGGGCATCCCCAGGGCGATGGCGCCGATGCCGATGGCGCCGATGTCGGGACTGTTCCCGATGAAGATCCGGTCCACCACGTTGTACAGGGCCATGATCACCATCCCCACGATGGCCGGAATGGAGAACTGCAGGAGCAGCTTGGAGACGGGTTCCACCCCCAAGGGGTTGGGGGGGCGTTTTGCATCTATGGACATTTTTTTCCTCCAATGATAATGGGTTGGTTTCAAGCGTCGTTCCAACAACCATCATAGTACCCGGAAGGGGTCCTGTCAAGCGTTGTCTGACAGGGGAACCCCCCGCTTGACAAAAGGCGGAAGAGGGGGGTACAATAGTTGCAGATGCGAATGATTTGCAAATCGGAAGGGAGAAAACACATGAGGGATGGAAGAAAGCAAAGGAAGGCATGGGCTGCGGCCCTCCTCCTTGGGACGGCCCTGCTGCTGGGCGCCTGCGGCAGGGATGGAATTGCAGAAACAAAAGGGGGCCAGGGGCTGCAGGTGGTCACCACCTTCTATCCCCTCCAGATCATGGCGATGAACATCGTCCAGGGGGTGGAAGGGGTTTCCGTGGTGAACATGACGCCCCAGACGGCCGGGTGCCTCCACGACTACGCCCCCACCACGGAGGACATGAAGAAGCTGGAGCAGGCGGACGTCCTGCTGGTCAACGGGGCGGGCCTGGAGTCCTTCATGGAGAAGGCCCTGGGGCAGGCCCCCGGGGTCCGGGTGCTGGTGGCCGCAAACGGGATCGACCTGATCATGGAAGACCCCCACCACGACCACGGGGAAGAAGAAGAGGACGGGGAGGACCACGAGGACCATCTGGAGCCCAACCCCCATGTCTGGGTCAGCGTCTCCCTGGCCATGCGCCAGGTGGAGAACATCCGGGACGGGCTGATGCTGCTGGATCCGGACAATGCACAGCGCTACGGGGAGAACGCGGCCGCCTACCTGGCCAAGCTGGAGGCGCTGAGGGAGACCATGCATGCGCGCTTGAAGGACCTGCCCAACCGGAAGATCGTCACCTTCCACGAAGCTTTCCCCTATTTCGCCCAGGAATTCGGCCTGGAGATCGTCGGGGTGATCCAGCGGGAAGCCGGCTCGGAGCCCAGCGCCCGGGAACTGGACGAGACCATCAAGGACGTGCGGGAACTGGGGGTGAAGGCGCTTTTTGCGGAGCCCCAGTACCCGGCAAAAGCGGCGGAGACCATTGCGGCGGAAACGGGGGCCAGCCTCTACTTCCTGGACCCCGCATCCACCGGGGAAGTGCATCCGGACGCGTACATCGACGCCATGACGGCGAACCTGGAAGTCCTGGAGGAGGCGCTGCGTTGAAGAAGGCAAATAGGACAAACCTGAAGATCCTGGGGCCAGGCAGACAGCCCAAGGTCCGCTGCGCCACCTGCGGCACCGGGCTATGCTGCACCAAGGTCCAGGACCTGGATGTGGTCCTGGGGGGGACGACCATCCTGGAGAACGTGAACCTGCACATCCACTGCGGAGAGCTGACCGCCATCATCGGCGCCAACGGGGCGGGAAAGAGCACCCTGCTCAAGGCCCTGGTGGGGGAGGTCCAGCATGGAGGCAGCATCTCCTACCTGGACGAGAAGGACCTGCACACCAACAAGCCGCTGATGGGCTACGTGCCCCAGAAGCTGGAGATCGACGGGACCTCCCCCACCAGCGTCTACGACCTGTTCGCGGCCGCCCTCTCCAACCGGCCCGTCTGGCTCTCCCATTCCCCCAAGGTACGGGAGGAAGCCAGGAAAGGCCTTGCGGGGGTCCGGGGGGAGCACCTCCTGGACCGGCGGCTGGGGGCCCTGTCCGGCGGGGAGGTCCAAAGGGTCCTGCTGGCCCTTGCCCTCCAGCCAGTACCGGACCTGCTGCTGCTGGACGAACCCGTCTCCGGCATCGACCAGGAGGGGCTGAAGATGTTCTACGCCATGGTCTCCGCCATCCGGGAAGAGTACGACCTGTCCATCATCCTGGTCTCCCATGACCTGGACATGGTGGCCCGCTACGCGGACCGGGTGGTCTTCCTGGAGAACCGGACGGTCCAGGCCGTAGGTCCCCCCCAGGAGGTCTTCGGGAATCCCGCGGTGGTGGAGCGCTTCGGCATGGGCTGGGTCCGGGATTTCGCGGCAGGAGGTGGACCGGATGCGGACGCTCTATGAGGTGATGGAATTCCTGCTTCCCTTCTCCTTCATGAGCTCCATGTTCATGAAGAACGCCCTGTTGGGGGTGCTGCTGGTGAGCCCCCTGCTGGCCCTGCTGGGGACCATGACCGTCAACAACCGGATGTCCTTTTTCGCGGACGCATTGGGGCATTCTGCCCTGACGGGCATCGCCCTGGGTGTGCTGCTGGGCCTGGGGAACCCCCTGGTGTCCATGGTGGTCTTTTCGGTGTTCCTGGCGGTGGCGGTGCTGCTGGTGAAGCGGGCGGGGACCGCCTCCACGGACACCATCATCGGGGTCTTCTCCTCATCGGCGGTGGCCCTGGGGGTGGTGATCCTGTCCCGGAGCGGAGGCTTCAACAAGTATGCGGTCTACCTGATCGGGGACCTGCTGAGCATCCGGCCGGCGGACCTGCTGATGCTCCTGGTGGTGGTGGCGGTGGTGGCGGGCCTCTGGGTCCTGGTTTTCAACCGGCTGCTGCTGGTGAGCCTCCATCCCTCCCTGGCCAGGAGCCGGGGGGTGGACGTGAAGTTCTACGAGTACCTGTTCGGCATCCTGCTGGCGGTGGTGGTGGCGGTGTCCATCCAATGGGTGGGGATCCTGATCATCAGCTCCCTGCTGGTGCTGCCTGCGGCGGCGGCCCGGAACGTGGCGGGGAACATGCGCCAGTACCACCTCTGGGCCATGGGGATCGCCCTTTTTTCCGGAGTGGCGGGGCTGTTCCTCTCCTACTTCCTGGGGACGGCCAGCGGCGCCACCATCGTGCTGGTGGCGGCGGCCTGCTACTTCGCCACCTTCGGCGCCAACAGGATCCGGAGATGAGGCGGATGGAAAGGAGTTGTCGGTATGTACGGTGACAGCAAGGAACTGTTCGACCGCCTGGGGATCCGCAGCACCCGCCAGCGGAAGCGGGTGTATGCCCTGATGCTGGAGCAGAAGGAGCCGGTGACGGCGGAGCGGATCTACAGGCTGCTCCATGGCAAGGAAGGGGACGGGACGGTGAACCTGTCCACCGTCTACCGGGTGCTGGAGCTGTTCGTGAACAAGGAAATCGTGCTGAAGTCCATGATCGCCAAGGAGAACAAGGCGGTCTACGAAATCAACGACATGTCCCACAAGCACCATGTGACCTGCCTCTCCTGCCGGAAGGTGTTCTTTGTGGAGGGCTGCCCCCTCCGCGACTTCGAGGAGAAGCTGTTGGAGCAGCTTGATTTCCAGGTGGCGGGGCACCAGTTGGAGGTCTACGGCTACTGCGCCGAATGCAGGAAGTCCCAAAATGGTTCCGGCCAGGACAAGAATGTGCTATCATAGGGGAAGGGAACCAGGAAGAAGGTAAAAAACGACAAAAAGGGAAATGGATGGCAACGGATATGGAGAACCGGTCTTTTGCGGATGAGGAATTCGCGCTCATCAGACGGAACATGGACATCTTCTACAGGGCGACGGATGTGAACGTGCTGCTGGTGGACGAGCTGGGGAACAGCTGCTACCAGACCAGGGAACAGGAGATGTACTGCTGCAGGATCAACGAGCTGACAGGGGAGAGGACCCCCTGCAACAGCGCCCATCTCTACGCAGGGAAGCAGTCCCAGGAGCTGGGGGAGGCCTACATCTTCTTCTGCCCCGCGGGGCTGGTGCATTTCACCGTGGCCCTGACCATCGGCGGGGTCTTTAGGGGGGCCATCGTGGCGGGCCCCATCCAGATGGACACGCCGGACCCGTATGTGATCGAGAACGTGGTGAAGGTGTTCCACCTCCCTGTGGGGGAGAAGCAGTTCCTGCAGTCCAAATACGCGGAAATCCCCGTGATCCCTCCGGACCGGACCCGCTACATATCCGAATTGCTGTACATCCTGGCCAAGGACATCGCCTACGAGGAACGGGACCTGTTCAGGAAGCAGCGGGACTTCTACCAGGGCCAGCGGATCCTGAACGAGAACATCCAGGCCCACAAGGAAGCGGCCGCAGGGAAGCAGACCTATCCCATCCATCTGGAGAAGCAGCTGGAGGAGAAGATCCGGATCGGGGATGCGGTGGGGGCCCGGGCCATCCTGAACGAGCTGCTGGGCTACATCTTCTTCAAGCACCAGGGCAACCAGCAGACCGTCACCTCCATGATCGTGGAGCTGGTGGTGGTCATGAGCCGGGCTGCGGTGGACGGGGGGGCCTCCTACGAGGAGGTGTTCCGGTTGAACGGCGGCGCCTATGAGGCGGCCTTCAGGGCCGAATCCACGGAGGCCCTCTGCAACTGGCTGGTGGAACAGCTGGACCGTTTCATCCGCCTGGCGTTCCCCATCAAGACCCGGAACACGGAACAGATCAACGTGATCATGAAGGCCGTTGCCTACATCAACGAGAACTACCACCGGGAACTGAACCTGGAGGAGGTCGCCAGCCATGTGAACCTGAGCCCCTCCTATTTCAGCCGGTTCTTCGGGAAGGAGACGGGGATGAATTTCGCCCAGTACCTGAACCTGGTGCGGGTGGAGGCCAGCAAGCGGCATCTCCTGGAAGGGGAAGCCAGCCTCAGCGAGATCGCCGTCAGGATGGGGTTCAGCGACCAGAGCTACTATTCCAAGGTGTTCAAGAAGTTCGAGAAGATCTCTCCGGGCAAATACCGGAAGATGCACCAGGCATGAAAGGAGGCGATCCGGTGGAAGCGTTGCAGGAAATACGGGCAGCCCTGGAAAAGGGCCAATCCGCCCGGCTCCGGGAGCTGCTGGGACCGGCGGTGGAGGCGGGGACCCCTCCCGACCGCATCCTCCGGACCATGCTGGAGGTCATGGAGCAGGTGGGGAAGGGGTTCAAGGAGGACCGGGTGTTCATCCCGGAGGTTCTGATGGTGGGCCGGGCCTTCAACCTGTCCCTGGACTTCCTGGCGCCCCTCCTGGGGGAGGGGGAAGCGGCCAAGAGCTGCCATCTGGCCAAGGCGGTGCTGGGGACGGTGAAGGGGGACATCCACGACATCGGAAAGAACCTGGTGAAGCTGATGTTCACAGGCTCCGGCGTGGAAGTGGTGGACCTGGGGGTGGACGTGAGTCCGGAGGCCTTCGTGGAGGCGGTCCGGGTGCACAAGCCGGACATCCTGGCCATGTCGGCGCTCCTGACGACCACCATGCCCCAGCAGCGCAAGACCATCCGGGCCCTGGAGAAGGCGGGGCTTAGGCAGGGCGTGGCGGTGTTCGTGGGAGGGGCTCCGGTGACGGAGGCCTATGCCAGGGAAATCGGCGCAGACTACTATTCCTCCGACGCGGGGGAGGCCATGGAGATGGCCAGGGTCGTGATCGACAGGAAGAAGGCGGGGGAGCACTAGCGGGAGACTGCGGGTGCTCCTTTTTTTTTCAGTAGGCAAGATGCGTCCATGCCAGCATGGCCGCCGCCTGCCACCCCCGGGACAACCGGGAAGCGGAGGGGCGCACTTCCCGGTTGCCTCCGGATCTTGCCTGATGGGGGCTGTCATCCTGCCGGGTTTGCCGTTTTGGACAATATTTCACAAAAACCGATAAATAAATCCTATAATCTGCCTGTGCCGTTCCTGTATCATAGGATGCAAGGAAACATTCATACCATAGCAATCCAAGGAAAGGTGATGGAAATGAGCGAATTGTTGAACTCGATTTCAGAGAAACTGCAGCAGGGCAAGATGAAGGATGTGGTCGCGTTGTGTGAACAGGCGGTTGCGGAGGGGAATTCCGCGTCGGATATCCTGAACGCCCTGCTGGGCGGGATGAGCGTCATCGGCGTGAAGTTCAAGAACAACGAGGTGTTCGTCCCCGAGGTGCTGATCGCCGCCAGGGCCATGAACGGCGGCCTGAACGTGATCAAGAGCCTGCTGGTGGAGCAGGGGGTCGAATCCAAAGGGAAGGTGATCATCGGGACGGTGAAGGGCGACCTGCACGACATCGGCAAGAACCTGGTCAGCATGATGATGACCGGTGCCGGATTCGAGGTCCTGGACCTGGGCGTGGACGTGCCCACGGAGAAATACATCGCGGCGGTGGAAGAGAACAATCCCGACATCCTCTGCATGTCCGCCCTGCTGACCACCACCATGCCCAACATGAAGCTGGTGATCCAGGCACTGGAGGAAAAGGGCCTCCGGGACAAGGTGAAGGTCATGGTCGGGGGCGCCCCCGTCACCGACAGGTTCGCGGAAGAGATCGGTGCGGACAAGTATTCCGCAGACGCAGCATCCGCGGCGGATGAAGCAAAAAAACTGGTAGAGGCATAAGGAGAAGGACGATGACAGGAAAAGAACGCGTATTGGCCACACTGAACCACCAGAAGACGGACCGGGTCCCCTGGATCCCCTTCACCGGAGTCCATGCGGGAGCCCTGAAGGGCTACAGCGCAACGGAAGTGCTGACCGACAGCCAGAAGCTCTACGAGTCCCTGATGGAAGCCTACAAGCTGTACCAGCCGGACGCCCTGCCGGTGGTCTTCGACCTCCAGATCGAGGCGGAAATCTTGGGCTGCAAGCTGGTGTGGGCGGACGAGGCACCCCCGTCCGTAGCCGACCATCCCCTGGAGGAGACCACGGACCTGCCCTGCGAGTGCTTGATGCCCACCAGGGAATCGGGAAGGATCCCCTTCGTGCTGGACGTGATGTCCAAGATGAAGGCGTCCGTAGGGGACGACATCGCCCTCTACGGCCTCATCTGCGGCCCCTTCACCCTGGCTTCCCACCTGCGGGGGAACAACCTGTTCATGGACATGATCCTGGACGAGGACTACGTGCACAAGCTGATGGAATTCACCACGACCGTATCCCTGAAGATGGTGGACCTGTACCTGGAAGCGGGCATGGACGTGATTGCGGTGGTGGATCCCCTGGTCTCACAGATCTCCCCGGAGCACTTTACAGAACTCTGCCATGAATCCTTCAAGACCGTCTACGACTATATCCGCGCCAAGGGCGCCAAATCCTCCTTCTTCGTCTGCGGCAATGCCACCAGGCAGCTGGAGGTGATGTGCAAGACCGGTCCCGACTCCATCTCCATCGACGAAAACGTGGACATGAAGTCCGCCAAGGAAATCACCGACAGCTACAACATCGCCATCGGCGGGAACATCCCCCTGACTACCCTCATGCTGCACGGAACCCAGCAGGAAAACATGAAGTTCGTGGTCAACATGCTGGACACCCTGAGCCACGACAACCTGATCATCGCTCCGGGTTGCGACATGCCCTATGCGGTGCCCGCGGACAACAGCATCGGCATCGCCCAGGCCATCCTGGAGACCGACGCCGTGCGGGAGATGGTGAAGAACTACGAGGCACCCAAGGAAGACATCCATGTGGAGCTGCCCGACTACGCCAGCCTGGAAAGGCCCCTGGTGGAAGCCTTCACCCTGGACTCCGCCACCTGCGCCGCCTGCACCTACATGATGGGCGCCATGAACGTGGCCAAGGAGCACTTCGGCGACAGGATCGACCTGGTGGAATACAAATTCACGGAAAAAGAGAACATTGCCCGCTGCGTGAAAATGGGTGTCAAGAACCTTCCCTGCGTCTACGTGAACGGAGAGCTGAAGTGGTCCTCCATCATCCCCAGCCGGGAAGAGCTGTTCAAGACCATCGAAGGACTGCTGTAGTCCGCAACCGTCAGGAAACGGCATAAAAATCAGGAAAGACAAGCGGACAGAGATGCGACGCCCCCGGGCTTGCGGCCTCTGTCCGCTTTTGCAGGTGAGGAAGATGAAAAAGGAATTGGAGGTCCGCTACGACCGGGAGGAGATCCTGGCCATGGTGGACTGCAAGAAGGAGCATCCCAACTATCCCGGCTATCTGGAAACCTTCCGGGAAATGGAGCAGGAGGTCCGGGAGCTGGTCCGCCCTGTGGGGTGGTGGGTGGAAGACCCCCAGGAAAAGAGGGTCTACTGCATGGTGACCCTAGGCGGGGAGGTCGACAGGAAGATCACGGAATATTTCGACACCTACGACTACCTGAAGGGCATGCTCCTGAACGCCCTGGGGGACTGCGTGCTCTTCGACGCTTCGGAGCAGCTCTACCGCCGGCTGCGGGAGGAGCGGGAAGCGCAAAAATCCCCGGGATACCTGAGCGTCCGGCAGGAACCGGGCCAGGAAAGCATCCCCATGGAGAACCAGAAGCGGATCCTGGAGAAGCTGGAAAAGGTCCACCACACCGGCCTGGAAATCACCAGCGGCTTCATGCTCCGACCTGGGAAGTCCATGGCCTACCATTACGACGTGACCGAGGAGGACACCGGCAGGGGCCTGGACCATGACTGCTCCCGGTGCTCCCAGACGGACTGCCCCTACACCAAACATGCCGTTAGGATCCATTCCGACGGGGCAGAGGTCCTGGTGACCGCCAAGGAGGGGACCAATCTGCTGACCCTGCTTAGGCAGCACAATGTGAAGATCGAGGCACCCTGCAACGGCATGGGTGTCTGCGGAAAATGCAAGGTGGAGATTCTGGTGGAGGGCCGCAGGGAAGAGGTGCTTTCCTGCCTGGTTGCGGTCAAGGCCCCTCTGGAGGTCTTCGTGCCGGAACCCCACGGGAAGCATGTGGTGATCCAGTCCGCCTATGCGGACATCCAGGTGGCCGAGCCCAAATACAGGCGCCCGCCAGAAGGGGGGAAGGCCTATGGCATCGCCGTGGACCTGGGCACCACCAGCCTGGTGGTGGCCCTGGTGGACCTCTATGGGGAATCCGTGGTGGACACACGGTCCATGATGAACCCCCAAAGGGCCTATGGAGCGGATGTGATGAGTCGAATCCAGTACGACATCCAGGACAAGGAGAAGACCCTGGGCCGGCTGGTCAAAAAGGCCCTGGGGGATGGGATCCGGGACCTGCTGGAAAAGAACGGGATTCCAGAGGAGGCGCTTAGGGAGATGGCTTTGGCCGGCAACACGACCATGCAATACCTCCTGGCGGGAATCCCCACCGAAGAGCTAGGCCACGCCCCCTTCCACACCGTGGAGGAGCGGCGTCTGACCCTCGGGGCCAGGGAACTCTTCGGTCTGGACACGGACTGCCCCGTGACCCTGATGCCCGTCATCTCCGCCTATGTGGGGGGCGACATCGTGGCGGGACTCTACGCCCTGGAGGACCTGGAACGGCCGGAGAAGACGGTTGCCCTGCTGGACATCGGAACCAACGGGGAAATGGTGCTGAAGGCCGGAGACTCCATGGTGGGGGCCTCCACCGCCGCAGGCCCTGCCTTCGAGGGGGTCAACATCCGCTGCGGCATGAGCAGCGTCACAGGCGCCATCCGGAACGTGGAGCCGGCGGGGGACGGCTTCGGGATCCTGACCATCGGGGACGGGGAAGCCAAGGGGATCTGCGGATCCGGCCTGGTGGACCTGGCGGCCCTGCTCTGGGAACGGGGGCAGATGGACGAGACGGGCAGGCTGGAAACGGACGGTCCCGTGCGGCTGACGGACAAGGTGGAGGTGGACCAGCAGGACATCCGCCAGCTCCAGCTGGCGAAATCCGCCATCCGGGCAGGTCTGGAAAGCCTGGTGAAGGACCGGGGCATCGCCCTGGAGGACCTGGAACTCCTGCAGGTGGCGGGGGGATTCGGGAACAACCTGGACCTGGATTCGGCAACGGCCATCGGCCTGCTCCCCAAGGTCCTCCAGGAGAAGGTGGTGCTGGTGGGCAACACCTCCCTGGCGGGCTGCGTGAAATACCTGCTGGAAGCGGGAAGCGACAGGGCGGTGGACAGGATCAAGGAAGCCTGCGGCTACCTTGAACTCTCCACCAGCATGGATTTCTATGACGCCTACATCACCCATATGGGGTTCGGGAACGACTGAGCCGATCCAACACGGAACAGGACAGGAAGCCGTCCGGAAACGACGGCGGAAAAGGGGGACACATGACGAAACTGTATCTGGTCACGGGGTTCCTGGGAGCCGGCAAGACCACTTTCCTAAAACATCTCCTGGAACGGATCGATGGCCAGGTGGGACTCCTGGTGAACGAGTTCGGCAAGGAAAGCATCGACGGAATCACCTTCCAGGGTCAGGAACTGGAGCTGGTGGAGCTGAACAACGGATCCATCTTCTGCAGCTGCCTGAAGACCCGCTTCATCCAGGCACTGGGGGAGCTTTTGGACCGGGGGCTGTCCTACGTGTTCATCGAAAGCTCCGGACTGGCGGACCCCTCGGACATGGGGAAGGTGCTGGGGGTACTGGAGCAGAAGGGCATCAAGGACTATGCCTATGGGGGCAATATCGTCATCATAGACGGCGTGTATTTCGAAAGGGAAGTGGCCGTCATGGAAAGCGTCACACGGCAGATCCGCCACAGCGAAATCGCCCTGGTGAACAAACGGGACCTGATCGACGAAAAGACCTACGGCCGGGTGGTGGAGAAGGTACTGGCCATCAATCCCGAAGTGGTCGTCCACCCGGTGGTCCGGGGAGCCATCGACCTGGATGTGCTGGACCGGCGGGGAAGGTCCGCAGAGGACGAGCCCACCACCAACACCTGGGAATCCAGACCAAAAAGCCTGGTGATGCATGTCCGGGAGCAGGAGGTGACAGAGGAGGCGGTCCGCCGCTTCCTGGGGAAGGCGTCCGCCCACTGCTTCAGGATCAAGGGCTACCTCACCATCCAAGGCAGGCCCCACAAGGCGGACTGCGTCTATGGACAGGTGGAGCTTGTGGAGCTCGCAGAGCGCGTCTCCCCCACGGACAGCCTTGTCTTCCTCTCCTCGGAGGGGCTAAGGGCCATGTCCCCGATCCTGGCCGCCGCAAGGGAGACCTTCGGGGACGGGGCGGAATTTGAAATGTAGTAGACAACTGGGAGGAACAGATGGGATTATTGGAACAGACATTGGAAGGCATCACCGGGAAGGTGCGCAACAGCCTGGAGAAAAGGCGCACCATCGAACAATGATTTCTGCGTATCCGGAGAGGAAATCAGCATGATCCATGCATTCCTTCCCGCGCTTTTTCTATTGGGAAAGGCAAGCGTGGTCGCTGTCGCAGACACTGTGCACCCAGAAGTTGGTGCCTTCTGTCCGCACGCCTGTTTCATCATAATGGACCACCGGCTTCGCGAGAAGTCGCTTGCGTATGGAAACCACCGTACCTGTTACCCTTGCCGCAAAGCCGCTGACAAGTCCGGTGATTGTGCCGGTGCTGACCGGCAACCCAAGAACGGCACTCAGTGCTTCTTCGCAGGAGCAAGCTTCTCTTTAAGCAGTTCTTCCAATGTCATCCGACTAACCTCCCCACGCTTTTCCCTTATGTACCATTATAGAGAAAAACAGGAGAAAAGGAGAATCGGGCCAGAAAGTGTATTCCTCGACCTCACGTTCCAATTCCGTGTAAGTACTGAACTTGTTGAGATAGTACATCTCACACTTCAAGATTCCCCCAAAACCCTCCATCGGCGCATTGTCCAGGCAGCGGCCCACCCTAGACATACTTTGCGTGCAGCCTGTGTCATCCAGCATCTTGCGGAAAGCCCCTGAGCTGTCGGATTATGTCAACTGGCATAACAACATTAGAATTCACTCATCGTTAAACTATTTAACCCCGGTTGCATTTAGAAACCTTGAACCTAAGAAAGTTGTCTAGTTTAGTGTTGACAATCCAATAATGCCTGTGTCCGCATGGATACATGAATAGAGAAGCATCCGTATGTAAAGATCCGGGTGTTTTTTTGTGCGCGGCAGGAGTGTAGACCTAAATCACTTGTACACTGACAATGGTGGTGGTTCTTAGTATATTTGAGGGGCACATCAAAAGGAGAAGCGAAGCATGATCAACCGGATCAGAACTATACTGCTGGAAGGCGGCGACATCGATTTCAACGAAGCACTGCAGCTGATGGAAACGGAAGAGATGGAAACAATCCTGGGACTGGCAGATGAAGTCCGCAGGAAATACCGGGGAAATGGGGTCGGCCTGTGCACGATCATGAATGCGAAATCGGGGAAGTGCTCCGAAAACTGCAAGTATACGCCCAGTCGGCACATTACAACACGGGGATCGAGGAGTAGGACCTTGTGGATATCGAAGAAGCGTTGCCAATCCGGCACAAGGGCAGCTGCTACCCGGCAGGAGCATGGATGCCCGTGTGTGGGAGCCTCTGGAGGAATTCCTGCTGGAACAGTTCGAGCTGCACCGCCTTGACTGGAGCGGTTTCAGGGGGAACCAGGGGAGGAGGGATTCGGGGCTTTAGGACTATCTGAAGTCCTTTTTGTGCATATGCGTAGCGGAGCTTGAGAGCAGAATCAATCAATCCGCTTGAAGTAACTGGGGGGGGAGCCAACTATTTTTCGGAAGATTCGAGAAAAGTAATTTGCGTCAAGAATACCAACCTGAGCGGCGATATCTGTAATGCTGAGGGTGGTGGTTTGCAGGTATTCCAACGCCCGCAAGATCCGAACACGGTTCAACCTGGATTCCCGCCAACACGTAACTATGCTGGAGGTGTGATGGCCAGCGCCTCGTAAATCTGCTTTTGCTTCGAGAGAACCTCACCAACCCGGAGGGCATGGCCCGGATTCTCGAAACATTCTA
>NZ_JAAEEH010000030.1 GCF_010179735.1 Anaerotalea alkaliphila
ACCTTTCTGATAGCGGCCACCTCGATGTATTGTATTTTGTCGCATGAGGTTCATTGTACACCATGACCGGAAGTGGGACATAATCATTTGCGTTACAATAGGACATTATCATATGTGAATCAGACCTTTAAAAAAAAGGATGAAATCAAGGATTGACATTTATATAGGCCTATGATAAACTTGTTGAAGTTTAAGCGGAAACAGGATGGAACCCGAGAAGTACGGAGGAAGCAGATGCTGATCATAAGCCGGTTTTATACCTATGCGACGCATGGGGAGAGTACGGAGCAAATGAATTTGGAGCAATAGACGGATGGATTAAGAACGTTCTTAATACATTTGTTTATTGCTTTTTTAATGGAATGGAGGTTTCTGGATGAAGATACGGATAGCGAACGGACGCGTGCTGGACCCGGCCAACAACAGGGACGAGGTCGGGGACGTGTACGTCCTGGAAGGGACCATCGTGGACAGGGAGGCCTGGGAACAGGCGGACGGCCAGGAGGAAGTGCTGGAAGCCGGCGGATGTTGGGTGGTGCCGGGCCTGATCGACCTGCATGCGCACCTGCGGGAGCCGGGATACGAATACAAGGAAACCATAGCCACAGGCACCAGAAGCGCAGCCAAAGGAGGCTTTTCCACCGTATGCCCCATGCCCAACACCAAGCCGGCAACGGACTCCAAAGGGATGGTGGAGCTGGTGCTGGAGAAGGCCAGGACGGAAGGAGTGGTCCATGTGCTCCCCGTGGGGGCGGTGACCCTTGGACAGGAAGGGAAGGCGCTGGCGGACTTCGCAGCCATGAAAGAGGCGGGCATCTGCGGCCTCAGCGAAGACGGACGCTCGGTCCTGGACGCAAGGCTGATGCGCCAGGCGCTTGCGGCTGCCCGGGAACTGGACATCCCCATGCTTTCCCATTGCGAGGACGAATCCCTGGCCAGGGGGGGATGCATGAACGAGGGGGTCGTCTCCAGCCGCTTGGGATTCCAAGGAATCCCCGGGGAGGCGGAAGACATCATTGCGGCCAGGGACATCATCCTGGCCCACAAGGCCGGCGCCAGGCTGCATCTGTGCCATGTGAGCACAAAGGAGAGCGTGGCCATCATCCGGGAAGCCAAGAGGATGGGCGTGCAGGTGACGGCGGAAGTCTGCCCACACCACTTCACCCTAACGGAGGAAGCGGTGGACGGCGTGGACGCCAACACCAAGATGAATCCGCCCTTGCGGACCAAGGCGGACGTGGACGCCCTGCTGGAAGGCCTGTCCGATGGAACCATCGACGCCATCGCCACGGACCATGCGCCCCACAGCGAAGAGGAAAAGGCCTGCGGTTACGCCAAGGCGGCCAACGGGATTGTGGGATTCGAAACAGCCGTCCCTCTGGTGGTGACGGAACTGGTGGAGAAGGGGATCCTGGATGCGGCCGGCCTGGTGCGGGCCATGAGCCTGCGCCCTGCCAGGATTCTGGGCAGCGACAAGGGGACCTTGGGTGTCGGCAGGATGGCCGACATCACCATCATCGACCCCCAGGCGGAATATGCGATCGATGCGGAAAGCTTCGCGAGCAAGGGAAGGAACACCCCCTTCAACGGAAGAAGGGTGCGCGGCAAGGTCATGGCCACCCTGGTGGCGGGGAAGACCGTCTACAGGGACGCCGAGCTATAAACCAAGCACAACCCAGGAGGTTAAGATGAGAATCATAGACGAGCTGATCGGAAAAATAAAGGAAACAGGAAACCCTACGGTCGTTGGACTGGACCCCCGTCTGGACTACATTCCAGCCTTCCTCCGGGAAGCGTCCTACGACAGGTTCGGGAAGACACTGGAGGGGGCGGCGCAAAGCTTCCTTGACTTCAACAAGGCCATCATCGACGAAATCCACGACCTGGTGCCTGCGGTGAAGCCCCAGGTCGCCATGTACGAACAATACGGAGCCGAAGGCATCCGGGCCTACATCGACACCATCCGCTATGCGAAATCAAAGGGTCTGGTGGTCATCGGGGACATCAAGCGGAGCGACATCGCCTCCACCGCGGAGGCCTATTCCGACGGGCACATCGGCCAGGTGGACGTGGACGGCCAGGCCCATACGGTATACCGGGAGGACTTCATCACCCTCAACCCCTACCTGGGGGTGGATTCCATAGAGCCCTACCTGGGGAACTGCGACCGGTTCGGAAAGGGCCTGTTCATCCTGGTAAAGACCTCCAACCCCAACAGCGGGGAATTCCAGGACCTTCTGGTGGACGGCAGGCCGCTGTACGAGATCGTGGGAGCCAAAGTGGAGGCCTGGGGGGAGAAGCTCCTGGGGGCGAACGGCTACAGCAGCGTGGGCGCCGTGGTGGGCGCCACCCACAGCCAGCAGGGGATCGAGCTTCGGAAACTCATGCCCAGGACCTATTTCCTGGTGCCCGGATACGGCGCCCAAGGTGCGACCGCAGAAGACCTGGCGGGATGCTTCAACAAGGACGGACTGGGAGCCATCGTGAACTCCTCCCGGGGAATCATCGCCGCCTACACGAAGAAGGAATACAAGGCGGACTTCTCCGAGAAGGATTTCGCCAAGGCAGCCAGACAAGCGGTCATTCACATGCGGGACGACCTGAACAGGGTCCTGTAGACAAGGGAGGAAGAAGCAGCGTGAAAATCAAGGCACAACTGATTTTGGAGAACGGCACCATTTTTGAAGGAAAAGCATTTGGCCATGTGAAGGAAACCGTCGGGGAAGTGGTTTTCAACACCGGCATGACAGGATATCAGGAGATCCTCACGGACCCCTCCTATTACGGACAGATTGTCACCATGACCTACCCGCTGGTGGGCAACTACGGCATCAACCTGGACGACATCGAATCCGACAGCGTGAAGGTGAAGGGATTCATCGTCCGGGAAAACTGCGACCAGCCCAACAACTGGCGCTGCGAATTCGAGCTGGACGAATATCTGAAGCGGAACAAGGTCATCGGCCTGGAAGGCATCGACACCCGGGCTCTGACCAAAATCATCCGCAACCACGGAACCATGCGTGGGATCATCACCGTGCGGGAACTGACGGATTCCCTGGTGAAGACCAAGCTGGAGGCGTACAGCAACACCAATGCGGTGCGGGAGGTCACGCCTGCGGCCAAGAAGGAAATCGCCGGCGAAGGCATCCATATCGCCATGATGGACTTCGGCATGAAGAACAACATCGTACGCTCCTTCCAGAACAGGGGATGTAGGATGACGGTCTTCCCGGCAGGAACCAAGGCGGCGGAGATCCTGGACGCGGATCCGGACGGCGTATTCCTCTCCAACGGCCCCGGAGACCCCAAAGACCTGATGGATGTGGTGGAGGAAATCAAGGCGATGGTGGGCAAGAAGCCCATCACCGGCATCTGTCTGGGACACCAGCTCCTTGCCCTGGCCCTGGGCGGAGACACGGAAAAGCTGAAGTTCGGGCACCGGGGAGCCAACCATCCGGTCAAGGACCTGCACACGGGCCGGGTCATGATCACTTCCCAGAACCACGGATACGTGGTGAAGCAGGAAGGGCTGCCGGAAGGGGTGGAAATCACCCATCTGAACCTGAACGACCAGACAGTGGAAGGCTTGCGCCATGGGGAATACGGCATCTACAGCATCCAGTTCCATCCGGAAGCCTGTCCGGGACCCCATGACACGGACCCCATTTTCGACGAATTCATTGAAGTCATCCGGAACTTCGGATTGAAAGGATAGGTGGAAAGATGCCAAAAGATACAAGCATAAAAAAGGTACTGGTCATCGGCTCCGGCCCCATCGTCATCGGCCAAGCGGCGGAATTCGACTATTCCGGGACACAGGCTTGCCAGGCGCTTCGGGAAGAAGGCGTAGAGACCGTACTTGTGAACAGCAATCCGGCCACCATCATGACCGACAAGGAAGTTGCGGACCATGTGTACATCGAACCGCTGACCGCCGCCTTTCTGGAAAAGGTCATCGCCAAAGAGCGTCCGGACAGCGTCATCGCCGGCATGGGCGGCCAGACAGGCCTGAACCTTGCAGTGGAACTCCATGACAGCGGCATCCTGGAAAAATACGGGGTCCGGGTGATCGGCACCCAGATCGAGGCCATCAAGGAAGGGGAAGACAGGGAAGACTTCAAGAACCTGATGCTCCGGATCGGCCAACCGGTCATCGAAAGCAAGATCGTCACGGACATGGACGAAGGGGTGGAATTCGCAGCCCAGATCGGCTATCCTGTGGTGGTCCGCCCCGCCTACACCCTGGGAGGGTCCGGCGGCGGCATCGCGGAAGACAAGGAGGAGCTGAAACAGATCCTGGCCCAAGGGCTCCAGCTCAGCCGGGTAGGACAGGTGCTTCTGGAGAAATCCATCAAGGGATGGAAGGAAATCGAGTATGAGGTCATGCGGGACAGCGCCGGGAATTCCATCACCGTCTGCAACATGGAGAACATCGATCCGGTAGGGGTCCATACAGGCGACAGCATCGTGGTGGCCCCGTCCCAGACCCTTTCCGATGTGGAATACCAGATGTTGCGCAAGGCCTCCCTGGACATCATCAACGCCATCGGCATCGTGGGCGGCTGCAACGTGCAGCTGGCCCTGAATCCCGACAACTACGAATACGCCATCATCGAAATCAACCCCCGGGTAAGCCGGTCCTCCGCCTTGGCCTCCAAGGCCACAGGCTACCCCATCGCCAAGGTGGGGGCGAAGCTGGCCCTGGGATACCGGCTGGACGAGATCCAGAACGCGGTGACCAAGAAGACCCAGGCCTGCTTCGAACCGACCCTGGACTATTGCGTCGTCAAAATCCCCAAATGGCCTTTCGACAAGTTCAGAAGGGCAAAGAAGACCCTGGGGACCAAAATGATGGCCACCGGCGAGGTCATGGCCATCGGAAACACCTTCGAGGCCGCGCTGCTCAAGGCTGTCCGTTCCCTGGAAATCGGCCAGTACAGCCTCCAGCACAAGAAGGCCGCCACCCGGGACATGGACGAGCTGAAGAAGCGGGTGCAGGTGCCCGACGACGAGCGGCTGTTCGACTTGGCGGAGCTCCTGCGCCGGGGATACAGGATCGACAAGATCTGCAGGATCACGGGCATGGACCCCTTTTTCGTGAACAAGATCAACAGGATCGTGGAAGAGGAGGAAAGGCTTAGGAGCGCCAAGCTGGAGGATATCGACATAGAGTGGATGCGTTCCCTGAAGAAGAAGGGATTCTCCGACAAGGCCATCGCGGACTTCGTGGGATGCAAGCCTGTGGAAGTCTACAACCTCCGCAAGGCCTACAAGGTCAGCGCCGTCTTCAAGATGGTGGACACCTGCGGAGGGGAATTCGAGGCCGTCTCCCCCTACTACTACTCCACCTACGACGAGTACGACGAAGTGGAGGTTTCCGACAGGAGGAAGGTGCTGGTCATCGGTTCAGGCCCCATCCGGATCGGACAGGGAATCGAATTCGACTACTGTTCCGTACACGGAATCCTGGCCCTGAAGAAACAGGGCATCGAGACCATCATCGCCAACAACAATCCGGAAACCGTCAGCACGGACTTCGACACGGCGGACAAGCTGTATTTCGAGCCCCTGACGGAAGAGGACGTGCTCAACATCATCGAGAAGGAAAAGCCGGAAGGGGTCATCCTGCAGTTCGGGGGGCAGACCGCCATCAAGCTGGCCGGATTCCTGGACGAGATGCAGGTGCCGATCCTGGGCACCAAGCCCCGGCAGATCGACGAAGCGGAGGACAGGGAAAAGTTCGACGCCCTCATGGAAGAGCTGGACATCGCCCGTCCAAAGGGGAAAGCGGTCTGGAACATGGAAGAAGGCTTGAAGGAAGCGGAAGCCTTGGGATACCCTGTCCTGGTCCGTCCCTCCTACGTGCTGGGAGGCCAGGGTATGGAAATCACCTACAACGAGGCGGAATTGGAGCGATACCTCTCCCAGGCCTTCGAAAGGGACAAGAAGAATCCCGTGCTCATCGACCGGTACCTGATCGGCAGGGAAATAGAGGTGGATGCCATCTGCGACGGGGAAGACATCCTGATTCCGGGCATCATGGAACATCTGGAGAGGGCCGGTGTCCACTCCGGAGACAGCATCTCCATCTATCCGCCCCAGAACATTTCGGACCAGATCAAGGACAAGATCCTGGAGTACACGGAAAAGATCGCCATCGCCTTGAAGGTCTCCGGCATGATCAACATCCAGTACATCGAATACAAGGGGGAGCTCTTCATCATCGAGGTGAACCCCCGGTCCTCCCGTACGGTCCCCTACATCAGCAAAGTCACCGGCGTGCCCGTGATCGAGCTGGCCACCCGGGTCATGCTGGGAGAGAAGCTGTCGGAAATGGGCTACGGGACGGGCGTCTACAGGGATGCGGAAAAGGTCGCCATCAAGGTTCCCGTGTTCTCCACCCAGAAGCTGCCGGACGTGGAAGTCAGCTTGGGACCTGAAATGCGCTCCACCGGAGAAGTCCTGGGCGTGGGCAAGACCTTCGAGGAGGCCCTCTACAAGGGCTTCCTGGGAGCGGGGATGCAGATCCCAGGCACCAAGGGAACCATCCTGGCCACCATCAAGCCCTACGACCAGGAGGAGTTCGTTCCCATCGCCAAACGGTTCACGGAGCTGGGCTACCGCTTCGTGGCCACCGAAGGAACCGCCCGTGTGCTTAGGGACAACGGAATAGCGGTGGACACGGTGAAGAAGATCAGCGAAGGGGTACCGAACATCCTGGACCTGATCCGCAGCGGCCTGATCACCATGGTGGTGAACACCCCCACCAAAGCCAACGATTCCACAAGGGACGGGTTCGGCATCCGCAGGGCGGCCATCGAGGCCAGCGTGCTGGTGCTGACCTCGCTGGACACGGTCAAGGGCATCCTGGACATCGTGGAGGCGGACATGAAGGAAGAGGAAATCGCCATCTACGATATGGGAATGCGGCAGGAATAAAAGGAGGCAAACCATGTGCCATGAAAAAAACGCGCGGATCCCGTGCACGATCATGAAACACAAGGCCTTGGCGGAAGGCGTCTACGAGCTGGTGCTGGAAGCCCCGGGCATCGTGGGGGAGGCGAAAGCCGGCCAATTCGTGAACCTGTACTGCAAAACCGGCGGAAAACTCCTTCCAAGGCCCATCAGCATCTGCGAGACGGACAGGGAGGAGGGGCTCCTGCGCCTGGTCTATGCGGTGGTGGGCAGCGGAACCAGGGAGATTTCCGGGTATCCGGAAGGAGACCAAATCGAGGTCATGGGTCCCCTGGGGAACGGCTACACCCTGGACCAGGGAGCGCGCCATGTGCTGGTGGGAGGCGGTGTGGGCACTCCGCCTTTGGTGGAGCTGGCCAAGCGCCTCTCCGGCGAGAAGGTCATCTACCTGGGATTCAGGACCCAGCCCTATCTGGTGGAGTCCCTCCGGGAATATGGTCCGGTCCATGTGGCCACCGACGACGGCAGCCAGGGACACAAGGGAACCGTGTTGGAGCTGATGGAAGAACACCAGGTCACAGGCGGCATGCTCTATGCCTGCGGCCCTACCCCCATGCTCCGGGCGGTCCAGGCCTATGCCCTCGCAAAAGGGATCCCCTCCCAGCTCTCCCTGGAGGAGCGCATGGGGTGCGGCTTCGGCGGCTGCGTCGGCTGTGTCTGCAAGGTGCGGGCGGAAGGCGGGGAAGGCTTCGCCTACAAGAAGGTTTGCAAAGACGGACCTGTATTCGATGGAAAGGAGGTCCTGCTGACATGAGGATGGAAGTGGAAATCGCCGGCGTGCGATTGAAAAACCCGGTAACCACCGCCTCGGGCACCTTCGGTTCCGGGAGGGAATACGAGCCCTATGTGGACATCAACCGGCTGGGGGCCGTCATCGTCAAAGGGGTCGCCAACAAGGAGTGGCTGGGGAATCCGGCACCCCGGATTGCGGAGACCTACGGGGGGATGCTGAACTCCGTGGGACTGCAGAATCCCGGTGTGGATGCCTTCATGCTGGAGGACATCCCCTTCCTGCGCAGGTTCGACACCAAAATCGTCGTGAACATCGCGGGCAGGACCGTGGAGGAATACTGCGAGGTGGTGGAGAAGCTCCGGGATGCGGATGTGGACATGCTGGAACTGAACATCTCCTGCCCCAATGTGAAGGAGGGCGGCGTGGCTTTCGGAATCGACCCGAAGATGGCGGAACTGGCCACAAGGGAAGTCAAGAAGGTCGCCAGACAGCCCCTGGTGGTGAAGCTGAGCCCCAACGTCACGGACATCGTCGAAATCGCCAAGGCGGTGGAAAGCGGAGGGGCGGATGCCGTTTCCCTGATCAACACCCTGATCGGCATGCGTATCGACGCCCGCAAGAGGAAGCCTGTGCTTGCAAACAAGATCGGAGGGCTTTCCGGGCCTGCGGTGAAACCCGTGGCCCTGCGGATGGTCTACCAGGTGGCCAAGGCGGTGGACCTGCCGGTGATCGGCCTGGGGGGCATCATGACCGGAGAGGACGCCATCGAATTCATGATGGCGGGGGCCACAGCGGTTTCCGTGGGGACCGCCAACCTCCTGGATCCGGGGGCTACCATGCGGATCCTGGACGAAATGGAAGCTTTCCTGCAGGAAAACAACATCCGGGACATCCGGGACATCATCGGTGTCGTGGAGTGACCGGGCATAGATTGGGAGGGGTATCGGATGGAACAGTATAAGAAAGACTTCATCGAATTCATGGTGGACAGCAATGTCCTGACCTTTGGAGATTTTGTGACAAAAAGCGGCCGCAGGACCCCTTTCTTCGTGAACACGGGGAATTACCGCACGGGAAGGCAGCTCAGCCAGTTGGGGGAATACTACGCCAAGGCCATCAAGGAGAATTTCGGAACCTCCTTCCAGGTGCTGTTCGGCCCCGCCTACAAGGGAATCCCCCTGAGCGTGGCCACGGCCATCGCCCTGAGCGGTTCCTACGGGGCGGACGTCTCCTACTGCACGAACAGGAAAGAGGAGAAGGACCATGGGGACGTGGGGGTGCTCATGGGAGCCAAGCTCAAGGATGGGGACAAGGTGGTCATCATCGAGGATGTGACCACGGCGGGAACCTCCATCTACGAGACCATGCCGATCCTCAAGAGCGCCGCCGACGTGCAGGTGCAGGGACTGATCATTTCCGTAGACCGGATGGAACGGGGCCAAGGGGAGAAGAGTGCGCTGAAGGAGCTGGAGGCGCATTTCGGTTTCCGGACCTGCGCCATCGTGACCATGGAAGAAGTGGTGGGCTACCTGCACAACCGGCCCATCGACGGAAAGGTCCACATCGACGACCAGATCAAGGCAAGGATCGATGAATACTACGCACAGTACGGGGCACGCGCCTAGGCCCCGAAGGCAATGCAATGCCGCACAGGAGGGACCGGCACCCGGATCCTTCTTGTGTGGCATTTTTTCTGGAACTCTAGTATAATTGACTCAGACGGACCATCGGTTGAGGGAAGGGAGGATCCACCATGAAGCAAAGACATCTGAAAGGTTTTTTGGGCACGCTGCTCCTGACGGTCAGCGGCGTACTCACCGCATCCTACTATTTTTACAGGAAGGCTTTCGGCAGGAACAGGAAGAAGTTCATGGACAGGGACGAAGCCCTGCAGGACATGCGTACGGAGGCGAAATGGGAATTGGGGAAGGAATGGCTGGAACGGCAGCCCTATGAGGAAATAGCCGTCGAATCCTACGACAGGCTGCGTCTGAAGGCGACCTGCCTGGAGAGTTTCTATCCCAGCAACCGCCATGTGCTGCTGGCCCACGGATATGGCTCCACAGCCAAAGGGATGGCCGTATTCGCCAAGTTCTACCACGAGGCCCTGGGCTTCAACGTGCTGATGCCCGACAACCGGGGGCACGGGAAGAGCCAGGGGCATTACATAGGCTTCGGATGGCATGACAGGAAGGACATCCTGGCATGGATCGATTTCCTGGTCCAGAGTTACGGCCAGGACATCGAAATCGTCCTCCACGGCATTTCCATGGGAGGAAGCACCGTGCTCATGGCGGGAGGGGAGCCTCTGCCGCCCCAGGTGAAGTGCATCGTTTCCGACTGCGCCTACGACACGGTGGACCACCTCATGGGATACCAGCTGAAGCGCATGTACAAGGTGCCCTATTTCCCCATCATCCCCCTGGTGAGCCTGATCCTGCGCATCAAGGCGGGATACGGGATGAAGGATGCCAACGCCCTGAAGCAGGTGCGCAAATGCCGGCTTCCCATCCTGTTCATCCACGGTGGGGACGACAGGTTCGTGCCCACGGAAATGGTGGGCAGGCTCCACGATGCCGCGGCGGGGGAGAAGGAGCTGCTGATCATCGAGGGGGCCGGCCACGCCATGGCGTATTGGAAGGACCCCGTACAGTACAAGAACAGGGTGGCGGCTTTCGTGAAGAAATACATACAACCCCGGGAGGAAGAGAAGTGAACAGGAAGGACTACAAGGAACTGCAGCGGGCATACCCCCGCTTCCTCTATGAAAGCTTCGGCTTCGGTGTGGAGGACGGGGAGGCGGTCTGCAGGTTCCGATACAGGATAGAAGGGGCAGGGGAGCCGGACGTGGTGTTCAACCACCGGATTTCCTACGGATTCCAAGGGGAAGGGGAGGAGCTGGAGCGGCGCCTGTCGGGTATGGAAGGCCTGGTCTTCCATATCGGCCTGATGGAGAGCATCAACTATTGGAAGACCACCTGCTCCAGGGAATTCCGGGTGCAATGCGGACACTTGTCCCCGGAGCAGGCCCTCTGGTGGAAGAAGCTCTTCTACCACGGGCTGGGGGAGTTCATCTATCTGAACGGCCTCCACAAGGAAGCCGGCGTGGACCAGGAGAACTTCGTGGAGTTCGTCTCCGACAGGGAGGCGGACGTCCGGGAAGTGCCGGTCCTGGCCCTTTCCGGAAACCTGATCCCCGTGGGGGGAGGCAAGGATTCCGTGGTCACGCTGGAGCTGCTGAAGGACCGGAAGGAGGAGAACCTCTGCTTTGTGATGAATCCCCCCCAGGCGGCCTTCGACTGCATCCGGGTGGCAGGTTACGAGGGATGGCTTTTGGCCCGCCGCACCTTCGACAGGAAGATGCTGGATATGAACAGCCAGGGATTCCTGAACGGGCATGTGCCCTATTCCGCCATCCTGGCCTGGGCATCCGTCTTGGGGGCTGTGCTGGCAGGGAAGAGGCACATCACCCTCTCCAACGAGAAAAGCGCCAACGAGCCCAGCGTGCCTGGTACGGATTTCAACCACCAGTACTCCAAGAGTTTCGACTTCGAATGGGATTTCAACCGTTACCTCCACCGGCACGTGCTGGAGGGAGTGGAATACTTCAGCCTCCTGCGGCGCATGTACGAGCTGGAGATCGCTCGAAGGTTCGCGGCCCACACCGCCTACCATGGAGTGTTCAGGAGCTGCAACCGGGGGAAGGGGTCCAACAGCTGGTGCGGACACTGCCCCAAATGCCTCTTCGTGTTCATCATCCTGGGCCCCTGGATGTCCCTGGAGGAGCTCCATGGGATCTTCGGGAAGGACCTGCTGGCAGACGAAAGCCTGTCCAAGGAGCTGCTGGAGCTGCTGGGCCTGGGAGAGACCAAGCCTTTCGAGTGCGTGGGGACCGTCGCGGAAGTCCGGCTGGCCATGAAGCGGCTCTATCTCCGGCATTACAGGGATGGGGAGAGAAAGGGCCTGCCGGCCCTGATGGCCCTTTTCCTGGAGAGGATGGAGCTGGACGCCATCGGGGAGCTTCCCGGGGAGGCGGCGGGGGAGGACTTGATCCCCCCGTATTTTGAAGAACTGCTGAAGAAGGAGCTGTAGGATGCCGACGGACAGGATTAGGGAAAGAGTCAGGGAAAAATACCAGGGGAAAAAAATCATCATCCTGGGCTTCGGCCGGGAAGGCAGGTCCACGTACGCGTTCCTGCGGAAACATCTTCCGGAGCAGACCTTCCACATCATGGACAGGGACCCGGAACAGGCGGCGGCAAGCCTTCCCCCCGGGGAAGGGCATGCGGTCGTGGTCCCGGCGGGGGATTACCTCGTTTTTCCGGAGGATGCGGACTACATCTTCAAGACCCCGGGAATCCCCGGGAAGCTCCTGGACAGCCATGGGGCCAAAGGGGAAAGGACCTCCCAGATGGACGAGTTCCTCCGGTTGCTGGGGGAGAAGGTGGTGGGCGTGACCGGCACCAAGGGGAAAAGCACTACGGCCACCCTTCTGCACAAGACCCTGCAGGCCTACGGGTTCCGGACGGAGCTGGCGGGCAACATCGGCAGGCCGGTGCTGGACCTGGTGGAGGAAGCCGGTTCGGTGGATTGGTTCGTGGCAGAGATGAGCAGCCATCAGCTGGAGGAAACCAGACATTCCCCGGCGATGGCCATCCTGCTGAACGTTTTCGAGGAGCATCTGGACCATTACCGCAGTTACGGCCACTATGTCGGTGCAAAACTGAACATCGCCCGTTTCCAGAAGGAACAGGACTGCCTGGTCTACGGATGCGACAGCCGGACGCTGAAGGAGCATCTGGAACCCCTGCAGCCCTCCCTGGCCGGCAGAATGCTGGCCTTCGGACGCAGGGAGAACAACAGCCTGGATGCGGACGGCGTGTTCCTGGAGAAGGACGGAAGCATCCGCTTGCGGCTGGGAGGAGGGGAGAGGGAGCTGTTCGGTGAGGCGCCCCCGTCCCCCCTTCCCGGAATCCACAGCCTCCTGAACAGCCTGGCGGTCCTGGCCATCCTCCAGGCCATGGGACTGGAGGACCCGGAGCCTTTCCGGAAGACGTTGGAGAGGTTCGAGGGGCTGGAGCACCGGCTGGAGCTGGTGGGGGAATATGGAGGCATCCGCTTCTACAACGATTCCATCTCCACCATCCCCCAGGCCACCCTCTGCGCCGTGGAGGCCATCCCCGGCGTGGAGACGGTTCTCCTGGGAGGCATGGACCGGGGCGTGGACTACGGTGTGCTGGAGGCATTCATCCTGGAGCGGGCGGACCTGAAATGGATCTGCCTGCCCGAAACCGGCCATGCCATCGCCGACAGGCTGCTTAAGCTCCATCCCCAGGCCGGGGACCGGATCCGGAAGGTGGGGGATTTGGGGGAAGGGGTGGCCCTGGCCTACGGATGGACCACTGCCGGCAAGGCCTGCCTGCTCTCCCCTGCGGCGGCCAGCTACAACACATTCAAGGATTTTACGGAACGCGGGAATTTTTTCAAGGCAAAGGTGCGGGAACTGGGCTCCAAGGAGCCGGACAGTTCAGGGAAGGAAGGATCGGATTGATAGAGGTCGGAAGGACACAGACATTGGAAGTGGCGAGATTGGCGACCATGGGGATTTTTTTGAAGGAAAAGGAAGGAAAGGCGGAGGATGCGGTCCTGCTTCCAAAGAACCAGGTGCCCGAAGAGGTCGCCGTCGGCCAGATGCTGGAGGTGTTCGTCTACAAGGATTCCCAGGACAGGGCCATCGCTACCAGGAAGACCCCCCGGCTTACCCTGGACTCTCCGGCGGCCAAGCTGGAGGTGGTGGACAAGACGGAGTTCGGCGCTTTCCTGGATTGGGGTCTGGAGAAACATCTTTTCCTGCCCTACAAGCAACAGACGGAAAAGGTGAAGTTGGGGGACCAGGTGCTGGTTTCCTTGTATGTGGACAAGAGCGGACGGCTCTGCGGAACCATGGACGTCTATGACCTGCTGCGGGATGACAGTCCCTACAAGGTGGACGACATGGTGGAGGGTACGGTGCATGCGCTGAAGGACTTCGGGGCCCTGGTGGCCGTGGACAACCTGTACCACGGGATGGTGCCGGACAGGGAGGTCCATGGGAACCTGGCCTACGGGGAGACCCGCTCCTTCAGGGTCACCAAGGTCAGGGAAGACGGCAAGCTGGACCTGAGCCCCCAGGCCAAGGCGCACATCCAGATGGACGCCGACAGCAAGACCATTCTGGAGGTCTTGGAGCACCAGGACGGATTCCTGGCCTTGACGGACCAGAGCTCTCCGGAAGAGGTCGCCCGGGAGCTGGGGATGAGCAAGAAGGCGTTCAAACGGGCTGTGGGGAAGCTTTACAAGGAGAAAAGGATCCTCCTGGAGGACCGTGGAATCCGGCTGGTTTCCCCGTAAAATTTCCGGTTGCGCTCCAACGTGAAATGGGCTATAATGAATTGTTTTATGATTCGAGACAGCCAGAATACGTTAGGAGGGTTAACACACATTGAAAATTGAAAGGTTTATCAGCACGCCGGATTGGGAAAAAGTCAAGGAATTTTCCGTGGGAAAGGAGACTCCTTTCCTGGTGGTCAACGTGGACACCATCAAGAAAAATTATCAGGAACTAAAGGAACATTTCGAGCATGCGGACATTTACTACGCCGTAAAGGCGAACCCCAGGGTAGAGGTCTTGGAAGCCCTGCGGGACAAGGGGTCCTCTTTTGACGCGGCCTCCATTTATGAGTTGGACAGACTTTTTTCAATCGGAGTTGAACCAAGCCGGATCAGTTACGGAAACACCATCAAAAAAAGCGCGCACATACGATACGCCTATGAAAAAGGAATTCGCCTCTTCGCCACAGACAGCGAAAGCGACCTTAGAAATATAAGCGAACATGCACCCGGGTCAAGGGTGTTCATCCGGATGCTGGTGGAGGGGGCGTTGTCTGCGGACTGGCCGCTGGCAAGGAAATTCGGGTGCAACCTGGACGAGATCCGCCACCTGATCTCCCTGGTGCGGGAGGAGAAGCTGGACGTGCAAATCTACGGCCTTTCCTTCCATGTGGGGTCCCAGCAGAGGAACATCATGATGTGGGACTATGCCCTGCTCAAGGCCAAGGACATCTTCGACTGGGCCTTGGAGGAGGAAGGGATCCAGCTGGAAATGATCAACATGGGCGGAGGGTTTCCTTCCAACTATGTGGTGGAGGCGGACCCCATCGGAACCTACGCCGCGGCGATCGAGGAGTCCCTGGACAGCCATTTCTACGAAAAGAGGCCAAGGATCATCCTGGAGCCCGGCAGGTCCATGGTAGGCAACGCCGGCGTCCTGGTAAGCGAAGTGGTTCTGGTCTCCAAGAAGAGCCATTTCGAGCACTACCGCTGGGTCTATCTGGATGTGGGCAAGTTCAACGGCCTCATCGAGACGCTGGACGAATGCATCAAGTATCCCGTCTTCACCGACAAGGAGGAGGAGGAGAAGGAGGAAGTGATCATGGCAGGCCCCACCTGCGACAGCATGGACATCATGTACGAGGACCACAAGGTCAGCCTTCCCCTTTCCCTGCGGGAAGGGGACAAAGTCTACTGGCTGACCACGGGAGCCTACACCAGCAGCTATTGCGCGGTGGAGTTCAACGGCTTCCCCCCCATGAAGACCTACTGCATCTGAGAAAAAGGAAAGTCCCGGATCGGGGCCGGTTGTCGGCCCCGAATCCGGGACTTTTTTCATTCCTCCAGCGTGCAAGTGTTCCTGCTGGCATATTCGTCGATCAGGGTCTTGTAGATCTGGAGGGCGCTTTCTCCAAAATGTTCCTTGGACATGGACTGGACGATGGCATAGGCGTTGTCCGCCATATGGCTGGTGAATTCCTGGTTGTCCAAGGCGCTTCCCAGGGCCTTGAGGAGGCCTTCCCCGTCCTGGAAGAGATGGCCGGAAAGCCCATGCACCACCACGTCCCGGATGTTCTCGTCCTCGAAGACCACCACAGGGAGGCGGCTGGCCATGGCTTCCAGGATGGTCAGCCCTTGGGTTTCCGTACTGGAGGCACTGACGAAGAGGTCCGCCATGCTGTAGTAATAGGACACCTCTTCCCAGGGGACGCTGCCCGTGAAACGGACCACGTCCTCCAGCCCCAGTTCCCTATGGAGTTGGACCAGCTTTTCCCGGTAGGGGCCGTCCCCCACCACCACCAGTCGTACATGGGGGTGGGTCTTTTGCAGAAAGGCGAACTGGCGTAGGGTCAGCTGCACGTTCTTCTCCTCCGAGACCCGGCCCAGGGACAGGATGACCCTGTTCTCGGGGGTCAGGCCCAGTTGGCGCCTGATCTCCTGGATCCGGGGGTGGTCGGGGGATGTCCGCTGGAAGTTCTGGATATTGATGCCGGTGGGCAGGACGAAGATCCTGTTCTTCACGCCATAGCGTTCCAAGGCTTCCTTGGTCTTGGCGGAAGGGGCGATGAGGGCGTTGAACTTCTTCACATAGACCTTGCTGCCCCGGATGATCAGTTTCTTCACCACACGCTTGCCGGGCTTGAAGTTCAGGACATAGTGGGTATAATCCTCGTACATGGTATGGTAGGTGTGGAGCACCGGGATGCTCAAGGCCCGGGCCATGTATTTCCCGAACAGGCCGATGGAAAATTCCGTATGGGTATGGATCACGTCCAGGTCCAACTTCTTGACCCGGCGGTAGGCCCTGGCGAACAGGGGTACCGCGACCCGGAACTCCTTCCACCGCGCAAAGGGAAGGGAAGGGATCCGAATGATGTCCTCCTCCTCGTCCTGGTGGCCGGGCACCTTTACGGTGATGATGGTCACCTTGTGTCCCCGCTTGACCAGTTCGTCCCGGAGGATCATGACGGAAGTGACCACCCCATTTATTTGCGGGTAATAACAATCAGTGAAGATGCCAATGTTCAAAGGCTTCCACCTCGCTTTCTGCAGATGTCGTCTTCCCTATTATATAGCATCTTGCCCAGGATTTCCTCAATTATTTTTTTTTGTGGGGAATTGGCCCGGCAGCAGGTTTGCCTATCCGGCCCGTTTTTGATACAATGAAGGGAAATAGGAAAAAACAGGAGGTGCGGAAGATGAACTATTATTGCCCCAAATGCGGGAATGTTTTGGAGAAGGTGGAAGGCTGCGGCAGCGTTTCCTATCTGTGCGACCATTGCAAGGAACTGGTTTCCAGGTCGAAGGTCGTCTCTGAGGAAGAGCATGCAGCCAAGGCCAAGGCCAAGGAACAGGAACAGAAGTGAGGAGGGAAGCCTTCCGGCTGACGATGCCCATCCTCCTGGAGCAGGCTTTCCTTATGCTCATGGGGGTTGTGAATACGGTCATGGCCGGGAGGCTGGGCAGGGAAGCGGTGTCCGCCATCGGCATGATCGACTCCCTGAACAACATCGCCATCACTTTCTTTTCCGCCCTGGCTGTGGGCGGAACGGTCGTGGTCGCCCAGAGTCTGGGACGCCAGGACCCCCAGCAGGCCCGGAGGGCGGGACTCAACTCCGTGGCGGCAGGGGTTGCCCTGTCCATCGGAATCACCCTGGTGCTGGCGTTGTTCCGCAGGTCCCTGGTCCTGTCCGCCTTCGGCCAGGCGGAGCCCCGGGTGATGGCATACGCTGTGGAGTACTTCACCATCACCCTATTCACCTATCCCCTGATGGCGCTGCTGTCCATGGCCTTCGGCATCCTCCGGGGGTCGGGGAACACCAAGGCCCCCATGAAGATCAGCCTTACCATGAACGTCTTCAACGTGGTCCTGGGCTACCTTCTGATTTTCGGACTGCACCTGTCCAACCCCCATTTCAACCTGGGGATACCGGGACTGGGGGTCCGGGGGGCGGCGTTGGCCATCGGAGCGGCCCGGACCCTGGGCGCCCTGTTGGTGGTGCTGGCCCTGGGAAGGGACTTCTTCAAGGGGAAGAGGGGAACCGTGCGCAATTTCCGTTTCCACTCCGGCACCCTGGTGGATGTCTTCCGGATCGGACTCCCGGCAGGACTGGAGTCCCTCCTGTTCAACGGGGGCAAGCTGGTGACCCAGGTGTTCGTGGTGGGGATGGGAACCGCGGCCATCGCATCCAATGCCATCGCCAGTTCCATGTTCGGCCTGCTGAACATACCCGGAACGGCCATCAGCATCGCCGCCACGACGATGGTGGGAAGGGAGATCGGGCGCAAGGACCCGGAAAAGGCAAAGCGGATCCTGACCTATCTGGTCAAGACCTGCATGGTGGTGCTGCTGGGCATCTGCATGCTGATGTTCCCCTTCTCCCGGTTCCTGGCATCCATCTACACGGAGGACAGGGAAGTCGTGGAGCTCACGGGAGGGCTGGTCCGGAGCGCGGCGGTGGCGATGCCCCTGCTTTGGGCGATGTCCTTCATCCTCCCTGCGGGCTTCAAGGGCAGCGGGGATGTGCGCTATACCCTGCTGGTTTCCGTGGTGGGCATGTGGATGTTCAGGATCCTGGTGGGATATCTCTTGGCCATCCCCCTGGGGATAGGGGTTTTGGGGATCTGGCTGGGCATGTATGCGGACTGGCTGGTCCGCGCCGTGCTGTTCGCCCTCCGTCTGAAGAACGGGAAGTGGAACCAGTCTGGAGGATGAGGCTCCAGACGAGAAAAGGGGCTGCGCAACGGCCGGTGCGCAGCCCCTTTCATATGCTGATGAAGGAAAACCCTCAAGGGGCGAGGATCTCCCGGATGGCTTCCAGCAGCAGCCGGTTGTCTTCCGCCGTCAGGAAGCAGAAACGGAAGAACCGGTCCCCCAGGAAGGGGAAGCTGGAGGCGTCCCGGATCATCCTCTTCCTCTGGATCAGGGCGTCGAACAGGTCCTGGGACGTGTGGGCTTCGTCCAGGATCTTGACCAGGATGAAGTTGGCCATGGGGGCGTAGGCCTTCACGAAAGGCCAGCCGGACAAGGTGCGGTAGACGGCCTCCCGCTGGGTGGAGATCAGTTCCCGGGTCCGCCGGATGTATTCCGTGTCCTGGAGCATCAGTTCCCCGGCATAGGCGGCCAGGGCGTTGATGGTCCAGGGGTTCTTGGCATTGTTGATCTTCTGGAGGTACTCCTGGTTGCCGCAGACCCCGTAGCCCAAGCGGAGGCCGGGAGCGGCGAAAAACTTGGACACCCCCCGGATGATCAGCACGTTGTTGTAGAATTCCGTCAGGTGGACCGCGGTGTAGGCGGCCAGGTCCTCCACGAATTCGATGTAGGTTTCATCCACCAGGACGAAGATGTCCAGCTCCTTGCAGCGGTCCAGGATGGTGCGGAGACGGCTGGCGCTCAGGGCGGTGGACGTGGGGTTGTTGGGGTTGCACAGGACCAGCAGGTCCAAATCCTCCGTAAGATGCTGGAGGAAATCCTCCACATCGATCTGGAAGTCGTTCTCCTCCAGGAGGCGGTAATAGCGGGTGGAACCTCCTCCCAGGAAGATCTCCCGCTCGTACTCGGAGTAGGTGGGGCCCAGCACCAGGGCCTTCTGGGGGGCCACCACCTTGATCAGCAGGCTGATGATTTCTGTGGAGCCGTTCCCCACCAGGATGTTGGCGGGATCCACCTCCAGATAGCGGCCCAGGGCAGCCCGGAGGCTGGTGTATTCCCTGTCCGGATAGGAGGCGATGAGGGCAATCTGTTTGGAGAGCTCCGTAAGGAGCAGGGGGGAGAGCCCCAGGGGATTGACGTTTCCGCTGTAGTTGACGATTTCGGACTGGGGAATCCGGTAATGGGCAGCGATTTTCTCCAGGTCGCTGCCGTGGAAATGCTGTTTTGTACTGGACATGGTGCCTCCTTCTGGCTGATGGGATGGAGCTGTTCCGGGATTCGCGCTGTTCCCGACGCCGTCGGGAACCTTGTTTGCGGCAGACGGGCATGGGGTAGGGCAAACGGGCTGTTTTCCCCATTATAGCCGGTATCCGGGGGAAAATCCAGGGCCGTTTCCGCTTTTTTCAGGTTCCCTTCCCGAAAGGTCTTGACATCGGTGTCCAGATTGTTTACATTTGAAGTTGCGAAGTCGATTGAAGGAGTGCTTATGTATATTTTAGGTTTGATCGTTTTTGTCGTCGGATCCATCTTGTTTCTGGGTTCGCGCTGGATGTTCAGGAAGCAGGAGAAGCAGTTCCTCCAGGGAAGGTATGGGGAGCGGGACGGTTCCCAGGAGTTCCTGGACCTGCTGGCGAGGGGGATGCTTACCATCAAGATCGTAGGCGCCGCCATGGTGGTGGCCGGTGTGCTGGCCATGCTCCTGGCGTCGCTAAAATGATAGAAACATGTCTGTAGGAGGAAACCATGGGTAGAGAATTGGAGAAGACGTACCATCCGGCGGGGATGGAGGATCGTTTGTATGGGGAATGGGAGAAGCAGGGATATTTCCATGCGGAGCCCAAGGAAGGCAAGGAGCCTTATTGCATCGTGATTCCGCCCCCGAACATCACGGGACAGCTGCACATGGGCCATGCCCTGGACAATACGCTGCAGGACATCCTGATCCGATGGAAGCGGATGGAGGGCAAGGAGGCTTTGTGGCAGCCGGGTACGGACCACGCCAGCATCGCCACGGAAGTGAAGATCGTGCAGAAGATGGCGGAGGAGGGGCTGGACAAGGAAACCTTGGGCCGGGACGGTTTCATGGAAAGGGCTTGGGAATGGAAGGAAGAGTATGGCGGTGTGATCATCGACCAGCTGAAGAAGCTGGGAGCTTCCTGCGACTGGGAAAGGGAGCGGTTCACCCTGGACCAAGGATGTTCGGACGCCGTTCTGGAAGTGTTCATCCGCTATTATGAAAAGGGATACATCTACAGGGGATCCAAGATGATCAACTGGTGCCCCGTCTGCCAGACCACCATCTCCGACGCGGAAGTGGAGCATGTGGAGAAGAACAGCCATTTCTACCACCTCCGGTACAAGATCGCGGGAGAGGAGGGGTACCTGGAACTGGCCACCACCCGGCCGGAGACCCTCCTGGGGGATACGGCGGTGGCGGTGAATCCCGGGGACGAACGGTATGCGGCCCTGGTGGGCAAGAAGGTCGTCCTGCCCATCGTGAACAAGGAGATCCCCATCATCGCCGACGATTACGTGGACCGGGAGTTCGGCACCGGCGTGGTGAAGATCACCCCCGCCCACGACCCCAACGACTTCGAGGTGGGACTGCGCCACAACCTGCCCCAGGTGAACGTCATCAACGACGACGGTACCATCAACGCCATGGGAGGCGAATATGAAGGCCTGGACCGCTACGAGGCCCGGAAACGGATGGTGGCCCGGCTGAAGGAAGAGGGGAACCTGGTCAAGATCGAGGACCATGTGCACAATGTGGGCCTCCACGACAGATGCGACACGGTGGTGGAGCCGCTGGTGAAGCAGCAGTGGTTCGTGCGGATGGATGAGCTGGCCAAGCCCGCCATCCAGGCGCTGAAGAGCGGTGAGCTCCAGTTCGTACCGGAACGGTATGGGAAGATCTACCTCCATTGGCTGGAGAACATCCGGGACTGGTGCATTTCCAGGCAGCTCTGGTGGGGGCATAGGATTCCCGCCTACTACTGCCAGGAATGCGGGGAAATCGTGGTCTCAAAGGAAATGCCCCAAGCCTGCCCGAAATGTGGCGCAAGCCGTTGGAAACAGGATGAGGATTCCCTGGACACCTGGTTCAGCTCCGCCCTGTGGCCCTTCTCCACCCTGGGATGGCCGGAAGCCACCAAGGAGATGGAGTACTTCTTCCCCACCAACGTCTTGGTTACGGGGTATGACATCATCTTCTTCTGGGTCGTCCGGATGGTGTTCTCCTCCCTGGAATTCACGGGGAAGGTGCCCTTCAAGACCGTGTTCATCCATGGGCTGGTCCGGGATGCGGACGGCAGGAAGATGAGCAAATCCCTGGGTAACGGCATCGATCCACTGGAGGTCATCGGACAGTACGGAGCGGATGCCCTGCGGCTTGCCCTGGTCACCGGAAACTCCCCGGGAAACGACATGCGCTTCAACCTGGAGAAGATCGAATCCAGCAGGAACTTCGCCAACAAGATCTGGAACGCATCCAGGTTCATCCTGATGAACCTGGGGGACGAAGAACCGGAAGAGGTGTCTCTGGAGTCCCTGACGCCGGCGGACAAGTGGATCCTTTCCAAAGCCAATAATCTGGCCAAGGAGGTCACCGACAACATGGACCGTTTCGAACTGGGGCTGGCCGTGGCCAAGCTCTACGACTTCATCTGGGACGAGTTCTGCGACTGGTACATCGAAATGGTGAAACCCAGGCTGTACCAGGGGGAAGGGGAGACGAGGGAAGCGGCCCTTTGGACCCTGAAGACCGTCCTGGTCCAGTCCCTGAAGCTGCTCCACCCCTATATGCCCTTCGTGACCGAAGAGATCTTCAAGACCATCCAGAGCCAGGAAACCTCCATCATGGTTTCCTACTGGCCGGGATTCAGGCCGGAATGGGATTTCGCAAAGGAAGAGGCGGAAATCACCCTGCTGAAGGAAGCGGTCCGCAGCGTGCGGAACGTGCGTGCGGACATGCAGGTCCCCCCTTCCAGGAAAGCCAAGGTGCATGTGGTCTCCGAAGACGCGGACATCCGCAGGATCTTCAGGGAAGGGACGGTGTTCTTCGCCAGCCTGGCATCCGCCAGCGAAGTGGAAATCCAGGAGGACCGGACCGGCATCGATGAGGACGCCGTTTCCACCATGATTCCCCAGGCGGCCATCTACATGCCCCTGGCGGAACTGGTCGACATGGAGAAAGAAGTGGCCCGCCTGGAGAAGGAAGCCGGAAAGCTCCGGCAGGAAGTGGAGCGGGTGTCCAAGAAGCTGGCGAACCAAGGTTTCACATCCAAAGCCCCGGCCCAGGTGATCCAGGAGGAGAAGGACAAACAAGCCAAGTACGAACAGGTGCTGGAGCAGGTGTCCGCCCGTCTGGAACAGTTGAAGAAGAAGCTCAAATAGGAAGAAAAGGGAAGGGGGCTGCAGCACCGATCGGTGCCGCAGCCCCCTTCCCTTTTCGCATCAATCCGTCACCACATCCCCGTAGCGGGTAAGGGTGGCTTCCACCTGCATGATCTCTTCCGACCGGACAAGCCCGATGGTGACCTTGTCTCCGGCCTTGTAGGAACCAAGGGCCTCGAACAGCCGCTCGGAGGAGGTTATCCTCCTGTTGTCCAGGGAGTAGATCACATCCCCCACCTGGATGCCGGCCGTCTCCGCGGCGCTTCCCGCATAGACGCTGGTGACGTACACGCCGAAGGGCATGCCGGTCTCTCCGTAAAGCCCTTCATTGATGTCGGAAATGCCGACCCCCAGGAAAGGACGGTCCGCATTCAGCACATAGGCCGTATCCTGTCCGCCGCCGGTCTCGATGATCTTCTCCACCACCGGCAAGGCGGTGTTGCTGGGGATGGCGAATCCCATCCCTTCCACGGTGGCGTCCACATACTTGGCGGTGTTGATCCCGATGACCTCCCCGTACCGGTTCACCAGGGCCCCGCCGCTGTTGCCGGGGTTGATGGCGGCATCGGTCTGGATGAAGTCCACAGCGTCATTGTCCACGAAGACCTGGCGGTTCTTGGCGCTGACCACGCCGGTGGTGATGGTGTTGCTGAACTGCTTGCCCATGGGGTTTCCGATGGCCACCGCCAGTTCCCCCACCTCCACCTTGTCGGAATCCCCGAAAGCGGCCACGGTGATCCCGTCCGCCAGGGAGGCGTCCGCCGATTTAAGGTCCTCCAGGGAGACGGAAAGCACAGCCAGGTCGATTCTGGAGTCGAAGCCGATCACCTTGGCCTGGATGTCCTGCTCCGTATTGAAGGAAACGGCTACGGAAGCGGCCCCGTCGATGACGTGGTGGTTGGTGATGATCAGGACCCGGTCCCGGTCCACACTGTAGATGATGCCGGAACCTGTGCCCACGCTGGAACGCCCGGACTCGAAGAGGAAGGGGTTCCGGTTGTTCTGGAAGGTGCTGGTGATGGTCACCACCGAGGGCCCTACGGTTTTGGCGATGGCGGTCACCGGCGTGCCCTCGGAGGATTCGGTCAGGATAGGCTGCACCTGGTTCACGGAAACAGAACCGGTTTCCTCCAGGTCATATCCCAGGAGGCCGCCCACCGTTTGGGCAACCTGTTCCCTGAAGTAGATGGCGGTTACATAGCCGCCCCCAAAGGTGAGCCCCGCAAGAAAAAGCACAAGCAGGAACAGGGCGGTCCTGCGCAGCCAGCGGAAGCGTGCGGGTTCCGGTGCGGCGGGAGGGGGGGCTTCCGGCAGGGTCCTCCACTCCCCGTCGGTGGTTGTATGGACGACGCTGTCGTCTCTGGGTTCATCCGCAATTCCATCGGTGGTTCTCTCTGGTTCGATGGGGTCGTTGTACATAAGGATCCCTCCTTGGATCGTCGATTGTTTTCCTACAGTTACAGTCTAAGGGAGTTGTGTGGTGATTCCATGATGAACAGGTGGCGCTTTGATGGAAAAAATATGAACAAAATATGAACGTGCCGGGGAGGAGGGATTGCATGGGGGTGGAATTCATGCTATGATGGCCCAAAGAAATCGGAGGAGGCGCAAAGGATGAGCAACGGGAAAATGTCCGGAAACAGGAAGCCGTACGAAGCGGCGGTGGAGGAGCTGGAGGGGTTGCCCCGCTTCAAGGGGAAGCCTACCCTGGCGCGGATGAGGCACCTCCTGCAGGCGCTGGGGAACCCCCAGGACCGGCTGAAGGTCATACACGTGGCGGGAACCAACGGGAAGGGTTCCGTATGCGCCCTCTTGGCGGGAATCCTGGGGGCGGCCGGAATCAGGACAGGACTGTTCACTTCCCCCCATCTGCTGTCCATGACGGAAAGGATCCAGGTGGATGGGATGCCCATTCCGGAAGAGGAGTTTGCAGCGCTCTACGGCAGGGTGGCGGCTGCCGCACGGCAGGGAAGGGCCGGGGGGGCCACTTTTTTCGAACGGCTTGCGGCCATGGCCTTCCTCCATTTCGCCGAAAGGGAAGTGGAGGCGGTGGTCCTGGAGACGGGGTTGGGAGGATTGTGGGATGCAACCAATGTGGTGGAAAAGCCGTCGGCCTGCATCATCACCCGGATCGGCCTGGACCATACGGAAGTTCTTGGAGACACGCTGGAGGAGGTGGCCTTCCAGAAAGCGGGAATCCTGAAGGCGGGCGTGCCTGTGGTGGCCGCCAACGACCCTGTAGAGGTGGAGAAAGTTCTTGAATCCAGGGCGCTTTCCCTGGATTCTCCCTGGTTCGGAGCCTTTCCCTATGAGACTGAAATTTTGGGAAGAACGGATAAAAGCATTGATTTTTGCATCCGGAACAAGTATTATAGGTATGAACGCTTGAAAATGGGCGCATTCTGTCCCTATCAGCTGGAAAACGCCAACCTTGCCCTGACTTGGGCGGCGGTGCAGGAGGATTTTCCCGCCATCCGGGAGGAGCATCTCAGGCAAGGCCTGGAGCATTTCCGCTGGCCGGGACGGATGGAATTCCTTGCCCCCAACATCCTGTTGGACGGCGCCCACAACACCAATGGCATGGAGCGTCTCGTGGAGGCGCTGGAGGCCGGATACGGGGACCGGGACCTGGAGATTTTGCTGGCGGTCAAGGAGGGCAAGGCCTTCGAGGGGATGCTGGAGGCGCTGGTGCGTCTGCCGAACCTGCGCCGGCTGGGATTTTGCCCCATCCGGACCGTGGAAGGCATCCCGCCTTCCGTGCTGGAAGAGAAAGCGAAAGCGTTGAGGAACGATTTGGATACGGTCTCCCTGGAGGATTTCCGGGAGACGTTGCTGGCATATATGCACCAGGAGCGGGAGGCGGAAAAGCCGCTGCTTTGCTGTCTGGGCTCCCTGTATTTCATTGCGGAGGTGCGGGGTTTCTTCGAGGAGGTTTGCAAGGAATGATCAATTTTGACGAGGAACTGGATAAATTCAAGCCGGCCTTGGAGCTGGAAGAAGTGGAAGACGCCATTTACGCCTATGCATCCAAGGACATCACGGAAATATTGGATGAAATGGTGCAGGAACTGAAAAAAGAACGCGAAAAGCAGGTGAAATGATGGTGGAGGGCACTGTCTACAGGAAGATCAAGAACACTTCCCTCGCCATGTACAACGAGGGATTGGAAAGGGCCAGGGAGCATGACCTTTCCAGCGCGGAGCAGCTCCTGAAGGGAAGCGTGCGGTTCGACAAGGGGAATGTGCAGGCCAGGAACCTTCTGGGACTGGTGCACTTGGAGATGGGGGAGCCTGCCGCCGCCGTGCGGCAATGGATCCTCAGCAAGAACATGCAGCAAGACGGCAACCGGGCTGTGGTGTTCCTGGGCATGCTGGAGAAGGACCACTCCAAGCTGGAAAAATGGAACCAGGCGGTCAAGCACTACAACCAGGCGCTGCGCCATGTCCGGCTGGGAAGCCTGGATCTGGCCATCCTGCAGCTGCGCAAGGCCCAGCAGCTGAATCCGAAGTTCGTCCGGGCCCACGGGCTGATGGCGCTCTGCTTAGGCAAGACCGGCCAGCTGCAACAGGCCAAGAAGGAGCTGCAGAAGGTTCTGGAACTGGACGGAGGGAACCTCCTTGCCTCCCGCTGGCTGCGGGAAATGGAGCATGCGGAAGAGAACAGGCCGAAAAACCGTCCCCTCCAGGAAGTGAAGGAGAAGGTGCTGGACGAAAAGAAGCACACCCGGCAGATCATGGTCAATCAGTCGGTGCAGCAGTTCGTCGCCGTGGTGCTGGGTGTGGTCATCGGAATTTCCGTCATGGCGTTCCTGGTGACGCCCGGGGCCCTGAACGACAGGGACGCCAGGATCGGGAGCCTCACCACCCAGGTGGAGGGTCTGGAATCCAAGAACATCCGCCTGGAAGCGGAAGTGCGGACCCTGGAGACCCAGCTGGAGGAGAAGCGGGGGGAACTGGAGGCGCTGGGGGAAACTTACGGCGACCAGTCCTCCTATGCTTCCCAGCTCAAGACGGTGGCCACGGTCTTCGGCCATTATCTCCGGGGAAACAACGAGGAGACGGTGGACGCCGCCCTTGCGGTGGAGGACGCCAGGATCCAGGACCCCCTGTTGCTGGAACTGCTGGCGGAGGTCCGCGGAAAGGTCTATCCCCCAGCGGCACAAACGGCCTACAACCAAGGGTACGCCCTGTACAATTCCAGAAGATACGAGGAGGCGATCCCGCTGCTGGAAAAGTCCAGGAAAATCGCCGTGGACCAGCGCTATTCGGACGACGCCCTCTACTATCTGGCCAGATGCCATCAATTGCTGGGCCGGACGGACATGGCGGTTTCGCTCTTCGAGCAGCTGCTGGTGGATTATCCGGATTCGAACATGCGCAACTATACGAACAACTTCCTGTCCCAATTGAAGAACTAGGCAACCGGAACCAGGCAAAGGGAGTCCCCTTTGTCTGGACTTACGTCTTGAAAGGAATGGCAGCATGGGAATTATCGGCTTTATAAAAGAAGAGATGCAAGTGATCAAAGACAGGGACCCGGCCATCAAGTCCTCCATGGAAGTCTTTCTTTATCCCAGCTTCCATGCCATCTACCGGTATAGGATCGCCCATTGGTTCTACAAGCGGAAGCGGTACTTCCTGGCCCGCTGGATTTCCCAAAGGACCGTGCGGAAGACCGGCATCGAGATCCATCCCGGAGCCACCATCGGCCATGGACTTTTCATCGACCACGGCCATGGGGTGGTGATCGGAGAAACGGCGATCGTCGGCGACAACGTGACCATCTACCAGGGGGTGACCCTGGGAGGGACCGGCAAGGAAACGGGCAAGCGCCATCCGACCATCGGCAACAATGTCATGATCAGCGCCGGCGCCAAAATCCTAGGGTCCTTCACCGTTGGGGATGACTCCAAAATCGGAGCCGGCTCCGTTGTCCTGCGGGAAGTTCCGCCCAATTCCACGGTCGTCGGAATCCCGGGAAGGGTCGTGAAGCGGAGCGACCGGAAGGTCCATCCACAGGATACCATGGACCAGATCCACCTGCCGGACCCGGTGCGGCATGAGATGTGCAAACTGGACATCCGGATGCGCCGGCTGGAGCAGCGGTTGGGCGGCATCGGGGAAGAGGAGCTGGAGCGTTTGGAGCAGGAACGGTGCAGCGTCTGCCCCGACAATCCGGAACTGGAAGACTAGAACACGGGAGGAGAGCCTGATGAAACTGTACAATACCTTGAGCAGGTCCGTGGAGGAATTCGTTCCCCTGCAGGACAGGCAGGTGGGAATCTACACCTGCGGCCCCACGGTCTACAACTATGCCCATGTGGGAAACCTGAAGACATACATCATGGAGGACGCCCTGGTGAAGAGCTTGGAGTATCTGGGCTATTCCGTCAAGAGAGTCATGAACGTGACGGATGTGGGACACCTGGAATCCGATGCGGACGACGGGGAAGACAAGATGCTGAAAGGGGCCGCCCGGGAGAACAAGACGGTCTGGGAAGTGGCGGCCTACTATACGGACGCCTTCTTTGCGGACTGCGCCAAGCTGAACATCAAGGAGCCCACTGTGGTCGCCAAGGCGACGGATTTCATCGGGGATTACATCGAGATGATCAGGACCCTGGAAGCCAAGGGATTCACCTATACGGCCAACGGGAACGTATACTTCGACATTTCCAGATTTCCGGAATACACCAAGCTCTCCCGGATGAACCTGGAGGATTTGCAGACCGCCAGCAGGGACGGTGTGGAGGAGGACCTGCACAAGAAGAACCCCCAAGACTTCGTGCTCTGGTTCACCAAGTCGAAATTCGAGAACCAGGCCATGAAGTGGGATTCCCCCTGGGGGGTAGGCTATCCGGGCTGGCACCTGGAGTGCTCCGTCATCGCATTGAAGCACCTGGGTCCCCAGATGGACATCCACTGCGGGGGCGTGGACCACATCCCGGTGCACCACACCAACGAAATCGCCCAGACGGAAAGCTACACGGGCAAGCCATGGGTGAAATACTGGTGGCACGGGGAGTTCCTCCTGGACAACTCCGGAAAAATGAGCAAGTCCAAAGGGGAATTCCTGACACTCTCCCTTCTGGAGAAGAAGGGGTTCAACCCCCTTGTCTACCGGTTTTACGTGCTGGGCTCCCATTACCGGAAGCAGCTGGTGTTCACCTATGAATCCCTGGAAATGGCCAAGACGGCCTACGGGAAGCTGCGGAACAAGGTGCTGGCGGTGAAAAAGGCTGCGGAAGCGGAGGCTGGCAACCCCCAAAGGCATCCGGCGCTGGCGGAACGCTACGACCAGGACTTCAAGAACTGTCTGGCGGACGACATGAACATCTCCAATGCCATCACTGTCCTGCACGAGGTGCTGAAGGAAGGGGAGCTTTCCCCTGTCGAAAAGCTGGAGCTGGTCCGCGCCTTCGACACCGTCCTCGGACTGGACCTGGACAAGGAAACGGTGGAGGAATTCACGGAAGAGGAATTGGAATTCATCCGGGAGCAGATCGGAAAAAGGGCGGAGGCGAAAAAGGCCAAGGATTTCGCTTTGGCGGACGGCATCCGGAACCAGCTGTTGGAAAAAGGCATCGCCATCGAGGATACCCGGGAAGGGGTCAAGTTTAAGAGAGCATAGAGGTGCGGAGTTTGGAAGAATTTTTTACGGAAGGGATTCCCGATTTCCTGGCGGGGAGGCAGGACCCCAGGCTGTACTCCCCGCTGGTCCTGGCCTTCATCGGTGACGGAGTGTACGACCTGGTGGTGAGGACCCGCTGCCTGGAGGGAGGAAACAGGCCGGTGAACGAACTGCACAAGCAGGCGCGGGAACAAGTGAAGGCTGCCGCCCAGGCGGAGCGCATGGCCCTGTGGGAACCCCATCTTACGGAGGAGGAACGGGCCGTCTACAAGAGGGGACGGAACGCCAAATCCGCCACCGTGCCGAAGAACGCCCGGCTCATGGACTACAAGAACGCAACCGGGTTCGAAGCCCTGCTGGGATATCTGTATCTGAAGGGGAGCTATGCCCGGGTCCTGGAGCTTGCGTCTCAAAGCCCGCCTCCGGGGGAAGGGGTGTCCGGACATGACTAGACAGACCCAGAGGTTCATCAAGGGAGCCGTGATCCTGTCCTTCGCCGGGCTGGCGTCCAAAGTGATCAGTGCCTTCTACAACATTCCCCTGGCATACTACACGGGAGACCAGGGCGTGGGATACTACCAGCAGGTCTATCCCATTTACGCCTTCCTTACGGCCGCCGCCCTTGTGGGCCTGCCCAACTCCGTTTCCAAGCTGATCGCCGAAGAAACGGCGGCAGGCCATTACAAGCGGGCCCACAACACCTTCAAGGCCACCTTCTGGCTGGCGGTCCTGTTCGGTGCGGCGGTCAGCCTGCTGCTGTACTTTGGGGGAGGCTTCTTCATCCAGGTGGCCCATTGGGATCCGGGCTCCCTCCACGTCATGCGGGGCCTGGCCTTCTCGCCGGTGTTCATCGGCGTGGCGGGGGCGGTCAGGGGATATTTCCAGGGCATGCAGGTCATGCATCCCACGGGGATTTCCCAGATCATAGAGAATTTCATCAAGGTCATCGTGGGGATCGGCCTGGTGGTGACCCTCCTGGGCGCAGGCAGCTCCATCCCGGAGGCGGTGGGAGGCGCGGCCCTGGGGGCCACCGTAGGATTCGCCGTGGCCGCGGTCTATCTGGTCCTGGCCTATGGCAAGGTCCGCAAGGGACTGCTGGAGCGGGCGGCCGCTTCCGGCGACAGCCAGGCACGGTTCCTGTGGCTGCCGGCCATAGGCAGGATCATCGCCATCGCGGTGCCTGTCACGGCCGCGTCGGCGGCCTTTTCGGTCATGAGCATGATCGACTCCCTGACACTGAGCTCCATCCTGATGTCCCAAGGGGCCGGCCATACGGCTGCGGACGGGGTGGAAATGCTGGGGCAGATGCGCAAGGCATACAGTGTCATCAACGTGCCCCTGGTGCTCAGTGTCTCCCTCATCATCAGCCTGGTCCCCGGCATCTCCGCCGCAAAAGCCAGGGACGACGGGGAGGAGCTGGCCTCCAAGATCAAGGAGGGGATCGGCCTGGCAATCAAGCTGGGAACCCCTGCCTCTGTGGGCATCGTGGTCCTGGCCCTTCCCATCATGAAGCTGCTCTATCCGGCCGGATATGAGGGCGTGGCCTACCTGCAGGTCTTCGGGGCTACGCTGGTGTTCATGGTCCTGGGTCAGTCCCTTTCGGGAATACTGCAGGGGTTGTCCAGGTACTATGTGCCCATCGCCGCCCTAGCCTGGGCCACAGGGGTCAAGCTGGTCCTGAACCATCTGCTCATCCCCACCGGTCTCCAGGGCCTGGGGGCTGCGCTGGGGTCCTTGGGTTTCTATATCGTCTTTGTTTTCGTGAATTACCATTATATTAGAAGGAACGTGGACTTCCATCTGGAAATCACCCAGGAATTCCTGAAGCCGCTGCTGGCGGCGGGTGTCATGGGGGTCTGCTCCGGTCTGGGATACAAGGCAATGGTGGCCCTTACGGGCAGCAACGCGCTGTCCACCCTAGCCGCCATCGGCCTGGGTGCGCTCTTGTACGCCTTGGTCCTTTTCTGGTCCAGGGGATTCTCGGAGGACGAGCTGTCCCTTTTGCCCAAGGGGCGGAAGTTGCAGAAGATGGTCGACAGTGTGCACAAGAAGAAAGAATAGGAGGCGAAAAGCCTATGGAAGAATACGGTGAAAAGCGGGAATTGAGTCAGCGGGAAGAAGGGGACAAGGCGTCCCAGGAACTGGTCATCGAAGGCCGCAATGCGGTTATGGAAGCCTTCAAGGCAAACCGGAGCATCGACCGCCTGTTCCTCCTGGACCAGGAGAACCTGGACGGTCCCATAAAGAAGATCGTGTCGGAGGCCAGGAAGCGGGGGATCATCACCAAGTTCGAGACCAAGGAGCGTCTGGACCAGCTGACCGGAGGCGCCAAACACCAGGGTGTCGTGGCGTTCGTGGCAGCCTACGACTATGTGGAGCTGGAAGACATCCTGGAGCTGGCGAGGGAAAAAGGGGAACCCCCTTTCCTGGTGATCCTGGACGGAATCGAAGACCCCCACAATCTGGGTGCCATCCTGCGGACCGCCAACATCGCAGGCGTCCACGGGGTCGTCATACCGAAGCGGAGGGCGGTGGGCCTGACAGCCACCGTGGTGAAGACCTCCGCGGGGGCGGTGGAGTATACGCCGGTGGCCCGGGTCACCAACGTGGCAAGGACCATCGAGGAGCTGAAGAAGGAGGGCATCTGGACGGTGTGCGCGGACATGGACGGCACCCGCATGTATGACATCGACATGAAGGGGCCCCTGGCCATCGTCATCGGCAAGGAAGGGGAAGGGGTGTCCCGGTTGGTGAAGGAAAGCTGCGACTTCGTGGCCAGCATCCCCATGAAGGGACAGATCGGATCCCTGAACGCATCGGTGGCTGCTGGGGTCCTGCTCTACGAGGCTCTCAGGCAAAGGGATTGAGGGCGCATGGCTGCGGAATATCTATTGGTGGACGGCTACAACATCATTTTCGCCTGGGAGCAGACTAAAGAGATGGCGGAAGAATCCCTGGACAACGCGAGGCAGACGTTGATGGAGGAGCTCTCCAACTTCCAGGGCATCACCAAGGCCCGGATCATCCTGATCTTTGACGCCCATCTGGTGAAGGGGAACGTGGGAAAGGTCATGGACTACAAGAACATCAAGGTGGTGTTCACCAAGGAGCGGGAGACGGCCGACCACTTCATCGAAAAGGTGGCCTACAGCAAGGGCAGGGATGTGAAGATCCGTGTGGCGACTTCCGACGGGTTGGAGCAGACCATCATCCTGGGAAGCGGAGCCTCCCGGATGACGGCGAAGGAATTGCGGGAGGAAATCGACCGGGAGAAGCAGAGGATCCGGGAAGAGTACACGGAGAAGATCCAGTTGAACAACAACCGGTTGGAGGGACATCTGGACCCCCAGGTGCGGGAGTGGATGGAAACCCTGCGGCGGTTGAAATGACCAGGACGGTGTGTGGTGGATATGGAGAAAAAATACAGGATTGAAAATTTGTTGTCCTACACAGACGAGGAACTGGTGGGCATTGCGCACCAGGGGCATGACTTTGCCCTGGACTTTCTTTTGAACAAGTACAAGATGCTGGTGGAGAAGAAGGCAAAGTCCTATTTCCTGATTGGCGGAAGCAAGGAAGACATCATCCAGGAAGGCATGATTGGGCTGTTCAAGGCGGTCAGGGACTACAAGGGGGACAAGGACGCCTCCTTCCATTCCTTTGCGGACCTGTGCGTCACCCGGCAGATGATCACCGCGGTCAAGGCATCCACCCGCCAAAAGCACATGCCCTTGAATTCCTATATCTCCCTGAACAAGCAGAACTATCAGGACGAAGACGACAAGTCGGAGATGCTGGAGCACATCGCCAACGACAAGGTGACCAATCCGGAAGAACTCTTCATCGGAAAGGAAAACCTGGGAATCATCGAGCAGGAGCTTTCCAAGGTGCTGAGCGGGATGGAGAAGGAAGTCCTCCAGCGGTATGTGGAGGGGACGGGATATGTGGAGATTGCAGCCGTCATGGACCGGCCGGTGAAATCCATCGACAACGCACTCCAGCGGATCAAAAAAAAGGTGGAAAAGGTGCTGAAGGAAAAAATCGGTTAAATTTATCGAAAAAAGGGCTGTCAAGCGTTTTTGAAAATGTCCCGAAAAACTTATAACATAGGCACCAGCTATTGCTGGTGCTTTTTTGGTCTTGGGCGTGATGCAAGGGAGCGGCATTTATTCCACGGACCTGTTTACAGCGAG
>NZ_JAAEEH010000031.1 GCF_010179735.1 Anaerotalea alkaliphila
CTACCTTTCTGATAGCGGCCACCTCGATGTATTGTATTTTGTCGCATGAGGTTCATTGTACACCATGACCGGAAGTGGGACATAATCATTTGCGTTACAATAGGACATTATCATATGTGAATCAGAGCTGTCCCGATTTTTGCTCTAAACCCCTTGACAAAGGGCGGTGGAGGTGCTATTTTATTGGTAGAAGTTAGCACTCGACGCGAGCGAGTGCTAACAAGCAAGGAAGAAGCGAGACAGAAGCGCAAAAGCCCAAGGCGATTGCGCCCTTGCCTCCCCCGGGGAGGGGGAGGCCCAAAGGTGGTGTTGTTATGGAATTGAACGAAAGAAAACTGAAGATCCTGCAGGCCATCATCAAGGACTACCTGACCACGGCCGAACCCGTGGGCTCCAGAACCATCTCCAAGAACTACAACCTGGGGATCAGCCCGGCCACCATCCGGAACGAGATGTCGGACCTGGAGGAGCTGGGATTCATCGTCCAGCCCCACACCTCCGCGGGCCGGATCCCTTCGGACAAGGCCTACCGGCTCTACGTGGACACCATGCTGGAGCTCCAGAAGGCGGAGTTCGGCAAGCTGGTCTACCTGGACCAGCTGCTCAAGAGCACCGGTCGGATCGAGAACCTCCTCAAGGAAATCGCCCGGCTGCTGGCCCAGGAGACCCACTACACCACCTTCGTCACCACCCCCCAGTACCGGCGGGCCAAGGTGAAGAACCTCCAGCTCATCGACCTGGAGGAGGGCAAGCTCCTGGTGGTGGTGGTCACGGACACCAACCACATCAAGAACCGGACCATCCGGGTGGACAGCCGTTATGACCAGACGGTCCTGAACAGGCTCTCCTTCCAGCTGAACGAACAGCTCTACAACCTCTCCCTGGAGGAGATCGGCAAGGAGCGGATCGAGTCCGTGAAGCAGGCCACCGGAGAGGACCAGATCGTGGGCAAGATCCTGGACGCCCTCTTCGAGATCATCCACGAAGTGGACGACATGGACATCTACACCTCCGGAACCACCAACATCCTCCATTATCCGGAATTCGCCGACCTGGACAAGGCATCGGCCCTCATGCGCAGCATCGAGGAAAGGGACGTGTTCAAGGACATCCTGAACACCACCTTCGACCTGGAGGACGGCAAGGTGAAGATCAGCATCGGGGACGAGAACGAGCTGCCGGACTTGAAGGCCTGCAGCCTGATCACCACCTCCTACCATATCCACGGGGAGCGGGTGGGGGCCATCGGCATCATCGGCCCCAAACGCATGGACTACTACAACACCGTATACTCCCTACGGTGCCTGATCAAAAACATGGACGAGCTGCTGAACAGGCTCTAAACTTAGGAAAGGCTGGTGCAAGCGCGTGGAGAAGCAAACCGAAGAGATCCTGGAGCAGGTGGCCGCCGAAGAGGCGGCCGAAGCCCAGGCGGAACAGATGGACGAAGTGGAAATCGTCAACGAGCATGACCCGACGGACAGGGAACTGGAACTGATGCGGAAGAACAAGGAACAGGAAGAGGCGATCCGGGAACTGACCGACCGGGTCCAGCGGACCATGGCGGAATTCGACAACTTCAGGAAAAGGACAGCCAAGGAGAAGGCGGCCATGGTGGACCTGGGAGCCAGGGACGTCCTGGAGAAGCTGCTGCCGGTGGTGGACAACTTCGAACGGGCCCTGGACGCCATCCCGGAAGAGGAACGGGGCGGCGCCCTGGCCCAGGGGGTGGACATGATCTACAAGCAGATGGTCTGCGTCCTGGAGGATGTGGGGGTGGCGGAGATCGACGCCATGCACCAGGAATTCGACCCCAACCTGCACAACGCCGTGCAGCATGAACACAACGAGGAATACGACGAAAACACCGTAGCCGCGGTTTACCTGAAGGGATACACCTACAAGGACACGGTCATCCGCCACAGCATGGTGAAAGTGGTCAACTAAACAATACGGGAACGGACATAGGAGGAAACAATCATGGGAAAAATCATTGGAATCGACTTGGGAACAACCAACTCCTGCGTGGCGGTGATGGAAGGCGGCAAGCCTGTGGTCATCGCCAACACGGAAGGGACCAGGACAACCCCTTCGGTGGTGGCCTTCACCAAAACGGGGGACAGGCTGGTGGGTGAGACCGCCAAGCGCCAGGCCGTCACCAACCACGACAAGACCATCGTCTCCATCAAGAGGGAAATGGGAACGGACCACAAGGTCCACATCGACGACAAGGCCTACTCCCCCCAGGAGATCAGCGCCATGATCCTGCAGAAGATGAAGGCGGACGCCGAAAGCTACCTGGGGGAGACCGTCACGGACGCGGTCATCACCGTGCCCGCCTACTTCAACGACAGCCAGCGCCAGGCCACCAAGGATGCCGGAAGGATCGCGGGACTCAACGTCCAGAGGATCATCAACGAGCCCACCTCCGCGGCCCTGGCCTACGGACTGGACAACGAGCATGAGCAGACCATCATGGTCTACGACCTGGGCGGCGGAACATTCGACGTGTCCATCATCGAGATCGGCGACGGGGTCCTGGAGGTGCTGGCCACCAGCGGGAACAACCGCCTGGGCGGGGACGACTTCGACGAGCGGGTCATCGAATATCTGACCAAGGAATTCAAGAACACCGAAGGCGTGGACCTTTCCCACGACAAGATGGCCATGCAGCGGCTGAAGGAGGCGGCGGAGAAGGCCAAGAAGGAACTCTCCACCGTCACCAGCACCAACATCAACCTGCCCTTCATCACCGCCACCACGGAAGGCCCCAAGCATCTGGACATCAACCTGACCAGGGCCAAGTTCGACGAACTGACCCATGACCTGGTGGAAGCCACCATCGGACCGGTGAACCAGGCGCTGAAGGACGCGGGCATCACCCCCGCCGACCTGGGCAAGGTGCTCCTGGTGGGCGGATCCACTAGGATCCCCGCCGTGCAGGCCACCGTCAACAAGCTCACCGGCAAGGAGCCCTTCAAGGGCATCAACCCCGACGAGTGCGTGGCCATCGGCGCCGCCATCCAGGGCGGCAAGCTGGCCGGGGACGCCGGCGCCGGCGACATCCTGCTGCTGGACGTGACCCCTCTCTCCCTGGGCATCGAGACCCTGGGCGGCGTGGCCACCAAGCTCATCGAGCGGAACACCACCATCCCCACCAAGAAGAGCCAGATCTTCTCCACGGCGGAAGACAGCCAGAACGCGGTGGACATCCACGTGGTCCAGGGGGAACGGGAATTCGCCCGTGACAACAAGACCCTGGGACGCTTCCGTCTGGACGGCATCGCGCCGGCCCCCAGGGGAATCCCCCAGATCGAGGTGACCTTCGACATCGACGCCAACGGCATCGTGAAGGTCAACGCCAAGGACATGGGCACAGGCAAGGAGCAGCACATCACCATCACCGCCAGCACCAACCTCTCCGATGCGGACATCGAGAAGGCGGTGGAAGAGGCCAAGCGGTTCGAGGCGGAAGACAAGAAGCGCAAGGCGGTTGTGGACGCAAGGAACGATGCGGACGCCGCGGTGTTCCAGACCGAGAAGACCCTCAAGGAACTGGAAGGCAAGGTGGATGCGGCGGACAAGAGCAACCTGGAGTCCCTCGTCAAGGAAGTCAAGGACATCCTGGAGAAGACCACGGCGGAATCCATGTCCGAAACGGACGTGGAGGCCCTGGACAAGGCCAAGGAGCGCCTGGTGAACGCCCTCCAGGAAGTGGGCTCCAAGGCCTACCAGCAGACCCAGGGAGCGCCGGAGCAGGGCCCCGAAGGACAGGCAGGAGGCCAGGAAAGCGGCTCCGCGGACGACGACGTGGTGGACGTGGACTACAAGGAAGAATAGGATGGAAGTACAGGGGACAGGTTTGGCGCCTTGCGGGCGTCAAGCCTGTCCCGCATGTCACCCGTGGAGCCCGCGGGGTGCATGCGGACAAGCTGCGGACATACAAGCGGCGGCCGGAGCGGCCCGCGGGCGATCGGGACATGCAAACAAAGAATACGATAGGTGGTGACTGCCATGGCAGAGAAGAAAGATTACTATGAGATCCTCGGGGTGTCCAAGAGCGCCACGGAGGCGGAAATAAAGAAGGCCTACCGGACCCTTGCGAAGAAGTACCATCCGGACAGCAACCAGGGGGACACGGAGGCGGAACACAAGTTCAAGGAGGCCAGCGAGGCCTACGAGGTCCTGAGCGACAAGGAAAAACGGGCCAAGTACGACCAGTTCGGCCACGCGGCCTTCAGCCAGGGAGGCGGACCGGGAGGATTCTCCGGCGGCTTCGACTTCGGCGACATGGGGGACATCTTCGGCGACATGTTCGGGGACTTCTTCGGCGGGGGAGGACGCAGGGGACAGGCCGGCAACATGCCCCAGAAGGGGGAGAACCTTAGGGCCAGCCTGGAGCTGGAGTTCGAGGAGGCGGTCTTCGGTGTGGAGAAGGACATCATGATGACCGTCTCAGACCCCTGCGACCATTGCCACGGAACCGGGGCCAAGGAAGGCACCCATCCGGAGACCTGCACCCAGTGCGGCGGCAGCGGCCAGGTCCGCTACAACCAGCAGACCATCCTGGGCACCGTCCAGAGCATCCGGACCTGCCCCACCTGCCAAGGCACGGGGAAGGTCATCCGGGACAAGTGCACCTACTGCGGCGGCACCGGATTCACCCGGCAGAAGAAGAAGATCAACGTCTCCATCCCCGCGGGCATCGACCATGGCCAGACCATCCGCCTGAAGGGCAAGGGGGAGCCGGGACGCAACGGCGGCCCCAGGGGCGACGTGCTGCTCACCATCTACGTGAAGGAGCATGCGCTTTTTGACAGGAACGGCTACGACATCTACTACACCATGCCCATCTCCATCGTCCAGGCGGCCCTGGGAGCGGAGCTGGAGGTCCCCACCCTGGACGGTCCCGTGAAGTACGACATCCAGGCAGGAACCCAGACCCACACCAAGTTCCGGCTCCGGGGCAAGGGCGTGCCCAACCTGAGCCACAACAAGGTCCGGGGGGACCAGTACGTGACCGTGGTGGTCCAGACCCCCAAGAACATGACCGAACAGCAGAAGGACCTGCTCCGCCAGTTCGAGGAAGCCTCCAAGGGCAATGCGGAAGAGACCGCCGGCACAGGCAACGGAAAGAAGAAAAAAGGATTCTTCCGCTAGAAAGGAGCAACCTATGGAATGGAACACCATCACCCTGTCCGTGGACGACGAGGCCGTGGACCAGGTCAGCCAATACCTGGTGGAACTGGGGGTCCTGGGCGTGGAGATCCTGGACTACGTGATCACCGACGAGGAACGGACCCAGCTCTTCGTGGACTACATGGATGAGCAGCCCCCCCTGGGCAAGGAGACCCGGCTGCGCTTCTACATCTCCAAGGAGGACGACCTGGAAGGGAAGCTGCAGCTGCTGCAGCTGGAGCTTTTGCGCCTCTCGGAGTTCATGGACGTGGGCAGCTGCGCCCTGGACTTCGGCACCACCCAGGAAGAGGACTGGGCCAACAACTGGAAGCAGCATTACAAGCCTTTCAAGGTGGGGGAGCGGATCTGGGTGAAGCCCCTCTGGGAGACCCTCCCCGAGGAGGGGAAGGGCCAGATGGTCCTGGACATCGACCCGGGGATGGCCTTCGGCTCCGGCACCCATGAGACCACCGCCATGTGCATCGCCCTCCTGGAGAAATACCTGGAACCCGGCCAGTCCGTGGTGGACGTGGGCTGCGGCAGCGGCATCCTGGGCCTGGCGGCGGCCAAGCTGGGTGCCGCGGAAACCCTCTGCATCGACCTGGACCCCAACGCGGTGATCGTGGCCAAGGAGAACGTGGCCCACAACGGCCTCTCGGACAAGGTCCGGGTGGTCCAGGGGAACCTGATCGACCAGGTGGAGGCCCCCGCGGACCTGCTGGTGGCCAACATCATGGCGGAAGTGGTGGCGTTCCTCACCGGGGACGTGGCCAAGGTCATCAAGGACGGCGGCCTCTACATCACCTCCGGGATCATCCTGAAGAAGGTGGACCTGGTCAAGGAAGCCCTGCGGATCAACGGCTTCACCCTGGTGGAGGTCAGGACCCAGGGGGACTGGGCGGCCCTGGTGGCCAAAAAAGACCCCAGATGAAGACCCCAGACTAAGGGAGGTGCCCTTTTGCACAAGTTTTTTGCGGACAGCGGCAGGATCTCGGAGGACCGGATCCTCCTGGAGGGGCCGGACGTGAACCACATCCGCCAGGTCCTGCGGCTGGGACCCGGAGAAGAGGTCCTAATTAACGATGGACAAAACGCACGGTTTCGTTGTATAATTGAAGCCATTGAAAAGGACCGGGTGTCCTGCAGGATCCTGGAGCGCCTGGAGGCGGACACGGAGCTGCCCCTTCAGGTGACCCTCTTCCAGGGCCTGCCCAAGCAGGAGAAGATGGAGCTGGTGATCCAGAAGGCGGTGGAGCTGGGTGCCCACACCATCGTGCCCGTCCGGATGCGGCGGTCGGTGGTGAAGCTGGACGAGAAGTCCGGGGCCAAGAAGCGGGAGCGCTGGCAGAAGATCGCCGAGGCCGCTGCCAAGCAGTCCGGCCGGAGCGTGGTCCCAGTGGTGGAGGAGCCCATGGACTTCTCCCGGGCCCTGGAACTGGCCGGCCGGCTGGACCTGCTGCTGGTGCCCTACGAGAACGCCGAAGGCATGGAGCACACCCGGAAGGTGCTGGAAGGCAGCCGGGAGGCCAAGAGCCTGGGGATCTTCATCGGCCCCGAAGGGGGCTACGACGACCGGGAAGTGGAAGCCCTGGGGGCCCTGGAGCACGCCGAGACCATCACCCTGGGCCGCAGGATCCTGCGGACGGAGACGGCGGGGATGGCCCTCTTGGCCATGCTGCTCTACATACACGAACAAGACGATGGATAAAAGACCTATAGACAAGCGCAGAAGAGCAGAAGAGTGTAGGTGGGGACCCCCGCCTGCATTTTTTTCGCGGATGGAAAAAGGAAGTGCGAAGAGATGGAATGTTATTTGGACCATGCGGCAACCACCTGGGTGGACCCGGAAGTGCTGGAGGCCATGGGGCCCCTGCTGGCTGAAGTGTACGGCAACCCCTCCTCCCTCCACAGGAAAGGCCATGAGGCCGAGCGGATCGTGGAGACCGCCCGGGAAGGCATCGCCCAGGCCCTGAAGGCCAGCGCCAGGGAGATCTACTTCACCTCCGGCGGAACGGAATCCAACAACCTGGCCATCCTGGGGATCGCCCGGGCCTACCGGCGCCAGGGGAACCACATCATCACCACGGCGGTGGAGCACCCTTCCGTCCTGGGACCCGCCCAGGCCCTGGAGGAGGAAGGCTTCACCGTCACGAAGGTTCCCGTGGACAGGGACGGGCGGCTGGACCTGGAAGCCTTCGAGGCGGCCATCACCCCCCAGACCGTCCTGGCAAGCGCCATGCACGTGAACAACGAGACGGGGGTCATCCACCCGGTGGCCCAGATGGGCAAGATCCTAAAGGGCATGAACCCCAAGGCCTTCTTCCATGTGGACGGCGTCCAGTCCCTGGGCAAGATCCCCCTCTCCCTGAAGCAGGCCGGGGTGGACGCCCTCAGCGGCAGCGGCCACAAGGTGGGGGCCCCCAAAGGGGTGGGCTTCCTGTACCTCCGCCAAGGGGTCCGGGTGAAGCCCCTGGCCTACGGCGGCAGCCAGCAGCGCAGCGTCCGTCCCGGTACGGAACCCGTACCCGGGATCTGGGCCCTCCACATGGCCCTGGGAAAAAGGCTGGACCCGAAGAACATGAAGCGGTCGGAGGCCCATGCGGCGGCCCTGAAGAAGCTGGTCTGGGAAGGGCTGAACGCCCGGCTTGGGGGGCTCTCCCTGAACGGCCTGCCCCTGGAGCACCCCCTGTCCTGCCCCTACATCCTGAACTTCGCAAGCCCGGACGTGAAGAGCGAGGTGGTCCTCCACGCCCTGGAGGCCCGGGGCATCTACGTCTCCACCGGAGCCGCCTGCGCCTCCAACAAGGCGAACAAGAGCGGCACCCTGGAAGCCATGGGCCGGACGGCCATGGAAGCCGACCGGGCGCTGCGGATCTCCTTTTCCCCAGCCAGCACTGTGGAGGAAGCGGAGCATTTTGTGGATATCCTGTCGGAAATCCTCCCGGAACTTGGAAAATTCGTGAAAAAGTGAAAGGCATGGGGACATTCTCTTGAAGAAAGCATTCATTCTGAAATACGGCGAAGTGGCCATCAAAGGCAAGAACAGGTACCTTTTCGAGGGGGCCCTGGTGAAGCACATCCGGATCCGCCTGAACAAGATCGGGCAGTTCAGGGTGGTGAAGGAGCAGGGCAGGATCTACGTGGAGCCCCTGGAGCCCGAATACGACTACGACCAGGTGGTGGAGGTGCTGGGGAAGGTCTTCGGCATCGTGGGCATCTGCCCCGTGTCCGTCCTGGAGACCTTCGACTTCGAGGAGATCAAGGCCGGAGTGGAGGCCTTCCTGGCCGAGCAGTACCAGGACTTCCACTTCACCTTCAAGGTGGAGTCCAGAAGGACCAACAAGAAGTACCCCCTAAACACCATGGAGATCTCCTCCAAGGTGGGGGGGCACCTGCTGCGGGCCTTTCCGGACCTTACGGTGGACGTGCACCATCCCCAGGTGAAGGTCATGGTGGAGCTTAGGAACAACACCTACATCTACTCCAAGGTCATCCCGGCCCTGGGGGGGATGCCCGTGGGAACCAACGGCAAGGCCATGCTCCTGCTCTCGGGAGGGATCGACAGCCCGGTGGCCGGCTTCATGGTGGCCAAGCGGGGGGTGCTCCTGGACGCCGTGTACTTCCATTCCCACCCCTACACCAGCGACCGGGCCAAGGAGAAGGTGGTCAAGCTTGCCACCCTCCTTGCGGCCTACACCGGCCCCATCAACCTGCACGTGGTCCCCTTCACCGAAATCCAGATGCACATCTACGAGAAGACCCCCCACGAGCAGCTCACCATCCTCATGCGCCGGGCCATGATGCGCCTGGCCGAGTCGGTGGCGGTGGAAGCCGAGGCCCAGGCCCTGGTCACCGGGGAGAGCATCGGCCAGGTGGCCAGCCAGACCCTCCAGAGCCTGGCCGCCACGGACGCCGCCACCAGCATGCCCGTGTTCCGGCCCCTGATCGGCTTCGACAAGCAGGAGATCATGGACCTGAGCGAAAAGATCGGCACCTACGAGACCTCCATCCTGCCCTACGAGGACTGCTGCACCGTCTTCGTGGCCAAGCATCCCGTCACCAAGCCCAGCCTCCTGGCCCTTGGGAAGTACGAGGCCATGCTGGGGAACATGGAGGCCATGTACGCAAAAGCCCTGGAAGACAGGGAAATCCTGCACATCCAGGGCTAGGGTGGTAAGGGGGAAGGCAAAAGGACTTTCTGGTGTTCCCTTAGGAAACCAGAAAGTCCTTGAGTGCTTCGGTGATCTCTTCCACTACGGCGTCGTCGTGGATGTTCAGCTGGATGGGCTTGCTCAGGTCCAGGCTGAAGATCCCCATGATGGACTTGGCGTCGATCACATAACGTCCGGACACCAGGTCGAAGTCGGAATCGTACTTGCCCACCAGGTTGACGAAGGTCTTCACCTTGTCGATGGAGTTCAATGTCACGTTGATTGATTTCATTCTTTCGCACCTCCCTGCTTCATTTGATTTCATAATCAATCATAGCATCTTGGGGTCGAAAGTCAATGCGAATAATAGACAAAAAAGATTACAGGTTCATGACATCGCGGTCATGTTACAAGTGCCGGGATGGAGATGAGGGGTCCATACGGACAATATGCACAACTAATGGAAAGGAGCGCACCATGGAAGGACAGCGCAAAATCGACCTGGGGCTGGAGAAGGACGCCTTCTTCAAGGCCTACGGCAGGGACAGGATTGTGGCCACCCACACCCTGGGCTGCAAGGTGAACCAGTACGAGACGGACGCCATCCGGAGCCAGTTCGAGGAGAAGGGCTACACGGTGGGGGATTTCGACGGCTTCGCCGACGTCTACATCGTGAACACCTGCACCGTCACCAACATCGCCGACAAGAAGAGCCGGCAGATGCTGGCCAAGGCCAGGAAGCAGAACCCCCAGGGACTGGTGGTGGCGGTGGGCTGCTACGCCCAGACCGCCAAGGAGTCCCTGGAAGAAAACCATGGCATCGACCTGCTGGTGGGCAACACCAAGAAGAGCCAGGTGCTCTCCCTGGTGGAGCGGCATGTGAAGGCCCTGGGCGGCGGACAGGGGATCCAGGAGGAGACGGTGGAGGACATGACCCGCCAGACGGCCTACGAGGACCTTTGGACCACCCGCCAGGAGGACCGGAACAAGGCCCACGTGAAGGTGCAGGACGGTTGCGACCAGTTCTGCTCCTACTGCATCATCCCCTTCACCCGGGGGCGGGTCCGGAGCCGGAAACCGGAAAGCGTCCTTGCCGAGGTCGAAAGCCTGGCGGCGCAGGGCTTCAGGGAAGTGGTGCTGGCGGGCATCCACCTGGCCTCCTACGGGAAGGAATTCGACGGCTACGGCCTGATCGACCTGCTGGAGGAGCTGGACCGGGTGGAGGGCCTTTCGAAGGTCCATCTGGGGAGCCTGGAGCCCAACCTGGTCGGGGAGGCCTTCCTGGAGCGGCTGGCAAGGCTCTCCCGTTTCCACCCCCATTTCCACCTCTCCCTCCAGAGCGGCTCCGACGCCACCCTGGCACGGATGAACCGGAAGTACGACACCGCCTCCTACCGGGAGAAGGTGGCCCTGCTTCGCCGGGCCTTCCCGGAGGCCGTCCTGACCACGGACATCATCGTGGGATTCCCCGGGGAGACGGAAGGGGAATTCGCACAAACCCTGGCCTTCGCCAAGGAAATGGCCTTCGCCCACGTCCACGTGTTCAAGTATTCCCCCCGGGAAGGGACCGTTGCGGCTGCCCGGAAGGACCAGGTGGACGCGGGGGAGAAGAACCGCCGGTCGGAAATCCTGCGGCAGGCCTTTCCGGAGCTGTAACGGTTCTTGATAAATTTTGATTGTAATTTCCTCCCGCATAGGGTAAGATATAAATAATGAAAATTCCCACAAGCCGGCAAGGGCAAAGGATGTGAGCAGATTGGACCGGAAGAATCATACGCAATTTTTCAAGAAGTTGGACAAGGAACCTGAGAATGAAGTCCGCAAGGTCATCATGCAGGTCTATGAAGCTTTGGCGGAAAAGGGATACAACCCCATGTACCAGATCGTGGGCTACATCCTGTCGGGAGACCCGACCTACATCACAAGCCACAAGAATGCCCGGACCCTGATCGGAAAGATCGAACGGGACGAACTTCTTGAAGAAATGGTGCGCGACTATATCGACAGACATTGCCTGTAGTACGAAAAAAAGGAATTTTGACGAACTGTAGCGAACCTGACCTACAGTTTTTTTCTTAGTTGGAAGAAATGGAAGAGACGGAACAGACGGAGGAAACCATGCGCATCCTAGGGTTGGATTTCGGCAGCAAGACCGTAGGGGTCGCCGTCAGCGACCAGTTCGGATGGACCGCCCAAGGGCTGGAGACCATCCGCCGGAAGGACACCACCAACCTGGTGTCCACCTACGAGAGGATCGAGGAGTTGTGCGCCCAGTACCAGGTGGAGAAGATCGTCCTGGGGCTTCCCAAGCACATGAACAATACGGAAGGGGACCGGGTGGAGAAGACGAAGGTCTTCGCCAAGCACCTGGCCAAGCGGACGAAGCTGCCCATCGAATTCTGGGACGAGCGGTTGAGCACCTTGGGGGCCGGAAGGCAATTGCTGGAAGCGGACATGAGCCGCAAGAAAAGGGAACAGATCATTGACAAGATGGCGGCCCAGTACATCCTGCAGGGATATCTGGATGCGGCCGGACACTGAGGAGATACAATTATGGAAAGCATCCGATTCACATTCGAGGAAACCAAGGAAGAAGTGGAATTCGCCGTTTTGAGCCACATCCAGCACAAGGACACCATGTACCTGCTGGTGGTGGAGGAGGAAGAGCTCACCTATGACGACGACCTGACGGCCTATGTGCTGAAGGTGGTGCAGTCGGAAGGGGACGAAGTGGTCTACGAGCTGGTGGACGACGACAAGGAACTGGAAGAGGTCAGCGGTTTGCTGGAAGCTGAGATGGACGGGGAGTTCGAGCTGCAGTAGGACTGCGGGGGTCGACCGCATCCCGGGAGGGCAAATGGAGAACGACGTTTATCTGGCCTATGAGACGGCCATCAAGGAAAAGGACTACAAGCTGACGAAGCAGAGAAAGAGCGTATTATCGGTGCTTGTCCAATTGGAAGGACAGCATCTGACAATAGAAGAGCTATACAACATTGTCAAGGAGCGTTACCCGGAAATCGGTCTGGCGACCGTTTATCGTTGTGTCCAGATGTTCGAGGAACTGAACATCGTGGACAAGGTGACCCTCCAGGACGGACTCACGCGATACGAAATCGCAAAACCAAACACGAGGCACCACCACCACCACCTGATCTGCGAGGTCTGCGGAGGCGTACTGGAAGTCCAGGACGACCTGATGGGATCCATCGAGCAGAGCTTCCTTGCGGCGTACGGATTCGAGGTCCGGGACCACAAGGCGAAGTTCTTCGGGGTGTGCAGGGAGTGCCGGGAAACACAGAAGGAAGTAGAAAATGGAAAACACAGAGACGATTAAAGAAACGATCAAAGAGACGAACAAAGAGACGAACGGCGCAGCGACGGAAACCATGATGGTCAGGGAAGCGGTCCCGGGGACGGAAGGCCAGGAAACGGTGCCCGCAAGACCCAAAAGGAAGCGTAACCGGAAGCCCAGCCAGAAGCGTGCAGGCGGATCCGGGAAGAAGATCCGGGTGATCCCCCTGGGAGGCCTGGAGCAGATCGGCATGAACATCACCGTCTTCGAGTACGAGGAGGACATCATCCTGGTGGACTGCGGACTGGCGTTCCCGGGGGACGAGATGCTGGGCATCGACCTGGTCATCCCGGACATCACCTACCTGAAGAACAACAGGCACAAGGTACGGGGCATCGTCCTGACCCACGGCCATGAGGACCACATCGGCTCCCTGGCCTATGTCCTGCGGGACATCAACGTGCCGGTCTACGGCACCAGGCTCACCATCGGCCTGGTGGAGAACAAGCTGCGGGAGCACGGGCTCCTGAACGACACCATCCGCCACAACATGACCGCCGGAGACACGGTGAACCTGGGCAAGCACTTCAAGGTGGAGTACATCCGCTCCAACCACAGCATCGCCGACGCGGCGATCCTGGCCATCACCACCCCGGCCGGACTGATCGTCCATACGGGGGACTTCAAGGTGGACTACACCCCCATCTACGGACAACCCATCGACCTGGCAAGGCTGGGGGAGCTGGGCAGGCAAGGGGTGCTCCTGTTGCTGGCGGACAGCACCAACGCCGAGCGGAAGGGCTTCACCATGAGCGAGAAGATCGTGGGCAGGAAGTTCGACGACATCTTCGCGGATGCCCAGGGCCGGAGGCTCCTGGTGGCCACCTTCGCCTCCAATGTGGACCGGGTCCAGCAGATCGTCAACTCCGCCGCCAAGTTCAACCGGAAGGTGATCGTGGAAGGCCGGAGCATGGTGAACGTGGTGACCACGGCCATGGAGCTGGGCTACATCAAGATGCCGGAAGGCATGCTGATCCCCGTGGAAGAGATGAACCGCTACAAGGACGGGCAGATTGTGATCATCAGCACCGGCAGCCAGGGGGAACCCATGTCGGCCCTCTCCCGGATGGCCGCGGCCAGCCATAGGAAGATCGCCATCCAGAGCGGCGACCTGGTGATCCTGAGCTCCAAGCCCATCCCGGGGAACGAAAAGACCGTATCCAGGGTCATCAACGAGCTCTTCAAGAAGGGTGCGGACGTGATTTATGAGGACGCCCATGTGTCCGGCCACGCCCACCAGGAGGAGCTCAAGCTTGTCCACACGCTGGTCAAGCCCCAATACTTCATCCCCGTCCATGGGGAATACCGGATGATGAAGAAGCACCAGGAGCTGGCCATGGACCTGGGCCTGTCCCAGGACAACACCTTCATCCTGGCCCCAGGGGACGTCTTCGAACTCTCCGAAGCGGGCGGCGGCAAGATCGTGGACAAGCTGGAGCTGGAGCCTGTGCTGGTGGACGGCCTGGGTGTCGGTGATGTGGGCAACATCGTGCTCAGGGACCGGCAGAAGCTGTCCCAGGACGGCCTCCTGATGGTGGTGGTCTCCATGAACCGCTCCACCGGCAAGATCGTGGCCGGACCGGACATCGTGTCCAGGGGCTTCGTGTATGTGCGTGAATCCAACACCCTGATGGACGAGTCCAAAGCGGTGGTGCGCAAGGCGCTGGAGAAGAGCGCCAAGAAGAACGCCGACTGGTCCAAGATGAAGACCGCAGTGCGGGACGACCTGCGGGACTTCTACTGGGCCAAAACCAAAAGGAATCCCATGATTCTTCCTGTAATCATGGATGTCTAGGAGCGGTTGCCATGCATGACAAGATGATCAATGAGATTGTGGAGTTCGCGGACAAGATCAAGAAAAGTCCCACCTATATTGATTATCTGAACTACCGGAGCCTCCTGGAGGCCCATCCGGAGCTGCTGCGGGACGTGAACGAGTTCCGCAGGCGGAGCTTCGAGATCCAGATCAGCCACAACTACGGGGTCTACAACGCCTACGAGAACCTGGTGCATCTGAAGGACGAGTACGACACGCTGTTGGGGAATCCGGTGGTCAAGGAATTCCTGGCCGCCGAGCTGAAGCTCTCCAAGATGATCTCCCATGTGTTCGAGAGCATTGCGGACGAGCTCGACTTCGATGTGGACTTTTTGAACTGAGGGACTTGCGTATGGCGAAATGGAGTGTTTTCAAGGAAATCAGCATGGCCGTCCTGAAGACGGCCGTGGTCCTGGTGGCCTTCCTGGCGGTCTATCTGCTGGGGGACCGGGCCTACGGCTACGCCTACAGGGTGATGTACAAATCGACGGAAGCGGCCTTGCACATCGTGACGGTGGAGGTCCAGATCCCCCAGGGAGCCTCCACGGCCACCATCGCCAACATCCTGGAGAGCAACGGGCTGGTGGACAGCGCCATGTACTTTAGGATCATGACCAGGGTCCGGGGGAACGAGGGGAAATACCGGGCGGGCTACTACACCCTGAACACGGGGATGGACGAGTCGGACATCATGAACATCCTGACCTCCGAGGACGCCCAGGGGGAACGGGCGGAGATCACGGTGGCGGAGGGCCAGACGGTGGTCCAAGTCGCCCGGACCCTTTCCACCGCGGGGATCGCCACGGAGGAGGAGTTCGTCCGGGCGGTGAATTCCCGGAACTACGGATACGGCTTCGTGGAGGGGATCCCCGACCGGAACCTGCTGCTCCAGGGCTACCTGCATCCCGGGAACTACCGGCTCTACCAGGGGATCAGTTCCCAGGAAGTGGTGAGCATCCTCCTGGGGGCCTTCGACAAGGCCCTGACCCAGGCGGACCGGGAACGGGCCCGGGAGCTGGGGCTGACCCTGGACGAGGTGGTGACCATCGCCTCCCTGGTGGAGAAGGAAGCCCAGGTGGAGGGGGACAAGGCCCTGGTGTCGGGACTGATCCACAACCGGCTGGCCGCGGGGATGAACCTGTCCCTGCCGTCCACCCTGCGCCATGTGCTGAACAAGTCCCAGGAGCGCCTGCTCCCCCAGGACGCCTGGACCAACTCCCCCTACAACACCTTCCAGACGGAAGGGCTGCCTCCGGGCCCCATCTGCAATCCGGGGCTGGACAGCATCCGGGCGGCGCTGTATCCGGCGGAGCACGAATACCTCTACTTCACCATCAAGGACCCCGTCAGCGGAGCCCTGGAGTTCTACAGGACCCAGGAGGAGCATGGGGCGGCCCTTGCGAGATACGGAAACTACTATTGACCGGGTAAAAAGCGGAATGGGAAAGGGAAGGCGCTTGGGTGCGTTCCGTGGAACCGTTTCGCTTTTTCCCGTGGACGGAAATCGGAAAGGGGAGGGACCATGGACAGGGAATATCTGTTTTCCATCACACCGGGAGGGGACGAGACCCTCCGGCGCATCCGGAAGGAGGCCCAAGCCGACCAGATCCCCATCATCCGGGACGAGGTACGGGGACTGCTGGAATGGCTCATGGCCGTCCACCGGCCCCTGCGGGTCCTGGAGGTGGGGACCGCCTACGGCTACTCCAGCCTCTGCATGGCCCAGCACCTGCCCCCGGGGGCGGTGCTGACCACACTGGAAAGGAACCCGGCCAACGCGGCCCGGGCCCGGGAGAACTTCGGCAGGCTAACCTTCCCCGGGGTGGAGCTCAAGCTCCTGGAGGGGGAGGCGGAGCTGCTGCTTGAGCAGGTCCTTTCGGAAGAGGGCCCCGGGTCCTGCGACTTCATCTTCCTGGACGCGGCCAAGGGGCAGTACCAGACGTTCCTGCCCGCCTGCCTGGCCCTCCTGAAGGGGCGTGGGATCCTGGTTTCGGACAACGTGCTCCAGGAAGGCTTCGTGGCCAAGTCCCGGTACGCCGTCCACCGGCGGAACAGGACCATCCACAAGCGCATGCGGGAGTACCTCTGGAACCTCCAGCACCACCCGCAGCTGGTGACATCCATCCTGTCCTGCGGGGACGGGGTGACCCTGAGCATGAAGAAAGAGGGATCGGAATTGAAGGACATGAAGGAAATGAACAGGCCGGAGCTGCTGATACCGGCGGGAAGCCTGGAGAATCTGAAGATCGCCGTGGGCTACGGAGCCGATGCGGTGTATGTGGGAGGGGAGGCCTTCGGCCTCCGGGCCAAGGCCAAGAACTTCTCCCTGGAGGAGATGAAGGAGGGGGTGGCCTACGCCCACGCCCACGGGGTGAAGGTCTACGTGACCGCCAACATCATCGCCCACAACCGGGACATCGAGGGGGTCCGGGTCTATCTGGAGGAGTTGAAGGACGTGGGGCCCGACGCCCTGATCGTGGCGGACCCGGGGATCCTGATGGCCGCCAAGGAGGTCCTGCCGGGGATGGAGCTGCACCTGTCCACCCAGGCCAACAACACCAATCATGCGGCCCTTTCCTTCTGGCACAGCCAGGGGGTGAAGCGGGTGGTGGTGGCCCGGGAGCTGTCCTTTGCCGAAATCAGGGAGATCCGGGAGAAGGTCCCCCCGACCCTGGACATCGAGGCCTTCGTCCACGGGGCCATGTGCATCTCCTACTCCGGACGCTGCCTGCTGAGCAACTACATGACGGGGAAGGACGCCAACCAGGGGGCCTGCACCCATCCCTGCCGCTGGCGCTACCATCTGGTGGAGGAGACCAGGCCCGGGGAGTACATGCCCATCGAGGAGAACGAGCGGGGGACCTACATCTACAACTCCAAGGACCTGTGCCTGCTGGAGCATATCGACGACCTGATGAAGGCCGGGGTCCGTTCCTTCAAGGTGGAGGGCCGGATGAAGACGGGGCTCTATGTGGCCACGGTGACCCGGGCCTATAGGAACGCCATCGACGACTACCTGAAGGACCCTGCGCTGTACAAGAGGAACATCCCCAAGTACATGGACGAGATCGTGAAGTGCAGCCACCGGCCCTTCACCACGGGCTTCTTCTATGAAAGGCCCGACGGGTCGGAGCAGATCTACGACAACAACAACTACATCCGGGACTTCACCTATGTGGCACGGGTCCTTTCCTACAATCCGGCCACCGGGCGGGCCCTGGTGGAGCAGCGGAACAAGTTCGTGGTGGGGGACCGGGTGGAGGTCATGAAGAAGGACGGCAGGAACCTGGAGGTGGTGGTGGAGGCCATCTGGGATGAGGAGGGGAATCCATTGGAGGCGGCCCCCCATCCCAAGCAGCGGCTATATCTTCCCGTTCCGGAAGCTGTGGAGCCCAACGAGCTGCTTAGGGCCTACTGATTTTGACGGCTTGACATTTATATCCCGTATGATAGAATTGAACCAGCAAGAATTTTCAGTTTATGGCAGGGTGGGGGCGAAAAAGCATGAAAACGAAGAACAAAAGGATCGGTGACCTGCTGGTGGAACTGGGGGTCATCAGCGAATTGCAGCTGGAACATGCATTGGAGCTGCAGAAGGAGAAGAAGATGCTCCTGGGGAAGGTCCTCCTGGAGGAAGGCTATGTGACGGAGGAGCAGATCGTGGACGTGCTGGAGGTCCAGTACGGCATCCGGAGCGTGAAGCTGGACAAGTACAACATCGACCCGGTGGCCACCAGCCTCATCTCGGAGAAGATGGCCAAGCGGTACATGCTGATTCCGGTGAAGCTGGACGAGGAGAACCTGATCGTGGCCATGGCGGATCCCATGAACATCCTGGCCCTGGACGACCTGAAGCTGGCCACGGGCTACGAGGTGACCCCGCTGATCGCCACGGAGCGGGAGATCCTCATCGCAATCGAGCAGTACTACAAGAAGAAGTCGGCGGAGAACACCCTGGAGGAGTTCAGCTCCACCTTCGGGGGAACCATGGAGAAGGACATCACGGAGGAGGACCTGGAGCTGCTGAGCCAGGTCAGCAACGCCCCGGTGGTGAAGCTGGTGGATTCCATCATCATCCAGGCGGTGGACGGCCAGGTCAGCGACATCCACATCGAGCCGGAGGAGGACAAGGTCCGGATCCGGTACCGGGTGGACGGGGACCTGATGGAGCACATGGCCCTGGGCCGGCGCTCCCTTTCCGCCATCATCACCAGGATCAAGATCATGGGCCATCTGGACATCGCGGAGAACCGGGTGCCCCAGGACGGCCGGGTGGAGATGGTCCTGAACGGACATTCCATCGACATGCGGATTTCCGTCATGCCCACGGTCTACGGGGAGAAGGTGGTCATCCGGCTCCTGGACCGTTCCAGCAAGATCCTGACCCTGGGGGACCTGGGGATGTCCAAGGAAGCCATGGAGCTCTATCGGAAGATCATCAAGGCACCCAACGGGATCATCCTGGTGACGGGGCCCACGGGAAGCGGAAAGTCCACCACCCTCTACGCCACCCTGATGGAGATCAACGACATCCGCAGGAACGTGATCACCGTGGAGGACCCGGTGGAGTACAAGCTCTCCGGCATCAACCAGACCCAGGTGAACGACAAGGCGGGGCTCACCTTCGCCCGCTGCCTCCGGTCCATCCTGCGCCAGGACCCGGACATCATCATGATTGGGGAGATCCGGGATGGGGAGACGGCCCAGATCGCCGTACGGGCGGCCATCACCGGCCACCTGGTGCTCTCCACCCTGCACACCAACGACACGGCCTCCACCATGGCCCGTCTGGTGAACATGGGGGTGGAGAACTACCTGATCTCCAGCTCCGTGGTGGGCATCATCGCCCAGCGGCTGGTGAAGCGGATCTGCACCAACTGCAAGGAACCCTACGAGGCGCATCCCTCGGAGCTCCACATGCTGGAGAAGGAACGTGCGACGCTCTTTCGGGGGGCCGGCTGCAACATGTGCAACCACACGGGCTACCGGGGCCGGATCGCCATCTACGAGATCCTGCCGGTGACCAGGAAGATCAAGAACATCGTCACCGCCGGGGGGACCACGGAGGAGATCCGGGACATGGCGGTGGAGGAGGGGATGCTCAGCCTCCACCAGAGCGCCCGGGACCTGGTGCTCTCCGGGGTCACCACCGTGGAGGAGATGGTGCGGATCAGCAGTTCGATGGAGTAGGGAAATTTTACATGCATCACAATAAAAAAAGGGAATTTGCGGTTTTCCGGGTCTGGCGGGAATGCGGGAGAAGCTCCCCATTCCCGTTGCGGAAAACGTTTTACAGATATCGAAATAATGACAAGATGCTGACGTTTTCCTGGAAGGAGTTTTGTATGAATTTGCATGAGATGATGGCTTTGGCTAAAGAGAAGAGGGCTTCCGACCTGCACATCAAGGTGGGTTCCCCGCCGCTGATCCGGGTGGACGGGGAGCTGTTGCCGATCCGGGAGGAGATCCTCCTGCCGGATGAGACGGAGCTGCTGACCCGCCAGTGCACGGGACCGGAGCGTTTCCAGTATCTGGCCCACGAAGGGGACCTGGACTTCTCCTATTCCGCCCCCCATGTGGCCCGGTTCCGGGTGAACGCCTTCCGGCAGCGGAACACCTACGGCATGGCCATGCGGCTGGTGAATACGGAAATCCCCACCCTGAAGAGCCTGAACCTGCCGGCCGTCATGGAGAGCTTCACGGACATGACCCACGGCCTGGTCCTGGTGACGGGCCCCACGGGAAGCGGAAAGTCCACCTCCCTGGCCTCCATGATCCAGATGATCAACGAGAAGCGCAACGCCCACATCATCACCCTGGAGGACCCCATCGAGTACCTCTACAAGAACGCCAAGGCCAGCATCGCCCAGCGGGAGATCGGCCTGGACACCAAGAGCTTCGCCAAGGGCCTCCGGTCCGCCCTGCGCCAGGACCCGGACATCATCCTGGTGGGCGAGATGCGGGACCTGGAGACCATCGAGATCGCCCTCCTGGCGGCGGAGACGGGCCATCTGGTCTTCTCCACCCTCCACACCCTGGGGGCGGCCAAGACCATCGACCGTGTCATCGACGCCTTCCCCACCAACGGCAAGGAGCAGGTGAAGGTCCAGCTGGCCTCGGTCCTCCAGGCCGTGGTCTCCCAGCAGCTCCTGCCCAATAAGACCGGTTTCGGCCGGGTGCCCGTATGCGAGGTCATGGTGGCCAACACCGGGATCCGGAACATGATCCGGGAGGGGAAGACCCACCAGATCCAGAACAGCATCGTCACCGGGAAGAACCAGGGCATGATCACCATGGACGAATCCCTGAAGAACCTGTACCAGAACGGGACCATCACCAAGCAGGAGGCCATCACCCATGCGCTGGACAGGGAAGAGCTGTCAAAAACCATTGACTTCTGACAAAACCCGGTAGTATAATGTGTCTATACACTTAGGCTTCAGTAGAGACGGAAGAAGGTGCGGGGTTTGGAGTACAAGTACAAAGCCATGCGGCCCACGGGGGAGATGTTCGAAGGTGTCTTCGTAGGCAACTCCGTGGAGGAAGTCGCGACCATGCTCCGGGTGAACCAGAACTTTCCGGTGAGCATCCAGGAGAAGGTCAGGGTAGGAAGCAGAGAGATCAACATCGAGAAGAAGGTCACCTCCAAGGATCTGGCGTTCTTCTGCAGACAGCTGCACGCCATGCTGACGGCAGGGAGCACCGTGCTCCGGTGCCTGGACATCATGAAGCAGCAGCTGGACCATAAAGTGCTCAGGGCAACCGTGGGGCAGATGCACACGGACGTCCAGAAGGGCAAGGTCCTGTCGAAGGCCATGGCCGACCATCCCAAGGTGTTTCCCAACCTGATGGTGTTCATGGTGGAATCCGGGGAGCTCAGCGGGACGTTGGACGACATCCTGGAGCGGCTGGCGGTTTACTTCGAGAAGGACTACAAGTTGAAGAACAAGGTTAAAAGTGCGATGGTGTATCCGATTGTGCTTGTGGTGTTGTCGATTGTTGTAGTGAACTTCCTGGTGCTGTTCATCATGCCGACATTCGTGGGGATGTTTGAGAGCAGCGGGGTGGAGTTGCCTGGAACCACAAAATTTTTACTTGGAGTTAGTCGTTTTTTCTTTAACAACATCGGAATAATTTTTATTGGGATATTTTTAGTTTTGGTTTTAATAGTCAGATTCATCGCTAGCGATGCTGGCCGACTGTTTATAGATCGCATAAAATTAAAGATTCCTGTTGTTAAGGAGTTAAATGTAAAGATTATGACAGCGCGGTTTTCAAGGAATTTATCAACTATGCTCTCCAGCGGCGTACCTTTGCTCACCGCTTTGGAAAATATAAGCCGGATCATTGGCAACAAAGTCGTTGAAAACATGCTACAGGAATACCGGGAGGAAATCCAAAAAGGAACGGAGCTCCATGTGGCGGTGAAGAACAGCCACTTCTTTCCACCCATGTTGGATAACATGATGGAAATTGGAAAGGAGTCCGGTACCTTGGACAACATCCTGGGAAAGACGGCCGACTACTATGACGAGGAAGTGGAACAGGCGCTGCAACGGCTGGTGACGCTCTTCGAACCCATGATGATACTTGTTTTGGGAGTGGTTATCGGGTTCATAGTAATTTCCATGTACATGCCACTATTTGATTTGGCCCAGACGATTTAGTCTGCCGAGGAGAGAAAGAGAAGAAATAGGGAATAGAAAGAAAGACAGAGAAACTACTAGATTTGGGGCAACCATTACAGCGTAGGAGGTAGGATTATGAAGACACTAATGAAGCGGATGAAGGACAGAAAAGGTTTCACACTGATTGAGTTGATTGTGGTTATTGCGATTATTGCGATTTTGGCGGTGATTGCGATTCCAAGGTTTACAGGATTTCAGGAAAGTGCGGGTAAAAGGGCCACTTTGGCGGACGCAAAAACAGTTGCGACAACGGTAGAGGCTTACAAAGCAGAAACAGGTAACTGGCCAGCATCTCAGACAGTTATTCAAGATTATCTTGGAAAGACTTTAGAAAACGGAGTAGTTTCTGCAATAGCAACAGATGGCAGTTTTTCTTATACTAAAACTGTTCAAGGGAAAAGTTATACTGCAACAGTTGCAGCTGGTGGGGCCATAACCGTAGCAAATGGCGTGGCTGTAACAGGTAGTTAAAGCAATGTAAGCAAATTAATTTAAAGGGCAACCATTTGGTTGCCCTTTAAATTAATTTAAGGATATAAAGAAATGAGATGAAGTATGAATAAAAAAGTATGGAGATGTAAGAATAGAGATTTTGACTTGCATCTTATAATAATAATTATTGCGGTTATACCAATGGTATTGATTCAATCAATTAAAATTGTTGAATTGCATGGTCACATTTTTGAATATTATGACTTGTATAATTCAGGTAAAGTAATTACATTAAATATTTTATTGATTCCAGTCGTTTTAATTTTGTATGAAAAATATCGTCTTTTAGGAACTTCAATACTTACTTTAAATTCAAAAATTTATCTAGCGTTTGTTATATGGGCTTCTATATCTGCATTGATATCTCCCTATAAACTAAATAGCTTATTTGGATGGCCATATCGTCTTCAAGGAGCCGTTACATATGGATTCTATTTAGTGGTATACATTTTTACAGAATATTGCATAGATGCAAAAAATATAAAAAAAACACTTCATTGGTTGCTATATAGTGCTTCAATTATTTCGATTTATGCAGTCTTACAGTTTTATGGAATAGAGCCACTTACGAGTTTATATGGAGAATATCTGGACGGTGGAGTACATTCGACCATCGGCAATAGGAATTTTCTAGGAAGCTATATGTGTATGGTTGGTGCAACAAGTATTTTTATCTATTTGAAAGATGAAGGGAAGAATTCTAAATGTTATTTTGTTGTTTCAAACATTGTATTTATAGGTCTACTGGTATCACAAACTAGAGGTGCGTGGTTAGGTTATACAGGAGCTTGTTTATTGATTTTATTACTCAATAAGCATACTTGGCAATTAATAAAGGCTAAGGTATTTCTCTTAGTAATCTGTATGATTTTGTTGACGTTTTTGCTTGATTTAACTAGTCAAGGAAAATTATCGGGACGGCTAGTTAATAGCATTGCAGAAGTCGAGTCAATGCAAGCAGGAGAAATTAGCAGCTTAGGATCGAGCCGCATGTATATCTATCAGAGAAGCCTGAAAATTTTTTTAGAGAATCCAATATTTGGAACTGGTCCAGACAACCTTGCATATTTTATTGATGTGACACAGGAAGACGCACAAAAATATTTTGGTAGGAATTTTATCATCATTGATAAAGCGCACAGTGAATACCTTGAGTATGCTACAACCATGGGGTTTCCAGGATTGTTGTTCTATATTTGGTTTGTAGGAAGAATCATGTTTAAAAGCTATAAACAGAGATTGTCGTTTTCATCCTATCAATGGGGAATATTTGCCGGAATTTTAGGGTATCTCTTGCAGGCAACTTTCAACATCGGATCGATTAGTGTCATGCCAATTTACTTTGTGTTTTTGGGGATGTTGGAAAAAAGTGTCTTTACATCAACTCCCAATGCGGTTTACAAGATAATTGCATAGGAGTATAATGAAATCACATATCCGACTGAAGGTAGCACAATCTCGTATTTGGAGGTGTAAAAATGAAAATACACATTTTTGTTTCTAGAAACCATGGATTTAGTTTCGTCTGGGTTATCATGCTTATGGTACTACTTTCCATACTGGGCATGGCATTGCTTTCTGTTAGCTTCGCAGAAACACAACATGCAGCTCGCTCAGAAAAACAGCTCCAGACAAATTACATTGCGAGATCTGGAGCTGAAGCGGGATTTAAAAAGATTTCAATATTGGATTCACAAGAGGATATTGAGGCGTTTGTTCAGAGTGCAAACAGCTTAACTGGTCTGAAAGACAATGTTTTAGGAAATGGGGAATACGACATCTCTTATGTTGTAGACGAGAGCGGATATTATATTGCGATAGTAGCTGATGCGGTACATTCACAGGATTCAGCGATTACGAGTAGGGTGACGTTATTTGTTCAGTCAATGATAGAGCGTTTAGACAACAGTGGGCAGTGGACAGAATGCCCCAAAACATGGCGCCGTGCAGCCAATCTCTGGAACGATGTTAATCCTAATGTTAATTCGGAATTGGATTATACCGGTCATGCAGTAGTAATAACTGGTACGCCAACAAAATCACCACAAAATTCGATTAATGAGTCGATTTTTCGAGCAAATGTTTTGGTTTTTCGCGGACAAGATAATTCGGGCGTTACTTTCATGCAACAGGTAAACACCAATGATATTAGTCTTGATGCGGAAGTAATCATATTTGAAGGTAATGTGCAGTTGAGAGATGGTTCGGCGAGTGTTTTTTTGACATGTTCGGAAGACGTGTTGGGCGGAACCTTAAGTCCTTGGACATATCATAGTATCGTTGGTTTTGAGGATAGAGACAGGTATTTTGATTTTATTGATGCCGATGATCCAGGAGAAGAAGATGAAGACCATCCGTATAACACTTACGAGTTTGATTTGTCAGAAAATTATGGAGTTATGCTTCTTGAAGGAAATGCAAAGGATAGGTATGAAAATATGATACTATCAAGCGGAGTTTATTATTATCGAAATGGTGCAGATTTGAATAACCTAGTCGAAGACGATTTAATTAAAGCCGCCTCTGATGATCCGATTATTGATGAAATATATAAAAAGTACGGCGTGCCATACATAAAGTCTAGTATTAATAAATATTTTTATACAGATGACATGGAGTAAATGGGGGTGAATCAATGCGATTTATCAAAAGCGAATCAGGGCTAACATTGGTTGAGGTGATTATTTCTGTCGCTATAATTGGGATTATTGCGGTGTCGTTTTTAAATATGTTTTCATTTAGCTTCGATAGTATTTATAGTATGGGAAGAAAGACAGAGGCAACACGAATTGCCCAAGGCTATATGGATTTGTATTATGAAAACGAACCTGTTTACAATAAATTATCAGATATCGCAGACGAAGTAATGGCTGCAGATGGTGTGCCAATACAATACACTGTTTCTTCTCCTATCGTAATCGGACCCAATACGGATGGATTATATTCAGTAACTATTACAGTATTTTATCGTGACGGTACCCGTTCAGTTTCATTGACAGCACTCGTACCCTAGAGAGGAGGATTGTCGATGTCTAAGAGAAAAGTCATTCAATATGTCTTAAACAAAAAGGGAATAACATTAGTGGAATTGATTATTGCAATAGGTGTTTCTACAGTTGTTATTGGTGTAGTTGCAACAATGTTTTTGTTTGGTAATAATGTATTTGGAAAAGCAGAAAGGCAGTATGATATACAAAGTGATCTTCGGTTGGCTTCTGATTATTTACAGCAACAATTGCATTATGCTTCATATTTGTATGTAGTGGACGAACTAGGTGGGCATCAAGATCTTTCAGATATGCCCGAGATACAAGCTGAGTATCTGGAGTACATTTATATAGATAATGATAATTATCTGGTTCATGTCAAGGCGGATGGTACGGGAGGATATCTACCTGTATTCAGAACTTCTTTTAAACTTGAGGATACGACCTTTGCTCTCCAAAATAATCACTTAGTTATAGAAGTAAAAGATGAACAAAGAAGCGAGCAGAGTTATGAACTATCTTCAAAAATTTTGTTGCCGAATTTAATGCTATATAGAGATGGAATTACAGAAGGCCCAGACAAGGCCGTTGTATTTGCAAGAGATATTGCATCATTTGCTTTGCTTGGGGGAACCTTTGGTGATTCAGAGCTAACATATGAAGAAATTGTAGCGATTGTACAGAATGCACTTGCAAGTATTAGTACTCTACAGTTCGCATCATCTGCTCCTGCAACACACAATAAGCCACAAGTAAATATTCCGGCAACAGCTGGAATCTCTTATAAATTTACAGCTGCTTCAGCCAATAATCCTGCAATAATAAAAATTTCGGAACAAGGAACCTATGTTACTATTACAAGACCAGGTGGAGGCAGCAGAGCAGGAACGATTACACTACAGGCTACAAAAGGCACCTACTCAGCTACCAAAGTGTTTAGTGTGACAATTCCCAGCCATCCAGATTCGGTAATAATTGTGCCACAATAAGAGTCGAGCATTTCAGCAAGCAACATCGTCGGGGCTTGAATCTTTTCAGATTCCCAGGAGAGCAACCTCGCCGGGGCGAGTGATCTTTTCACCCCGTAAGGGGGAAGGCCCCGTCGAGGAAAGGGGCCAGGCCGTGCGTCTAAGCAATGTCGCACCATATAGTGGGAGGGAACCCCACCGGGTAAGGTAGACCAACCGCCCGTAGTTAGCCTTGGAGCTTGCCCGGCGACGGGTAAGTTTAAGCGTAGGCAAACAAGATAGCAGGCTGAAAGCTGAAAAGTTGAAGTGATTAAGCCCCGTAATCCCAAATCGGTGAAGGCAGATGCTCTGGTCTGAAGCAGAATGCAAAACCGCAGCAGACGCAAATGGTAAGAATGCTGCGGCTTCCCCGGGGTCGTTGAACTCGGCATGCTAGACATTGATATGGTGCGGTAACTTAGGAGACCCTAACAGCTCTTCGGGTGCAGACCTGGAGTACGCATAACAAGCGATAATAAAGCGAGGAAGGCGGAAGGCGTTAGGGAGTCGGACTGTGTAATAGTACTGATGAAACGGGGTAATTCCCGCGGAGGGAAGGACACAGCATACTATTGACCTTGCTGGAGAAACATTACCTACACATGGAGGTAGAACAGATAATGGAAACGAAACTGGCAAGGATAGCACGAATAGCTAAAGAAAGGCCGAAGGAAAGGATAACATCCCTTGCTGGGCTGATTGACAAGGAAAGCCTGACGGAAAGGCATAACCAGCTTAATGGTAGGAAAGCCGCAGGTGTGGACCAGGTGACCAAAGACGAATACGAAAGCAATCTGGAAAACAACATAGAGTCTTTGGTGGAACAAATGAAGCGGCAAGCCTACAAGCCTCAACCGGTCAAGAGGGTCTACATACCCAAACCGGGAACGGACGACAAACGCCCGCTTGGCATACTGGCGTATGAAGACAAGCTGGTGCAAAGTGTCTTAAGCGACATCCTGAACGCCGTGTATGACGGGGATTTTCTGGACTGTTCCTACGGATTCAGACCGAACCGCGGATGTCATGACGCGCTCAAGGCGGTGAACAAAATCATCCAGGACAAGAACATCCACTATGTGGTGGATGCGGACATCAGGGGGTTTTTCGACAACATGGACCACGAGTGGATTATGAAGTTCATCGACCATAGGATTGCGGATGTGAATCTGAGGAGGCTGCTTGTGAGGTTCCTGAAATCCGGACTGATGGAGAATGGTGAACGCCATGAGACTTTGGTCGGGGCACCGCAGGGAGGACAAGTATCTCCGATACTGGGGAATGTGTACTTGCACTATGCTCTCGATCTGTGGTTCGAGAAAGTCATCCGGAAGCGTTTCAAAGGGGCCGCTTACATGGTCAGATACGCTGATGACAGTGTGTTCTGCTTTGAACGGAAGGAAGAGGCCCAAGAATTCTACCGGTTGCAAGCAACCTCGCCGGGGCGAGTGATCTTTTCACCCCGCAAGGGGGAAGGCCCCGTCGAGGAAAGGGGCCTGGCCCCATGAATTATTGTTAAATCGGCTGGAAACGCTTGACAAAGCACACGGTTCCTGATTTGATAACCGAACCTGTTTTGATGATCCGGATTGGATTGAAACCAGGTTGATGGCGAACAAGAAAGTAGGCCAGAAGGACAGGAAGCGAGCAACCTCGCCGGGGCGAGTGATCTTTTCACCCCGCAAGGGGGAAGGCCCCGTCGAGGAAAGGGGCCAGGCCCTATGAATTATTGTTAAATCGGCTGGAAACGCTTGACAAAGCACACGGCTAGTGATTTGACAACCGAACCTGTTTTGATGATCCGGATTGGATTTAAAACAGGTTGATGGCGAACAAGAAAGCAGACCAGAAGGACAGGAAGCGAAGCAGCTGAGTGTTCTTCTTTTCTTTGCCTTCATCTTTGCACGAAACAAATGCTTTGCGAATAGATTTACCGGAGGACAATGCAGAAGGGGATTGTAAGTGAACGGATAATAATCTATAATTAGCTTGGAAAGTAAATTGTTGCCTTGGGTTTCAAGTTATTCTATGAGGTGATCAAACGTGACTATAGCAGATATAAAAAATGCAGTGGTTCAAGTTGCTCCTTCCTATCCGGTGCTGAGCATTGACTTGTTTGGTTCCTTTGCAAACGGAAAGAATGCAGAGGGCTCGGATGTGGATTTGCTTGTATGCTTTGATGAAAAAGTTGCAAGTTTGTTTGATGTGTCAGGACTTAAGTTTGATATCCAGGCTAAACTGAACACTAGAGTAGATATTGTTGCCGGACCTCTAATGGAAAACAGCTATCTCACTATTGACAAAAAGGTAAGAATCTATGAAGCATAGGGATATTCAATTACTGAAAAAAATCATATCCGAATGTAAAGATATCATTCGCTATACAAATGAAGTTGGTGAAAAAAGATTTCTAGAAAATGACATTTACCAGAAGGCAACAGCAATGTCACTTCTTAACATAGGTGAACACGCCAACGCTCTAACGGAAGAGGTATGGACGGAGAACAAGGATATACAGTGGCGAAAAATTGTTGATCTTAGAAATATTGTTGCACATGGGTATGGTGAATTAAGGATGGAGCTTGTTTGGAATTTGTCTCGGAAGGAGGTTCCAGAACTAATGTTACAACTTGAAGAATTGCTGAAGGAAGTGTGAAATAATGCCTTGCAAATAGGTTTGGCAAACTGTATTTGATCAATTGAAGAAACCATCACATACTTGTTCTAACTGCGGAATAGAACTGGTTGACTATCATGGCACCTGCATCTCGTCTTCATAGTATAATTGCAAGGCTTCTGTTAGATTTTCAATTGCTTCCTCAATCGTGTGACCTTGAGAAGCGACATTGTTTTCAATACACTTGGCAACGTACCAATCATCTTCTTTTTGTATTACGACGGTTGCTTGAAATCTCATGTCATCACCTCGATTAAATATGGGTTGTTACTGGTCCTTCATCGTTCGACCGGGAGTGAAGGAACGCCTCGCTGAGGGAACCTTACCAAATCATACAACTTTGCGTTCACATAAATCCGTTCTTTACCTATTTTTTCGGAAGCAAGAAAACCCTCTTTTTCAAGAGAGGATAGGTACGTTGTTATGATATTCTCAATGGCAGAACTGTCTTTGGATTCATTGATCATAACTGCGTTGATTAGAATGTGCTTGTTCATTACAAACACCTCCCCGATATAGGTATGCTAAAGCCTTTTTTTACCTGCGTCAAGGAGATGAGGGTAAATTCCTATGAATTTTACCCTGTGTTCTTCATTTCTTTGCCTTCATCTTTGCACGTTCACATTTGCATGATCTTTCTCAAAAGAGCTGTGGCAATAATACAGAGCGTTATTCCAGCCGGTCCAGTCTACGGGGCACCCTACAAAACGACATTGACGTACGCACATGCGTACGCTATAATGTAAATACGAAAGAGGTGATTACCGTGAATATAATCAATGCTACGAATGCAAGAAGGAGTTTGTACCAGTTGATCACAGATGTGAATGTCAATGCAGAACCCATTACCATCATCAACAACAAAGGGAAAAATGCAGTGCTCATATCGGAAGATGAATGGAAAGCAATAGAAGAAACGATCTATCTCAACCAAATTCCCAATATGGCAAAAAGCATTCTTGAAGGCGCAATGGAACCTTTATCAGAATGTGCAAAATACGAAAGGGATGAGGAATGGTAGAGTATGACATTTATTTCTCGAAACAGGCAGCCAAAGACAAAAAACTGGTCAAGCAAGCTGGTTTGGAAAACAAAACAAGAACACTGATTGAAATAATAAAAATCGATCCCTTTCAAAATCCACCACCATATGAAAAACTGGTTGGCAATTTTGATGGGTTGTTTTCAAGAAGAATCAGTTTTCAACACCGGCTAGTGTATCAGATAATAGAAGCGGAAAAGGCCATAAAGATTTTGAGGATGTGGTCGCATTACGAGGATATCAGATAATGCGGGGCCAGGCCCCATGAACTGCGGATTGCATTGAAACCGAGTTGATACCGAACAAGAAAGCAGGCCAGAAGGACAGGAAGCGAAGCAGCTGAGTGTTCTTCTTTTCTTTGCCCTAAACTTTGTATGAAACAAATGTTTGCGAATAGGTATGGCGTCGTTGAAGCCCCCCGCATTCCGGTGATCAAAGAGTTGGAAAATGGCTCCGACGCCTTACAGGAATTTCCGGAGGACAATGAGGAAAGGGATTGTAAGTGGACGGATAATGGCCTATAATTCATAAGTGAAGTATCACATTTGGAGCAATCAAAAAAGAGCAACTAGAGACGAACTCCAGTTGCTCCAAATGTGGTTCTTCACGATTGTACCAACTCGCGGATGTTAGCCGGTGATCCGG
>NZ_JAAEEH010000032.1 GCF_010179735.1 Anaerotalea alkaliphila
GCTGCACGGCGCCTCCGCCGGTGTCCGTCCCTCCCGTGTCCTTGGAGCCGCAGCCTGCGAACAGGCTTGCCGCCAGGATGAGTGCCATGAGCATTGCAAGTTTTGCCTTCATAATGTATCCCCTTTCTTCATTCTGTCGGTTAGGTCCTCTTGTCACGCATCTTCCCTCTTTTTATTGAAAATGCACAACGGATTGCCTTCCATTAATGGTTTTTCACATCAATCCATTACATTTTAATCAATTTTTCGCTTACAGCCTTACACATTTCTGTTATAATATATGCTATCCTGACATAAAATGAGGGCTCTTATGAACAATGCACTGATAATGGAAAAGATGAAAAACATGGAAGGGTATTTCATGCACCCCTCCTACACCCTGGAGAAGAAACTGCTTTCAGAAATCCGCATGGGCTTCCTGGAAGAGGCCCACCGGACCCTGGACCTGATCAATTCCACAGAACGGGCCCACCTTTCCAAGGACCCCTTGCGTTCCCTGAAGAACTCCCTGATCATATCCTGCGCCCTTTTCGCGCGGGCGGCGATCGAGGCCAACGTGCAGCCCGAGGATGTCTTCACCCTCAGCGACGTTTTCATCCTGCACATCGAAACGACCAGCCAGCTGGAAGAGCTCCGGCAATTCGAATACGAGATGGTCCGGCAGTACATCCAGCTTGTGAACAATACGGAAGTGCAAAGCTACTCCCAGCCGATCACCGCCGTGATCAAGCACATCCACAACAACATCACGGAACCCATCACCGTCAACGAACTGGCGGCTCTGGTATCGAAGTCCCCGGACTATCTGTCCAAGCTCTTCAAGAAGGAAGTGGGCCAGACCATCAGCAGCTACATCCTGGTGCACAAAGTGGAACTGGCGAAATATTTTCTGGAATTCACCTCCATGAAGGTCATCGACATCGCCGTGCTGCTGAATTTCTGCAACCAAGGCTACTTTTCCTCCACCTTCAAACGGTTCACAGGTGTGTCTCCCATGGAGCACAAGATGCGCAAGCGCAGCGTGGAAACCCCGGAAACCGGCCAGGACTGACGTCTCCGTACGGAAAACAGGCGGGAACCCGGGTTCCCGCCTATTTTAAGATCAGATCCAAATCCACGCTCCGCAAAGCCCGCGACCGGTAATCCGCCTTCGGATTCTCCCAGGCGGATCCCACCGCAAGGACCTTCATGCCTCCCGCAACGGCCGCTTCCACGCCCGCATCCCCAGCTTCCACCACCAGGCAGCCTTCCGGAAGCAGGCCCAGCTTATTGGCCGCTTCCAGGTACACCTCCGGATCCGGTTCACCTTCCCTGATGCCGCTCCCGTCCACTACCGCATCGAAAAAATGCTCCAGGCCGATCCTCTTGAGCACGAATTGCATGTCCTTGCCGGATGAGGCGACAGCCAACTTCACCCTGCGGGACTTCAGCCGCGCCAGAAGCGCCATCACACCGGGCAGGATGTCGTCCGGAGAGAGCTTACCCAAAGGTTCCCTCATGGACACCATCACGCCATCCAGGCCAAAAATGATTCCTTGCACTGCCATAACCAGACCCCTTTCCCTTTCTTTTTTCCAGTATTGCATAAAGGGCAAGGGAAAATCTTAAGTATTTCCGTCATACCGTATGGATTTCAGCGGGAAACGTGCTCAATGGAAACGGGGAAAAAGCACATTGTTCTCCGCATGGACGTGGAGGTACATGTCCGCCACCAGCTCCTGCAGCTTGCCGTAGGCGATTCCATAGGTGCGGCATCCGTCCGCAGGCACCCGGAAATGGTCCGTCAACTCCGTCAACCGGTGGAGGGCTTCCCCTGCCCCATCGTGCTCCCGCTCCAGCTCCCGGATCAGTTCTCCGCATTCCTTTCCTCCCGAAGCAAGCTTGGGGAACAACTCCTCTTCCTCCTTCACCAGGTGGGACTCCAGCTCCAACGCAAGCTCCCGGAACACCTTGTGGATTTCATACAGTTCCTCGTGCCTGTGGCCGTGGACCTTCAGGATGGTGGAAAGCAGCTCCCGCAGCACCGGCAGCTCCCTTTTCAGGAAGGCATGGTGCCTTCCCACGATCCGGTCCACCAGCTCCCCAGAGGTCAGGTCGGACAGCAACACCACTCCGGGACCGGCGGCAGCGCCCGTGCCCGCAGCGGCCATGGCTTCCTCCGCCTCCCGCAGGACCGCCTCCAGGTCCGCGCCGTCCTTTTCCAGCGCCTCCGAGACCGTCCGGTCCCCCCCGCAGCAGAAGTCCACCTGGTGGTCCATATAGACCTTCACCAGTTCCGGATGCTCGGTTACACTGTTCCCTATGGTTTGTTGCAAATCCAATGCATGCATATCGATTCCTCCAATGCTCTTGTCATGGTCGGCATGGTTTTCCATCTGTTGGCACCATTCTACCACCCCGGAGGGACATCTTCCGTGATTTGCATCACACGAACCGTTTTTTTTCGCTTGATTTAAGGAGGCCCCATGACACAGCCCCACGCTCCCTACTGCACCACCTGCCGCCACAAGGTCTGCGCCAAAAAGGTGTCCCTGTTCTCCACCCTGGAGGACCGGCAGCTCCAGACGGTGGCCGGCCTGATCCAGCGCCGCTCCGCAAAAAAGGGCGAACCCCTTCTCCATGCCGGAGACATCGTCGACCGGCTGTTCATCGTGAACCAAGGCAGCCTGAAGGCCTCCATTTTCCAGGAGGACGGCAAGGAACAGATCCTCTACATCATCCAGAGCGGGGAAAGCATCGGCGAACTCTCCCTGCTGAAAAAGGAAAAGGCAACCTATGACCTGGTTGCCTTGGAAGATGCGGAATTGTGCACCATACCCAAAAATTCCTTCGACCTGTTCCTGCGGGAGAACCCCGACGTGGTCTTTTCCATCCTGGAGGCCGCCCACGAGAAGATCGCATCCCTGGAAAAGATGGTCCAGGCCATCGCATCCACCGATGCGGACATCCGCCTCAAGTTCCTGATCCAGCAGCTCATGCGCCGCTCCGGCGTCGAAACCCCGGAAGGCATCCTCCTCCAGTTGCGCCTCACCCGGGAGGACATGGCCAACTTCGTGGGCGTCACCCGGGAAACCATCAGCCGGAAACTCTCCCAACTGTCCCGGGAAGGGAAGCTGGCGTTTCTGGACGGCAAGCGGATCCTGGTGAAGGACCCGGGCCATTTCCAACCATACTGAAATACGCCTTACTGAAGCAGCAGCCTGATGGCGGCCAATGTGGTCATGACCAGCACGAACCGACGGAAAATCCGGTCGTTCAGGACACGGATGATCCGCACCCCGATGACGGCCCCCAGCAGGACCACCGGCACCATCACCAGCACAACCCCCGCCGTCTCCAGGGTCACGTTGTTCCAGAAAAATATCTGCAGGGGCAGCTTGATCAGGTTGGTGATGAAGAAGAACACCGCCAGGGTGCCCATGAAGTTCTTCTTCCCCAGTCCCAGGGCCAGCAGGTAGATGTTGAAGATGGGTCCCGCCATGTTGCCGATCATGGAGGTGAAGCCGCAGAGAATCCCCGTCAGGGCATAGACCCAGAGCTTCTCCGGAACCTGGATCTTGTCCCCCCTCACCTCCATGTACACGATCATCCCCAGGATCAGGATCACGATGCCCGCCAAAAGGGTTTTGAACTGCTGGTCGTCGATGTACTTGCCCACCACCAGGCCCAGCAGGATTCCGGCCGCCACCCAGCCCATCAGCCGCCGGATGATCTTGCCGTCCACATGCTGCTTGTAGAACAGCACCGCGAAGATGTCCCCCACAATGAACAGGGAGACCATCATGCCCGTGGACATCTTGCCCCCCACCACCGAAGCCAGCAGGGGCACCGCCAGCATCACCGTCCCGCTGATGCCGGCTTTGGCCATCCCCACCATCAGGGCTACAGCAGCTATTCCCGCCCACTGCCAAAGCTCGAAACCCAAAAAATCCGTCACTCCCATGTCGCACCTCGTTTCTGTCTTCTATGCCGCCAATTTCCGGGCGGCACGCATCCCTCCCATTATACAACGGCCGCCCTTAAGCTTCAAGGGTTCTGTTGACACAGGAGCCGGAATATGGTACATTTTTAACAAATACAGGACAAACTGCGGCAAGGAAGCCCCCTCGGAATTCCTTGCCCTTTTTCATACCAGGAGGTGTCTTATGGTAGAAAACGTCGTATCCATCGGCTTGTTCGTGGATGAAAGAATGGAAATCAAGAAGAACCGGTTCGTCGGCACGGAAGGCACCGGCAAGGCGAAGCGGATCTGCATCGCCACAGGAATCCACGGGGACGAGCTGGAAGGCCAGTACGTCTGCTGGGAGCTGGCCCGCCGGATCCGGGCGGACATCTCCCGCCTAAAGGGGATTGTGGACATCTATCCCGCCCTGAATCCCCTGGGCATCGATGCCGGCACCCGGGGCATCCCCATGTTCGACCTGGACATGAACAGGATCTTCCCCGGCTCCGAGGACGGGGCCGTGGCCGAGCATGTGGCCGCCAAGATCATCGCGGACATGGAGGGAGCCGACCTCTGTGTGGACATCCATTCCAGCAGCCCCCACATGCGGGAGCTTCCCCAGGTCCGGCTCAGCCAGGCCACCGCCAAGCAGCTGCTTCCCCACGCCCGGCTGCTGCACATGGACCTGGTCTGGATCCACGCCTCCGCCAGCACCTCCCATGCCACCCTTTCCCACAGCCTGAACCAGCGGGGCGTGCCCACCCTGGTGGTGGAGATGGGGGGCGGCATGCGCATCACCAGGAGCTACGGTGACCAGTTGGTGGATGGCCTCTTCCACCTGATGGCGGAGCAGGGGATTTGGGGATGCCCCGTCCCACCATTCCCGGATCCGGTCATCGCTACCGACTCCCATGTCCGCAAGGTCCGGGCGGACGTCCCCGGCCTCTTCCTTCCTGTGGCCGGCCACAACACCCGCCTGAAGGCCGGAGAGCCCCTGGGAAAAATCGTCGACGCCCTGACGGGAGAAGTGGTTTCCACCTTGTCCTCCCCCTGCGACGGGCTTCTTTTCACCCTCCGGGAATATCCGGTGGTCTATCCCGGCTCCCTTCTGGCCCGGATCCTGGGAGGTGAAGGCCGATGATCAAGGAAACCGTATTCGAACTCGCCTCCCCCTACCGGAACGACCTGCGGGTCACCGGCTACAGCTTCGGCAAAGGCGCAAAGGCTGCCTGCATCGTCGGCGCCATGCGCGGGAACGAGGTCCAGCAACTCTATGTCTGCTCCCAACTGGTCCAGACCCTGGGGGACCTGGAAAAAAGGGGCGCCATCACGGGAAACAACAGGATTCTGGTGATTCCCTCCATCAACCACCAGGCCATGAACGTGGGCAAGCGTTTCTGGGCCTCAGACGACTCCGACATCAACCGCCTTTTTCCCGGCGACTCCCAAGGGGAAACCACCCAGCGGATCGCCGCGGGCATCCTGGATCAGGTCCAAGGATACAGCTACGGCATCCAACTGGCCAGTTTCTACATGCCGGGGGATTTCATCCCCCATGTACGGCTGATGGACACGGGACACCAGAACGCCAGCCTGGGGACCCTCTTCGGTCTTGGCTACGTGCTGCTCCGCACCCCCCGGCCCTACGACACGACCACCCTGAACTACAACTGGCAGCTCCAGAATACCCACGCCTTTTCCATCTACACCAACGAGACCGACCGGATCGACCCCCATTCCGCCAAGGAGGCGGTCGCCTCCATCCTGCGCTTCCTCACCCGGATGGGCATCCTGAAGTACCATTCCCACGGCGGTTACATCTCCCACATCCTGAAGGAGACGGACCTCCATACCGTGACCAGCGGCACCTCCGGCATCTTCCGCAGGATGGTGGGACCCGGGGATGAGGCCCGCTATGGGGACGTGCTGGCGGAGGTCATCCATCCCTACGAGGGACATGTCATCCATCGGATCTTCTCCCCCACCGACGGGCTGGTCTTCTTCGCCCATCGGAACCCCCTGGTCATGGAGAACGAAGGGGTGTTCAAACTGATCAAGCGGCTGCACAGCTGAAAACAGAAAGGGAAGGGGCCTTCCGCCAGATTGCAGCGGAAGGCCCCTTCCCTTTCTGCACCTAATAGTTCTTGAACAACCCTCCCAAGCCACCGACGATTTCGCCCATGGGGTTGTTGGCTCCCCTGTTCTCCCCCCGGTTGGTGCCGATCGTCCTGCCGATCCGGTCCGCCAGCCGGCTGAAGGGCATGGACTGGAGCCAGACATGGCCTCTGCCGCTCAAGGTGGCCAGGAACAGGCCCTCGCCTCCGAACAGGCTGGTCTTGATGTCTCCGGTGAAGGTGATGTCATAGTCCACCGTCTCGCTGATGGCCACGATGCAGCCCGTGTCCACCCGCAGCATGTCCCCCGGCAACAGCTCCTTCTTGATGATGGTTCCTCCCGCATGGAGGAACACCAGGCCGTCACCGGTGAGCTTCTGCATGATGAAGCCCTCGCCCCCGAAGATGCCGGCCCCCACCTTCCGGTTCAGGTGGATGCTGATGGATATGCCCTTGGCCGCGCAAAGGAAGGCGTCCTTCTGGCAGATCAGGGAGGAGCCGAACTCCTTCAGCTCCACAGGGATGATCTTCCCCGGAAACGGCGCCGCGAACGCCACATGGGATTTGCCCTGGCCGCCGTTCTGGAACAGGGTCATGAACAGGCTCTCCCCCGCCAGCGCCCTTTTCCCGGCCCCCAGGATCTTGTCCATCACCTTGTCCCCTTCCTTGCCGCTGCCGTCCCCGAAGACGGACTGCATCTGGATGTCCTTCTCCATGTAGGTCATGGCCCCCGCCTCGGCCACCACGCTCTCCCCCGGGTCCAGCTCGATCTCCACCAGCTGCATGTCGTCGCCGAAAAGCTGGTACTCCACCTCGTCCGCCGGCCCCTGCACCCTGGGGGCCGCTCCCGCTTCCATCTTGGCTCCGCATTCCGGACAGAAATTCTTTCCGTCCACCACCTTCGCTCCGCAATTCGCACAAAACATTCCCAATACCTCCGTCTGTTTTCCAATTATGCCGCATCGTCTTCCCAACCTGTCCGCAAGTGGATGGTTCCTGTCCATTCTACCAAAAGGAGGCTCCCGCCGCCATGGTACTTTGCTCCTAGTCGTCCCTCCGGGCGCCAGCCAGGCCGAAAAAGCTTCCCGCCACCCCCAGCACCAGGCTGGCTCCCAAGACCAGGGGGAAAAGGCTCCCCCGCAGCCACATCCTGTCCGGCAGCGGCAGGAAGGGCAGGGGGCCCGCCACCTGGCGGTAGAATTCGTCCACAGCAAGGACAGCCATCCCCCAGGCCATGAGGCCTCCAAGCAGCATCAGCAGAACCCCCTCCATCACATAGGGGAGGGCGACGAAGGTCCGGGGAGCCCCCAGCAGCTCCAGGGTATGGATTTCATAACGGTGCAGGTCGATCCCCTGCCGGACCAGATGGGTCAGGATGACCAGCGTGGTGACACCCACTCCCAGCAGGACCAGCCAGCTTAAGACATCCACAAGCCGCGAACCTTGGCTCAGCAGGTCCAGGACCTCCCTGTTGTCCCGCACATGGTCCACCTGGGGAAGCGCCTCCAGGTTGGAGAGCACATCCCCTGTCTTTTCCAGGTCCAGCCGGATTTCCACAAAGGCGCTGAAGGGATTCCCTTCGAAGAACTCCAGGACCTTGGCGTCTTCTCCCAGGATCGCCACCATCCGGCCGTAGGCCTCCTCCCGGTCCACCAGCCGGACCTCCTCCACGCCTTCGATGGAGGCCATGGCCTCCATTTCCCTTCCGTAAGCAGACTCCTCCAGACCTTCCACCATATAGACGTTCACCTCCGCCTCCCTCTGGATGGCCTTCACCACCTCGCCACTGGCCATCCAACCGGCGGCCACCAGGGCAAAAAGCAGAAGCACCAGGGAGGTTCCCGCCAGGGCGGCCAGATTGGAGACCGGATTCCGCCTGAAGAGCTTCCATGTCTCCTTCAGGAAATATCCCCCATTCATCAGAAATGTCCTCATCATAGGCTTACCGGCCTTTCCAACCGCATCCTGCCGCCATCCAGATGGAGGATGGATGCGGTTTCCTGTCCCTCGATCAGGTGGGTCGCATGGGTTGTGATCAGCACCGTGGTTTCCGGGTTCCGGAAGGAGGCCAGCAGCTCCAGAATCAGGAGGGCGTTCTCCCTGTCCAGGTTCCCCGTGGGCTCGTCCGCCAGGATCAGCCTTGGCTTCCGGGCCACCGCCCGGGCGATGGCTACCCGCTGCCGTTCCCCCCAGGAGAGCCGTTCCACCTTGGCATGCAGCTTTTGGGAAAGCCCCACCCGGAGTAGGGCCTCTTCCGCATATTCCTTCATCTTACCATGGGGGGTTCCGTCGAAACGGAGCCCCAGCAGGACATTCTCCATGGCCGTGCTCCCGGGGATCAGCCGGAACTCCTGGAAGACAGGCCCCAGCTGGCGCCGCATCTTCCGGATCCTGCCGCTGTTTCCGCGCCGCATCCTTTCCCCCAGGACCTCCAGGGAACCGCCCGTGGCAAACTCCATGCCCATGAGCAATTTCAGCAGGCTGGTCTTTCCGGAGCCGCTGGGCCCTGTGATGTAGACCAGTTCCCCCGGTTCCAACACCAGCCCGATTTCCTCCAGGGCCCGCGTCCCGTCCTTGTATGTAAGTTCCAATCCTTCCGCCCGGATCATAGGGACCTCCTCACTCCAGCCAGCTGGGCCGGACCTTCAGCAGCATCATGCCTGGGACGGATTCCACCGCCGTCACCCTGTTTCCATCCGCAAGGGGTGCCAGGTCCAGTTCCAGGGGACCTGCGGCGAACAGTTCCCCCAGGGCCGCCTCCCCCAAGGGCAGGTTCAGGAATGTTCCCTCCTCCGCCCGGTATTCCAATCGGTTCTCCCCAGCAAGGACGAACCGCCCTTTCAGCACCAGGGTCTCCCCCACGGCGCTGACCCGCACCCTCTCCTCCTCGAATCCGAAGGCAAGCTCCGGCAGCTCCGGTCGGTCCAGGATCAGCTGGTTGAGCACCTCCTCCCGGATCCTGACCGTAATGGACGCAAAGGAGGCTTCGATTTCCAATGCCTCCTCCGGAAGGCTTCCCGCAGCCACCGCCCGGGAAAAACCGGCGGAAGCCAGAACGAACAAGGGTTTCACCTCTTCCCAGGCGTACCTGACTTCCGCCAGGTATGCCTCGTAGGCATACCGTTGTTCCTCCAGGGAAGCCAGGTACGCCTCCCGTTCCTCCTTCAAGGCGACCTTCTCCCGGAGGGTCTCCCGAAGCCGCGCTTGCTCCTGCTCCACCAGCGCCAGCCTTCCAGCAATCCCCTCCCGCATCTGTTCCAGCAGGGCCGCACTTTCCTCCAGCCGCTCCATCAGGATGCCCGTGTTGCGCAGCAGGTCCCGGAGGATGTTGACCCTCCGCAGGAAGGAGGTCAGGTCTTCCGAATCCAGGAGGATCTCCAGGAAGGTTCCCGGACCGTTCTTCTGGTAGATTTGAACCACCGCCTGCAGGGTCTCCCGGTTCCGACGGAAGGATTCCTGTTCCCGCTCCACCTTCCCGTCAAGGTCCTCCACCTCCCCCTTCAGGGTATTGACCCTTCCCGCAATCCGCTCCGCCTCCAACGCAACAGCCTGGATCTCCTCTTCCATGGCCAGCAGCGTCTCCATCACCGTACGCTCTTCCGTCCCGATGGCGGCGATCCGCCCTTCCGTCTCGATGATGATTTCCCTTCCCTCCACCAGCGGTTGGAAACGGTGCTGTACAAGGCCAAGGACCAGCAGACAGAGGATTCCCCATTGCAATTGTTTTTTTCGACCCATGGAACCACCTCCTGTCATCCCCGGTTGATGAACACCAGCCCCGCGATGCAGAGCAGGATGCCGACGGCATGGTTGCTTGTGAGCTTCTCCCCGAAGAACAGCACCCCCACCACCACCAGGGAGGCGGCTAGGCTGATGTTGGCCACCAGGGAGCCCAGGCTGATGTTCCAGCCGGCCCTGTAGACCATGAGGTAGCCGAACTCCAGCCCCACGATGGCGACCCCCAGCAGGGCCGCCGTATGGTTCACATTCCGGAACTGCTCCAGGACGGGAACCTGCCTGCCGGCGCTGTCCACCAGGAGCAGCAGGGCCGTCAGGGTGCCCGCCAGCAGATAGGTCACCAACAGGGAGGCGAAGGGATTGGCTCCCCGGGGGGTGGTCTTGGAGGAGACATGGTAGATGATGTTGGACGAAACGACCAACAGGATGGGCAATGTGTATTTCAGCATCTGGATCCCCGCTTTCCATGCCTGGTCCGGCATTGTTTCCTAACACCTAGTGTAGCAGACCCTCTGCCGCTTTTCCAGCAAAAAAAGGCGGATCCTATTCGAATCCGCCTCCCACCAGGCCTGCGCTTTCCGTCACATAGACGAAGCTGGGGAGTTTTCCCATGGAACCCGAGGATGTGCTCAATCCAGCAGTTCCGAATCCAGAATGACATAGTTGGCCCGATGGATGTAGAGGCTCTTGCCATCGATGTTGAGCCTGGTCATTTTTGGCAGTTCCGACGGTATGGTGACGAAGACGGATTTGCCTTGGTAGACCCCGATGGGGATTCCCAACTGGCTGGATATGACGACCGTTTTTGGCTTGCCGATCCTGTTCCTGATGGAGTTCACAAACCGGTCCAAGGGCACGAATCCGCCGCCCTCCACAGTGAAGTTGGCGGCGTTCTCCAGCAGCCCCACCGTGATTTTGCTTCCTTTCATTTCCATGGTCTTGGCCGCATTATGGTCGTAGACGGAAACCACGAATTCCTGGCCTACAAGTTCCCCGCGGATCTTGGCGAACTTGTCACGGATTGCGGCGCATCCTGAGGTTCCAAGGACCAGCGCAAGGGCCAGAACGGCGATGAGGATCTTTCTTCTTTTCATGCGACACCCCTTCCATTCACGTTTCGGTTCCTCCCGTCAAGGGGCGATGAATAGGATCAAACTGGCGGCCATCACCATCATCCCCAGGACCAATCCGTAGATGGACAGATGGTGCTCCCCGTATTCCCTGGCGGAGGGCAGCAGTTCGCCCAGGGAGATGTTTAGCCCACCAAATACTCATACAGCTCTTCCCTGACCGGAACCTCCAGCCTATACCTGATTTCCACCGCATTCTTGTTTGTGTTCTTCATGATGATCGGATGGGGTTTACCTATTGTGTGGATCCTGCCCAGGAAATAGAATTCCTTGGATGTATGGTCATCCTTGTTCTTCCGGACGAACAGGTACATCCGTACCCCGTCCTCCCCCGCCCTGTAGGCCTGGACCACATCCTCCGATTCCGGCGTCCGTCCAGACTTGGAAATTGCAATCAGCTCTCCAGAAGATAAGAAACGGTCCTCATAATTGGTCGAATCACTGATGTCATCCGGTTTTTCATAGTTTATGAAAACGGGATATGTTTTTGTCTTCCTGTCGAATTTGTATCCACCAATATTCAGAGGCACTTCCGCTTTTTCCCACTCCAGGAGCCTGCAGACATCCTCGTAGGTGTACTTCTGGTACAGCTGAAAGCTGGTTCCGCTGTAGGGGCTCCCATAGCACTTCCTGTTCCGCTCGATACCGAAATCAAGCAACTCCAACAACTTGTCTTTGAAACAGGAATCTTCCAAGAGCTTCCGATAATCTGTTGCAATCCTGTACTCTCCATCCGCCTGCGCCTCTTCCAAGAACACACAGTCTTTATAGGTATCCCTGGATGTGCCTGATGCAAATCTTCCGGTCAGCACATTGACCACCGACCAGATGCCCGATTCCCCAATTTCAATTCCGTAGTCATTGAAAAGGCACTTTCTCAAAAAATGGATCAGATTCTCCTTTTGACTCATCATCCCCTTCAACAGAAGCAGCTCATGGATCCGTTTTCCTGATGCCAATTTCTTCGAGATGAACTCGATGAACTTCTCTTGCAATGGTGAAAACCTGACCTGATATTCCTTCTCGTATTTTTTCAAAAATAAATGATAGGAGCCTAATGAATTATTGTCGAATATCCTTGTCACGTCGATGGAGCCATATAATTCGAACTCTTTCAAAGAAGGGATCCGTCCCAACTGATATTTGAGATTCTGATAGGATTCCTTGATCAGCCTTATATCGCTGAAGTTTGCGTTGTCGATGGCTTCAAAAATCCGCTTCTTTGCGACTGCTTCAAAGTTGATGGTCGAGCAACCCGGTATGACCCGGTTGCCCTCCAGGACGTAACGACGCACCGTATCTTTGTTGTAGGAACGGTCGCCGGACAAGGCCATGGGAATCATGAAATTGTTCCTGTAGTTGCCGATAAAATCGATGACCACCACATAGTCCTTTTCCGGGTGCTTCCTGAGCCCCCTACCCAACTGTTGCACGAAGATGATTGCAGATTGTGTGGGCCGGAGCATTATAACCTGATTGATGCTTGGAATGTCCACCCCTTCGTTGAAGATATCCACTGTGAAGATGTAATCAAGGGCTCCAGCCATCTGTTCCTGCTCCAAACGCTCGATGGCTTCTTCCCTTGCCTCTTGGGAATCGCTCCCCGAAAGTGCCATGGTCTTGTATCCGTGTAGGTTGAACTTCTGGGACAACTCGATGGCTTCCCTGACCGAACTGCAAAACACCAATCCTTTCACACGTTTGCCATAATATCCGTAAAATCGGACCTTCTCCAGGATATGGCTGATCCTTTCTTCCGCCACAAGGTGACGGAAATCCGTGTCCTCCTGGATGACCTTTCCGTCCACCATGATTTCCATCACGCCGAAATAATGGAAGGGACAGAGCATGTTTTCCTGCAACGCTTCCTGGAGACGGATTTCATACGCAATGTTATAACCGTAATCCTGGTAGATGTTGCAGCCATCAGTCCTCTCCGGAGTTGCTGTCATCCCTAGCAGGAATTCAGGCTGCAGGTGTTGCAGGATCCGCTGGTAACTCTCTGCTCCAGACCGGTGGGTTTCATCCAAAACCACATAATCGAAGGCATCCGATGCAAACCGCTCCAGCACCTGGGATTTCGAGAGGGTCTGCACTGTGGAGAAAAGATACTGTGCCTCGGTCTCCCGGCATCTTCCGGTCAGCTTCCCTGTCTCGATCCCATGACCAAGGACATCCTGGAAGCTTTCCATTGCCTGGTCCAAGATCTGTTCCCGGTGCACAAGGAAGAGGAACTTCTTAGGACGGACCTTCTCCACATCAAAGGCTGCCAGATACGTCTTGCCGGTTCCTGTGGCAGATATCAGCAGTGCCCTGTCCCCTCCGTTTTCCCTGATCCGCTGGATTCCGTTCAGCGCCTGGACCTGCATCCTGTTAGGCATAATCTTGAAGAGGGGACGGACCCTTTCCGTTTGGCCCTCTTTGGAATGGAAAACCGGCTTGTATCGGCGGTAGATATCCTCATACGCCTGCAGCCAGTTCTCGTTCACCTTTTCCGCCTGGTCGAAGCTTCTTTGGAACTCCTGCAAGGTATCCTGTATCAGGGATCCCTGTCCCATGGATGAGACCTTTACATTCCACTCCTTGTTGTAACCTAGGGCTTCCTGGGTCAAATTGCTGCTTCCTACAACCAGGCTATAGGTCTCGGCTTTCCTGAAGATATACCCCTTTGCATGCAGGTTTCCGTCAACAACCATGCGCAACTCGACGTTCTTGAACTGAAGCAGCCTGCGGAGCGCCTCGGGATTGGTGAAGTTCAGGTATTGGGATGCCAGGATTTTTCCTTGTATCCCCCTCTCCTCCAACTCCTTCAATGTATTCAGCAAGACGGTGACACCACTTTGTGTTATGAACGCGACGGAGAAGAAGAAGGCATCACAACCGTTCAACTCGTTGATGATGCTCGTCAGGACCTTTTGGCCTTTCTCATGGTCATTAACCAGAAGTTTCGGACGATACGCTTCCAGGGATACGCCTTGATGATCGACGAAACCGCTGTAGATGCTTCTTACGATTTCCGCTTGAACACTCATCCCAGATCCTCCATCAATTTTCTCACGATTGGCAGATCTGCAGGTGCCCAGTCAAGCTTCAGAAGGTCGGATGGTTTCAGCCATACATGGTCGTGGTGGTCATTCCTTTCGAACACCCTGTGGTCGATTGGGCAAAAATAGGCATGCATCGTAATCGAGAAATCGGGATACGCATGCTCGACGGTCATATAGTGTTGGTTTGGTCCAATGGATACTGCAAGGTCCATTTCCTCCTCCAGTTCCCTGGACAAGGCGTCTTCAAAGGCTTCCCCGGCTTCCACCTTTCCGCCGGGAAATTCGTATTTATAGGATATGTAGTCGTATTTGCTTCCTTTGCGCTGCATGCAAAGGATTTCTCCACCTTCCACAATGATGGCTGCTGTCACTGTCATGTGTTTCATCGTCGGCCTCCCCTCCTCCTACCCCTTCTCCTCCAGCATCTTTTCCCCCTGCCGGATGAATTCCTTCAGCACCTTGACCCGGGCGTGCCGCTTGTCCTGGCCCTCCACGATGATCCAGGGGGCCCAAGAGGTGTCGGTCCGCACCAGCATCTCGTTCATGGCGTCCAGGTAGGCGTCCCACTTCTCCCGGTTCCTCCAGTCCTCGTCGGTGATCTTGTGGACCTTGTCCGGCTCCCTTGTCCTGTCCTCGAAACGCCTAAGCTGCTCGTCCTTGTCGATGTAGAGGAAGAACTTCAGCACCAGGGCCCCGGCGTTGGCCAGGTGCCTCTCCATATCGTTGATTTCCCCGTAGGCCCTGTCCCACTCCTCCATGGCGGCGAAGCCCTCGATCCGCTCCACCATCACCCGGCCGTACCAGCTCCTATCGAAGATGGCGATCCTGCCCTTTCCGGGGAAGTCCCGGTAGAACCGCCACAGGTAGTGGTACTGCCTTTCCGTCCCGTCCGGGGCGGCGGTGCTCACCACCTCGTAGCCCCGGGGGTCCATCCAGCGGGTGAGCCTGGCGATGGCACCTCCCTTGCCTGCGGCGTCCATGCCCTCGAAGACCAGGATGCCGGGGATGCCCTTGGTGTACATCCGGTAGGCGACCTTCCTGGCCTCCAGCTGGAGCTTCTTCAGTTCCTTCTCGTAGTCGGACTCCTCCAGGGACAGCCCCAAGTCCACCCGATCCAGTGGCCTGTCCCCCAGCACGTACTCCCGGACGGGATGCCGCCCCCCATTCGCCTTGCCCAGCTTACGGTCGATGCCCTCCCGGACCTTCTCCTCCACCAGGCCGATGACCATCTTGGCCGCGGACTTCTGGTCCTCGGTGGAAACCACATGCCAGGGGCTGAAGGGGAAATCGGACTGCTTGAGAATGCGGTCGAAATGCTCCAGGTATCCCTGGTAGTCGTCGTACTGGGCCTCGTCCCGCTCCGACAGTAGGAACAGGCGGTCGGGGTCCTTCCGAAGCTCCTCGATCCGCTTCTTCTGGGTCTTCTCCTTCTGGTGCAGGAAGAATTTGACCACCACCATGTCGTCGTCGTAGAGCTCCCGCTCGATGGAGCTGATGTCCCCGATGTCCCTCTCCAGGGATTTCCTGCTTTTTTCCAGGTCGTGCATGACCTGGAAGTAGAAGCTCCTGTCGAAGACGGCCATATGCCCCTTCCGGGGGATCCGGCGCCAGAACCTCCAGAGGAAGGGGCGTTCCCGCTCCTCGTCCGTGGGGTTCTCGAAGACGCTCACCTTGCAGGCCCGGGGGTCCAGCTCCCGGATCAGCTCGTTGATCACATGACCCTTCCCGGAGGACTCCCATCCCTCCACAATCACCAGGACGGGGACCTGATGGTGCCTGGCCAACCGCAGGGTCCTGGCCAGCCCCTCCCCCAGTTCGGAGGTCCTGAAGTTTTCGTAGGGGTTCTCGAATCCGCTGAAATCGTAGTTTCCAATCATATAGGGCCCTCCTTCCCCACAGGTCCCCGCTCCTCCCGGCTTCCGTCCTCATGGCTGGCGAACCGGTTTTCACCCGTTCCGTGGACCGGATCCGGCCGTTCCCAAGGCCATCCTCCGAACCTGGTCTGCCGGTAGTCCAGGAAGGCCTGCTGGATTTCCTCTTCCGTGTTCATGACGAAGGGGCCATATTGGACCACCGGCTCCAGGATGGGTTCCCCTTCCAGCAGGAGCAGCCGGCTGGGGATGGGGCCGTTGGTCAGCAGCACCTCCCCGCCGGGGGCCAGATGGATGCCGTGGGCCGCCGAAACCGCCTGGTCCTGGACATGGAGCGTTTCCCCCTCATGGAAGTAGAGGACCCTGGAGAGGGTGTCGGAACCTTTGGGAAGGGAAAGGACCGCCCGGGGATCCATATCCAGGATCAGGATCCGCACCCCGCCCGCCGGATCATTGGCCCAGGAGGCGGGTGCCGGCTCCAGGCTGTCCGTTCCCTGGAAGCTTCCGGCGATGACCCGGACGCGGCTCCTGGGGCCGCCCTCCTCTCCCACCTCCACCACCGGGATTTCCTCCGCCCAGAGCATCTTGTAGAAGGGGGGGGTGAACTTGTCCTTCTTCGGCAGGTTCAGCCACACCTGGAACAGCTCCAGGGGATTCTCCTTGTCCTGGCGTACCAGGGGGAACATCTCGGCATGCTGCATACCGCTGCCCGCGGTCATCCACTGGACGTCCCCGTTCCCGTAGCGCCCGGCGGCCCCGGCGGAATCCGAGTGGTCCACAAATCCCTCCAGCACCATGGTGACCGTCTCGAATCCCCTGTGGGGATGTTCCGGAAAGCCCGGCACCCGGTCCCCATGGTACATGCGCCATCCGTCCCGCAGGGTGAAATCGTTGCCCAGGTTCCTGCCGGCCAGGGAGGCGGCGGGACCCTGTTCCCCATTCCCCTTGGGATAACGGTCCTTGTGGTGGGCGCAGAAGAGGAAGGGGTTTTCCGTCTCCCACAGGAAGCCCAGTTTCGTGACTTTTCGAATCGGATGCTTTGGCATAGGAATCCTCCTTTTTTTCTGGGCGGACCACACCTAGAGCACGAAGCGGGCGTGGCTGCCGGTCGGGTCCCCGTCCACCTCCAGACGGGCGTCAATCCTTTCCTTCAGTTCCGGAACATGGGAGATGATGCCGATCATCCTGCCCATCTTCTGCAGGTCGATGAGGCAGCTGATGGCCTGGTCCAGGGATTCCGGGTCCAGGGTTCCGAATCCTTCGTCGATGAACATGGTGTCCAGCTGGACCCCCCCGGCGTAGGACTGGACCACGTCCGAAAGGCCAAGGGCCATGGCCAAGGACGCCTTGAAGGTCTCCCCGCCGGAAAGGGTGCGGACCGGACGGGCCCTTCCCGTGTATTCGTCGAAGACCTCCAGGTCCAGTCCCGCCTGTTTCCGTTTGTCCTCCACCGCATCCGCCCTGCGGAGCTGATAGCGGTTCCCCGTCATCTTCGAGAGCCGGAGGTTGGCCGCTTCCACGATGTCCGCCAGCAAGGCCGCCAGCACATAGCGTTCGAAGGTGATGTTCTTCTGGTTACGGCCGTTGGCGACTGCGGCCAGCCTGCCCACCACCCCGTAGGACTCTTCCAGGGTCTCCAGGGACCGGCGGATTTCAAGCAGCTCCTCCCTGGTCTTCGTGTTGTCCTCCAGGCGCCCCCTGGTCTGCCCCAGGGATGTCTGGAGGCTGTCCCTTCGCTCCTCCAGAAGCCGGATGGCGCTGTCGAAACCCTCCAGGGGAATGGGTGCCGCCCCTTGTATTTCCCTGCTGCTGTCCGCCAGGGACTGGTTCAGACGGATGCCCGTGGTCTGATGGTTCCTGATCTCCTCCTCCAGGCGCTCCATGGCTTCCGGCTCCATGGCCGCGGCCCGGTAGGCTTCCACCCCGGGAAACCCCTTTTCCTCCAGCGCTTCCTTGAACTTCCTCTCCCCTTCTTCCAGGGTCCTTGCCAGGGAGGCCAAGGTTTCCTCCAGCGCCCCCAGGGACGCCTGGAGTCCTGTCGCGGTCTCCTTCTCCTTGTCCCGCAGGTGTTCCAGCTCCACCAGATGCTCCTCCTCCTTGCGGACCGTCTCTTCCAGTGTTCCGATTTCCTGCAGGAGTGGGCCCTTCTCCCTCCATTGGACGGGCACATCCTGTTCCAGGGCGTCCTTTTGTCCCTGCAGCAGGTTCCAGTCCCCCAGAAGCCGCTTCTCCTCCTCTGCGGCCTGCCTGGACTCCCGCTCCCAGCTGGCCTTCCTCTCTCCCATCCCCTTGATGTCCAGGTCCAGCTTCTTGCGGAGCTCCACCTGGGCCAAGAGGGTCTTGCCGGCCTGCTCCAGTCCCTGGAGGGCAGCGGACCTGGACTTCTGCTCCTCCGCCAGCCAGGTCCTGGTCCGTCCGGTGAATTCCGGTCCCAGTTCCTCCAGGAGGGCCAAGCCCTGGGCCAGGAAGGTTTCCCTTTCGGCCTTCAGGTCCCTGCGGGCGTCCAAGGCCGCCTGGTGCCGCTGCTGCGCCTTTGCACGAAGCTCCTCTCCCGCTTCCAGGTCCGAGGCCTCCACAATCCTGGAAACCGCCTGGGCGGGCGCCGGATGCTCCAGGGACCCGCAGACGGGACAGGGCATGCCGGAGGCAAGCTCCTTGGCCAACAGCGCAGCCTGGTTCAAGTGGTAGTCCCTTTGCAGCGCCTGCAGGTTCCTTGCCGCCTCCTGCCAGTCCTTTTCCAGGACCCGGACCCGGGCCTGGGCCGCCTCCAGGGGCTTCTCCCTGCCTGCGGCCTCCTCCAGCTGCAGGAGGGCTTTGGCCAGCAGGTTCAGCCGGTCCTTCCCTTCCTTGTAGGCTTCCCGGGTCCGCATCAGGGCTTCGTCCGCCCCGTCCAAGGTTTCCCTTTGGGCCAGGGCCTTGTCCAGAGCCAGCCCTTCCTCCTTCCGCTGTTCCTCTTCCAGCAACTGCCGTTTCCGGAGAGCCTCCAGCTTCCCGTCCAGCAGTTCCAGCTTTTCCCTTAGGGCTTCCAGCTTCCCGGCCTTCTCCACCATGCTCCGCAGGTTCTGGAGAAGGCTCTTCCTGTCCTCCCGCTTCCTTGCCTGCTCCGGGCTCTTGGCCTTTTGCACCCCTTCTTCCGCTTCCTCCAAGGACTTTCTGGCGCTCTCCCATGCGGTCCTGGTCCGGTCCAGAGCGGTCGCCTTTCCGTCCCGCTCCCTTGCCCGCTCCAGGAGGGCCTCCTCCAGAGGCCTGACCTGCCAGGCTTTCCTTCCCAGGTCCAGCACCTCTTCCCTTCTCCGGTTCCCTTCCGCTCCCTCCAGATGGGCCTTGAGGCTTTCCTCCAGGATGCGGTGCCGGGCGATCTTCTCGTTCATGGCCTGGGCTCCGGCCCTTGCCTCCAGCTCCCTGGTCCGTTTCCTTTCCAGTGCCTGGACCTCCCCCTGGAGGACGCCCAGCGCCTGGCTGTCCTCCCCGAGCAGGCGGTCCAATTCCTCCAGGATGGCTGCCATGTTCTTGTCCGACAGCTCCAGCATCCGGGCAAGGGGATGCTCCCCGTCAGGGACCTTGATCTTGTCCAGGACATAGGACCGCCTCTCCTTGATTCCATCCAGTTCGTTTGCGGTCTTCTTCCGCTCCTCCTCCAGCTGCCTCTGGACCATCCCGTAGAGCTCCGTGTCGAACAGCTTGTTCAGGACCTGCTCCCGGTCCTTGCTGGAGGCGGTGAGGAGCTTGCGGAATTCCCCCTGGGGGATCATCATGATTTGCTTGAACTGTTGTGCGTTCAATCCGATGACCTCCTCCACCTTGGCGTTTACTTCGGAAATCCCCACCACCACCCTGGCGGGAGCTTCCTCCCCCTCCAGCAGCACCAGCTCCGCTGTGGGCGCCTGCTCCGTGAAACCCTCCCCCCGGGTCTTTTTCTTTGTCTGCCGGGGGACCCGCTCCACCCGGTAGGTCTTCCCCCGGAGGGAGAACTCCAGGGTCACTTTGGTCAAGTCCCCTTCCCGGGCGAAGTGGCTCCGCAGACCCTCCGCGGTCCGCAGGTCCCCGCTGGATTCCCCGTAGAGGGCGTAGCTGATGGCGTCGAAGATGGTGGTCTTGCCGGCGCCTGTGGGGCCGGTGACCAGAAAAAGTCGGCGGTCCGACAATTCCGTGAAATCGATGGTCTGCACCTTGGCATAAGGACCGAAGGCGGACATTTCCAAACGCAGGGGTCTCATAGGACACCTCCCTTCTCCACATCCCGCAACACATCTTTCAGCAGTTCTTCCTGGACCGCTTCCATCGCTTCCCCCTCCACCTGTCCGTAGAACTGCCGGAAGATGTCCAGAGGGGCCTTGGCGGCGTAGTCCCGCTCCACCAGAGCCATCTCCCCGCTTCCAACCTGGGTCCGCATTCCCCGCTCCAGCTTCAGGATGTTGGGGTACACCGACCGGAGGGTGGCCATGGGTTCATGCAGCTCCCCTTCGTCCGTCAGCACCGCCATGATGAAATCCTGGCAATTCTGGGCCTCATAGACATCCTTTCGGACCAGGTTTGCCAGCTCTCCCCGGATGACACGCATGTCCCTGGGGGGCGGGAAGACGACGGATTCCAGCTCCACCCCGCCTTCCCCGTCCAGTTCCACCTCCAGCATCCCTTTGGGCTGCTCCGCCTCGGAGAAGGAGTACTTCATCAGGGATCCCGCATACCGGATCCTGTCCCTTCCCGCCTTCTGGGGCCGGTGGAGATGTCCCAGCGCCACATAGTGGAACCCATCGAAATGGGCCCTGTCCACCGTTTCCGTGCCACCGATGGAGAGGGGCCTCTCCGATTCCGAGGCCGCAAGCTCCAGGCCGCCCACGAACCCGTGGGCGATGCAGACGTTCCGGACGTTCCTGTCCATCCGGGGCCGGATCCTTTCCATCACCGCCCGGAAGACGTCGTCGTGGGTCCGGATGGTCTCGTCCCCGTAGAGGACCCTGGCCTCCGCCGGATCCGCATAGGGGATGGGATAGAAATGCACCGGACCATGGCCATCCTCCAACACCACCGGTTTCCCCACCTGCTCCAGCCGGTTGTGGATGTGCAGGCCCTGCCGCTGGAGGATCCCTCCCGCAAAGCCCAGCCTCTCCCCGCTGTCGTGGTTCCCGGAGATGGCGATCACGGGAATCTTCCTCTCCAGGACGATTTCCGTAAGCACCCGGTCCAGGAGCTCCACCGCCTCCACGGGAGGGATGGTCCGGTCGTAGATGTCCCCTGCGAGCAGGACCACATCCGGCCGCTTCTCCCTGAGATGGGCCGTGAACTGTTCCAGGACCTGTTCCTGGTCTCGGGTCATATGCATGCCATGGACCAGCTTTCCTATATGCCAGTCCCCTGTATGGATCATCTTCATAATATGATCGCGCCTCCTATGTATGTGCGGATGTCCAGTTCCGTCAGCTTCGGATGGCTTTCCTTCAATCCCCTCCACAACAGCTCCTTGTAGCGGTTCCCCGGAGGCACGCAAGGGTGGGGACTTGCGCTGGTGAAGGTCCTTATGGGATAGCCCTCCAGTTCCCCCAGGTCCACTACCTGATCGTACCATCCGTGGTCCGCGTTCATCTGCAGGCGGACCCCCTCGAACTGTTCCGGCGTGATCAGATACGCCCTGGCCAGGGTGCTTCCCCTGTCCTCAAATCTCAAATCCAGGAATGCCACCCCTCCGTCTTCCCAGAATTCCGACCGGTTCCCGAAATACATGGGATAACCGATGGTGTAGGGCCTGGCCTCCAGGGGCGGGCTCTGGTTGAGGCACCCCGGATACATCCGGTCGCTGTGCCGGCAATACCCCCCCTTCAGGAAAACCGCCATCCGCTCCCGCAACAAACAGCCTCCATACGCCGCATACCATACCAATTCCTTCGCCATATCAACTCTCCCTCATCTCCATTTTTTCTCCACTATTCCTGCAGACCCTTTGGATGCAGGACGTTCCCCTCCTGGTCGAGGATGGTGGTCCCTTCCTCTCCCCATTTGTACCTGGAGGTTCCCGCCTCTTCCCCACCGGCATCGTATGCGTGGACCCTATGCCTGTACAACAGCCCATAGCTGTCCACGGCCTCCACAAGGAAAACAAAGCTTTGCCCCTGTCCCAGCTCCATCTCCAGCTCCACCTGCCTGCCCAGGAACTCCGTGGGGTCCACCGTCTCCCTGCCGGTCTCCCTTCCGTCCACCTCCTGGACCAGGGCAAGGGACCGCACCCCATTCCCTGCCCCGCCGGTGATGGAAAGGTGGAGGTTCCCCTCCAGCAGGTACTTGCCTCCCTTGGATCCCGTGGTCGAGGCGTGCTCCATACCTCCGTTGAACTGCAGGAGGAACTTCTCCTTCAGGGAAAGATGCGCCTCCACCGTCTCGCTCCGGAAACTTTCCCCCTCCCGGAGGACCACCTGGATGTCCACGGTCTCGAACACCGGCACCTCCACCGTCCCCGTAAAAACAGTGCCCGACCGGACCATGGGGCTGCGGGCCTCCCCCGCCTGAAGGAAGGCTTCCATCCCTTCCGAATATTCCTTGGGGACCGCCTCTACGGTGGCAGGTACGGTGTACCCCGCCGGATCCAGCTCTCCGAAGGTGGTCCGGCTGCTGTCCAGCAGGCTGGCCTCCTCCCGGAGCATCCGCTCCACATTCCCATAGATTCCGGAGACGCTCCCGTCCAGTCCGACCACCAGGTTCTGCACCTGCTGGAAGCGGTTGCCCATCTCCTGTTGCAGGCTGGAGAGCCTTGCCAGTGTGAACAGCTGCAGGACCACCAGTCCGACCAAAAGGACAGTATGTTTCTTCTCCATCCGTACCTCCTTTTTCCTATGCCAAAAAGGGCCCATGCCTTTTGCGACACGTGCCCTGGGAAGGGTTGCCTTCGGATCGAACGGGTCTCTCTTTTCTGTCCATGCGCTTACCCTCATACCCCTGCTGCAATTTACGTTTTTTGCTCCCTATCAAGTAATATACGTCAAAAAAACTTGATTTCCTCTTTTATTCGAAAAAAAGCCGCCAAAAATCGACGGCTTTTGAATCCTATACGATTCTGGTGCCATGGACCTGGGTGGCGCCCGTCCTGGCGATGATTTCCCTGTAGTTGTGCCTGTCCACACCCCCACCTGGTAGAATCTGCATTCGTCCGGCCGCCGCCTCCACCAGCGCCTTCAACGTGTCCCTCCCATCCATGGCGGAGGTCTTGGATCCCTTGGTCAGGATCCTGTCCACCCCCAATCCGATGAGGGTTTCCATTGCGGCTAGCGGGTCCTCCAGTTCGTCGAAGGCCATATGGAAAACCACTTCCATGGGCTTGGCTGCGGATATCAGGCGCTTCATGTCCTCCCGGCTGATCTTTCCTTCCTGGTCCAGGATGCCGAAAGCCACCCCCTCTGCTCCTGCCTCCTTCGCCTCCAAGATATCCATCTCCATGATTTCCCGCTCCTCCGGGGTGTAGACGAAGCCGCCCCCCCGGGGGCGGATCATGACGACCACCGGAATCTTCAAGCGGCTTTTCGCCATGCGGATGGTTCCCTTGCTGGGGGTCGTCCCTCCCTCCTGGAGGCCGGCACAAAGCTCGATGCGGTCCGCTCCGGCTTCCTGGGCCTTCTCGGCCTCCCTCCAGCTTCCTACACACGCTTCCCTGATGCACATCCCTTATGCCCTCTCCTTTCCCAAAACCTCCAAAACAGCCTCCGCAGTGTCCTGCTCCAGAATCCTCTCCACCTGGTCGGCGGCTTTCCGGGTGTGGATTTCCGAAAGCCGCCTTCTCGTGCCGGGAATCCGGGTGGGACTGATGCTGAACTCGTCCAACCCCATGCCGGCAAGCACCCCCAACAATCCAGGATCCTCCGCTGCGGCGCCGCACATGCCCACCGTAATACCCGCCTGGTGTCCGTTCCTGATGGCTGTACCGACCAGGCGCAGCACCGATGGGTGGTAATGGGAGTACAGGTGGGAGACCTTGGGGTTCATGCGGTCCGCCGCCAGGGTATACTGGACCAGGTCGTTGGTCCCGATGCTGAAAAAATCCACTTCCCTGGCCAGGATGTCGGAACAGAGGGCCGCAGCAGGAACCTCGATCATGATTCCCAGGGGAATCCCTTTCCGAAAGGGGATTCCTTCTTCTTGCAGGGCAGCCTCCACTTCCGACAGGACCGTCTTCACCTGCCGCACCTCCTCCGCGGAAGCCACCATGGGAACCAGGATTTTCAGGTTCCCATGGCAGGAAGCACGCAACAGGGCACGCAACTGGACCTTGAAGACTTCCGGGTTCTTTAGGCAATACCGCACCGCGCGGCAGCCCAGGAAGGGGTTCTCTTCCCTCTCCATGCCCAGACAGGCGACCTCCTTGTCTCCGCCGATGTCCATGGTCCGGACCACCACCGGCCTGTCCCCCATGCCTTCCAGCACTTTCCTGTAGGCTTGGTACTGGACCTCCTCGCTGGGAGGCGTGGTCCCTTCCATGTACAGGAATTCACTGCGGAACAGGCCGATTCCGTCGGCTCCGTTGGCCAGTACTTGCTCCAGGTCCTGGGGGGAGGCGATGTTTGCGGCAATCTCCAGCCGCTTTCCATCTTTTGTGCGGGTGGGCCTGCCCGTCCATTCCCTGTCTTTCCTGGCCTCTTCCTCCAACACCCGGGCGGCCTCCGCATAGCGTCTTCTGGTCTCCCTGTCCGGCATCCGGATGAGGCGCCCGCCTGCACCGTCCACGATGGCCTCCTCCCCTTGGACCAGGCTTTCGAAGAACGCAGCTCCGATTCCCGCTACCATGGGAATTCCCAATGTTCTGGCGATGATGGCGGTGTGGGAGGTCTTCCCTCCCTGCACGGTTGCGATTCCTTTGACCTTTTCCGGGTCCAAAAGGGCGGCGTCGGAAGGGGCCAGGTCCCAGGCCACCACCACCGTGTCCCGTTCCATGACCGCAAGGTCCGCAGCAGGGCGCCCCTGTAGGATCCGCACCAGCCGGTTCCCGATGTCCAGAATGTCCGCCGCCCTTTCCTGGAAATAGGGGTTTTCCATGCGCTGGAATTCTCCTGCCGTCTCCTCCGCCGCAACATGGACCGCATAGGCCCCGTCCCAGCCGCTCCCAAGGATGCCTTCCCGCATCCTCTCCGTCCACAACGGGTCTTCCAGAATCATCCTGTGGGCGGCGAACACGGCCGCCTTTTCTTCCCCCAGACGTCCCCTCCCTTCCCTGTGCAGGCTTTCCAGTTCCCATCCCGCCTGGGTCAGGGCCTTCTCCAGACGCTGGAGCTCCTCATCCGGATTAACACAGGGGACCTTCTCCGGAACCTTGCCGGGAAGCAGCACCAGGAGGTTTCCCTTGCCGATTCCCGGGGACACGCCGATTGCCTCGACCCTGCTTTCCCTCATTCCTCGATCCCCTCGATGATGGATTTCAGCAGGTTCTCCGTGCGCAGGCCGCCTTCCCCCTCCGCAGCGATGGCGATCCGGTCCCCTTGGGCAAGTCCGAGGCCCATGATGTTCAGGATGGATTTGGCGTTGCAGCGGATCCCCTCCTTTATCAAGACCACCTCTCCTCCATGCCGTACCGCCTGTTCCACCACCATTCCCGCAGGCCTTGCGTGCAGGCCGTTCTTGCTTCTTACCACTGCTTCTACCATGTCTTCCTCCCTTTTCCCATTTCCATTCTACTTCAGTTCGATTTCCGCTGCGACTTCCGGCGTCGGTCCCCCATGAACCTTGAGGCCCTTCACCAGGTGCATGTTGGTGACGACCACAGGCGTGATGGATTCTTTCCCCCGGAGCCTCAGCACTTCGAGGTCCACCTCCATGACCGGGGTTCCCGCCTGCACTTCCTGTCCGGGTTCCGCAAGACGTCTGAATCCTTCCCCCTTCAGTTCCACCGTGTCGATACCTATGTGCACCAGAATTTCCAACCCCTTCTCCGCAAGGATGCCGAAAGCGTGGTTGGTGGGGAATATCTGGACGATCCTTCCTGCAACCGGGGCCTTCACCGTTCCGTCCACCGGCTTCACCGCATAGCCGTCCCCCAGCATCTTCTCGGAAAAAGCCTGGTCAGGCACCTCCGTGATGGGGACGACTTCCCCTTCCATGACCGGAAGGAGGTTGACTGTCTTCTTCTTGAACAAACCCAACATCTTCATCATCCTTTCTTGTCTGCGCCGCTTTGGGGGCGGCCGTCTGGTATTCTTCCCCAATCTGCTGCAGGTCCAAAAGGGACGCCGCCGCCAGGTCGATGATGGCCGTGGCGTTGGGGTGCAGCTGCAGCACCGAGGCCGGAACTTCCGGGGTGATGTTCCCGTTCAGCATCTTCTCGATGGCTTCGGCCTTTTCCTTCCCGCTGGCCAGAAGCACGATCTGCCTGGACTGCATGATGGTCTTTATTCCCATGCTGATGGCTCTCCTGGGTACATCCCCGATTTCCTTGAAAAAACGGGCGTTATCCCGAATCGTTTGCTCGTCCAATTGCACCACATGGGTCCTTGCCTCGAACTTCAAGTCCGGCTCGTTGAAACCGATGTGCCCGTTCCTTCCGATGCCCAGGACCTGCAAGTCGATGCCTCCATAGGCGGCGATCCTCTTGTCGTATCCCTTGCATTCAGCCTCCACATCCTTGGATATGCCCGAGGGGATGAAGGTGTTCTCGGGCCGGATGTCCACCCGGGAGAACAGCTCTTGCTCCATGAAATGGCTGTAGCTCTGGGGATGGTCCGGTTCCAATCCGATGTACTCGTCCAGGTTGAAGGAGACCACCTTGTCGAAGGAAATCATTCCCTGGTTGCAGAAAGCCACCAGCTCCCTGTACAGTCCCAGGGGCGTGGAGCCTGTGGCCAGCCCCAGGACGCTGTCTGGCTTGTTCAGCAGCTGGGCCACGAAGAGGTGGGCAGCCTTCCTGCTCATCTCCTCAAAATCCTTTACAATGATGATGTTCATGTCCGCTCCTCCCTGCTGTGGGCCTTCCTGCCTTGGATGTAAACTTCCCGGACCTGCAGGTCCCTGTCCAGGAACACCAGGTCCGCGTCCTTTCCAGGAGCGATGCTGCCCTTCCTGCCGTCGATCCCCAGTTTTCGGGCAGGATTCAGGCTCAGCATCCGTACGATTTCCTCCAGATGGAACCCTGTGTGCCTGCGCATGTTCCCAAGCGCCGTGTCCGTCCGCAAGACGCTGCCCGCCAGGGTACCGTCCTCCAGCCTGCAGGCACCGTCCCGGACATGGACCGTTTGGCCCCCCAGGTCATAGGTCCCCTCCCCCAGGAAAGCCGCCCGCATGGCGTCGGTCACCAAAAGGACCTTGTCCACGGTCTTCAGGCGGATGAACGCTTCCAGGAATCCGGGATGCACATGGATGCCGTCTGCAATCACTTCCACAGTGAAAGGCTTTGCCAGGGCCGCCCCCACAACGCCTGGTTTCCGGTGGTGCAGTCCCGTCATGGCGTTGAAGCAGTGGGTGATGTGCCGCACCCCCTCTTCATAGGCCGCAAGGGCGGTCTCATAGCTGCTCCCCGAATGGCCGATGGAAAGGACCGCACCCTTTCCGGCCATGGACCGGATGAACCGGAACCCTTCGTCCATCTCCGGTGCCAGGGTGATCATCCGGAGGATGTCCAGCCAATCTCCGACCCACTCCATGGAGGGTTTCTGGAGGAAGGCCCCATCCTGGGCCCCCTTGTACTCCGGGTTCAGGAAGGGTCCCTCCAGGTGGACCCCCAGCACCTGTGCGCCCAGGAACTCCCTTTCCTGCCTGTCCATGAAGCTCCGGACATTGCCCAGGGCAGCCAGGATTTCCTCCTGGGCCTTGGTCATGGTCGTGGCAAGATAGGCGGTTGTTCCCGAGGAGGGGAGGATTCCGGAGATGGCCTCCAATGCCTGGGGGGTACCGTCCATGACGTCATGGCCTCCCGCTCCGTGGATGTGGGTGTCGATGAAACCCGGGACCACGTGCCCCTGGAAGGTCAGGACTTCCCCTTCCAACCGCATGGCCTCTTCCGGATCCAGGATCCCCTCCACCCGGTCGGAAAAGACCAGGGCCTTGTCCTCCAGGATGTGGTCCTCCAGGACCAGGGAAGCCCCCACCACGATCTTTCTTTTGTTCATGGTCCGCCTCCTTCTCACTTGAGCTTCTTCATTTCTTCGGCGATGAGTTCCGCATGGGTTCCCACCACAATCTGCATGTTCCTGTTGTTCGGCTTGATGATGCCTGCAGCTCCCAAAGCCTTCACGGCGGCCTCGTCCACGCGGCTGTTGTCCTTCAGGGTGAGCCGGAGCCGGGTGATGCAGGAATCCACATCCACGATGTTGTCCAAACCACCGATGGCATCAAAGTAGGCCTTGGCCACCGCGGCAACACCTTTTTCCCCCACCACTCCTTCGCTTTTTTCCGCTGTTTCGTCCATCCTGCCCGGTGTGGGGATGTTGAACCTGCGTATTACGAAGCTGAACACCAGATAATAGACCACACCGAACGCCAACCCCAGGGGAACAAGCAACAGGCCGTTGGTTGCCAGGTGCATGTTCAGCAGGAAGTCCACCAGGCCTGCGGAGAAGCCGAAGCCATGGAGGACCCCCAACAGCTGGGCCAGAGCCAGGGAGGTTCCGGAGAGCAGCGCATGGACCAGGTACAGTCCGGGGGCTGTGTAAACGAAGAGGAATTCGATGGGCTCCGTGATGCCCGTCAGGAAGGAGGTGAAGGCGATGGAGAGCAGCATGCCTCCCACAGCCTTCCTGTTTTCCTTCTTGGCCGCGTGGTACATGGCCAGGCAGGCCGCAGGCAGGCCGAACATCATCACTGGATAGAAGCCCGCCATATAGACACCTGCGGCGGGATCCCCTGCGAAGTAGCGCCACAGGTCTCCCTTCACGATTTCTCCTGCAGCGTTGGTGAAGGAACCGAAAGTGAACCAGAAGATGGAGTTGAGCACGTGGTGCAGTCCCACGGGAATCAGCATCCTGTTGCCGAAGCCGAAGAAGAAGGTCCCCAGGGCACCGCCTTCAATGGCTGCATTCCCCAATGTGTCGATGCCGTTTTGGATTGCGGGCCAAACCAGTCCGAACAACACGCCCGTTATGACCGCCGCAAAGGAGGTGACGATGGGAACGAAGCGTTTCCCGCCGAAGAACCCCAAGAACTCGGGCAGCTTGATGTTGTTGTACTTGTTGTAGAGGGTGCCTGCGATGACGCCCATGACCATCCCCACCATGACCCCTGTATTGATGTTCGGGTCGATGACCTCGTATACGTTCTTGGCCACCAGCACACCCACCGCCCCCGCCAAGGCTGCAGAACCATGGTTGTCCTTTGCCAGTCCCAGGGCGACCCCGATGCCGAAGAGCAGATACAGGTTGTCGAAGATGGCCGCCCCCGCACGGAGCATGATGTCCGCCACCATGCCCTCGATGCCGGGCACGCCGGCTCCCAGACGCAGCAGGATTGCCGCCGCAGGCATGACCGCGATGGGTAGCATCAGTGCCTTGCCGACCTTCTGCAATTTGCCGAAAAAGTTTGTCATAATTTCCCTCCTGATTTCTTGCTTGTGGTTTGCGTGTTTCTCTATCATTCTACGGCCGGGTTTTGGCCGATGGAATCTGTCCTATGGCGGAATCTTGAGACCATCCGACAAAAAAGGCATAAATCAACAACCCCCTTCGGTTTGTCGACTTATGCCTGATCGGATCAGTAACACGTCAATGATTCCCTATATTCCTTTTCAAACGCTCGATGTGGATGGCCATGTAGCCGACCTCGTCTTCGGGAATCTCCACCCCGATGGTATCCTTGATCTTTTCCTTCAGTTTTTCCGCTGTTCCGAAGCTTTCCCGCAGGTCCCTCTTCAGCGCTTCCAGCAGGGGATTCTTCACCTGCCGTCCTGCAGCGGCCCTCTCCACAGCTCCCCGCAGGTGGTGCACCAGACGGCTGTAGGACAGGTCCTTCTCCAGGACGCATCCCAGTTCCTGCTCCAGCACCTCCACCAGTTCCTTTACAAGCCTGGTGTGCCCCACCGCTTCCCGGACCTCCTTCTGCTGCCTTGCCGCGTTCAGGTGGAGTGCGATGAAGCCTACCTCATCGTCCACAATCCGGATGCCCGTGTTCTTCCGGATCATATCCTGGGCTTTCAGCCCCATCTCGTATTCTTCAGGATAGAGGATCCTGATTTCATCCAGGAAGGGATTGTGGATCTCCATTCCCGACCGGATCCGTTCCAGGGCGAACCCGATGTGGTCCGTGAGAACGATGTGCACCCGCTGGTTCAGGGGCCCCAGCGTCCTGTCCGCTTCCAGGATGATTTCCGCACAGAGGGCCAGAACCTGCTCCTCCATCTGCTCCACCAGTTCCAGATATTCCCCTTTCCATTTTCCGTCGTAGGTGAGGAAGGATTTCTCGACCACCTCCGGAGAAAAGCGCTCCATGGTTCCAGGCCTTCTTCCGAAGCCGATCCCCTTTCCCACCAGCACCGCTTCCCGGTGGCTGTCCGGGTTCCGGGCCAGAATCACGTTGTTGTTGAACACCCGAAGGATTTCATAATTGTAGTCCACTGGTCTCTCCTGTAAATCGTACGAACGCAACAAAGGCATGAACAAAAAGGATATCCTATGAATATCTTTTTGGTTCATGCCTGATTCAACAGTAACACGCCTTATGCCTAAAATATACTCCCGGGGATGTCCTTTGTCAAGGGGTAATTTCATTTTTCTTCCCGGCCCTCTGATTCACATATGATAATGTCCTATTGTAACGCAAATGATTATGTCCCACTTCCGGTCATGGTGTACAATGAACCTCATGCGACAAAATACAATACATCGAGGTGGCCGCTATCAGAAAGGT
>NZ_JAAEEH010000033.1 GCF_010179735.1 Anaerotalea alkaliphila
TACCTTTCTGATAGCGGCCACCTCGATGTATTGTATTTTGTCGCATGAGGTTCATTGTACACCATGACCGGAAGTGGGACATAATCATTTGCGTTACAATAGGACATTATCATATGTGAATCAGAGGCGGAACGGTTATAGGCAGGAGTTGTTTTCATTATTTGGAAAATATGTTATAATGGTACTGTAATTGGAAACAACAAGGGCCGGAAGCCGAATTGTCCGGCGAATACGGCGCCTGCATGCAAAGTGAGAAAAAGGAGAATGGGTATGGCAAACAAACTGGATCCCATCGGAAAATCATCTTTGGGAATGGATGAGAACGTCGCTGCGGCACTGTCCTACGTGGCCGGGTTCATCACAGGCATCATCTTCTTTGTCATGGAGAAGGACAGCAAATTCGTAAAATTCCATGCCATGCAGTCCATCGCAATCAGCGTGGCGATTACGGTCCTGGGATTCATCCTGGGAATCATCCCGATCATCGGCTGGATACTGGCGTTTTTCCTGCCGCTGGTGTCTTTCGTGCTCTGGATCATCCTGTTGCTCAAGAGCTACCAGGGAGAATGGTTCGAACTACCCGTCATCGGGCAGTTCTCCATGGAACAGGCGAACAAATGACCGCAAGGGACCGCCCCGGGAAGTGCAAGCCGGGGCGGTCTTTCCTATAGGAGGGAAGCATGGAAAAAAGGATTTTTGGAAAGTTGGGTTTTTCCTGCTCCGCTTTCGGCATCGGATGCATGCGCCTGCCGGAAGTGAAAGGGGCGATGGGGGATGCCCATGTGGATGAGGCGGAAGCCGTGCGCATGATCCGCCATGCCATCGACCATGGGGTGGAGTATGTGGACACGGCCTATCCCTATCACAATAAGGAGAGTGAGCTTGTGGTGGGCAAGGCCTTGAAGGACGGATACCGGGAACGGGTGCGCCTGGCCACCAAGCTGCCTGTATGGTTGACCCACAAGCCGGAGGATTTCGACAGGTATCTGGACCTGCAGTTGAAACGGCTGGGTGTGGACCATGTGGACTTCTACCTTCTGCATGCCATCGACGGCCCCACCTTCGACCGTTTGAAGAAGTTGCGTGTCCTGGATTTCCTGGACAGGGCGGTGGCCCAGGGGAAGATACGCTATCCTGCGTTTTCCTTCCATGGGGAGAGGAGGGATTTCAAGAAGGTCATCGACGCCTACGACTGGTCCATGTGCCAAATCCAGCTGAACCTGCTGGACGAGGATTTTCAGGCGGGCATCGAAGGGATGCTCTATGCGGCGGAAAAGGACGTTCCGGTTGTGGTCATGGAACCCCTGCGGGGCGGGGAGCTCGCCCAGGCGCCTCCACCGGAGGTGCAGGCAATCTGGGACAGGAGCAGGGTGAAGCGCAGTCCCGCGGAATGGGCTTTCCGCTGGCTCTACAATTTTCCCCAGGTGGCGACCATCCTGAGCGGTGTGAGCACCATGGAACAGTTGGAGGACAACCTGCGGATTTTTGGGGAGGCGAAGGCGGAATCCATGTCCCGGGAGGAGTTGGATCTGGTCAGGGAAGTCAAGGAGTTCTACCACAGGAAGATACGGGTGGGGTGCACGGGTTGCAACTACTGCATGCCTTGCCCTGCGGATGTTTCCATACCGGATGTGTTCCGGCTTTACAACAAGGCCTCCATCTACGATGCGATCCAGGAGTACGAAAAGGACTATGAGAAGCTGGTGACCGAAAAAAGGGACCCCAGCTGCTGCGTGCGCTGCGGAAGGTGCGAACCCTTGTGTCCCCAGGGCATCCCCATCATGGAGAAGCTGGAGGAAGCCCAGGGATATTTCCGGAAGAAATGACATCCGGCTGCATCCGGAACAGGTTGTTCTTTTTTCAAAACATGGTGGGAAAGCATTGTAAACACGCCCGCTTAATGTTAAAATATTAACGAGTCAAGCTTGCAAAAGATGCGCAGAAGATGCACGATGCAAAGGGCTATTGAGGGATGTACACGGGAGAGCTGTTCCAGAGGGGAGCGGCACAAGGATGCGGGTTGCTGGGCAACCCGCTTTTTGTATGCTGGGAAAGTTCGTCCAAGCCTGTATGGGACCAAACTTTCCCAAAAAAATCCGCAAAGCATATTTACAAATGCATACGGATGCGCTATAATGGAACCAGGCAATGCATACGGATGCAAGGAGGTGATGCAATGGCGGTGACAACCAGGGATATCGCGAAGATCGCCGGTGTGAACCAATCCACCGTATCCCGCTGCCTGAACGACAGTCCGCTGGTTTCGGAGGAGACCAAGGCCCGGGTGAAGGGAATCGCCGAATCCCTGGGTTTTGCCTTCAATGCCCATGCCAGAAGCCTGAGCACCAACAGGACCCAGACGATCGGTGTCATTTTTCCCCAGCACTACACCCAGCTGGACCTGGATGACAACCTCTATTTCAATGCCCTGAGCGACCAGCTGCATCTGCGGCTGGAGGCGGAGGAGTTCGACCTGATCACCGCTTTTCCCGTGAACAGGACCAACAACAAGAGCAACATAGAGAAGCTCATCGCCTGCCGCAAGGTGGACGGGCTCCTGCTGGTGCAGCCCCAATTGGACCCCAGGACGCTGGAAATCCTGAAGAACGCGGAAATCCCCTTCGCCTTCCTGCACCATTACCCCGAACTCTGCGAGAAGGAGGAGGTGGACGTTTTCTATGCGGACAACGCGTATGGAGGCTGGATGGCCACCCGGCATCTTCTGGAGCAGGGGCATGAAAAGATCCTCTGCATCACCGCGGGAGAAGGGGAGCGGGAGTTCGGGCTCAGGACCGACGGGTATGTGAAAGCCTTGCAAGAAGCTGGCCTTTCGCCGGACCCGGAACTGGTCCTGCGAGGGGACCATTCCTTCGAATCGGGCTATGCGCTGGTGTACCGGCACTGGCCCCAGTTCCAAAAAGCCGGAGCTGTTTTTGCCCAGACGGACCTGATGGCCATGGGGGTCATCCAGGCCCTCAGGGAAAAAAGGGTGGGGGTCCCGGAAGATATGGCCATCGTCGGCTACAACGACATCCCCCTGAGCAGGAGCCTGAAACCCCATCTGACGACTGTACACCAGCCTCTGGAGGAAATCATCGAGATGGCCTGCAAGAACCTTCTGGACCGGATCCGGGGGGAAGGTGGGAAACATGTCAAAGCCTGCATCCGGCCACAGCTTGTGGTGCGGGATTCGAGCATCGTGGAAAAGAAATCGTAGGCCATGCAAAGGCCGGAATAACAGGAGGAGCATTTCATGAAGAAAATCAAGGTAGGTGCAGTAGGTTTGGGTCGTCTCGGATACAGGCATGCGGAGAATCTGGCCTTCCGGTTCCCCAATGCGGAGCTGTTCGCCCTTTGCGACGCGAACGAGGCGAAATTGCTGGAAGTCACAGAGGCTTGGGGAGTACCCTATGCCTACACCAGCTACGAGGAAATGATTGCGAACAAGGAGTTGGATGCGGTGCTCATCACCTCTCCTTCCCACCTCCATACCAGGCAGATCGCCCAAGCCCTGGAAGCTGGACTCCATGTGTTCTCGGAGAAGCCGCTGGGCACAACCGTTGAGGAGTGCAGGATTGCGGAAGAGGCTGTGGAAAAACACCAGGACCTGGTATTCATGCTTGGATTCATGCGCCGCTATGACCCTTCCTATGCCTATGCTAAGGAGCAGATCGACAAGGGGGCCATCGGCAGACCCGTGCTGTTCCGCGGATACAGCCAGGACCCCGAAAGCGCGATTGCAGGAGCCCTTGCCTTCGCCGGACACAGCGGCGGACAGTTCATCGACATGGCGGTACATGACATCGACCTTGCCCGGTGGTTCCTGAAGTCCGAACCCAAGAGCATTTTCGCCATCGGTGGATGCTATGCCCATCCCGAGTTCGGACAGTACAAGGACGGGGACAACGTGTCCGCGCTGATGCAGTTCGAAAACGAAGCCATGGCCTTCCTCTTGGCGGGCAGGACGGCTCCCCACGGATACAACGTGGAGACGGAAATCATCGGAACCGAAGGCACGTTGCGGATTGCCAGCGTACCCCAGAAGAACATGGTGGAAATCCTGGACCAATACGGTGTTCGGAAGGAATGTTCCCAAGACTTCCTGGAGCGCTTCTCCGACGCCTATATGGCCGAAGTTGCAGAATTCCTGAACTGCATCGAGACCGGAAGGAAGCCCGAAGTCACTGTGTACGACGGGACCAAGACCACGGAAATCGCCTACAAATGCAAGGAAGCCTTCGAGAAGAACGAGCTTGTGCGGATGTAGCATCCCCTTCCAGGGATGCAGCGGAAAGGGGCTGTGCGGCCATCAACTTGATGGCCGCACAGCCCCTTTCGTGTTCTATTATAGGAAAGTCCTCAACGAGGGGATGCAGGTGGAGCATCCGCATCCCCTCGTTGAGGACTTTCCTTCCATGAGAAATTGCTTCGCAAACGCGGCGGAGCCGCTTTTCTCGCGGGTGCAACCTCATGCGGGAGGAGGAATCAATGCCTCCACCAGATTCTGCACATAAGCCGCGCTTCTCTTCTGTTCCTCGGGACCGAGGTTGGAAAGGTCCAGGGGAGTGCCGAAACGGATCGACACGTCCCCCGGCTTCAGGTTCCAGCCGTTTTGTTCCAGGACGGCTTCGGTCCCCTGGATGCCGAAGGGGACAACCGGGACGCCCGACTTTTCAGCCAGCTGCAGGCTTCCTTGTTTGAAAGGAAGCATCCGGTCGCCTGGGGTCCGGGTGCCTTCCGGGAAAACCACCAGGCTTTCTCCGGCCTTCAGCTTGTCGATGCCGTAGAGGATGCTCTTCAGGGCCTTCCTGGGGTCTTTCCTGTCCAGGAGAACGCAATCCAGCAGATGGACCCATCCGCGCATGAGGAGGACCTTGTCCATCTCCTGCTTGGCGATGAAGGCGATGGGAAAGTCCACGGCCATCATCAACAGGGGGATGTCCAGCATGCTCCGGTGGTTGCCCACGAAGAGCACCGCCCGGTCCCGGGGGATGTTCTCGACCCCCTGGAAGTGCAGCTTGGCTCCCGCCATCCCCAGGAGCAGCCGAGAGGTCAGGCGGGTGAAGCCATAGGCGAGACGGATCCTGGCCTGGCGGTCTTTCCAGCCCAACAGGCGTCCATAAGCCAGATAGGGCATGGAAAGGAGGAAGTACAGGGGAAAAAACAGGAAAAAGCCTACGCGTCTCATCCCAAGAACCTCAAATCCTGCCGTACAGGGTGCACAGGTACAGCAGACGGCCGGCCAATTCCGGACGCAGGTCTTCCGCACGGTAACGCCATTGCCAATTTCCTGCGGCAACCCCTGGGGTGTTCATGCGGGCCCAGCTGTCCAATCCTAGGATGTCCTGGAGGGGCACCACCGAGATGGTGGAAACGGACCCCATGCTGGTGCGGATGAAATCCCAGACGATGTCCATGCCGTCGGTGTTCATGTAACGGCGGATCTTGTCCCTGTTCTCTTCCGGCGCCTTCAGGTACCAGCCCAGGGTCGTGTCGTTGTCGTGGGTGCCGGTGTAGCAGACGGAATTGGGGGTGAACTGGTGGGGCAGGAAGGGGTTCTCCTCCAAGGTCTCGAAGCCGAACTGCAGGATCTTCATTCCAGGCAAGTGGAAATGGTCCCGCAATTCCTCCACTTCGGGTGTGATCACGCCCAGATCCTCCGCGATGATGGGCAGGTCCTTGCCCAGGGCATCCTGGAAGGCGTAGAACAGGTCCTTGTAGGGGCCTTTTTTCCATTCCCCGTGGATTGCGGTCTCCGACCCGTAGGGTACGGACCAATAGGCTTCGAATCCGCGGAAATGGTCGATCCGCAGGATGTCCACCATCTGGAGGGAACCGGCCACCCGGCTGATCCACCAGCTGTATCCGGTGGCCTTGTGCTTGTCCCAGTCGTACAGCGGGTTGCCCCAGAGCTGACCGGTTTCGCTGAAATAGTCCGGCGGAACTCCGGCCACGGAAGTGGGATAGCCCTTGGCGTCCAGGAAGAAGAGGTCCTTGTTGGCCCAGACATCCGCGCTGTCGTAGGCCACGAAGATGGGGATGTCCCCGATGATCCGGATGCCCTTGCTGTTGGCGTATGCCCGCAGGACGTTCCATTGCCTGAAAAACAGGAACTGGATGAATTTGTAGTATTTCACCTCCGCGGAAAGCTTCTTGCGCCAATGCTTCAGGGATTCCTCCGTGGGGAAGGCGATTTCCGGATCCCATTCCGGCCAGGAAACACCGTCATGGGCATCCTTGACAGCCATGAAGGTGGCATAGTCCGACAGCCAGGACTTTTCCTTTTTGGAAAATTCCTTGAACTGGTGGTGCAACTCCCCCTCTCCGGAGTCAAGGAAACGCTTGTAGGCCTTCCGGAAAAGACTGGTCTTGTATTGGATGACCGGGCCAAAATCGATCCGGGAGGGATCCCAGCCGGGAACGTCCGCCAGATCCTCATGGGTAAGCAATCCCCAGTCCCGCAGCCGGTCGGGGCTGATTAAAAGGGGTTGGCCCGCGAAGGAGGAGAAGGCCTGGTAGGGGGAGTCCCCGTAGCCGGTGGGTCCGAGGGGAAGGACCTGCCAGACCTTCTGGCCGGCCTTCTCCAGAAAGTCGATGAAGTTGTAGGCGCCATCCCCCAAGTCCCCGATGCCGTAGGGGCTTGGGAAGGAGGTGGGGTGCAGGAGCACGCCGCTCTTGCGGTTGTTCTCGTTCAAGGCTTCCACTGCTTTTTTCTTTTCGCTCATATGCATACCTCCCATGGGTTCGGGAAAAGGTTCCCGCTGGTTGGAGCCGCCGCCAGGGTTCCTATTCCATGCGGCCGATCAGGTCCATCTTCAAGTTGTAGAGGGGTTCGGAAAGGTCCACAAAGACCGTTTGGGGGTTGACCAGCCGCCTGGATTCATCCCAGAGGGTGGCAAGCTCCCGTTCGCAGTAGTGCTTGATCTCCTGGGTTGCGGGGGCGTGGTACACCCGGCGGCCGTCCTTGAAGACAGGGATGTGCATGTCCCTGATGGTGTAGGTGTGTGGCGCCAGATGCATGCGCTTCCAGGTGTTCAAGGGGTCGAAGAGCTCCAGGGGACGTCCCTCGTCATATGCCTCGTCCCAAAGGGCAATCAGGTCGGCCTTGATCTTTCCGGTCCGTTTGTCGTAAATGCGCAGCAGCCGCTTGTTGCCGGGGTTGGTGACCTTTTCCGGATTCTCGGAGATCTTCATCTTCGGAAGGTACCGGTTGCCGTCCCAGGTGGCCGCCAGTTTGTAGACACCTCCGAAGGCGGGCCAGTCCCTGGAAGTGATCAGGTTGGTGCCCACCCCCCACATGGTGATCTTGGCGCCCTGCAACTTCAGGTCGGTGATCAGGTATTCGTCCAGGTCGCTGGAGGCGCTGATGATGGCATCCTTGTAGCCCGCCTCGTCCAGCAGGATCCGGGCCTTTTTGGACAGATAGGCCAAGTCGCCGCTGTCCAGTCGGATACCGTAACGCACCAGGGGAAGACCTTTGGCGCGCATCTCGTCGAACACGCGGATGGCGTTGGGCACACCGGAACGGAGCGTGTCGTAAGTGTCCACCAGCAGAAGGCAACCGTCGGGATACATGTCCGCATAGGCCCGGAAGGCATCCAGTTCCGAAGGGAAGCTCATGACCCAGCTGTGGGCGTGGGTGCCCCGGACGGGGATGTCGAACATCTTGCCCGCCAGGACGTTGGACGTGGCGCCGCAACCGCCGATGACCGCGGCCCTGGCCCCATAGATCCCCGCATCCGGCCCCTGGGCACGGCGCAGGCCGAATTCCAGAACCGTATCCTGTTCGGCGGCCCATTTCACCCGGGCAGCCTTGGTGGCGATCAGACTCTGGTGGTTGATGATGTTCAGGATGGCGGTCTCCACCAGCTGCGCCTCGCAGATGGGGGCAACAACCTTCAGGATCGGTTCGTTGGGGAAAACGACAGACCCTTCCGGCACCGCGTACAGGTCACCGGAAAAACGGAAATTCCGCAGCAGGTCCAGGAAACCCTCGTGGAAAGTAGCCAAGGAAGCGAGATAGGTCAGGTCATCCTCGCTGAAACGCAGGTTCTCGATATAGTCGGCCACCTGTTCCAGTCCGGCGGCAATGGAAAAACTGCTGCCGCTGGGATTCATGCGGTAGAACATGTCAAACACGACGACCTCGTCGGCCTTGTGGTGATGCTGGTAGCCCTGCATCATGGTCAATTGGTAGAAATCCGTCAATAGTGTCAAGTCCAGGTTGGGCATCGTATGCCTCGCTTTCAATGGTATTTTCGGTATGTTTTCCATACTTGGTATAAGTGTACTATTTTTGTTCCCAAGGTGCAAGGTCTAAGGACCGTGGGCCTCCAAAATTTGAAAAACCATTTCGGATTCTTGATAAAGGCTGGATTTGTGTGTATAATGTAGATTAATATGCCATTAGGTTGGGATTACTATTGGCTTCTTTAGTTATAGGAGGAAACGACAGTGTACAATAAGGTATCCACCGATTTGAATTTTGTGGAAAGAGAACACAAGGTACTGGAATATTGGAATGAAAATAAAATCTTTGAAAAGAGCATCCATTTGAGGGAAGGGGGCCCCACGTACACCTTTTATGACGGCCCACCCACCGCAAATGGGAAACCCCATATCGGACATGTCCTGACCAGGGTCATCAAGGACCTGATTCCCCGCTACAGGACAATGAAGGGCTACCGGGTCTTGAGGAAGGCCGGATGGGACACCCATGGCCTGCCGGTGGAACTGGAAGTGGAAAAACTGCTCGGCATCGACGGCAAGGACCAGATCGAATCCTACGGACTGGAGCCCTTCATCGAGAAGTGCAAGGAAAGCGTCTGGAAGTACAAGGGGATGTGGGAAGACTTCAGCGGCACCGTCGGATTCTGGGCGGACATGGACGACCCCTATGTGACCTACCACAACGACTATATCGAATCCGTCTGGTGGTCCCTGAAACAGATCTGGGACAAAGGACTGCTCTACAAGGGACACAAGATCGTCCCCTATTGCCCCCGCTGCGGAACCCCCCTTTCCAGCCATGAGGTTGCCCAAGGGTACAAGGACGTGAAGGAAACCTCCGTCATCGTCCGCTTCAAAGCCGCAGACGAGGAAAACACCTATTACCTGGCTTGGACCACGACACCGTGGACCCTGCCCTCCAATGTGGCGCTTGCGGTCAATCCCCAGGAAGACTACGTGAAGGTCAGGGAAAGGGGCACGGACTACATCCTGGCGGAGGCACTGGTGCCCGTGGTCCTGGGGGAAGACGTGGAAATCCTGGAACGCTTCCCGGGCAAGGACTTGGAGCACCGGCATTATGAACCCTTGTTCGATTTCGAGGCGCCTCCGGAGAAGGCCTACTATGTGACCTGCGCCGACTTCGTCACCCTGACGGACGGTACGGGGATCGTGCATATCGCACCGGCTTTCGGTGAGGACGACTCCCAGGTGGGGAAAGCTTACGGTCTGCCTTTCGTGCAGCTGGTGGACGAGGCCGGACTTTTTGTGGAAAAGGTGACCCCATGGAAAGGCCAGTTCGTCAAGGATGCGGACAAACACATCGTACAGCATCTCCATGACAGCGGACAGCTCCACAGGGCGATGGATTATGAACACTCCTATCCCCATTGCTGGCGCTGCGACACTCCTCTGCTGTACTACGCAAAGGATACCTGGTTCATCAAGACGACTGCGGTCAAGGATCGACTGATCGCCAACAACAACAAGATCAACTGGCTCCCGGCCACCATAGGGAAGAAGCGTTTCGGAGACTGGCTGGAAAACGTCATGGACTGGAGCCTCAGCCGTGACCGGTATTGGGGAACGCCTTTGAACATCTGGGAATGTGCAGAAGGCCACAGGCATTCGATCGGCAGCATCGAGGAACTGAAATCCATGAGCAGCAACTGCCCGGACGACATCGAGCTGCACCGCCCCTTCATCGACGAGGTGCTCATCACTTGTCCCGTGTGCGGAAAGGACATGAAGCGGGTGACCCAGGTCATCGACTGCTGGTACGACTCCGGAGCCATGCCCTTCGCCCAATGGCACTATCCTTTCGAGAACAAGGAAATTTTCGAGGACAACTTCCCTGCGGACTTCATCAGCGAGGCGGTGGACCAGACCAGGGGATGGTTCTATTCCCTTCTAGCGATTTCCACACTGATCTTCGATGAACCGGCTTACAAGAACGTGATCGTGCTGGGCCTTGTCCAGGATGAGAACGGCCAGAAGATGAGCAAATCCAAAGGCAACGCAGTGGATCCCTTCGACGCGTTGGCAAAATATGGAGCCGACGCCATCCGCTGGTATTTCTACAGCAACAGCGCCCCCTGGCTGCCCAACCGGTTCTACGATGAGGCGGTGGTGGAAGGCCAGAGGAAATTCATGGGAACCCTTTGGAATACCTATGCATTCTACGTGCTTTACGCGAACATCGACGGATTCGATCCGACACGATACACCATGGACGAGGACAAGCTTTCCCTTATGGACAAATGGCTGTTCTCCAAGCTGAACACCCTGGTGCGCACGGTGGACAGCAACCTGGACCAGTACAAGATCACAGAATCCGCCAGGGCCATCACGGAATTCGTGGACGACCTGAGCAACTGGTATGTGCGCAGGAGCCGGGAACGGTTCTGGCAGAAGGACATGAACCAGGACAAGATCAACGCCTACATGACCTTGTACACGACCCTGGTGACGGTGTCCCAGGTGGTGGCGCCCTTCGTTCCCTTCATGGCGGAGGACATCTACAAGAACCTGGTGGTGAATTTCCGGCCGGAAGCCCCCGAAAGCGTCCATCTCAGCGATTTTCCCCAGTGCCGCACAGAGCTGATCGACAAGGATGTGGAAAAGCAGATGGAACTGGTGCTGGAAGTGGTTGTTCTGGGAAGGGCCTGCAGGAACAACGGAAACAGGAAAAACCGCCAGCCCCTGGCGAAAATGTACGTGAAGGCCGAGCGTTCCCTGGACCAGGCATATCTGGACATCGTCAAGGAAGAGCTGAATGTGAAGGAAGTGCTCTTTACGGACGATGTGTCGGCATTCACCACCTATCTCTTCAAGCCCCAGCTCAGGACGGTGGGACCAAAATACGGAAAGCTTTTGAACCGGATCCGCACCGCCCTGGGAGAGCTGGACGGCAATGCCGCCATGGCCTCCCTGCAGGCGGAAGGAGCCCTGAAGCTGACGCTGGAGGGTGAGGAAGTGGTGCTCCTGGAAGAAGACCTTCTAGTGGAACCGGCCAAGAAGGAAGGTTTCGAGTCCGATACGGACAAGGGCGTGACCGTGGTGCTGGACACCAATCTGACCGAAAGCCTGGTGGAGGAAGGGTTCGTCCGGGAGATCATCAGCAAGGTCCAGACCATGCGCAAAGAGGCGGGATTCGAAGTGGTCGACCACATCCGCCTGCATGTGGAAGGGAATGAAAGGATCCAGACACTGGTGGGCACCCATGCAGCGGACATCCAGGAAGAAACGTTGACAGACCAGGTGGAAATGCGGATGGACGGGGATGCGTACCAGAAGAGCTGGAACATCAACGGGGAGCAGGTGCTGTTGGGTGTGAAAAAAATGGCATAACGCCACTTTACGTGGGTTGACCGCTATGTTATAATCACCCTGATATGATGCTGTAAAGGAAGTTGATTGTCTTGAATCGGTTCCAGACAACCAAAGGAGGAGCAGAATGAACAGGACCAGCGTGACCAAACAGGAATTTAAAGAAGCCATCTTTGAAAATATAAAGAAGCAGTATAGGAAAACCATCGACCAGGCTACGGAGGAGCAGGTGTTCCAGGCCGTGGCCTATGCGGTGAAGGAAATCATCATCGACCAGTGGATCGAGACCCACAAGACCTATGAGGAGCAGGACGCGAAGACGGTCTACTACCTTTCCATGGAGTTCCTCATGGGGAGGGCATTGGGGAACAACCTGATCAATCTGGAGGTCAACACCATGGTGAAGGAGGTCCTGGCGGAGCTGGGCTTCGACCTGAACGCCATCGAGGACCAGGAGCCGGATGCGGGCACGGGGAACGGCGGCCTGGGAAGGCTTGCGGCCTGCTTCCTGGATTCCCTGGCCACCCTGGAATATCCGGCCTACGGATGCGGAATCCGCTACCGGTACGGGATCTTCGAGCAGAAGATCGTCGACGGCTACCAGGTGGAGCGGCCGGACGAATGGCTGAAGAACGGGAACCCCTTCGAGGTCCGCCGGTCGGAATACGGCATGGAGGTCAAGTTCGGGGGGAACGTGCGGGTGGTCAAGGACGAACTCGGACAGGAAAGGCGTGTCCACGAGAATTACCAGTCCGTCCGGGCCATCCCCTACGACCTGCCCATCGTGGGCTACGACAACAACACGGTGAACACCCTGCGCCTGTGGGACGCGGAGGCCGTACAGAGCTTCGACCTGGGCTCCTTCGACCGGGGGGACTACCAGAAAGCGGTGGAGCAGCAGAACCTGGCGAAGACCATCGTGGAGGTGCTCTACCCCAACGACAACCACTACCAGGGGAAGGAGCTTAGGCTGAAGCAGCAGTACTTCTTCATCTCCGCCACGGTGCAGCAGGTGGTGAAGAAGTTCAAGCAGAAGCACGGAGACATCTCCCTATTGCCTGAAAAAGTGGTCTTCCACATCAACGACACCCATCCGTCCCTGACCATCCCGGAACTGATGCGGGTGCTCATGGATGACGAGGGGCTGGCTTGGGGGGAGGCCTGGGCCATCGTAAAGAAGACCTGCGGCTACACCAACCACACCATCATGTCGGAAGCCCTGGAGAAGTGGCCCATCGAGCTTTTCAGCCGGCTGCTCCCCAGGATCTACCAGATCATCGAGGAAATCAACCGCCGGTTCTGCGCGGAAATCGTGGACAAGTTCGGAAGCGACAACGAACGGTTGCGGCGGATGGCCATCCTGGCGGACGGCCAGGTGAAGATGGCCTGGCTCTGCATCGCGGGGAGCCATTCGGTGAACGGGGTGGCCAGGCTCCATACGGACATCCTGATCAACGAGGAGCTGAAGGACTTCTATGCGCTGTACCCCAAGAAGTTCAACAACAAGACCAACGGCATCACCCAGCGGCGCTTCCTGCTCCACGGGAACCCCCTGCTGGCGGACTGGGTCACCCGGAAGGTGGGGGACGGCTGGATCACGGACCTCCCCCAAATCAAGGGGATCGCTCCCCTGGCGGACGACCCCAAGGCACAGAAGGAATTCATGCAGATCAAGTATGAAAACAAGGTGCGTCTGGCCCAGTACATCAAGAAGCACAACGGAATCGACGTGGACCCCCGGTCCATCTTCGACGTCCAGGTGAAACGCCTCCACGAGTACAAGCGCCAGCTGATGGACGTGCTCCATGTGATGCATCTCTACAACGAATTGCGGGACAATCCCGATATGGACATGATGCCCAGGACCTTCATCTTCGGAGCCAAAGCGGCTCCCGGATACCGGAGGGCCAAGCTGGTCATCAAGCTGATCAACAACGTGGCCCAGGTGGTCAACAACGATCCAAACATCAACAACAAGCTGAAGGTGGTCTTCATCGAGAACTACCGGGTCTCCAACGCGGAGATCATCTTCGCAGCGGCGGACGTGAGCGAGCAGATTTCCACGGCCAGCAAGGAGGCTTCCGGAACGGGCAACATGAAGTTCATGCTGAACGGGGCCGTCACCATCGGCACCCTGGACGGTGCCAACATCGAAATCGCAGAGGAGGTGGGCAGCGAGAACTGCTTCATCTTCGGCATGACGGCGACGGAAGTCCTTCAGCTCCAGAGGGAGAAAAGCTACAATCCCTGGGACATCTACAACAACAACCAGGCGGTGCGCCGGGTGGTGACCCAGCTGATCAACGGCTTCTACGCGCCGGAGAATCCGGAGCTGTTCAGGGAGATCTACGATTCCCTCCTGAACGGCGGCGGAGAGCCGGCGGACCAGTACTTCATCCTGAAGGACTTCGACGCCTACGCCCAGGCCCACAGGGAAGTGGACCTGGCTTATAGGAACCAGACGAAATGGGCGAGGATGGCCATGTTGAACACGGCTTCGGCGGGCAAGTTCTCCTCGGACAGGACCATCGAGGAATATGCCAAGGAAATCTGGAAGCTGGAAAAGGTCCACGTGGAAATGGACATGTAAGGTGGGAGGAATTAAGACAATTGCGCATTTGCGCAATTGTCTTAATTCACGCTTGCGGATAATTGGATTCTGGCGTGTTATACAGAAGAACGTGCCTAGTGATACCTTGAAAGGGGAAAGAAATGTTTGGATTTGGATCGGATATCGGAATCGATTTGGGAACGGCAAATGTGATCGTCTATATCAAAGGAAAGGGCGTGGTCCTGCGGGAGCCTTCCGTTGTAGCCATCGACAAGGAGACAAACAAAGTGCTGGCTGTGGGCAGCGAAGCGAGGCGCATGCTTGGAAGGACGCCGGGACATATCGTGGCAATCCGCCCTTTGCGTCAAGGCGTGATTTCCGACTACACGGTTACAGAAAAGATGCTCAAGTATTTCATCGCCAAGGCGTTGGGGAAAAGAATCCGCAAACCTAGAATCACCGTATGCGTGCCCAGCGGGGTGACCGAGGTGGAGAAGAGGGCTGTGGAGGATGCCACCTACCAGGCAGGCGCCAGAAAGGTGGAAATCATTGAAGAGCCCATCGCCGCTGCCATCGGAGCAGGAATCGACATCAGCAAGGCCATCGGAAGCATGGTGGTGGACATCGGGGGGGGAACAACGGACATCGCTGTCATCTCCCTGGGGGGGACGGTCGTCAGCACCTCGATCAAGGTGGCGGGAGACAATTTTGACGAAGCCATCGTCCGCTACATGCGCAAAAAACACAACCTGCTGATTGGGGAACGAACCGCCGAAGAAATCAAAGTCAAGGTGGGAACCGCCTACAAGAGGCCGGAAGTCCTGCAGATGGATGTCAGGGGAAGGAACCTGATCACCGGCCTTCCCAAGACGATTACCGTGACCTCGGAAGAAACGGAGGAGGCCCTTCGGGAAGCCACCGCCAATCTGGTGGAGGCGGTGCACAGCGTGCTGGAGAAGACGCCGCCGGAACTGGCTTCGGACATCGCGGACAGGGGGATCGTGCTCACCGGAGGCGGAAGCCTGTTGCAGGGAATGGACCAGCTTATCGAGAAGAAGACAGGAATCACCGTAATCACCGCAGACGATCCGTTGACCTGTGTCGCCATCGGCACCGGCAAATATGTGGAGTTCCTGGCAGCGAACAAAGGGATGAAATGATCCAGCCATGAGCGTGTTCGGAGGGATCCTATGGGTTGTCCTGTTCGCCCTTTCCGTGCCGGTGGACGTTGCGGGAGTCCGATGGCGCCAGGAAGAGCTGGTGGTGAACGGAAGACCCCAAAGGCTGCAGATTCTGGAAGTGGACCAGTTGCACACCCGGGGAAGCTTTGAAAATGTCTTTTCCCACGACCAGCTGTTCGGATATGAGGCGTTGTCCTCCATGACGGAACGGCAGGAAGCCTGGTACGGAGTGAACGGGATGTTCTACGACCCCTACGGCACCCCCTATGGGACATCCGTCGCAGGAGGGGTCCTGGTCTCCAACCGGGTTGTGGAAGCCCCTGTACTGCAACTGGACAAAGAGGGGAAGGCATCCCTTGGACCTCTGGAAGTGGCGGTGGACGTGGAGCTCGGAGGCAACAGGCGGATGGAGCCGCAACGCCTGGCATCCGTCCATTACAACAGCGCGCCGGCCCCAGGCCAATGGGCGCTGTTCACGCCGGATTACGCCAGGACCAACAGGATCCACCTGGAGCAGTGGACGTATGGGATACGGGACGGCAGGGTAGCGAGTGTCATCTACACAGACCGGCCGGTGTCCCTTGGAGACCACGATTTCCTTTTGACCTATGCGGGAGGACAAGGCCCGTATCCCATCCAGGAGATGGATCCGGTGGCGGTTTCCTTCCGGTCCGACCAAGAGCTGGAGGGGATTCTGGAAGCTTTCCAGACCGGAGGGTATCTGGTGCGTGACGGCCGTCCGGTGGCCAAGAATTTTGAGAAGTTCATGGGACATACCACCGCTCCCAGCCCCAGGACCCTGGTGGGCATCACCCCGGAAGGCAAGGTCCGGTTCCTGGTGCTGGACGGCCGCTTAAGGGGGGCCAGTGAAGGGGTGACCGGTGTGGAGGCGGCCCGGATCCTGCTGGAGGCCGGTTGTGTGGAGGGAGCCTACTTGGACGGAGGGGCATCCACGACACTGGTACGTGCCGGAACGGTATTGAACCATCCGTCCAATGAAGGGATGGAAAGGGCCATCGGCCATGGAATCCTCGTCAACAGGGGGTTGGAAACATTCCGGAACCCTTTGGATTGGTTCCGCTGAATCCAAAGGGGCATCATTTTACTTGAACAATGCATTGGTATGGTGTAAGATACTAGAAGTTGACAAATCCATGAGAACATAGGAGGATTTCAAAGAATGGCAAAAAGACTTTTCACTTCTGAGTCAGTGACAGAAGGACATCCAGATAAAATCTGCGACCAAATCTCCGATGCGGTCCTGGACGCGATCCTGAGCAACGATCCCAAGGCCAGAGTGGCATGCGAGACGGCGGTGACTACGGGCATGGTGCTGGTCATGGGCGAAATCACCACGGACTGTTATGTGGACATCCCCAAGGTCGTACGGGAAACGGTCCGCTCCATCGGCTACGACCGTGCCAAGTACGGTTTCGACTGCGACACCTGTTCCGTACTGACGACTTTGGACGAGCAGTCTCCGGACATCGCCATGGGCGTGGACGAGGCGCTGGAATACAAGACCGGAACCCAGCATGAGAAGGCGCTTGAAGAAACAGGGGCAGGGGACCAGGGGATGATGATCGGTTTCGCTTGTGACGAGACGGAAGAGCTGATGCCCCTGCCCATCTCCCTGGCCCACAAGCTCACCAAAAGGCTTTCCGAGGTGCGCAAGGACAAGACCTTGGCCTATCTGCGCCCAGACGGAAAGTCCCAGGTGACGGTGGAATACGACAATGACGTGCCGGTAAGGATCGACGCCATTGTCCTTTCAACACAGCACGACGAGGGAGTGGACCATGCGACCATCGAGCGGGACCTGAAGAAGCATGTGGTGGATGCGGTCATTCCCCATGAGTTGATCGACGAGAACACGAAGTACTACATCAATCCTACGGGACGCTTCGTCATCGGGGGTCCCCAAGGGGACTCCGGGCTGACAGGACGGAAAATCATCGTGGACACCTACGGCGGCTATGCAAGCCATGGCGGCGGCGCCTTCTCCGGAAAGGACCCCACGAAAGTGGACCGTTCCGCAGCCTATGCGGCCCGCTATGTGGCAAAGAACGTCGTGGCCGCAGGCCTTGCCAGGGCATGCGAAATCGAACTGGCCTACGCCATCGGGGTCTCGAAGCCGGTTTCCATTTATGTGAACACCAAGGGTACGGGGGTGCTTCCCGATGAGGTCATCACAGTCCTGATCCAGGACACTTTCGACCTGCGTCCCGCGGCCATCATCCACGACCTGGACTTGAGAAGGCCCATCTACCGCCAGACGGCAGCCTATGGACACTTCGGAAGGACCGATCTGGACCTGCCCTGGGAGCGGACGGACAAGGTGGAAATCCTGAAGGAAAAAGCAAGGAAGATGCAAGCATAGATTGGAAAACATTCTGAAAAAGGCCGAATCCATCGGCCTTTTTCGCATATGTGCGGCGCCGGACGCCGCAAGCCGGAGAAAGGGGCGGGTTATGGAAACGTTGGACGGCATTGTGGAGGACATCATCTACAGGAACGAGGAGAACGGATATTGCGTGTTGTCCGTGTCCACAGAAGCCGGGGAGAAGACTGCGGTGGGATGCGTCTTCAACATCGCTGTGGGGGAGGAAATCCATGCCCGGGGACACACCTCTACCCATCTGGTGTACGGGGACCAGTTCAACATCCAGGACTACCATTGCGCCATACCCCAGGAATTGAAGGCCATGGAACGCTATCTGGGCTCGGGGGCGGTGAAGGGGATCGGTCCCGCCATGGCGGCCAAAATCGTGGAGATGTTCGGGGAGGATACCTTCCGGGTCCTGGAGGAGGAGCCGGAACTGTTGGAGCGGGTCAAGGGAATCAGCCTGAAAAAGGCCCAAGCCATAGCAGCCATCTTCTATGAGCAGAGGACCATGCGCCAGGCCATGATTTTCCTCCAGGAATACGGAATTTCCGTAAACTATGCGTTGAAGATCTACCAGGAATACAGGGAGAAGACCTATGAGGTCGTGAAAAACAACCCTTACCAGCTGGCGGAAGATGTCCACGGCATCGGCTTCAAGATGGCCGACAGCATCGCGGAACAGGTGGGAATACCCAAGGAATCGGTCCACAGGACCATGGCGGGGATGCTCTACCTGTTGCACCAGGCTACCCTGGATGGGCATGTCTACCTGTCCAGGGAGGAACTTTTCCGTTCGGCCGGAGCGTTGCTGCAGGCCGACGGGACACAGTTGGAGTCCGCCCTGATCCGCCTGAAGCTCCAGAACCGGATCGTCTCCGTTTCCCTGCCTGGGGTGGAGGAGGCCGTTTATTTAGGAGTGTACCATGCCATGGAGCAGGGGGCGGCGTTGAAGCTGCACGAGGTCGCCCATGGGGTGGGAACGGGCAGGGGGGATAGCCAGGAGTGGATCACACGGTTTGAAAAGGAAGAGGGCATAGAGTTCGACCCGTCCCAAAAGGAAGCCATCGTCAAGGCCCAGACGTGTGGACTGTTGGTGATCACCGGAGGGCCGGGAACGGGGAAGACCACCACCATCAACGCCATCATACGGCTCTTCGAGGAACAGGACCTGACGGTGGCGTTGGCAGCCCCCACGGGAAGGGCGGCCAAGAGGATGACGGAAGCCACCGGCAGGGAGGCGAAAACCATCCACCGCCTCCTGGAGATCACCTTTGGAAAGGACGAGCTGCACCAGCGGTTCGAGCGGAACGAGGAATATCCCCTGGAATGCGATGTCCTGATTGTGGACGAGAGCTCCATGATGGACCTGACCATCTTCCACCATCTCTTGAAGGCCATCCCCGTGGGGACCAGGCTCATCCTGGTGGGGGACAAGGACCAGCTGCCCTCCGTGGGAGCCGGGAACGTGCTGGGGGACATCCTGGCCTGCAGGGACATTTTCGATGTGGTGGTCCTGCAGAAAATCTTCCGGCAGGCGATGGAAAGCGACATCATCATGAACGCCCACAAGATCAACCACGGGGAGGTGCCCGACCTGCGCAGGAACAGCAAGGACTTCTTTTTCATCCGCCGCTCCAATCCGACCCGGATCCTGGAGGAGCTGACCAGCCTGGTCAAGACCAGGCTTCCCAAGTTCGCAGGATGCGACAGCCTGGAAGGGATCCAGGTGCTTACTCCCATGCGCAAGGGAATCCTGGGAGTGGAGAACCTGAATGTGGTCCTCCAGGCGGCGCTCAACCCTCCGGCCAAGGACAAGCGGGAGAAGGAGTGCCGGGGAATCCGTTTCCGGGAAGGGGACAAGGTGATGCAGGTGAAAAACAACTACAACCTCTCCTGGACGGTGATGAACGACCTGAACTTCAAGATCGATGAAGGGACGGGGGTGTTCAACGGGGATATAGGCACCATCCTGTCCATCAACACCTATACGGAAACCCTGAAGATCCGCTTCGACGACCAGCGGCAGGTGAACTATGAGTTCAGCGGACTGGACGAGCTGGAGCTGGCCTACGCCACCACCATACACAAGGCCCAGGGAAGCGAGTACAAGGTCGTGGTGATTCCCCTGTTCAAGGGGCCGCCCATGCTCCTCAGCCGGAACCTGCTCTATACGGCCATCACCCGCGCCAGACAATATGTTGTCATCGTGGGAACGGAAGAAACGGTGGTCGAAATGATCGCAAACAACAGGGAGGTCCGGCGGAACACTTCCCTGTCGGAACAGATCCGGCGGCTGGCGATAGGAGAAAGGGGGGCTTGAGTGCATGGAGGGACTGAGAAGGATGGCGGAAGCCGTCGGGAATGCATGGAAGAGGACAGCCTATCCCAGGAAATGCCTGGTCTGCGACCGTCTCCTGGAGGCCGGCGAGAAGGAATACACCTGCGTGGACTGCCGGGACAGCCTGCCCACCCTGGAAGGCAGCCTCTGCCGTTGTTGCGGGAAGCCTTTGGGCGGCAGGGAGGAGCTATGCCATGACTGCGGAAGGACACCCAGGAGCTTCCGCAGGGGGCGTTCCCTATGGCTGTACGAGGGAGAGGCGAAGCGGCTGATCCAAATCCTCAAGTTCAAGGACGGGCTCTACACGGCGCCGTATCTTGCGGAACGCCTGTGCCAGGTGCTGGAGGAGCTCTGCGCCTTGGAGCACCTGCCCCTTCCGGACGTCCTGTGCCCCGTTCCCCTGCACCCCTCCAGGGAGAGGGCCAGGGGATACAACCAGGCCGGAATCCTGACGGGACGGATGGCCCGAAGGCTTTCCATCCCGGAAGCACGTCTGTTGGTCCGGGTCAGAAAGACTAAACCCATGAAGGACTTGGGGGACCTGGAGCGGCTGGCCAACATCCAGGGAGCGTTTGCATTGAAAAAAAACCAGGACGTCCGGGGAAGGAACGTCCTGGTGGTGGATGACATCTTCACGACAGGCGCCACGTTGGACGCCTGTGCCAAGGTCTTGATGGAGGCAGGAGCCAGAGAGGTATGGATCCTGGTTCTTGCTTTGGGAAAGGGGATCTAATTCCGCAAGGAGATTTCCGCCAATACGGCATCCTTGTTCCGATCCTTCAACTGGTTGATGGACCATTCATGCTGGTAGAGCACCACCGGGTGTTCCAGGCTGTCCACGGCAATCATGCTGTCCATGGTGGTGGAGAACTTCTTCTTGTCGAAATCCTCCTGTTTGATCCAACGGATGTAGCGGTGGGGAAGGAGCTGCTGGTTGACATCCACCCCGTACTCGTGCTTCAGGCGGTAGGAAAGCACCTCGAACTGCAGGATGCCCACAACGCCTACAATCAACTCCTCCACGCCGATGTCCGGACGCTTGAAGACCTGGATCGACCCTTCCTGGGCGAGCTGGGTGATGCCCTTGAGGAATTGCTTCCGTTTCAAGGCGTTGGGCGTGTAGATTTTCGCAAAATGCTCCGGAGCGAAGACGGGTATGCCTTCATAGGCAAGACTGCTTTTGTCCTCGCACAGGGTGTCGCCGATGCGGAAAATGCCCGGATCGTGGAGGCCGATGATGTCTCCAGGATAAGCCGTCTCCACGATCATCCTGTCCTGGGCCAGGAACTGCTGGGGCTGCGCCAGGGTGATCTTCCGGTTTTCCTGGACATGGTGGACGCTCATGCCCTTGGTGAATTTGCCGGAACAGATCCGCAGGAAGGCAATCCTGTCCCTGTGGGTGGGATTCATGTTCGCTTGGATCTTGAAGATGAAACCGGAGAAGTTTTCGCTTTCCGGAGCGATGGGTCCCAGGTTGCTGGGCCGGGGGGCCGGAGGAGGCGTCAGCTCCAGAAAGGACTCCAGGAAAGGCTGGACCCCGAAGTTGGTCAGGGCGCTTCCGAAGAAAACGGGAGTCAGGTTTCCGTTCAGGATCTCTTCCAGGTCGTAGGCGTTGCCCGCATGGTCCAGGAGCTCCAGTTCGTCCGCCAGCTGCTGGTGTTGCAGGCCGCCCAGGCGTTCCTTGATTGCGGCATCCTCCAGATCCCCTTCCAGGACATTCGCCTTGGACTGGCCGTGGCTGCCGCCGTCGAACAGCTCGATCCTGGATTTCTGCCGGTCATAGACCCCTGTGAAGTCCTTGCCGGAGCCGATGGGCCAGTTCATGGGGAAGGAGTCGATGCCCAGGACCTGTTCGATGTCCTCCAAGAGCTCAAAGGGATCCTTCCCCTGCCGGTCCAGCTTGTTCACGAAGGTGAAGATGGGGATTCCCCGCATCTTGCAGACCTTGAAAAGCTTCTTGGTCTGGGCCTCGACGCCTTTGGCGCAGTCCACGACCATGACCGCGCAGTCGGCTGCCATCAGGGTACGGTAGGTGTCTTCACTGAAGTCCTGGTGTCCCGGGGTGTCCAGTATGTTCACGCAATAACCCCCGTAATTGAATTGCAGGACACTGGAGGTGACAGAAATCCCCCTTTGCCGTTCGATTTCCATCCAGTCGGATACGGCGTACTTCTCCGCCCGTCGGGACTTGACGGAACCTGCGCTATGGATGGCGCCTCCGTACAGAAGGAGCTTTTCCGTCAGGGTTGTCTTCCCTGCATCCGGATGGGAGATGATTGCAAATGTTCTTCTTCTCTTGACCTCTTCGGACAAGCTGAGTGTTTTTGATGCCATGTTCTTCCTCGTTTCCTGTTTGGGTTCTTATGGAAAATAGTACCTTATTACATGGTGGATGTCAATCAAGAAGAAAAAAAAGTGTAAAAAAGGTCTTTTCAAAAGAAAGAAACTGTGATAGAATAATTTGGCGGCTGAAAAGCCGAATTGCACGCGTAGCTCAGTGGATAGAGTATCTGGCTCCGAACCAGAGGGTCATGGGTTCAACTCCCATCGTGTGCATTCTGCCAAGGCAGAGATAAAAGATGTGAATACGATTGCATGGAGCAGGGAAGCGCGTCGCCCCTAGGGGAGATGGTTTTTCCTGCTCCAATTTGAATCTTACGACAACGGAATCGCAAGGAGGTACGGCATGTTTTTTGAAGAGGTGTTGGAAAAGAAATATGAGGAAACCTTCGACAAGGTCTACAACAACCTTTCCCATCAAAAGAAGAACGACAAGAACTTCTCCAAGGAAGACATCAGGAATCTGCTGGAAAGCATGAAGATCTATGAAGGCATGGACAAGGATGGAAGGGGAGTCGTCTTCGAAACGACCCAGGCGGCCACGGTGGCGGCCCTGACCCGGCTGGTGGTGGAATGGGAAGAGGAGGAAAAGGTTAACCAATAACTAAATAGAGTTGACAATCTGTGCCGTTTATCCTATAATGGAAAAAAACATTTGGAGGAAGCGGCGTTATGAAATTGACCACAAAAGAAATGATCCTGGTAGCCATGTTTGCAGCCCTTGCGGCCGTAGGGGCGTTCATCAAAGTGCCTACGCCCATCGTGCCATTCACCCTGCAGTTCCTGTTCGTGTCCTTCGCAGGCCTGATCCTGGGGGCGCGGAAAGGCGCCATGGCGGTGGGGCTCTACATCCTGATCGGCTTGACCGGCATCCCCGTATTCGCCAACGGAGGGGGAATCACGTATGTGTTCCAGCCGACCTTCGGATACCTGTTGGGATTTGTGGCCTGCGCCTTCGTGGTGGGGTTGGCCAATCCCAGGAACAAGAAGACTTCCTTTCCCCGGACCGCCCTTTCCCTGTTGGGTGGACTGGCTGCGGTATATGCCATCGGGGTTCCCTACATGTACATGGTGGTCAATCTGGTCATGGGAAAAAGCATGACCGTGGTGCAAGCCTTGGGAGCGGGGATGCTGCCTTTCCTGGCGACGGACCTGGCCCAGATCATCGTCATTTCTCTGGCGGCGGTACTTGTCCTTCCGAAACTGAAAAGGGCAGGCGTGCTTCCGGCCTGATAGAAAAAAAGAACCCATGCGTTTGCATGGGTTCTTTTTTTCTACACCAGGAAAGTCCGTCCAAGCTTGCTTGGGGCCAAACATCCCTACGGCTGTGGAGATGACATGACCCTGCAGATATGCTATAATGGAAGAAGAGGAAGCGGTCCTGGAGGATGCGCTGAGAAAGGAAAGGAGCTGACCGGGAATGGATTTGAGGAAGGTTTTGGTTGGAGACAGGACCGCTTTGCGGCCTGTGGAACCGGAGGACAAGAGTTTCATCCTGTCCCATCTGGGGGACGAAGGGGTTTACCAGCACATCGTCAACAGGGAACCCATTGCGACCCTGGAAGAGGCGGAGGCCTACATCGACGCCCATATGGGTGGAGATAGGCAGAATCGTTGGGTCATCGAACTTCTGACATCCAAGCAAAAGATCGGAACCATCGGATTCTACAATCTGGACCGTCAAAACCATACGGCAGGCATCAGCTATGACTTGAGCCGCATGTACTGGCATCAGGGGATCATGAGCGAGGTTCTGGGTATTGTGATCGCCTACGGATTAGAGGATCTGGGGCTCAACCGGATCGAAGCGCTGGTCCACTTGGAGAACCTCCCCGCCTACTACGCCTTGAGGAAGAAGGGCTTCGTTGCGGAAGGGATTATCCGGGAGGCTTACTACAGCCACGGAAAGTACCATGACCATTATCTTATGTCCATCCTGCAAGGCCAGGCAAAAAGAAGAAATTAAGTTTGACAGGGAACGCGTTGCATGGTATAATTTCTACGCAATGAAAACAAGCAGAGTTTCCACTCTCGCCTAAGCACAACAGGGTGACTTAGGTACATGTGAGATGCGACGCCCGGATGGAAGGGGAATCCCTTTCGAAACGGTTTAGTACTTGTGTGATTCGGTGGATAGGCAGCTATCCACCTTTTTGATTTGGACCAAAAGGTCCGCCAGGTCCGCTTGGTGGAGAGGGAATTCTACACTGAATTGACGGAGGTGTCAAACTATTAGCGATTATATGATCAATGAGCAAATTCGGGACAGGGAAATTCGTCTGATCGGATCGGAAGGCGAGCAGCTGGGGATTTTTTCCTCAAGAGATGCGCAACAGATGGCAAAGGAGCAAGGTCTTGACCTGGTGAAGATTTCACCGAATGCCAAGCCCCCTGTATGCAAGATCATCGATTATGGAAAATTCCGTTACGAGCAATCCAAGCGCGAGAAAGAATCCAAAAAGAAGCAGAACATTGTCACACTGAAGGAAGTGCGTTTGTCCCCCAACATCGAAACCCACGATTTGGAAACAAAGATGAAAAACGCACACAAGTTCCTGTCCGGAGGAGACAAGGTCAAGGTTGCGGTACGGTTTCGAGGACGTGAGTTGGCTCATACCGCTATTGGTAGGAAAATCTTGTTGGATTTCGCCAAGGGTCTGGAAGAACTGGCGGATATCGAAAAACAGCCCTTGATGGAAGGAAGAAGCATGGTGATGTTTCTGATTCCGAAGAAAAACAAATAACTGAAATGCCAAGGAGGACATGAAAATGCCTAAAATGAAAACCCACCGCGGAGCGGCCAAGCGTTTTAAAGCTACAGGTACAGGAAAGCTGAAGAGAAGCAAAGCTTACAAAAGACATATCCTGACCAAGAAGACAGCAAAGAACAAGAGAAATCTCAGACATGCCACGATGATGGATTCAACCAACGAAAAAGTAATCAAGAAAATGTTACCATACCTTTAAGAAAGAATTTAGGAGGCAGAACAGATGGCAAGAATCAAAGGTGGCATGAATGCCCATAAGAAGCATAAAAGAGTCCTGAAACTGGCGAAAGGTTACAGGGGAGCCAAATCCAAGCAATTCAGGACAGCCAAGCAGGCTGTGATGAAGTCCGGAAACTACGCGTTTGCAGGCAGAAAGCTGAAGAAGAGGGATTTCAGAAGACTGTGGATCGCCAGGATCAATGCGGCGGCCCGTGTGAACGATATGTCCTACAGCACCTTCATGCATGGCCTGAAAATGGCTGGGGTGGATGTGAACAGGAAAATGCTGGCTGACATGGCCGTAAACGATGCGGCTGCTTTCGCGCAACTGGCGGCAACCGCCAAGGCGAAGCTGCAGTAATCCGAAAGCGGATAGAAAAGGGAGCGGACCATTCCTCGGGGAAGGCCCGCTTTTTTTTTGCATGGTAGGCCAGCGGAAGGCATCTTGTGGGATGGGATCCGCAAAATAAGAAGGACACATCCTGGATGGAGGATGTGTCCTTCTTATTTTGCGGATCGAGCGCGAGACGGGATTCGAACCCGCGACCCTCGCCTTGGCAAGGCGATGCTCTACCACTGAGCCACTCGCGCGAAGGCCTGCAGACAAGCCATTCAACGTTTGTTATCATAGCATACGGCAGGGGAAAATGCAAGAGGATTTTCATGGATATTATTGGATCATTGGCACTTGTCCTGTTCCAGAGCGTTCTGGAAGGCGGCCAGAAACTCCAGACGCTCCATTTTTTCCAGAAGGGTTTCCTCCAGGATTTCCTTCTGCTCCATGAGTTCCTGGAGCAATAGGAAGTCCGTCTGGTTCTTGGAAATATCCTGGTCCACTTGTTCCAGCTTCCCTTCCAGGGAGGCGATTTCCGGCTCCAGGGACTTGAGCTCCAGCTGTTCCTTGTAGCTCAGGCGCGCTTCCCTGACCCGGCGGGCAGGTGCGGGCTTGTCCTTGGGAACGGTCTTGGCCGGAGTCTCAAAATCGTTCCCAAGCCCTTCCCGATAGTTTCTGTAGTCCTGATAGTTGCCTGTGTATACGGACAGTCCCTTTGTCCCCTCCTCGAAGCTGATGATCTTGTTGCAGACCCGGTCCAGGAAGTAACGGTCATGGGACACGGTCAGCACGATGCCCTTGAAATCGTCCAGATAGTTCTCCAAAACCTTCAGCGTGTCGATGTCCAGGTCGTTGGTGGGCTCGTCCAGCAGCAGGACATTGGGGGCCTCCATGAGCACCTTCAGCAGAAAGAGCCTCCTGCGTTCGCCCCCGGAAAGGGTGCCGATGGGGGCATACTGCATTTCGCCGGTGAACAGGAAACGTTCCAGCATCTGGGAGGCGGAAAGGAGCTGGCCGTTTTCCGTACGGATGAATTCCGCCGTCTCCTTGATGTATTCGATGGAGCGCTGGGATGGATCCATATCGGTGGCTTCCTGGGAGAAGTAACCAAGCTTAACCGTATCCCCCAGGGAACAGTTGCCCGTGTCTGGGGCCAGCCGGCCGCTGATGATGTTCAGGAGGGTGGATTTTCCCGCACCGTTGGGCCCGATGATCCCGATCCGGTCCTCGGAAGCGCAGGTATAGGAAAAAGGGTCGAAGAGCCGGGTTTGCCCGAAGGATTTGGAGACCTGGTCCAGGACGATGGTCTTCTTTCCCAGCCGGGTGAAGCCTACGGACAGTTCCACGGCTCCGGGTCCGGTCTTGGGTTCGGAAGCCTTGATTTCGTTGAAACGGTCGATTCGGGCCTTTTGCTTGGTGGACCTGGCTTTGGCACCTGTGCGCATCCAGGCCAATTCCCTGCGGTAAAGGTTCTGGCGCTTCTGTTCCAAGGTGTTGGAGAGTTCCATCCGCTCCGCCTTCTTGGCCACGAATTCCTCGTAATTGCCTTCGTAGGAGAAACACTGGCCTTGGTCCAGTTCCAGAATCCGGTTGCAGACCCGGTCCAGGAAATACCGGTCGTGGGTCACCATGACCAGGGCTCCCTTCCTCCTTGCGAGGTACTCCTCCAGCCAGTCGATGGTGCGGTTGTCCATGTGGTTGGTGGGTTCGTCCAGGATCAGCAGGTCGCAGGGAGACAGGAGGGCTCCCGCCAGGGCGACCCGCTTGCGCTGTCCGCCGGAGAGCGTATGCATGGGCTGGTGGAAGTGGTGGACCTCCAGGTGGTTCAGGATGGTCTTGGCCTGGCTTTCCAGTTCCCAAGCGTCCCCGGCGGTCATTTCCTCTGTCAGGCGGTAGAGCCGTTCCTGGGCCTTGGCGTCCTGGGGGTTCTCCTGGGCGGACTCGACCGCTTCCTCATAGGCCCGAAGAAGCCGCAGGTCGGAAGAGTCCCCTTTGAAAACCTGCTCCAGTACGGTGGCGTTCTCGTCGAATTCCGGTGTCTGGGAAAGGTATTCCACCCGGGTCCTCTTGGCCATCACCAGGCCGCCTTCGTCGGGGACCTCGATTCCGGCCAGGATCTTCAGCAGGGTGGACTTGCCGGTGCCGTTTATGCCGACGATGCCGATCCGGTCTGTTTCGTTTACTGTAAATGCGATGGAATGAAAACATGTCTTCATTCCGTAACTCTTTGACAAATTTTCCGCTGCGATTACAGCCATGGGAAGTCCTCCTCTTTGGTGCACAGGGTTTGTCTGTACATTGTACCCCAAGCGGCTCCCCTTTTCAATACCGGAGGACGGCAGGTTGAAAAGGGGAACCATTGACGATGGGGGGGGCATGTGATATATTGAAAAAAGCCGAAAAGGGGAGGAGGTTGGAAAATGCGGATGAAAGCTTTGCGGGCTGCCTTTCCCGGGACCGTTCCTGTGATGATGGGATACGGTTTTCTGGGCATGGCCTTCGGCATCCTGCTGACCAGCCGAGGTTTTGGGGCGGGGTGGGCCCTGCTGATGAGCGTTGCCGTCTATGCGGGGGCCATGCAGTTCGTTGCGGTGGGACTCCTGGCGGAAGGGGCGGGCTTGGCGTCGGCATTTCTGATGACCCTGATGGTGAATGCCCGACACCTTTTTTACGGGCTGTCCATGCTGGAGCGTTTCAAAGGGTTGGGGTGGAAAAGGCCCTACCTGGTGTTCGCGCTGACGGACGAGACCTTTTCCATCCTATGCGGCTTGGAGCCTGCGGAAGATGTGGATAGGGGATGGTACTGTTTTTTCGTTTCGGCCCTGGACCAGGCCTATTGGGTCCTGGGCTCACTGGGAGGAGCCCTTTTGGGGGAGCGCATGTTCTTTGACGGGACAGGTGTGGGATTCGCCATGACGGCGCTTTTCGTGGTGATCTTTTTGGAGCAGTGGAAGGGGAACCAGCGGCACGGACCGGCCATGGCAGGGGTGGTCCTTTCCTTGGTGTCCCTAGGAGTCTTCGGGCCGGACAGGTTCATCCTTCCCTCCATGTTGCTGATCCTGTCCGCGCTGTTGCTGTCCAGGAAGCGCATGGAAAAGACCAGCTAATAAAAGTCAATAGCTGAGATCAAAAAACTTTAAAAATTGAGTTTTAAAAAAGCGTATAGCAAAGCTAGCCAATAGCAAAATCCGAACATTGGCATTTGGTTGGCATATGAGACA
>NZ_JAAEEH010000034.1 GCF_010179735.1 Anaerotalea alkaliphila
TAACACATATTCAAAAGCAGCTACTACTTTTTTGTTCTAAATCAAAAAAACATGGCTACGGGAAAGACTAAAGGCTTGAAAAACGATGTGCCTTGCCTAGCCATCGCGCCAGCGATTTGGTACAATGGAAGCAGAAGGGTGGAGGCCGGAAGGAGGCGCCTATGGACAGTGGACAGACGAAGCGGGATCCGGTGCTGGTGGCACGGAATCTGAAGAAGACCTATGTGAGCGGCGAGGTAAGGACACGGGCGCTGCGGGATGTGAACTTCACCATCTATGAAGGGGAGTTCGTTGTGATCCTGGGCCCCAGCGGATCCGGAAAGAGCACCCTGATGAACCTGATCGGGGGGATGGATTCCATCACGGAGGGGGAGCTTTTCTACAAGGACCAGGACATCCACAAGTTCAACCGGAGGGAACTGACCCGTTACCGGAGGAATGTGGTGGGATTCGTCTTCCAGTTCTACAACCTGCTTCCCAGCCTGAACTGCTACGAGAACGTGAAGCTTTCGGCGGAGCTGGTGAGAAAGCCGCTGCCCGTGGAGGAGGTGCTGGAAAAGGTGGGGCTGGGGGAACGGCACCGGCACTTCCCCTCCCAGCTTTCCGGCGGGGAGCAGCAGCGTGTGGCTGTGGCCAGGGCCATCGTGAAGGTCCCGGAACTGCTCCTGTGCGACGAACCGACGGGAGCGCTGGATACCGACACAAGCCAGCAGATCCTGGAACTGCTCCAGCGGATCAACAAGGAGTACAGGAAGACCGTCATCGTCATCAGCCATGACGACACGATCCTGCAGTACGCCGACCGCTGCCTCACCATCCGGGACGGTGTCCTCAGCGAGGAGGGGGTGGGCTGATGCTGCTCAGAAAAATGCGCCGGGATCTTTGGATGCACAAAGGCACCTATCTGGCCGGAATGCTGCTGATCACCATCGGCATCCTGGTGTACAACCTCTATTCCATCATCCATGCAAGCTTCAGCGATTCCCTGGACAACTATTACGAAGCCTTCCGTTTCGCCGACGGGACCCTGCGGGTGGTGGAGATGCCCCTGGGTGTGGCGGAGGAGATCGGTGGGATTGAAAATGTGGACCAGGCGGAAGGGCGCCTGCTCCATAGGATCAAGTTGCTGGACTACGACAAGGAGGTGCAGTTCGATTTCCTGAGCTACGACGATAAAAAGGAAAATCCCCTGAACGCCGTGGAGCTCATGGGCGGACGGATGCCCGACCCCAAGGAACGGGAAATCCTCATGGGAAACCTTTATTTCGAGGCCATGGACATGGCCTTGGGGGATAGGGTCCCCGTGGTGGTGAACGGCAGGCAGTACGACCTGACCGTGGTGGGGTGGGGAAGGTCCCCAGAATTCATCTACGCAAAGAAGAACGACAGCGAGCTGATTGCGGACCCCAAAGGCTTCGACATGGTGTACATGCCCTATGATTCCATGTCCGAGATGCTGGGGATGCGGGGGAGGATCAACAATGTGGCCTTCAGCCTGAAGGATCCGACAGAATTCGACGGGACCGCCCGGAGGATCGAGGAAGCGGTCCAGAAGTACGGGCTGGTGTCCCTGACCGGCAGGGAGGAGCAGATCAGCCATGTGGCCACCCGGCAGAAGCTGGAGGCCATCGGAAGCATGGCCCAGTCCTTTCCAGGCATGTTCCTGCTGGTGTCCGGCATCATCATCTACATCGTCCTGCGGAGGGTCATCGAACAGGAACGGACACAGATCGGCGTGATCAAGTCCATGGGGGTTTCGGACCTGCGGCTGCTGTTCCATTACATCTCCTACGCCCTGGTGATATCCCTGCTGGGTGGATCCATCGGGATCCTGGCAGGCATCACGCTGGTGCCCTATGTGATCGGCTTGCTGGGCATGGGCTTCAACATGCCTTTCGTGACCCTGGGGCTCTACCGGACCTACATCATCAACAGCTACCTCCTGACCCTGGGCTTCGGGCTGGTGTCCGGCTATGCCGGCGCCAAGAACTGCGTCCGGCTCCGTCCCGCGGATGCCATGCGTCCGCCGGTGAGCAAGGAAGGGAAGGCCAGCCTGGTGGACAAGCTCTATTTCCTGTTCGAGGGGACAGGGATGAAGACCCGGCTGGCGGTGCGGAACATCCTCCGGAACAAGGGCAGGAGCCTGTTCATCCTCTTCGGGGTGTCGGTGACGGCGGCCTTCCTGGTGTTCCCCATTTCCATGCAGCGGGTCTACATGAAGCTGATCATGGAACATTTCGAGAAGGTGGAAGTCTATGACCTGAAGGTCACCCTGACAGGCTACATGGACCAGGAAGCATTGGTGCAGGAACTGTCCCACCGGCCGGGAATCCTCCGGGTGGAGCCCCAGGCGGTCCTGCCGGTGGAGATGTACAACGGATGGAGGATGGAAAAGACCTCCATCATCAGCATCCCTGTGGACAGCACGATGTACCGCCTTTACGACAACCAGGACCGGGAGGTCGCCCTGGGGTCCCAGGGGCTGATGCTCAGCCACTATCTTGCGGACCGGCTGGGAGTGGAAGCAGGGGACAGGGTTTCCCTGAAGAGCCCTCTTTTCCGGGACGAGGGATACAGGTCCCTGGAGGTGGTGAAGGTCATTCCCCAATACATGGGCATGAACGGCTACATGAACATCCAGGGCGTAGGGGACCTGCTGGAAGGACCCGGGGTTGCCAACGCGCTCATGGTCCAGGGAAGCGGTCAGGCCCTGGAGGCGCTGACCAGGGATTACAAGCAGTCCCCGGAGGTTTCCACCTTCGAGTACAGGAAGGACCTGAAGTCCCAGCTGGACTTCTACATGGACCAGGCCACCTCCATGATCGGCATCCTGGTGGTGGTGGGGATGGCTACAGGATTTTCGGTCATTACGGTGTCTACGACTATCGCCCTTTCGGAACGGAGCAGCGAGCTGGCCACCCTGCTGGTCATGGGCATGGGGGAAGGGGAGGTGCACCAGGTGCTGCTGATCGAAGAAGCCATCCTGGCGTTCTTCGGCATCCTGGCGGGCCTTCCCTTGGGGAAGGCGCTGCTCGCTTTGTTCTCCGAGGCCAGCAGCACCGAATACTTCGTCCTGCCGGCCATCGTGCCGGTGGAAGCCCTGGCCTTCAGCGTGGTCATGACCACCGTGGCCATCCTCCTTCCCCAATGGGCGGGACGCAGGAAGATCCGGAACATCAATGTGACAGAAGCCTTGAACGCGAGGCAATAGGATTCCGATTTGGAGGTGTGCGGAGTGAAAATGCTGAAAAGGAAATGGTTGGTCATCCTCTTGCTGGCGGTGGTTGCGGTTTCCGGTGTGTTGTATTTCCAATACCAGGCCAGGCAACCTTTGGCAGTGGATACCTACAAACCGGAACCGGAGACCTATGAGGCGTATTACTATGAGGAGGGCGTGGCAAAGGTCAAGGACAAGAAGGACGTCTACAGCACCCTGGGAGGCAAGGTAGCCCAAGTCCATGTGGAAGAGGGGCAGACCATCGCCCTAGGGGCGCCGGTGCTGACCTTGGACACTGCAGACCTGGCTTACCAGCTGCGGTATCTGCAGGCGCAGAAGGCAGTCCTGGAAGGGGAGCAACGTATGAAGGCCTCCACGCCTTCCGTTTCCTCCCAGTTGGCGATGCAGAACGAGAAGATCCGTCTAGCCAAGGAGCGGGCGGATTACCTGGCGGCCCGTCTGGAGGAACAGAAGATCCTGGCGGAGGAAGGGATCATCCCCCTCCAGGAAATCCAGAGTCTGGAAAGGGAGCTGACCCAGGCCCTGGACCAGGTGGACCTGGAGACCCTTGCCCTGGACGTGATCCGGGAAAGCGGCACGCCGGTGACGGTCAGCGATGCGGCCTACTACAAGGCGAGGTCCCAGGCCATCGATCTGGAGATGCAGGAGGTCCGGAAACAGATGGAAAGGATGGTCCAGACCTCCAATGCGGCGGGGAAGGTGGAGACCTTCGACATCCGTCCGGGGGATTATGTGGGTTTGGGCCAGCACTTGATGGAGGTCGTGGTGGAGGAAACGCTGGAAGTGGAGGTCTTCGTCCCCACGGACAAGGTCAGGACCCTGGCTGCGGGGGATGCCGTCGTCCTGGAGGTCAAGTCCGGGCAACAGACGGAAATCCAGGGGGGACTTGTTGTTGAGATCGGGGACAAGGCCCAGGAGATGGTCTCCACCCTGGGGCTGGTGGAAAAGAAGGTGAGCGTGAAGGTGGAACCTGCAGGGGGCATGCCCTTGATCGAAGGTGAGGCGGTGGATGTGAAGTTCACCACCTACCGAAGGGAGCGGGCCGTGGTCCTTTCCAGGGATTACCTGTTCCCTTGGGAGCAGGGGGAAGCCTTGTGGCTGCTCGAAGAGGGGAAGGCGAAGATCCAGCCGGTGGAGCTGCTTTACACCACCTCCACCATCGCGGTCCTGGATGGGGATGTTGCGGCCGGATGGGAAATCATCCTGCCCCCCTATCCGGACAAGCTTGCGGAAGGGATGGAGGTGCAGGGAAAGTAGGACTGCAAAGACACAAAAAGGGAAAGGGAGCCGTATTGGCTTCCTTTCCCTTTTGCAGTGCCGGGGGGGCGTCCTTCTACAGTCCGAACTCCGCCTCGATTTCGCTGATTTTGACCGGTCTGCCTTCCTTAACGGATTTCTTTGCGGCCAATCCGATGAGTACGGGCTTCAGTCCGTCCATGCCGACCACGGGAGTGTCCGTGTCGTTGATGACGGCGTTGCAGAATTCCACCATTTCGTTCTTGAAGGAATCCATGTATCTTTCCAGGAAGAAGTACAGGGGTTTCTCGACTTCAACACCTGCCTCCGTGCTGAGCATGGTCATGTTGGGGCGCACGTTGTCGTTGCTGATGCTGCCCTTGGACCCGAAGACTTCCGCGCGCTGGTCGTAGCCATAAGCGGCTTTCCTGCTGTTGTCGATGACACCCAGGGCGCCGTTCTCGAACTTCAGGTTGATGATGGCGGTATCCACGTCCCCGGCTTCCCCGATGGCGGGATCCACAAGCACGGCGCCGGAAGCGTAGACTTCAACGACTTCGCTATTGGTGAGGTAGCGGACCATGTCGAAATCATGGATGGTCATGTCCAGGAACATCCCTCCGGATACCTTCACGTATTCGGCCGGCGGGGGTGCGGGGTCTCTGGAGGTCACTTTGACGATATGCACGTCACCGACCTTGCCTGCATCCACGGTCTCGCGCAGCTTCCTGAAGTTGCTGTCGAAACGGCGGTTGAAGCCGATCTGCAGCTTCACGTTGGCTTTCTTGACTTCCTCCAGGGCCGCGACGATTTTCTTCACGTCCAGGTCCACAGGCTTCTCGCAGAAGATGTGCTTTCCGGCTTGGGCGGCTTCGATGGTGATCTGGGCGTGGGTGTCCGTGGAAGAGCATACCAGCACCGCGTCGATGGCGGGGTCAGCAAGGATTTCCTTGTAGTCTTTGGTGACGACCTCGATTCCAAGGCCCTTGGCCCAGCTCTCCGTTGCTTCGTTCAGCATGACGTCCGCCACGCTTTTGATGGTAGCTGCGGAAACATTGTTGATGATGTTTTCCACATGCAGTTTGCCGATCCGTCCGGCGCCGATGACTCCAAGCGTAAGTTTTTGAGACATTTGGCTTCCTCCTGTATTCATGATCTATTGTTGAAGGGTTTTCCCTATGAAGGGCTGGTTCATGCGGCAGGAATCCCGCTCCACCACAACGGGTTGGAAAAGGACCTGCCTTTCGGTTTGGGGCCCCTTCCCTTCCAGAAGGTCGAAGAGGCGTTTGCAGGCGGCTTCGGCCATCTCGGCACGGGGCTGCTTGATGGTGGTCAATCTGGGGTGGGTGTAGTTCCCCATGTCGATGTCATCGTATCCGATGACGGAGATGTCCTCAGGAATGCGGAAACCCAGGCTCTTCAGGGTTTCCATGGCGGTCCAGGCCATCATGTCGCTCTGGACGAACAAACCGTCATCCGGTTGGAGTACCCGGCTGATGTCCCGGACCAGCCGGGAGGTCAAGGAAAGGTCCTGGTTCCCGTAAAGCACCCGTTCCTCCCGGAAGGGGACACCCGACTCCTCCAGTGCCTTCCGGCATCCGGCCGTCCGCAAGCGGAATTCCTCCTCGTCGCTGGTGATCGTGAAGACCCGTCTGCAGCCATGCTCCAAGAGGTGGCGGGTGGCCAGCCAACCTCCGCGGACATGGTCCACGGTGAACCTGTCGATGCCGGACCGGAGGCCGCCCGGTGTGCCCGCCGGGGCCTCATGGAAGAAGATGAAGGGTATGCCGGATTCCTTCAGGAAATGCAAGGTTTCCTCGTCGATGTCAGGTTCGGCGATGAGGAGGCCATCCACTTTCTGCTGGGAGACCAGCCGGCGGATGTTGTTCTTGCCGGTGGTCCGGTTCCTGCAGTAGGACAAGATCAGGTCGGTTTCCCGCTCGTCCATCCACCGCTTAAGCTCCTTGGTCAAGGTGATGAAGTACATCTCCACCCCGAAGGCGTCCATGTCTTCCGGATAGATGATGCCGACGGTGCCTTTCCGGTTGCTGGTGAGTCCCCGTGCATGGACGTTGAACTCGAAGCCCATGTCCCGGGCGATGGCCTTTACCTTCTCCTTGGTTGCAGGAGAGACCAGGTTGCTGTCGTTCAGGCACCTGGAGACGGTGGAGTAGCTCACCCCGGCGATTTGTGCGATGTCCTTGATGGTAACTGCCATGGAGGCCGTCCTCCTTCTTCAGGTCTTGCAAACGTTTGCAAATCCATTATACAACGAGCCCCCCGGCTTTGTAAAGGAAAATGATGGGAAGACTTGCATGTCAGACAACGCTGTAGTAAACTTGAGGAAAAAGAGGAAGGGGGGGTGCCTGTGGAGGACCTAAGGGACCTTTGGAGCAGATGGCCCATCCGGCGGAAGTTGCGGGTGTTCTTTTTTGCCGTGGTTTCGGTCAGCGCGCTGGTGAACCTGTACCTGCATTTCAACAATTACCGGGTGATGGACCGCTTCAACCACACGCTGGACCACTACTACAAGGTGGAGGACCTGCGTTCGGTGGCCGCCATCAACAGGGACGCCGCAGAGGCGTATCTGCAGACGACGGATTTCGAGGAGTACGAGGAGTATCTGGTGACCAAGGAACGGATGGGGGTCCTGCTGCAGGACATCGGAAGCAACCTTTCCTCCAGGGAGGCACATTTTTACGTGAACAGCATCCGCTATCTGGTCGATACCTACCAGAAGGACTGGGAAAGGGCCATGCGGTGGCGCCGTATGAACACGGGGGAATATTACGAGGATTTCTACACCGGGTTGGAAATCTACCGCTTGACCCGTAACGAGGTGCAGCAGCTCCTGAATGTGGGCATCAAGGAGGGGGCCGCCTCCTACGAGAGCCTGGTCAAGGAATACGAAGGGCTCCAGGGGTTGTCGGTGATGGTCATCCTGGGCGTGCTGCTGCTAGCCCTGTACCTGAGCCAGGTGTTTTCGGACCAGATGTCTAAACCGCTGCACAAGCTGGCGGAAGCGGCCGGGAGGATTTCCCGGGGAGACCTGACCGCAAGGGAGGTTCCGGTCGGTTCCCGGGACGAGATCGGGGCGCTGGCGGCCGCATTCAACACCATGGGCAGGAACATCCAGGAACTGGTGGACAGGATCAACGAGAACGCATCGATCGAAATAAAGCTGCGGGACGAGGAGGTCAAGGTGGCACGGACCAGCCAACTGCTGCAGGAGGCGGAATTCAACGCCCTCCAGGCCAGGATAAATCCCCATTTCCTCTTCAACACGCTGAATGTGATCGGAAGGACGGCCATGTTCGAGGATGCGGACAAGACTTCCCGGCTGGTCATCGCCCTGGCGGACATCTACCGGTACCGGTTGCGGCAAGCAGGCAGGGATGTGGCGCTGGAGGAGGAGCTGGGCATGCTTCGCCAGTATCTGGTGCTGCAGAAGACCCGTTTTGACGAGCGGCTGGAATTCAGGCTGGAACTGGGGGAGGAGGATTTGAAGAGGATGCGGATTCCCGCATTGCTGGTGCAGCCCCTGGTGGAGAACGCCATCATCCACGGGGTCGAACCCAAAGTCGAAGGCGGAATCGTGCGGATCAAAATCTTCCGGCGGAAAGGCATGGTGCAGATCCGGGTGACGGACACCGGCATGGGGATTCCACCGGAAGTCATGGAAGGGATTTCCCGGGACAAGGAGAGTCCCGACGGGAGCCGGATTGGGGTGCAAAACGTCCGCCAACGGGTGCGGCTGTATTATGGGGAAAACGGAGGGTTCCAGGCAAGGAGCAAGAGGGGATGTGGGACGTGCATGATCCTAAGGATTCCACTGGAGGAGGCGGAAGATGTTTAGCGTGCTGATTGCGGAAGATGAAAAGATAGAGCGGGAGGCGCTGGTGCATATCATCAGCAGGAGCTCCCTGCCCCTGAAGGAGGTGGTGCAGGCGGCGAACGGTCCGGAAGCGGTGTCGGTTGCGTCCGTGGTGAAACCGGAAATCGTGCTGATGGACATCCGCATGCCCGGCATGGATGGCATCGAGGCGTCCAGGATCATCAAGAAGATCGACCCCGGATGCAAGATCGTGCTCTTGACGGCGTTCGAGCAATTCTCCTACGCCCAGGAGGCCATCAAGATCGGCGTGGAGGACTATCTGGTCAAGCCGGCTTCCAACGAAAGGGTCCTGGAGGTGCTGGAAAAGGTCATCGGGAAGCTGGAGCAGGAGAAGGCTTTGCAGTCGAAGTCCCAGGCATTGGAGCAGAAGGTGAACCAGATCGGGCAATATCTGGAGAGGGAGTTCGTAGGGGCCCTGGTGGCGGGGGATCTGGAGGAGGACCAGGCGAAGGAAACCCTGCGCTTCATGGCGGGGAGCTTCGAGGAGGGGTTCGGAGCGTGCATCCGTCTCCAGGCCCGGACAGGAAAGCAGGTGCCGAAAATGCAGTCGGACATGATGAAGAAGAGGGTGTTGGACGGACTCCGCAGCTCCACGTTGGGCAGATACTGCAAATTCTATTGCGGGGACATGCAACAGGAGATCCATCTGCTCGTGTACGGCTATCCGGAGGGAAGCCAGGAAATGTGTATGCGGAAGCTGGAGGAGGAGACAGCCAGGATCCTGGAAGGGACGGGAAGTTTCCGGGACCTGGAGGCGGTCATCGGTTTCGGGGCGCCCTGCGGGCGGCTATCCAGGATGTGGACTTCCTTCGCCCAGGCAAGAAGCGCGTGCCATCCACGGGGAGGCAAACCGGTTGCCGGCCCGGACGAGGCCCGGACGACCGGAGATGCCGTCGCAAACGACCTGCGGGAACTGGAGTTGGAGAAGGCGAAAGGGAAGGCGGACATCTATCTGGAATCCCTTCCCTGGCAGGAGGGAGACGATGGGTTGGTCCAGCTGCAGCTGGACCTGTTTTGGAAGGCCCTGGCGGAGAACCTATGGAAATCAGAGGGGATGGTCCTTGCCGTTCCCGGCTTCCGGGACGGAAGCGGGAAAGCTCCGACCAAAGCGGAAGCCAGGGGGATCCTCTACGGCATGCTCCTGGAGGCGGCGGAAACCCTGGAGGACAGGAAGGGGGACCGGACCATGCGGATCCTCCAGCAGGCTGTCGGGCACATGCGCCAAAACTATTCCCAGAACATCACCCTGGAAGCCATGGCATCCCTCTGCAACTTCAGCATCTACCACTTCAGCAAGGTGTTCAAGAAACACTACGGAACCAGCTTTTCCGACTATCTTACGGCCATCCGCATGGAGGCCGCCAAAAACCTGCTCCGTGACCTGGAGGTGAACATCAAGGAAGTTTGCGTCCGCACAGGGTATGGGGACCCGAACTACTTCGCCAGGGCATTCAGGAAATACACGGGGCTTTCTCCGTCGGAGTACAGGAACCGCGTCGGCAAGGTGTAGGGCCGGACCGGGGCATGCCAAGATAGTGCTGGCGGAGCAAGAAAATCCAGAGCTTGTCCCTGTTTTCCGCGCTTAGCCCCGGGAAACGCAAATTATGAATGGAAAGCACAAGATTATGCCTTTATGATCTTGTGTTTTTTTCGTATGATGGGCGTGTAGACGGGACGGCAGTAAAGCCGTCCGCACAAAAAAATGATACGGAGGGAAAATAATGAAAAAGATCATTGCTCTTGCCTTGGCACTGACATTGGGCGCCGCAACCCTGGCAGGTTGTGGACAAAAAACACCGGATGCGCAAACAGGCGCACAGACAGGTACCGAAAACAGCGCGGCTCCCGCAGCGGACGGAAAGGTGTACACGCTGAAGATGTCCACGCAGATGGCGGATTCCCATCCCATGGTGGAAGGATTCCGGCAGCTCGGCAAAAACCTGGAGGAGAAATCCGGCGGACGTCTGGTCATGGAAGTGTTCCCCAGCGCCCAGCTCGGATCCGACGAGGACGTGATCGAGCAGGCCATCCAGGGAGTGAACGTCGCCGTGCTGACCGACGGCGGACGGATGGGCAACTATGTGAACGACATCGGAATCATCGGCATGCCCTACCTGACGGACGATTATGAGGACATCCTGAAGATCACCCAAAGCGACATCTTCAAGGGATGGGAACAGGAACTGGCCGACGACAACGGAATCCGTGTCCTTGCCTTCAACTTCTATGACGGTGCCAGGCATTTCCTTACGAACAAGCCGGTGACCAAACCGGAAGACCTGGCTGGGGTAAGGATCCGCACACCGGGGGCGCCCGTATGGTCCGAATCCATCAAGGCGCTGGGAGCCACACCGGTAGCCATGCCTTGGACGGAAGTCTATTCCGCGGTGCAGCAGAAGGCCATCGACGGAGCGGAAAGCCAATACACGGCCTCCTATTCCTCCAGAATCTATGAAGTGCTGAAATATGTGGACAAGACAGGCCACTTCCAACTGATCAACGGCATCATCGTTGGGGAAAAATGGTTTGAAACCCTTCCGGAAGACCTGCAGACGCTGTTGCTGGAAGAAGCGAAGGCGGTTGCGACGGAAAACGCCCGCATGATCGCAGGAATGGCGGAAGAATATGAAGAGAAGATGGTAGCGGAAGGCATGGAGATCGTGGAAGTGGACCTGGACGCGTTCAAGCAGGCGGCCGACGCAGCCTATGAGACCCTGGGATTCACGGAGCTTCGTGAAGAGATCTACAGCCAGATCGGAAAGTAGGCATGACTGGAATGAAAAAAGCGTACGAAACATTTTGCAAGGTGGAGGAAACCCTGGTCAAGGTGTTCCTGATGGGAATCGTGGTTTTCGTATTCTCCTCGGCCATCTTCAGGACCATCGGATCTCCCCTGAACTGGGCCGTAGACATGTCCATGCTCTTCTTCGCATGGATGGTCTTCCTGGGGGCGGACGTGGCCATGCGGCATACGGAACTGGTGAATGTGGACCTGTTCTTCCGCCGGTTTCCCGACAAGGCGCAGATGGGCATCTATCTCCTGTGGCAGGTGCTGATCCTGGCGTTCCTGGGCATGCTGGTGGCGTATGGGGTTCCCCTGACCATTGAAAGCTCCAAGCGCCTGTTCCAAACCATGACCATCAGCTATTCCTGGGCGACCCTCTCGGTGCCCGTCGGTTCCGTCCTGATGATGGTGACCACGGTTATCAAGATCGTCCGAACATGGACAACCAAAACGATCGGAAGGGGAGGTGCCGGAGAATGCTGCTAGTCCTTTTCGTGTTCCTTTTCCTGCTGTTCTTCGGAATGCCTGTGGCCTTCGCCATCGGCATTTCCGGTGTGGTGTTCTTCATCAACACCCCGGACATCCCCTTCTCCATCGTAGTACAGAGGGTGCTGGTACCCTCCCAGTCCTTCACCATGCTGGCCATCCCCCTGTTCATCTTCGCAGGGAACCTGATGAACAATACGGGCATCACCAGCCGGCTGGTGAAGCTGGCCAACATCCTTACCGGACACATGCACGGCAACCTGGCCCAAGTCAGCGTCGTGCTGAGCACCCTGATGGGCGGGGTGTCCGGGTCCGCGGTGGCCGATGCCGCCATGGAAGCCAGGGTCCTTGGCCCCGACATGGTCAAAAAGGGCTATACCAGAGGGTATGGAGCCGCCGTCAACGGATTGTCCTCCCTGATAACGGCAACCATACCGCCCAGCATGGGCCTGATCATCTATGGGGCGGTGGGAGAGGTTTCCGTCGGTCGCCTGTTCGCAGGAGGCATCCTTCCGGGCATCATGATGATGGTTGCCCTGATGGTGGCGGTGGACATCACCGCGAGGAAGAAGAAGCACATGCCCGAAAGGCCCAAGGCGGCCGGCCTGAAGGAAGTGCTCAAGGCACTGTTGGACGGAATATGGGCATTGCTCTTCCCCATCATCCTGATCGTGGGGATCCGGTTCGGGGTTTTCACCCCCTCGGAATCAGGGGCTTTCGCCGCCGTCTACGCGATTTTCGTGGGAGCGGTGGTCTACAAGGAACTTACCTGGATCCGGTTCGTGGCGACGCTGAAGGACAGCATCGTGGACATCGGAGGCATCACCCTGATCATCTCGGCATCCGGCATCTTCGGATACGGCATCGTGTATGACCGGGTCGCCCAGAACCTTTCCGGCGTCATCACCGGCATCACCCAGAATCCCCTGCTGCTGTTCCTGCTGATCATACTTTCCCTGGTCGCGGCGGGGATGTTCATCGAAACCACGGTTGTGGCATTGCTCCTGACCCCCATCTACGTCCCCATCATCACCAGCGTGGGCATCGATCCGGTGCACTTCGGACTGGTCATGATGACGGTGACCACCATGGGAATCATGACGCCCCCCCTGGGGGTATCCCTCTTCTCCACGTCGGCCATCATGGGTTGCCCGCCGGAAGACACCTTCAAGGAATCCCTTCCGTTCTTCGTGGGAATCCTGGGGGTGGTGGCCATCATGGTCCTCTTCCCGGACCTGATCCTGTTCGTACCCAATATGATTTTCGGAAAATAGGAAAGGAAGCCGCGCGCCGGACAACCATTGGCGCGCGGCTTCCTTTCCTTTGGATTGGATCCCCGCTTCCCCTTGCAGGGGTTGAATTGACATCCCCCCCGCATGTTGCTACAATAAGTCGAAGAAGAGACAAGGGGGAAGAAATATGACAATCAAAGACATTGCCCGATTGGCGGGTGTTTCCGTAGCCACCGTGTCCAGGGTGCTGAACAACAAGGACAAGGGTGTGGGGGACGGGACCAGGGCCAGGATCCTGCGGATCATCGAGGAGACCGGATACCAGCCAAGTCCCATGGCCAGGAACCTGGTGCTTCGCAAGTCCAGGATCATCGGGCTTGTGGTGGAGGACCTGCAGAATCCCTACTACGGCATGCTTATGAAAGGCGTGCAGGACGGCGCCAGGGAGAAGGGCTACAACATCATCCTATGCAATGCCGGCAATTCCGACGAAAGGGAGAACCACAACCTGGATTTCCTGACGGAACAGAACGTCTGCGGCATCATCTACAACAGCTTCAACAAGGAGAAGGACTTCGTCTTGGAAAGGATCGTCAAGAACAAGATTCCGATGGTCTTCGTCGACGGAAGGGGGAATATGAAGGGCGGGAACGGCATCCATGTGGACAACGCCCGGGCCATGGAGGAACTGGTGGACCGTCTGGTCATGGCGGGACACAGGACCATCGGATGCCTTACCGGGGAGCGGCACATCAATTCCTCGGAGCAGAGGCTTGCGGGGTATGCCCAAGCCTTGGAGAAGAACGGCATCCCCTTGGACCCGAGGCTGGTGGTGGAAACGAAATACCTGATCGCGGCCGGCCGCCTGGGGATGGAGCGGCTGCTGGAAAGGAACATCCGGGGACTGACGGCGGTAGTCTGCTGCAACGACCTGATCGCCATCGGCGCCCTGGAGTGCCTGCAGGACAAGGGAATCCAGGTGCCGGAGGAGATTTCCGTAACCGGATTCGACGACATAGACATGTGCCGGCATGTGCGGCCAAGGCTGACTACGGTCTCCCAACCCAACTACGACATCGGCCGGGTCAGCGTGGAAATGCTGATCCGGCTGGTGGAACAGGAGGACAGGGGAAGGGTGGACGAGGTGGTCTTCCTGCCCAAGGTCGTGGTCCGGGAATCCGCCCGGGGACTTTGACTTTTCTGGAAATAATTGATAAAATACAAGTATGGAAACCGTGAATTGCATGGACAATTCGGGTGTGCGGTCGATGACTCCCGGGAAGGAGAGACCCATGTTTAGAAAAATGATTGTGGAAACGGACCTGTCCGCAGGCTCCAACGCCCTGGTGGACAGCTTGCCGGGATTGCGGGCCTATGGCGCTGAAGAATGCATACTGGTCTACTGCTTGAACAGCAAGGAAACAGGAGCGGGAATCAAGGATTATTCCATGGAAGTGCTGGAGGGGGGCCTGCAGCGGCAGAGGGGCATCCTGGAACGCCAGGGATACGTGGTCAGGACCAAGATCCTGGAGGGGTTGGCAAAAGATGTGGTGAACCGGCTGGCGGTGCAGGAGGAGGCGGACCTGATCGTGGCCGGAGCCCAGGAGCATTCCCTGACCAGCGAAGTCCTCTTCAGCGGGGCGACCTACGATGTGATGTACCACGCAAGCGTGCCGGTCCTGATGGTCAGGCTGGAGGAGCGCAAGGAGGCGGGCCAGGGATACAGCGCCATCCATTGCAATACCCAGTGCCCTGTCCTGTTCCCTACGGATTTCTCCGAGAACGCCCTGGAGGCCTTCGGAATCCTGGAGCAGATGGTGGCGTATGGGGCTGGGAACGTAACCCTGCTCCATATCCAAGACCAGTCCAGGATCAGCCCCTATCTGATGGACAGGCTGCAGGAGTTCAACAGGATCGACCAGGCCCGCCTGCAGGAACTCAAGGTCAGGCTGGAGGACAAAGGAAATGTCCAGGTGCGGACGCGCCTGGTTTTCGGTGTGCCCCATGTGGAAATCAAGAAGGTGGTGGAGGAGGAGGACATCCAGCTGGTCGTCATGGGCAGCAGGGGGAGAACCCATCTCCAGGAATTCCTGATGGGCAGTGTCAGCCACAGGATCGCCAGGCATGTGCCTGCCTGTGTGCTTCTGGTCCCGCCGAAACCCGGCGCCAAGCGCTAGTGTACAAGAAAGCATATTGCGTATGCATTCAGACCACACTAGGAAAGTTTGGTCCCAAACAAGCTTGGACGAGCTTTCCTAGTGTACAAAAAAATAGCACCTGAGCAGGTGCTATCGATAAGGATGAGGGGGAGAGTATTTAATATGTAAGAGGTAACTTTCTTACATCTTCATTATAATCCTACTGATTATCAGTGTCAATTAAAATCTGATTAAAACCATTGGCTTGGTGGGCGGCATCTCTCGTACAGGGATTTGCCGTCCACCATTTTACTTTCCATCAGGCATAGGGTCTCCTGTGACACGCGCAGCCGCAGGGTGGGGATGGAAGGTGAAGGTTCCCCCTGGGGAAGCTTCACCTTCCGTCCCAGGGTGATGTGGGGGGAGAAGGAGGCGTCTGTCCCTCCAAGGCCCAGGGGCCGGAGCCGGGCGTTCAGCTCCGCCTGCATCGCAATAAGGCGTGCGTCCGGCCGGACTCCCAGCCAGAGGATGCCGCCCCCCCTGCGGGGATAGCTCCCCAGGAAGCCGCATTCCAGGAAAAACGGGGTGGGGACCAGCCCGTCCAGCAGTTCCAGAAGGGGGAGGAGGAGTCCGGAATCCGTCTCCCCCAGGAAGACCAGGGTCATGTGGAGCTTCTCCTCAGAAACGAAGCGTCCGCTCCGGGACCAGGCCGCAGCCTGGTCCCGGATTCCCGCAATCCGCCTCTTTTCCCGGTCGCTGAAGTCAAGGGCGTAGAAAAGCTTCATGCCGGATCCCCTCCCCGAGCCAGGAGGGCGTTCACCTGCCCCATGTCCCTCTTCCGGTGGACGACAGGGGTCTTGTCCTCCCGGTATATGTGAAGCTGCTCCTCGAAGGTCTTGACGCCCTCCTTCCGGTAGAGCACGCCCAGGGCACCAGGCCACGTCGATGTCCCTGTCGAATTCAAAGCTGTTCATGCCAGCACCTCCCCAAGGCGTTCGTCGATCCCTTCAATGGAAAAGGGTTCCCCGTTGCATTTCAGGATCCTTTCGTGGACGACCACGTCCAGGGCCAGCTTCAACCTGTCCCCCAGCTGGCCGGAGGCGTTGTTTTCGACCAGGACCACCTTCTCCGCCTGGTCGAAATACGCCTTCAGGCCAGGGGAGAGGGGATGGACCTGCAGGATCTGGAGGAAGGCAGTATCCGGAGGTGCGGAGGTCTCAAGCAGCCGGGCCTGCTTCCCCAGCCGCTTCTCGTGCATGGCTTTCCGCACATCGAAATCCTCCGTGATGAAGCCGTCTTCGGCGTGCTCGTCGCTGTCGCAGCGGACGAGGCCTGTTCCACGACAATCCCGAAGACGAGGGTTCCCGGCCGGATCTGGCGGAGCATCCGCTCCAGGGAGTGGTCGTTCAAAAGGAAAAGGAAGTCGATGGTGTGCCGGTAGGTTTACACGGGTTCTCCGGAAATCCTGATTTCCACGGAGTTGTTCCCACCGCGCACACGGCTCATGACTTCCTTGGTTGAAAACACATGATAACGATGGGAGATGGCTTCCATCAAAAACGCCTCTATGGTCTGCACCCCCTGCCCAGCTTCTCCGGACAATACGATACTCAATGATTCCCTCACGATTGCACTTCCTGTGGAAAACAATTGATAATTGATCAGCTTTCAGGCCGCTCCAAGTGGACGAACAGGAGACGGTAGATGATCCATGCATAGCAGAAGACGAACACAGTCCCGATCAGGAAAGTGTATTTCCGCAAGGACCGTGCGTAACGGATGCCTGTAAGGAGTCCCGCTGAAAAAAGGAGCGATTTGAAGACGGCATAGTCCGTGACGGAGAACTTCTTGGCCGCATCCATCACCAACGCCGTGCATTCCTGCAACTGTTCCATGGCTTGTTCCATTTGCATATCCATATCCATTTCCTCCGTTTCGTGTCAACCGACTGCTTCCGACACCATTATACCATATTTTCCCGGTGGGGGGTATGGCCTGCATTTGGGTATTGCAAACCCAAGGCAAAAAGGCTACACTTGTGCTGTAACGAGCCATTCCCATCAAATTGGAGGTATTTATGAAGAAGGTATTGATTCCCATCGGGATCGTGGCCGCACTGCTTGTGCTGGCTGTAGGCATGTTTTCAGGCAGTTACAACAGCCTGGTGTCGCAAAGGGAGGCTGTGGCGGCCTCCTTCAACAACATCGATGTCCAGCTGCAACGGCGGGCGGACCTGATCCCCAACCTGGTGAGCACCGTCCAGGGATTCGCGGCCCAGGAGCAGTCCATCATCGACAGCGTGACCCAAGCAAGGGCGCAATTGGCAGGGGCGGGAACGGTCCAGGAGAAGGCGGATGCCGATGCGGCCCTCACCGGCGCTTTGGGCCGGTTGCTTGTTGTGGTGGAGAACTATCCGGAGCTGAAGTCGGACGCCAACTTCCGGCAGCTGATGGACGAACTGGCAGGAACGGAGAACAGGATTTCCGTCAGCCGGCTGGACTACAATGAACTGGCCAGAGGCTACAACACGAAGGTGAAGAGCTTCCCCACACTGATCTTCGCCCGGATCTTCGGCTTCGAGGATGTGGAGTACTTTGAAGCGGCACCCGGTGCGGCGGAGGTGCCTGAGGTAACCTTCTAATGAAGAAAACACAGTTGGCCGCCTTGGGTCTGGTACTGCACCTGGTTCTTGGATTGTTCCTGCAGCCGGTGCTGGCCGCCGGCGTTCCGGCGCCTACCCGGGAATTCTATGTCAACGACGCGGCGGGTGTGCTGGGGGAAGAAACGGAACAGCTGGTCATGGAAGCGAACCTCTGGCTGGAGGGGAAGACCGGCGCCCAAATCGTCGTCCTGACCATCCCCAGCCTGGAAGGGGCCGTGCTGGAAACCTATTCCCTGGACGTCCTCAGGACCTGGGGCATCGGTGCCGCGGATAAGAACAACGGAGTCCTGATCCTGCTTTCGGTGGAGGACAGGAGGAGCAGGATCGAAGTGGGTTATGGGCTGGAAGGCGCCCTGCCCGACGGAAAGACGGGGCGGATCCAGGATGAAGCCATGCTGCCGTATTTCCGTCTGGAGGATTATGACGCAGGCATCCGTTCCGGCTTCCAGCAGGTCCTTTATGAGACCGCCATGGAGTATGGCCTGGAAGTTCCGGAAGATTTTCCGGGTTGGGCGGGATTCGAGCCCATGGAAAGGTCCGCCGACACGGGATTCGGACTCTCGGACATCCTCTTCTGGGGGGCCATCCTGCTTTTCTTCCTGTTCGACTGGACCGTCCTGCACGGAACCATCACCCAGCTCCTGCTGTTGCTGCTGTTCCGCGGAGGCGGCGGCCGTGGCGGCGGCGGATTCGGTGGCGGTTTCGGAGGCGGAGGGGGCCGCGGAGGTGGGGGAGGCTCCAGCAGGGGCTGGTGAACTGTCCCCTTTAGAAAATAAGGAACTGTCCATTTCAATGGAGTCAGATTGGCCGTATACTCCAAACAAAACCAAATTTGGAAGGAGCGGCAAGAAATGGAAGAGCAGAAGAAAGAACGGGCGGAAATGAACAGGAATCTGGCCCAGATGCTGAAGGGCGGGGTCATCATGGATGTGATGAACGTGGAGCAGGCGGTCATCGCGGAGAAGGCGGGGGCAGTGGCGGTCATGGCACTGGAGAAGATCCCTTCGGAGCTGCGCAAATCGGGGGGGGTGGCCAGGATGTCCGACCCCAGGATGATCAAGGAAATCATGGAGGCGGTCTCCATTCCGGTCATGGCGAAAGTGCGGATCGGGCATTTCGTGGAGGCCCAGGTGCTGGAGTCCATCGGCATCGACTACATCGACGAGAGCGAAGTCCTCACGCCCGCCGACGACATGTTCCACATACCCAAGTCCGATTTCTCCGCGCCCTTTGTCTGCGGCGCGAAGAACCTGGGGGAAGCCTTGCGCAGGATTGGCGAGGGGGCGTCCATGATCAGGACCAAGGGCGAGGCCGGAACCGGGGACGTGGTGGAAGCGGTGAAGCACATGCGCACCATAAGCGGTGAAATCCGGCGGCTGCAGCTTCTCCCCAAGGAGGAGCTCATGACCGCCGCGAAGGAGATGGGGGCGCCTTACGACCTGGTGCGTTGGGTCGGTGAAAACGGCAGGTTGCCGGTGGTGAATTTCGCGGCCGGCGGAATCGCCACACCGGCCGACGGAGCCATGATGATGCAGCTTGGTTGCGACGGGGTGTTTGTGGGATCCGGCATCTTCGCTTCCGAGAATCCGGAAAAAAGGGCGGCAGCCATCGTCCGCGCGGTCACGCACTTCCAGGACCCCCAAATGGTGGCGGAAACCATGGAGGATCTGGGGGAAGCCATGTCCGGTGTTGCCGTATCCGGGCTTGCAGACCGATATGCGGCCAGGGGGTGGTAGCATGCCCGTTGGAGTACTGGCCCTCCAGGGTTCGGTACGGGAGCATCTGGACCTGCTGGAAAGGTCCGGTGGAAAGGGAATCCCCGTAAAGACCCTAAGGGAACTGGAGCAGGTGCAGGGGCTGATCCTTCCCGGGGGAGAAAGCACAGCCATGGGCAAGCTCCTCCAGGATGGAGGCCTGATGGCCCCTCTGGCGGAAAGGATACGCCGGGGGATGCCCGTCTGGGGTACCTGTGCGGGGATGGTGCTTCTGGCGTCCGGAATCGAAGGGGAGGAAACCGTACATTTGGGGGTCATGGACATGACCGTGCGCAGGAACGCCTACGGAACCCAGAGGGAAAGCTTCTCCGTCCGGGACCGGATTCCGGAAATGGGTCTGGGGGAAGTCCCGCTGGTTTTCATCCGGGCCCCCCACATCGTCCATGCGGCGCGGTCAGTGCGGATCCTGAAGACCGTACGGGGGGCGGCGGTGGCGGCAAGACAGAAAAACATGCTGGCCACCTCCTTTCATCCGGAGCTGACAGCGGAAACGGGGTTCCACCGGTACTTCCTGGACATGGTCGAGGAGGCGGGCGGAAGCCGGATGTTTACAGCCCCTTGACAAATCCTGTGAAACTGGTAATCTATTCCTTAGGAACAGGATGACCAGAGCACAATGAGGAAGCAGGAACCGGATGGACGACAATTATAGAGGCGCGATTTTCGATTTTGACGGCACGCTGATCGATTCCATGCAGTTGTGGGACGAAATCGGGGTGTTGTATCTGGAAAGCAAGGGGATGCCTGTCCCTCCAGGACTGAACGATGCCCTAAAAAGCCTGACGGTGGAGGAAACGGCCCGGTATTTCCGGGTGCATTGCGGCGTAACCGACCCGGACGAGAAGATCTACCGGGACATCAACGGATTGGCGGAGGAGCACTACAAGGACCACATCCCGCTGAAGCCCCATGTTCGGCCGTTTTTGGAAAAGCTTTGGAACAGGGGCGTGAAGATGGCCATCGCCACGGCAAACGACCATCATCTGACCGGATTGGCCCTCCAGCGGCTGGAGATCGGGGAGTTCTTCCAAGGGGTGGTGACCTGCAGCGACGTGGGCGTAGGGAAGGAAGACCCGGCGGTCTTCCTGAAAGCGCTGGAGCTTCTGGGAACCGACCTGGAGGACACGTTGCTCTTCGAGGATGCCTTCCATGCCATCCGCACGGCAAAGGGCGCGGGCTTCCGGGTGGTGGGCATCTATGATCCGGCGTTCCATGCGGAGATGGAGGAGATCCGGTCCCTGGCGGACCATTACCTCCTGTCCTACGAGGCGTGGGCATACGAGTGAAGAAAAGGCAAGAGCGCGAGAAAGGCCATGAATCCGACGATTCATGGCCTTTCTCGCGGAGATGCCCAAACTATGCGTCCCCAGGTGCCCGCCGGACCCTTGTGAAAGCCAGCAAGGCCGCTGCCGCAAGGATGCCCAGAAGGCTGATGTAGGAGAAGGTCTTGAACATGCCCTGGAAACCGGACCGGTCCGAAAGCTTTCCTGCCAACAGGATGAAAAGCCAGTTGGCAAGGCTGTAGGAAACGGCGTTGTAGATGCTGATGGCCGTGGTGAGAACCGTAGGGGCGACGATGGCCCGGATGTATTCCACCACGGTGGGGAAGGACAAACCGACCACCACGCTTTGGGCAGCGGTGGAGAGGATCAGCAGAAACACGGGGATGTCCAGGGAAAAGACATAAAGCTTGGCGGTTGAGACGACCGTGCAGAGCAGCAGGACCCTGGGGGCGCCCACGCTTTGGATGATGGCCCGGGCCTTCACCATGAAAGGGATTTCTATGAAGGCCATGAAAAAGAAGACGAAGCCGATGATGGCTATGGTCTGGCCCCGCTCCTGGAGATAGAGGCCCAGATAGTTGCCGGAACCGAAGGAGGTTCCGATGAGCAGAAATTGGACCAGGAGCAGAAGGTGGTACTCCTTGACCCGGAACAGGTTCCGCAGGTCGTTTCCCAGTTGCCCCTTGACCACCTCCGCCTGCCCGTCCATCCGGTGTAGGACCAGTATGGCAACCAGGGCAGCAATGCCGTAAAAGAGGAAAATGGCGTTGATGTGGGTCAGGTCCACGATGAATCCCATGGCAAGGGAGGCCAGGGCAAAGCCGATGGAGCCCAGATAGCGGATCTGCCCGTAGGAAACGCCGTCCGACTGGTTCAATTTCCAAAGAATAATGCCGTCCATCTGGGGGATGATGGAGGTGAAGAAGAAGGAAAAGGCAGCATAGTGGAGGAAGGTCATCGAAAAGCTTTTCTTGAAAACGAAGAGCAACCCAAGGAGACAGGAAGCCGAGAGGACCACCAGGAGGACCTCCTTCATCTTCCGGGTGTAGTCTGTTGCCATGCCCCAGAATGGTTGGGAGAAGAGGGCGACGATGGGGGACACGGACAGCACCAGACCCACCTGGGTGTTGGTGAACCCAAGTTGGTTGCTCAGGTACAGGTTGAACAAAGGCATCAGGAATCCGATGGAAGCGTAGTGCAGAAGCACGACGTTCTTGTAGGGTTTCAGGGATGGGTCTTTCATGTGCTCTCCTTTTTTTCCTCTAGAATGGCGGCGTTCAAGGTGCCGCCCACAATGATCGTAACGCTGGAAATATAAAGCCATACCATCAGGAGGACCAGGCCCCCCAGGCTTCCATACATGTAGGAAATGGTGGTCGAATAGCGGATGTAATAGGAAAAGGCGAAGGACGCCCCGAACCAGCCCAGGGTGGAAAAGACGGCTCCCGGAAGGACTTCCCGGAGGGGCGCTTTCCGGTAAGGGGTAGTGGCGTAAAGGAGGAGGAAAAACAGCCAGAAGAACAGCAGGGTGACCAGGAACCGCAGGCTGCCGAACAGCACCTCAAACTTCACGGGAAGCGACACATGGCCCAGAATGAACTGGGTAAGGTTGTTTCCGAAGATCACCAGGGTGAAGACGACCAGGAGGAGCAGGACAAGGGCCAGGGTATAGACCAGGGAAAGCAGCCGCAGGAAAAGGTAAGAGCGGCTCTCCACCGAGCGGTAGGTCCTGTTCAGGCAGTCCACCAGCACCATGATGCCCCGGGAAGCCGCCCAAAGGGAAGCCAGGATGGAGACGGACAGGACCCCTCCCGAAGACCGGATGCTGGTCTGGAGGTCCTCCAGGACATACTGGACAAAAGCCACGACCTCCATGGGAAAGATGCCGAGCAGTTCCTGGGTGATGAGCGGGTCCTGCAGGGCGGTTACCTTCAGCAGCTCCATCAGGAAAATCAAGAAAGGGAAGATGGAGAGCAGGAGGTACAGGGTCAGCTTGGATGCCCATGCGGTCACGGCATCCTCACGAATCCTGCGCCGCATGGCCATCCCCAACACCACCAGCCGGTGCCCCCTGGGGAACCGGTGCAGAAACCGGAGGGCTTTCTGGGTCATTTTCTGTCTGCTGCTTTTCCACATGGCTCCTCCTCCAGTCCGTCCGCTTCCGACGCCAGTTCATCCTTGATTATACCATAGGGGCAAAACCGCGTCGACCTGGAAATCCGATCCGGGCAAATGGTCGGGGCCCTTGAACTCTGGAGGAACCCGTGGTACAATCAAGACATAGGATATCGTATGGAGAGTAGGGACCATCCAGCTGTGCCAGGAGGTGATTTGGATGAAACCGTCGATGGACAAGGAAAAAGCCGGTGAACAGGCCAATCCGGTGTTTCCGGAAATCTTCAAGATGAATGAGGGCCAAGGATCCCATGCACATGGAAGCGTGGAGGACAATTATGCAAAGACCCATCGCAAACCTGATACGGGTGCCAACAAGCAGGGGTTCAGCCACAAGCCGAGGCAGTTGCCGGGCAGACACCAGTAAGGAAGTCGCAATGGAGGACCAGGGAAATTCCTGGCCCTTTTTTTGTTTGGAAGGGAATCCTCCGACGAAGACAAATATTGCCTGGACTGGTTCATGTGCTTCAAGAGGGAGAAGAAAGGACAGTCCGCGCCAGCGGCAGATGCAAGAGGCCGTCCCCACAGGAATGGGGACGGCCTCTTGCGCTTTCCGGTAACGGAGCCTATAATGGATGGGAAGAACCTTGATGGCGACAAGGAAAGGAAAGAAGGAGGGCATATGGGCAAGATCTACATCACAAGGCACGGAGAGACCCAATGGAATATAGAAAAGCGGATGCAGGGGCACAAGAATTCTCCGCTGACGGAACAGGGACGGCTGCAGGCACAGTGGCTCTCCGACCGACTGTACGACACGAACATCGACCTGGTCCTATCCAGTCCGTTGGAACGGGCACTGACAACCTCGGAAATCATCGTATGCGATAGGGACATTGAAATCCTGGCGGTGGAGGATCTGCGGGAAATCAACCTGGGTTCCTGGGAAGGAAGGCTGGTGGAGGAGCTGGAGGTGGAGTATCCGGAACAGCACGGAAATTTCTGGAACAATCCGAAACGCTTCGTTCCCGAAGGGGGGGAAAGCTTTCAGGAACTGAAGGAGCGGGTCGCCCGATTCATCAACCATCTGCTTGCGGAACACGGTGAGAAGGACATCCTGGTCGTAGCCCATGGGGTTGTCATCAAGTCCATGCTGAACCTGCTGCACCAGGAGGGGGACCTTGAAAAGTTCTGGGAAGGCCCCTACATCGCCCCCACAAGCCTTTCCACGGTGCATCTTGACGCCTCCGGATTCCGGGTGGAGAAGATGGCGGACACCAGCCACTACAAGGTCCATGGAGCCCACAAGGGGTGGTATGGCGCCAAAAAAGGACACCACCGCCATTGAAGCGGTGTGCCTCCAATCAGGTATGGATACAACTGTTGGAAAATGTCTGCAAGAGATGAGGTGCAACCATGGAAAACACAATCACCTATTCAATCGGGCAGGTAGCCGCATTGACTGGTGTCTCGGACCAGACACTACGCTATTACGACCGCATCGGGCTGCTGAAACCGGAAATCATAGATCCTGCCAACGGTTACCGCCACTACAGTCCCGTGCAGTTGAAGACCCTCAATGTCATCGCACGGTTGAAGGAACTGGGCCTTTCCCTGCGGCAGATCAAAGAGGCACTGGACGAGCAGGACGTACGGGCGGTTTTCGACCTGTTGCATGCACAGGAAGCTGTGGTGGACCAGGAAATCGATGACCTCTTCGTGCGCAGGGAACTGATCGAACGGACCATTGAAAACCTGGAAATCGAACTGACCTACAGCGGGAATTACGAGGTCACCCCCAAGATTTGTCCCCTCCGGCGGTTTCTGGCCCTCCGGGACCTGCACCAGGGGGAAATAGGCTATCTGGAGGTTTCCATCAATGAGTTGCTTCGGAAGACCCGGCGATTGGGGTTTTCCATAGAAAGCAACCCGATTCTTATTTTTGCGGACACGCCGGAAGGGATAAGGATCAGGCACGTGGCCGTGGAGGTTCTGGGAAACCTGAAGGAATTCATCCCATCGGACACCAGGCAGGGAGATGCGGGGCTGTTTGTGATGGAAGTGCCTGCGGGAACCTATCTGTCCTGCTACCAGAGGGGGAACATGCAGGACATCCGGACGGCCTTGGACAAGATTCGGGTCTGGGCACAGGGAGGGGGGCTTGTTCTGGAGGGGGACCCCATGGAGGTCCTCCTGGTGGACTATTCCCTTGTGAGCGAACGGCAGCATCTTCTCACAGAAGTGCAGTGGAGGGTGAAATAACCCTTGACATTGTAACAACTATAGGGTTTACAATCTAATTGTAAGATAATGGAGGCTGAACGGAAAAGGAGTGTGAGTATTATGAAAGACTACAAGGAATGGGTAGACTATACGAATACCAGAGCATATTTTCCACTATTTATCGAGACCCCCGACGACCTTCCGGAAGTGCTCAAAGAGTACTACGACCCGGAAAGTTCCTACAAGGTTTACATCCCTGAGAACCGGTACAACCGGCAGCCGGCCATCCTGCTCCAGAATTATCCGACCATGATGAAGGCTTCCGTGGTTGGAAAGGGCAGCGTGAACACTTCGGAAATCCCGTTTACGGACGTGGTCTATTTCGAGACGGAAGTCTGCCTCCTGGCAGGCCTGCTCCACATCCATTTCGGTACACGCACCCTGGAAATCCCCTATCCCCTGATCCGGGAGGACCTTATCAAGCCGTTTGTGGAGAGCATCAGGAAGAGCTACGTTCCGGCTTCCATGACGGAGTGCAACAAGGACGACTTCATGAAGAAATTCGAAGAGCACAAGATGCCCTTGAAATTCATCAACTACACCCATGATGCCTTGTACAAGGAAGCCGACATCAAAGAGGTCGTGTTCCTGGGCAGCCAGGAGAAGCAGGAGGAGGGGGAACGTTTCGTCCTGCCGAAGCTGGTGCTGGTCACCGACAAGGAACTGCTGTTGCTGCGGGAAGACAACAAGTATGATGCGGAAGAGCCCCAATACGGCATGATTACGGCCTACATCCCCCTGCGCAACTTCAAGAAGCTGAACGTGCGCAGAGTTGCGGAAACCAGCAAGGTCCTTCTGGACTTCTCCCTGGCCGACGGACACGACTGCACCTTCCATGCCCATATGACCGCTGCGGAGGAAGTGAAGCTTACGGTCGCCTTGACCAAACTCTATATGTGAGGCGACACAAGGGGAAAAGCCGGTGCATCTCAGGTGCACCGGCTTTTCGGTCCGGGAAGCCTTGTTTCCTTCCTGGGTTGAACCCATGGGATAAAAAGGGTATAATACAAGGGTCCGGGGAACCGGGCCCTACACTGCACAAGGAGCTTGAATCGATGCAAAAAGACAAGGAAATCATCTTGAACAACGGTGTGCGCATGCCCATGGTGGGTTTTGGAACCTTCAAGATCGACGATGCCGGCGCGAAGACGGCCGCCCTCCAGGCTATAGAGGCGGGCTACCGCCACATCGACACCGCCTCCTACTACCAGAACGAGGCGGGTGTGGGGGAGGCGGTGCGGGAATGCGGCGTTCCAAGGGAAGAGCTGTTTGTCACCAGCAAGGTCTGGATGACGGATTTGGGTTATGATGCCACACGCAAAGCGTTTGAAGCATCCATGAAGCGTTTCAAACTGGATTATCTGGACATGTACCTGATCCACTGGCCCCGTCCGCTGGCGAACGAGGCATGGCAGGCAATGGAGCGGTTGTATGACGAGGGGAGGATCCGTGCCATCGGGGTGTGCAACTACAACATCCCCCTCCTGGACGCATTCCTCCAGCAAGCCCGGATCAAGCCAGTGGTGAACCAGATCGAGCTGCATCCCCGCCTGCAGCAAAAGGAAGTGGTCAGGTATTGCCAGGAACGGCAGATCGTTGTGGAGGCCTGGTCTCCCATCATGAAGGGGCAGGTGATGGAAATCCCGCTGCTTCTGGAGTTGGGGGAGAAATATGGGAAGTCCGCGGCCCAGGTGGCCCTTCGTTGGCATCTGCAAAGGAATGTGGTTGTCCTGCCGAAATCACAGACGCCGTCAAGGATGGCACAAAACAGGGATCTTTTCGACTTCGAGCTGACCGGCGATGAAATGGAAGCGATCGCCCTGTTGGATGACAACCACAGGCTGGGGTTCACCCCGGAGCACATCTATGCCCATGGATTCACCCCGGGAGACAAGCCCAAGTGAGCACCTGAAAAAAATGGAATCCGCAAAGGTTGCGGATTCCATTTTTTTCAGAGATTTAGGGACGGGTTCAGGCGGCTTCCCTGGTGGGCTTGGAGGAAGCAGGCCGCCGGGAGAGTCCGGGGGATTCCGCCAGCAGCACACCGGCAAAGACCAGAAGGCCACCCCAGAACACCCGGACGGTCAAGGGATCCCGGAACACCAGGATGGCGAACAAAGCGCCGAAGAGGGATTCCGTGGACAGCAGGACGGCCGCCTTGGATGGGTGGGCGTGTTTCTGACCCAGTGTCTGGAGGAAAAAGGCGGCCAGGGTGCTGAAGAATCCCAAATACAGGATGGCTGCCAGGCTGGAGGGTTCCAGGGGTTGGATTTCCCCTCCCAGGAGGGCCATGGCCACCGACAGGACCAGCGCGGTGGCCATCTGCAGAAACACCAGGGTGCGGATGGCCGCCTCCTTCGCATAGCGGGAGGTGCCCACGATATGTCCCGCGAACATCACCGCACAGACCAAGGTCAGCAGATCCCCGCTGTTGATGGAGAAATCCCGCTCCAAGGTGAGGAGGCCGATTCCAGCCAATGTAAGGAAGGCGGAGAGGAACCCCTTCAGGGGCACCTTGCGTCCTGTGGAAGCCCATGCCAGGAAGGGGACCAGGATGACATTCACGCTGGTGAGGAATGCGTTGTTGGCGGTTGTCGTCCGCGCCAGGCCCGAGGTTTGGAACAGGAAGGCAAGGAAGAGAAGGACCCCCAGGAACACGCCGCCCCGCAAGGTCCTGGGGGGGATGGCGGACAGGGAACTGCGTTCGAAGGGAAGCAGGACAAGGGTGGCCACCAGGAAGCGGAGGCTGAGCAAATAGTACGTCCCCACGCCGTTGTTCAAGCCGATTTTTACGGCGACAAAGCCGAAACCCCAGAGGACTGCAACCAGCAAGAGGATTGTATCGCCAAAAAGCTGTGTCAAGCGTTTTTGAAAATGTCCCGAAAAACTTATAACATAGGCACCAGCTATTGCTGGTGCTTTTTTGGTCTTGGGCGTGATGCAAGGGAGCGGCATTTATTCCACGGACCTGTTTACAGCGA
>NZ_JAAEEH010000035.1 GCF_010179735.1 Anaerotalea alkaliphila
GCATGTGTTAGGCACGCCGCCAGCGTTCATCCTGAGCCAGGATCAAACTCTCATAAAAAGTTCTCTCCGGCAGCATAAACTCTGACCTTCCGCTTTCGCGGGTTTAGTCTTGGAATTACGTTGTTTTGATTTATTCTTCACTGTTCAATTTTCAAGGTCCTGCTTGTGTTCCGCTTGTTTGACGCTTGTCCTGTGCGGACCAACGAGACGTAGTATAGCATTAAATCCAGCGTGGCGTCAACCCTAATTTTCATATTTTTTTTATTTTTTTCAACATTTGCGAAAACTCCACCAAAACCTGGGGCCCAGGGCGGCTTTTCACCGCCCGCTTCTTGTCTGTTCGATGATGTTACGCATCATCTCCTTGGTCAATTGCCCGCTGACATATCCATAGACGTTCCCTTCGGCGTCGATCATGAAGGTGGTGGGAAAGGCGCTGATCTGGTAGGCCCCCAGGACCTCCCCCGTCTCATCGAAGACGGTGGGGAAGGTATAGCCGTTCCCTTCCAGGAACCGGGTGATGTCCTCCACGCTTCCATCGCTCCCTCCCGGATTCCGGTCCGTCTTGGGGTTGCCCACCCCCAGGAAGACCACATCCCCCCCGTTGCTTCCGTACTCCTCGTAGAGGGACTGGATATGGGGCATCTCCGCCTTGCAGGGCGGACACCAGGTGGCCCAGAAGTTCAGGAACACCACCTTGCCCTTGTAGTCGGACAGGGTATGGGTGGTGCCGTACTGGTCCTGCAGGGTGAAGTCGAATGCGGGTATGGAGGCCGGCGCGTCCGGCCCATCCGGCGCGGCTGCATCCGGTCCGGCCTCCGGCTCCGGCGCTTCCCGGGTGGGTGCGCCGGACGGGGCCTCTCCCAGGGTGTTCATGTAGCTGGTGATGTTGTTGAACAATCCCGTGAAGGTCATGATGCCGATGGCCACCAGCAGGACACCGCTGGCCTTCACCGCGAAGCGCAGTACCTGCTGCTTCGCCTTCAGGAAATTCAGGACCTGGGTGGTGAAGATCCCCAGCACCAGGAAAGGGATTACGAATCCCAGGGTGTAGACCAGGACCAGCAGGTTCCCCAGCCCCGCCGTCTGGGCGCTGGAGGCCAGGATCAGGACGGAGGTCAGCGCCGGGCCCACGCAAGGGGTCCAGGCGAAGCTGAAGGTGAATCCCATGACCACGGCCACCAGGGGGCTCATCCTGGACGGATCGAAGGGAAGCTTGAATTTCCTCTCCCGTTCCAGGAACTTGAATTCCAGGAAGCCCATCTGCACAAGACCCAGCAGGATGATCAGAATCCCACCCACCCTGCTGAAGACCGTCCGGTTCCTGCTGAAGAAGCTTCCCAGGGCGGAAAAGGAGAAGCCCAGCAGGAAGAAGGCGAAGGAAATCCCCAGGACGAACAGGAAGGTGTAGAGGAAGACCTTCCCGCGGTTGTAGCTGATGCGCCCCTCCCCGTCCACCACCTTGGCGTTGCCTGCCAGATATCCCATGTAGATGGGGATCAGGGGCACCACGCAGGGGGAGAAAAAGGAAAGGAGCCCACCGGTGAACACCAGAAAAAACGGAATGCCTCCGCTTGCGATCAAACTTTCAGCCATGATAAACCTCCTTGACGGTAAACAAAAGTTTTCCTGCTTTCTTAGTAGTATACCAAGGCCCGTCCAAAAAATCAAGCGTTGTATCCTAATATTCAACTATTACGTTTTGGGGGCCGAGAAAAACGGGAAAAGGTTGCCCTTCTCCCGTCTTTGCTGTTGCCTTTGGTTTTACAGAAGTTCCTTTTGGATCCGTGCCAGGATTTCCGGCGCCTGGTATCCGATCTTCTCGGGGAACCCGAACAGGGATACGGCGGCGATGGTGTCGTCCTGCTCGCCGAACTTCATTTCCTTCAAGGTCTTGAAGAATGCGTCGAAGTCCACGTCCCCTTCGCCCAAGCCCACATGCTGGTGGATGGTGGCGTTGACGCCCGGAGGGTTCACGATGTAGCGGCAGTTCAGTTCCTGGTTCAGGGTGTCCGCGATGATGACGTGCTTCAGGTCGTCTCCGGCGTATTTCAGCATGCTGGACACGTCGCCCTTGCCCTTGTCGTAGAAGAAGGTGTGGGCCGCACAGTACAGGTAGCGCACGTTGGGGCTCCGGAAGGACTTGACGATGTCGGTGGTCTCGTAGCCGTCTTCGCAGAAGTCGTAGGGATGGGACTGGATGTCCAGACGGATCCCTTCCTTCTCGAAGATGGGAAGAAGCTCTTCCATGGAACGGTAGAACATTTCCTCGCTGATGACGGGCTGGTTGGGGTCTCCGGAAAGCTCCGTGTTGATGACCTGCACGTCCAGCTCGACGGCGATCTCGATGGCACGCTTCCAGTTCACCACGGCTGCCTTGCGGCGCTCCTCCTCCGGTCCCGCCCAGTTGTAGATGGGGATCATGGAAGAGATCTTCACGCCGGTTTCCTTCATGGCGTCCTTGTACTCCTTGATGATTTCCTTGCTGGCCCGGGGATGCTTGTAGAAGGGCAGGATCTGGGGATGGGGAGACTGCTCGATGTACTGGAATCCCATGTCCGCAATCTTGCGCACCATGTCCGTGATGGACAGATATCTGATGACGTCCGGATCAAATGCTATTTTCATACTTAACCTCCATGCTTTTGTATTTTTTTAAGGCCATCACCGTTCATGGCTGCAGGCCTCTGAATCCGCTGTTCACTTACCGATTATACCGCTCTTCGGGTGTATAGTCAACGTTTTTTCGTGCATTTTAACCAGTTTCCAGCGAGCCTTATTGCTCTTTGCTTCACAATTCGTCAGTAAAACGTTTACTCTCCGCTGTTTTCCTGTGTTCGTACACACCTTGCAGCAGGATTCCCACCGCCATGGCGCCCGGATCGGGGTGTCCCACGGTCCTTTCCCCCAGGTAACTGGCCCTGCCTCTTTTCGCCACCATGTCCCTGGTGGCCTCGGCGCCTTCCATGGCCGCAGCCGCCGCGTTTTTCAGCGCCTCCTCCAGCGGCAGATGGGCCTGGGCGTCCTGGACGAGGGATTTCACCGCGGGGAGCAGGGCGTCCACCATGGTCTTGTCCCCGGCTTCCGCCTTCCCTGTCTTCTGGATGGAAAGGACCGCCTGGTCCAGCAGCAGGGCCAGGTCCTCCACCCCCAGCGCCTCCTTGTCCTTGGCCGCCTTGGCCGCGGCACGGAAAGCGCCCCCCCAGAGGGGGCCGGAGGCGCCGCCGCATTCCTCTCCGATGAGAAGGCCGCAGGCCTTCAGGAAGGCCCCCATGTCCTCCTTGGGAAGCTCCTCCCATTCCTCCCGGAGTTTGGAGAATCCTTTTGCCAGGGAAGCCCCGAAATCCCCGTCGCCCACCGCCGCGTCCAGCGCCGAGAATTCGGCCTCCTTCTCCAGGACCAGTTCCACCATCCTTGCCACCATCGCCGCCAGGTCTTCCGCCTTCAGTTTTTCCTGATCCCTTCCTCCCATGCCGCCACCCCTTTCCCGTCCTATGCCTGCCGGAACGCCGTCGTGTCCGCCGGGGCGTCCAACAGTCCCTTGAGCTCCCCATCCAGCTGCAGCAGGGTAATGGAAGCTCCCGCCATGTCCAGGGAGGTCATATGGTTCCCCACGAAGGTCTTGTGGATCCCGATGCCGGCCTCCGCCAGCAGGTCGGACGCCTTGTTGTTCAGTATGAAGAGCTCCTGGAGGGGCGTGCCTCCCAATCCGTTCACCAGGACGGCCACCTCGTCCCCTTTCCGGAAGGGCAGGTCCGCCAGCAGGGCGGCCACCGCACGGGATGCCAGCTCGTCCGCTGGAGCCAGGGCTTCCCGGGAAATGCCCGGTTCCCCGTGGATTCCCACGCCGTACTCCATGTCCCCTTCCCCGATGTCGAAGGTGGGAACCCCACGGGCGGGCACGGTGCAGGAAGTCAGGGCGAAGCCGATGGAACGGACCCGGGAGACCGCCTTCTCCGCCACCGCCTTCACTGCAGGAAGGTCCCACCCAAGCTCCGCAGCCGCTCCCGCAATCTTGTGCACGAAGACGGTTCCCGCGACGCCCCGCCTGCCCGCCGTGTACAGGCTGTCCTTCACCGCCACGTCGTCGTTCACATAGACGGACTCCACATCCACGTCGTCGTCTTCCCTAGCCATTTCCGCCGCACCGTCGAAATTCATGCAGTCCCCCGTGTAGTTCTTGACAATCAGCAGGGTCCCCTTTTCCGAACGGGTGGCCAGGATGGCCTTGTAGACCTGGGTGCTGGAGGGGGAGGCGAAGACATCCCCACAGACCGCCGCATCCAGCATGCCGGTCCCCACATAGCCCGCATGGGCCGGCTCGTGGCCGCTGCCTCCGCCGCTGACCAGGGAAACCTTCCGGGGATTGGGGTCCTTCCGGGTGATGAACCGGTACTTGGGGTCCAGGGCAAGCTTGTCCGGATAGGCCTTCACCATTCCCTGGCACATCTCCAATACGACCTGCTCCGGCTTGTTGATGATTTTCTTCATATGCCGCACCTCCTGTGGATCATCCGTTGTGTTCATGGGCTTTCCGCTTCCATTATACCATACTTGCACCTGCCCACCAATACGGCTATAATGGAGTTGCCTGCATTACGACAGAAAGGAACCGCACATGACAGTCTTTGAAATAGAAGAAACGAAACGCTTCATGCAGTGCCTGTTGAAGGAGGAACTGTTCGACGATTTCCGCCTCCTCCAGCTGGACCTGAAGACCTTCGTCCATTTTTCCGTGGACGGCAAAGGGATTGAAACCGAAGATCCGTTCCCCTTCGTCCCCTGGCTCCAGGTGAAGCCGGCCATCGTCCGGCTGGTCCAAGGCTCCAAGCCTCCCGGCTATCTGAAGGTCGTCTTCGCCGTCTCCCCCGAGGCCACCGCCAGCATCCTGGAGAAGTCCGGAAAGGAGCTTTCGGAGTCCATCCAGGGCTTCACCCTCACCATCCTCTACGAGAACGGCCAGCTCAGGATCACCACGGGGACCAACTACAGGACCTTCGTTTCGGACAAGACGGGGGAGCGGGTTTTCGACCAGTCCATGCGTCGCTTCCTCCAGAAGAACGCCCTGGCGGCCTTCCCTCCGGAAGCCCCCTGATTTCTGTTAGCACTCGCATCTGTCGAGTGCCAGTTTTTTGTTGACTTTTTTCTGTCTGCGTTGTATCATATGGGATAGAATGCACCATCTATCATACAGGAGGTTGAAACCATGCAGGTTGAAAAAGGCAGTTTGTCCATCCACAGCGAAAACATCTTTCCCATCATAAAGAAATGGCTCTATTCGGACCATGACATCTTCATCCGGGAACTGGTGTCCAACGCCACCGACGCCATCACCAAGCTGAAGAAGCTGAAATCCCTGGGCGAAGCGGACTATCCCGAAGGGACGGCCTTCTCCGTGCAGGTGGTCCTGGACGAGGAAGCCAAGACCCTGAAATTCATAGACAACGGAATCGGCATGACCGGGGAGGAAGTGAAGAAGTACATCAACCAGATCGCCTTCTCCGGCGCCGAGGATTTCCTGAGCAAGTACAAGGAGGGCAGCGGGGAAGACCAGATCATCGGCCATTTCGGTCTGGGCTTCTATTCCGCCTTCATGGTGGCGGACAAGGTGGAGATCCAGACCCTTTCCTTCCAGGAAGGGGCCGCTCCCGTCCATTGGGTCTGCGAAGGGGGCACGGAATTCTCCATGGCCGACGGAGACCGGACCGGTAGGGGTACGGAGATCACCCTCCATCTGGGCGAGGACGGGAAGGATTTCCTGACCGAATGGTCCGTCCGCAAGACCCTGGAGAAGTACTGCTCTTTCATGCCCGTGGAGATCTACCTGACCAGCATCCGGGCGGAGAAGGAGAAGGAGGAGCGCCGGGTGAAGGCCGCCGCCGAGAAGGCGGAGCAGGCCGCCAAGGAGGATGCGGGCGCGGAAGCCGTGGAGCCCGAAATCCAGGAGATGGAACCCGTGGACATCCCCAAAGCCATCAACGACACGAAGCCCCTGTATCTGAAGAAGCCCAGCGAGTGCACCGACGAGGAGTACCGGGCCTTCTACCACAAGACCTTTGTGGATTTCAAGGAACCCCTGTTCTGGATCCACCTGAACATGGACTATCCCTTCAACTTGAAGGGGATCCTCTACTTCCCCAAACTGGGGAACCAGTTCGACACCCTGGAAGGACAGATCAAGCTGTACAACAGCCAGGTGTTCATCGCGGACAACATCAAGGAGGTCATCCCCGAGTTCCTGCTGCTCCTGAAAGGGGTGGTGGACTGCCCCGACCTTCCCCTGAACGTGTCCAGAAGCTTCCTGCAGAACGACGGCTTCGTCCAGAAGATTTCCAGCCACATTTCCAAGAAGGTGGCGGACAAGCTGAATTCCCTTTACAAGACGGACAAGGAGAACTACGGGAAGTTCTGGGACGACATCAACCCCTTCATCAAGTTCGGCTGCCTGAAGGACGAGAAGTTCTACGAGAAGGTGAAGGACATCATCCTCTACAAGGACATCTACGGGAAATACCTGACCCTGCCCGAATACCTGGAGGAAAACAGGGAGAAGCATGCGGACAAGGTCTTCTTCACCAGCGACGAGCAGCAGCAGTCCCAGTACATCAAGATGTTCAAGGAGCATGACATGGACGCTGTGCTGCTGCCCCACGCCATCGACCAGCCCTTCATCTCCCACATGGAAATGAAGGAGGAGAAGGTGAAGTTCTCCCGGATCGACACGGACCTGACAGACCTCATGAAGGATGTGGACGAATCCACCGCGGAGGCCCTGAAGGAGTCCCAGGAGGTCCTCGAGAAGCTCTTTAGGGCCGCACTGGGCAAGGAGCAGCTGACCGTCCAGGTGGAGAACCTGAAGTCGGACAAGACCTCCGCCATAGTCATCCTGCCGGAAGAATCCCGGCGGATGCAGGAGATGGGCGCCATGTACGGCTTCATGGGCATGGACTTCGGACAGATGCAGGGGGGGGAGACCCTGCTGCTGAACCACAAGAACAAGCTGGTCCGCCACATCCTGGCCCACCAGGAGGATGCCGACGGGGCGAAGCTCTTCTGCGAACAGGTCTACGACCTGGCCATGATCAGCCACAAGCCCTTGGATCCCGAAGCCATGAGCCGCTTCATCGAGCGGAGCAACCAAATCCTGGAAAAACTTGTGTAGCCTGTAACAAGAAAAGGCTGATGCAACAAACACCTGTTGCATCAGCCTTTTTTCGCTTTCACCTGCGACCCGCCAGAAATACGGAGGTAATACCATGTATCAGATTGGAGATTTGATCGTTTATGACACCACCGGCGTATGCCATGTCACGGATATAAGGAAACATGATCTGCTGGGTACCGGCCAGGAGCGGCTGTATTATGTCCTGAAGCCCCTTTTTCAGGAATGCGTGATTTCAACCCCCGTCGACAACACCAAGGTGTTCATGCGCCCGGTCATCTCCAGGGACGAGGCGGAACGGCTCATCGACAGCATCCCCTCGATCCACGTGAAGCCCTATGAAAGCCCCGTCCTCCGGGAACTGACCACGCATTACGACGCCTTCCTGAAGGCCCATGACTGCGCTGCCCTGGTCGAGCTCACCATGTCCATCTTCACAAAGAAGCAAACGGCCACAAGCCAGAACAAGAAGCTGGGGGCCGTTGACGAGAAATACCTGAAGCGGGGCGAGGACCTGCTGTTCGGCGAACTTTCCGCCGCCCTCCAGATCGAAAAGGACCGGGTGCCGGAATACATCGAAGCCAGGGTAGCCGGAGAGGCTGCCGCCGGCAGTCACCGGCCGGCAAGCTCCCCCTGGGCCTTCTCGGAAATGTAGAGCCCGGACAGGATCAGCCCCGCCCCGGCCACCGTGTAAAGGGTGATCCGTTCCTTGAGGAAAAGAGCCGCGAAGACCGTGGTCACCACCGGAACGAGATAGATGTACTGGTTGACCTTCACGGATCCGATGCACTGGATGGCCCTGTTCCACATGAGGAAGGCCAGGGAGGAGGCCACAATCCCCAGAAAAAGGAGGCTGGCCACAAGTTGTCCACTGAAGCGGACGTCATCCAGGCTCTCCCCTGTGCAGAGCATCATGCCCAGCAGGAAAAAGAAGCCGTAGGCGAAAACCTTCCGGGTGAGGGCGATCAGGTGGTGCCCCTCCTGGATCCTCTGCATGGTCAGGGTGTAGACGGCGAACAGCAGGGCCGCCAGCAGGGCAAGGAAATCCCCCATGGGTTCGATTCCGGCAAACCGCCTGCCGTTCAGGATCACCAGGAACACGCCCCCATAGGCGGCAGCGAAACCCGCCAGGCTCTTCCTGTTCAGGAAGGGGGTCTTGTAGACCGCCATGGACAGGATTCCCGTCATCAGGGGGATGGTGGCCACAATCAGGCTCACATTGGAGGAATAGGTCCTCTGAAGGGCTGAATTCTCACATACGAAATAGGCGGCGAGACCAACGCCCGAGAGCAGGAAGAAGAGCTCCTCGGACCACCGCTTCGGCTTCCCGAACCTGGGATGGAGCAGGCTCAGGAACACCAGGGCCAATGCGTAGCGTATGCCCAGCACCTGCAGGGGGCTCAGCTGTTCCAGAACCACCTTGCTGAGGATGAAGGTGGAGCTCCAGATGGTGATGGTTGTCAAGGCCAACAGGTGGCCGATTGCGTTCTTTTTGTTCATGGGCGGCTCCTCGGGACGTTTTAGCCTTACTATACACCAAACGCCTTCCTTTGTGAATACCTTCCCTCCATCCGGCCTTGCGGAACCTCCCTTTCTGCCTTATAATTGTGGTGGAAGACGAACCCCGAACCCCAACGGAGGCACTATGGACACATCCCATGAGACACGACACGAACTCCAAACGGAAGAAACCGCAGCCCTCCTGACGGGCTGCATCCTGTTCCAGGGACTGGACCCCCTCCAGTTGGCCCGGCTCCTCCCCTGGAACCGCTGCCGCATCACGCCGCATCCCAAGCGGGAGCTTCTTGCCCTCCAAGGGAATCCCTGCACCCATCTGGGCATCCTGCTGGAGGGCTCCCTTGTCATGGAAAAACAGGACCAGAGCGGGCACCTTTTCACCCTGCGGACCCTGGCGCCGCTGGAGGTCTTCGGGGCTGCCCTCCTGTTCGCCTCGGATGGGCGCCACCAATGCAACATCCAGACCCTGGAGAGCACCCGGGTCTTCCAGATCCCCCAGGAGGAGGTCCAAAAGCTGTGCGCCCGGGAGCCCCAGTTCGCCCGGAACTACCTGCGGGCCCTGAGCCTCCAGGTCGCCATCCTCCAGGACAAGATCGAGCTGCTGGGATACCGGGACGTCCGGCACCGGCTGCTGCTGCACCTGCAGAAGCTCTTCCAGGAGCAGGGCAGCCTTTGCCTGACCCTGGACCATACCAAGACGGAAATAGCCGGCATGCTGGGCGTGGCCCGCTCCTCCCTCTCCCGGGAGCTGAAGTCCATGGCCGAAGAGGGGCTCCTCCACTTCCACGGCAGGCATGTCCTCCTCCATAGGGAAGAAACCCTGTACATCACTTGACACCACCTCCTTTATTATGTATAATCATACTCATAACTTGTTACATCGTATGTCTTACTACTTAGTGTGGTTATCCATAGGGAGGTACAGCCATGAAGAATAGAATAAAAGGGAAGGATTTGTTGCTTCTTGAACGGATCCTGGAGATCGCAGGAGAGTTCGAGTCGGTTCCGGATGTGCTCCACAAGACCCAGGACTGGTACCGCAAGGACTTGAACTACTTCGACCTGGACGTGGAGGGCATCGCCGGACAATTCGGCTTCCAAGGATTGGAGGCCATGATCCTGGCGGGAGCCTATGTGGAATCCACCCGTTCCCTTTCCTCCAAAGCGGTGGAGGTGGCCCTGGTCCGCATCCTCGGGGAGGACAAGGTCCAGGAACTGGAGCTGCACATGCAGGCCTTCGAATTGGGCAAACAGATCGTGCACGAGCTGTTCTGCGCCTACGACATGCCCAAGATCAGCTGAACGCAAGGGAAGGCCCCCGGAGAAGATCCAATCTTCTCCGGGGGCCTTCCCTTGCTTCTGTCCTACAAAGTCCGTGCCAGAGGCATCCGCACCCTTCAGCTCCGGGTGCTTCCTCCCTGGACCCATTCCACCGGCAGCACCAGCCGCTGTTCGGGGGCCTCCCCCGCCATGACCCGTTCCAGGGTCCGGACCAGCTGAAAGCCGATCCGGTCCATGGGTTGGGCCACCGTGCTCAAAACCGGGGTGGTCAGCCGGCTCAAGGCGATTCCGTCATACCCGACGACCTGGACCTGTCCGGGCACCTGCTTCCCGCAGGCGTGGAGGATCTGGAGCAGGGTGGCCGCCTCCGTATCCGAGACGAAGAATCCGTCCACCTCCGGCATGGCTTCCACGATGCTGCCGTAGAGCTCCATCATGGCGTCCTCCGTGAACTCGTTCAGCTTCTTTTCCAGGACCACATGGGGGATTCCCCGCTGGACGCAGACCTGTTCGAAGGCGTCGCTCCGGTTGTGGACGGGGCTCTTGAACCGGCGGGAGACCCGGAGGTGGGCCAGACGGGTGCAGCCGGCCCCGATCAGGGCTTCCGTCGCCAGACGTCCTCCCATGGCGTGGTCCGCCCCCACACAGGGGATCCCTTCCCCCAGATAGCGGTCGAAGGCCACCATGGGCAGACCGTGTCCGGTGTAGGCATCCGCCTCCAGGGAGTGGCTGCCCACGATCACCCCGTCCACCTGCTGGGCGGCCAGAATCTCCAGCGCCGCCCGCTCCTTTTCCTTCTCCCCAAGGGTGGTGCACAGCATCATCTTGTAGCCTGCATCCACCAGATGCTCCTCGATCTTCTGGGCCAGTTCCGCGAAGAAGTAGTGGGAGATGTGGGGCAGCACCACCCCGATGATCCTGGTCTGCTTCCGGAGCAGGGACCGGGCCAGTTCGTTGCGCACATAGCCCAGGCGCCCGCAGGCTTCCTCCACCTTCTCCCGGGTTTCCCTGCCGATGTATCCCCGGTTGTTGAAGACCCTGGACACGGTGGTGACGGACACCCCCGCTTCCCTGGCCACGTCTTTGATGCTTGGCTTAGCCATACCTGTCTCCGTCCTACAATCTGGCCTGGATTTCTTCCATGGTCGGCATGACCGCGATGGCTCCGTACCGGGTGGTCACGATGGATGCCCCCGCATTGGCGAACAGGAGCAGGTTCAGGAAGTCCTGCTCCCCCATGGAATCCAGGTCAAGGTCCCTCTCCAGCAGGCCGTGGAGGATGCCTCCCAGGAAGGAGTCTCCGGCGCCTGTGGTGTCCACCGCCTTCACCATGAATCCGGGGACTTCACCGGACAGGTCGGCGGTCCGGTAATAGCTGCCCTTGGGTCCCAGGGTCACCAGCAGCAGGCGGATGTTCCCAAAGGATGCCATCAGGGCTTTGGACCCTTCCTCCAGGTCCTCCAGTCCCGTCAGGAACGTCAGCTCCTCTTCCGAAATCTTGACCACGTCCGCATAGGCCATGCCCTTGCCGATCATCTCCTTGGCCAGGTCCAGGCTTTCCCAAAGGGGTTCCCGCAGGTTGGGGTCGTAGCTGACCAGGACGCCCGCATCCCGGGCCACCTTCAGCGCCTCGAAGGTGGTGAAGCGCACCGGTTCGCCGGTCAGGGAAAGGGATCCGAAATGGAAGATCCTGGTGTTCCTGACCAGATCGAAATCCACCTCTTCGGGATGCAGGTTCATGTCCGCCCCCGGATTCCTGTAGAAGCTGAAGCTCCTGTCCCCATCCGGCTGCAGGTGCACGAAGGCCAGGGTGGTGTTCACCTGGCCGTCGAAGACCAGGCCGCCGGTATGGATGCCGTTCTCCTCCAGGGTCTGCTTCAGGAAGGTCCCGAACTGGTCCCTGCCCACCTTGCCGATGAAGGCCGTTTCCTTGCCCAGCTTGGCCAGGCAGGCCAGCACGTTGGCCGGCGCCCCTCCCGGATTCCGCTCGAAAAGGGGGTTCCCCCGTTCGGACACCCCCTGGGGGGTGAAATCGATCAACACTTCGCCCAATGCAACCACGTCAAACATATGCTACCTCCTCTGATTCGATATGCCCCCATTATAACCGCTTCCAAGGCGTATGTCAACCGATTGACATACGCCTTCCTTTCCAAGAGCGAAAAAAAGCCGACTCCCTTTCGGGGCCGGCTGGCTTCCATCCTTACAGCATCGATTCCAGCTCCTGGATTTCCTGCTTCCATAGGGCGACCTGTTGCTCCGCTTCCTCCACTTTTCCCATGAGCTCCAGGCGCCGCTCCGCCACTTCCTTCTTCTCCGGGTCGCTGAGCAGGGCGATTTCCGCTTCCAGCTTCTTCAGTTCCTGGTTGTACTTGTCCCAGGTCTCCTGGAGGGAGTCGTCGCAGTTTCCTTCCTTGATGTAGGTGCCGATGCTGTTCATGTCGTACTTCAATCTGCTCTTTTTCTCCAAAAACGCTTTCAAATTTTCCATCCTGTCTCCACCTTTCCGCCTTGGGTATTCTGCATGCTGGCATGCATTTGTTCTTATTCTGTAGAACCATTATACCATATGCGCGGCTTTTTTCAAACAATGGAAAGGGTTTTTCCTATTTTTCCGTCTACTACATTTCAAATTCCGCCCCGTCCCCGAAGGTCTCCCTTGCGGCGGCTAGGATCGGGGACATGGCCCTTAGCCCCTCCGAGGAGAGGAAGACAAGGCTGTCCGTGGGGGAGACGCGCTCTGCGAGCTCCACAAGCTCCACCAGGGCGATTTCGCTGTGGCGGATCTGCCGTGTGACGCTTTCCATGACGGCCACTTCCCTTTCGAAATACACGCCGTCTATGATGACGATATTGCCCCCATAGGCATAGTCCTTGATGCCCTTCTGCTCCAGGTCCTGGCCCTGGAGGGTGATTCCGTCGATGCTTTCCTTGCCGAACTCGTTCACCAGGAGTCCCACCTGGCCATCGATCCGTTCCAGGAGATGCTTTAGGAAAGTGGTCTTGCCGGCTCCCAGGAACCCGGTGACCAGATACAGTTTCGTCATGTGTCCCCCTTTTCCGCCGTCGTTTTGATGTGCTATCCGTCAAGAGGACAGTGAAATAAAATTCATGCAACTGTTCAGTCACCTGATTGTGCTTCAACTTGAATTTTACCAAACGCTGAAATTCATTTTTTTCTAGAGCCCCTATTATCTGAACTTTAGAAGAGTATCCACAGTTCTGGGTGCCTGCCAAGGAATATCGGCGGATAACTCCGGCCACTGACAGCACATTGGGGATGAGCCCTTTCCATATCCGGGTTTTTGAGATTTGAAAGGCGTGATTTTCAAGGTTATCCCCATGTCAAAATGACCACGTGCAAAAACACCTCCATGCCGCCCTCTTCCGATGGTCCCGCCAAACCCAAGAGCCTGCGCAAACCTTCCGGGAAGAAACCAGGTGCGCAGAAAGGGTGGGCGGAAGGATTCCAGAAGCTCCTTTTGAAGATGAATCTGACGAAGGAAAAAGCTGTCGGCAAGGGTCGGATTAGCTTGAGCTATTATCACAGCCGAAAATTCGGCAGTGAATACGACCGGATGATGGATGAAGCCAAGCTGCTCAATCCGCAGCCCGAAAGACCCCCCGAAAAGCGTGGACGTATGAAACGCGGGAAGGTTCTGGCTCTGATCCAGAGGCTGGTTGCACACAAGGGTGAGGTCTGCCTGTTCGCCAAGAACTTCAGCGTGCCCTTTACCAACAACACTGCCTGAGTTCATGACAATCATGTCCTTCCTTGGAACTGCAAAGAAACAGGGTATCAATACCTATGCTGCAACCAGGGCTGCATTGTCAGGTGAAAGCGACCGGCTTCTGTTTTGCTAATTTATATGGTTGACTGAACAGTTACCTTTCTTGCAGTGGATTCCAAACGCATTCGGTACTCTTGTACTTTTTTTAAGCTCGACCTCCATCTCCAGGCGTTCCTCATATGTTGTTTTTCGTCCATTGGTCACGCCACCACTCGTCCCAGAGGACTTCACCCCCGAGATATTCTCGCACCATTTTAAGTTTCATCTCTTGGTCAAACTTGGATCTTATTCCCATAAGTAAACTCCCCCTATGATAGACAGTTTTTTATTTCACTGTCTACCATAAGGGGAGCAGTTCAATGGACATGGGGTTCCCGGCATTTTTCATGCGAAAAAGTGATATGAAGTCAGCGGCTATCACGATACTGCTTTGGGCTCATTCCTGTCACTGTCTTGAACATTTTTGTGAAATGGCTTTGGTCGTGGAATCCTGTCGCACCGGCCACCTCCGCAATGTTCATGTCGGTTGATTTGAGTAGCAGCTGGCTGTTTGTGATTCTGATCCTGTTCAAGTATTTGCTGAAGGACATCCCCACTTCATCACTGAAGATCTTGCTGAAGTAGGCAGTGCTGAAGTGCACATATGCCGCCACTTCCTCCAGCGTCAGTTTGTTCATGTAGTACTGTTTGATGTGGTCCATCGCCTTGTAGATGGCGTCCTTGTGCTTGGCCTTTCCGAAATTGAACACGCTTTCCGAGAACTTATGGCAAATCCGGCCCAGCCACTGTGTCAGCTGTTCTGCATCGCTGAAATCCTGGATCTCATTCAGGTAGGAATAGTTCATGCCCAGGACTTCTTCGACCTGCGCGCCGCCATCCATGGCCGCCCTCGAAAGCAACACCACCAGTTCCAGCACCCTTGACTTGAGCTGCCTAAAACCCATTCCGCTCTGGATATACATCATAGAAATGATTTCGTTTACCACACGGTTGGCACCCAACCTGTCTCCGATGGCAATCCGCTTCAGCAACTCCTTTTCCTTCTCCAGAGGATAGGGCACGCCCCCCTCCACAGTCCCTCCCATGGTCTGCAGGTATTCCATGTATATCTTGGGGTCCGTATAGCTATCCCGTCCGGTCCGGTCCATCAGGAACTTTTCATAGCCGTCCCCGCCAATATAGTGCATCCCGGCAAATAGCAGGTCCGCCAATGCCTTGACCCTGGGCGGGGGGATGATTTTGATTTCTGCAGCCAGTTCCTCGATGCGGTCCCTTGTCAGGTCCGGACTGCTCGTCGCTTCCAGGATCTTGTCGATCAGGAAATTGTCTGCCGGCTGCATCAGCAGGGGGCCGCACACGATCGAGCCACCAATCCGCATCTCGACCATGATAGGGGTTGTGAAATAGACGCACGCGTAAGGGCCGAAGAAGATGTAGCTTCCGCCGTAGATGGAGGCCTGATGAGCGCCGTACAGGAGGCTGTCACGGATGAGCTGCTCATCCAGTCCCATTTTTTTGCTTGGGTCCGAAATGCTGCCGTTTTCCCGGATGACCTCGCCCTTTTCGTCGATCAGTCTGCACGGGACATCGACGGAATTCGAAAAGCTTTCCAGTACATATAACGCCTTGTTCAGGTCAAATTTACAACCATCCATCTCCGCTCCACCTATCCGTCAATTCCAGCAAGCCATTCCCGCCTGATATGTTTTCCGATGGCGACCACCTGATGCCTTTCAACGGCATCCTGCTTCGGAACACATGTGTATCGATTGTGCTGGTATTGGATTTCATGCGTCTTGCCCTGTATTCGTATATAGCCCTTCATACGTATTATATCACCAAACGCTCCCGAAGCAACACCCTCCATCCAGGTTTCAAATTCCTTTTCTCCCAAGCTCCCGTCCAAATCCAACGAGACCGTCACAAACGGATCATGGGAAGAATGGTCGTGGCTGTGCCCATGGCCACCGCTGCAGCCGCAGGCGCATGTGTTCGGGTCCGCTTTCCCACCTCGGGCAAAAAGCGCCCGGCACTGCCCCTCCTCCGCCAAAACAGCTGCACTGTCGTACACCGCCGCATGGCTGTTGTGCCTGTTGATGAAAGCTCTGGCATTCTGCAGCATGCCATCATCTGCAAGGTCGCACTTGCTCAGGAGAATCTGTCCGGCATGCCGGACGCCGTTCGATAAGAACCCTTCATAAGGCAGGAACCTTCCGTCAAACAACGTCACATCCAGGACCGATGTGATGCTGTTGATCCGGTAGTCTTCACGCAGACTGCTGTCCTGCAACATTTCCTTGAACGATTCCGTCACGAAGATTCCCGAAGGTTCTACGAGAATCCGGTCCGGCTTGACCGATTCCAGAATTTCCTTCAGGGTCGTGATAAAATCCGTCTTAAGGGAACAACACAGGCAACCTTTTGTGATTTCGTAAATCGGGATGCCCACCCCCTCCAGGAAGCGGGCATCCATATTCACCTGACCATATTCGTTTTCAATGAGTACAACTTTTTCCTCTGCAAAAACACCTTTCAGCAGAATGTTTTTCAGAAACGTGGTTTTTCCCGCTCCCAGGAATCCTGTTATGATGTCAATGGGTATCATGGGCCCCCCTCTTCCATATGGCCTTCATGTTGTGGACACGGGATTCAGGAAACGAACTTCACGGCGCGTTCTGCCGCGCTTGCGGCGTCCTGGGTATAGGCATCCGCACCGATTTCGTCCGCGAACTCCTGGGTTACAGGCGCACCGCCAACCATGATCTTGACCTTGTCCCTCAACTGTGCCGCGGTGATGGCATCGATGACTGCTTTCTGCTGCGGCATTGTGGTTGTGAGCAGTGCCGAAAGCAACAGGATATCCGGCTGGTTTTCTTCAAGGGCTTCGATGAATTTTGCTTCCGACACATCCACACCCAGATCGACGACTTCAAAGCCCGCACCGACCATCATCATCTTTACCAGGTTCTTCCCGATATCATGAAGGTCGCCCTTGACCGTACCGATGACAGCCTTCCCTTTCGGCTTGACACCCTGCTGCGCCAAGATCGGTTTGATCGCTTCCAGCGCCGCCGTTAGGGTTCTTGCGGCAATAAGCACTTCCGGAACAAAAACCTCATTCCGTTTCCATTTGGCGCCCAGTTCCTCCATGCCCTTGATCAATCCATCGTTCATGATGGATTCCACTTTGATGTTTGCATCCAAGGCTGCCTGCACATCTTCCAACACAGCCTTCTTGTTTCCTTTTTCAATACCGATGGCGATTTTATTAAGCAATTCCTGCATGGCTCTCATCTCCTGATTCTATAAATCATATTTTTTAGGTTCGAATTTAGCGGAAGTATTGCCTTCGATCATTTCCTGGGTGAACACATTGACGTCTGCCGGAATGGATTCGATTTCATTCTGTAGCATATCCAGCCAAGGAACTTCCCTTTCACTGATCAGGACCTCCTTGTTCTCATAGGCTTCCCTCAATACCCTGATTGCAGCCAGGCCTGCGAGCTTTGTGCGCTCGAAATGGTCTTTTCCCTTGAGGATCTCCGCACTCAGCTTCAGTACCACGTCCGGCCGGAGTACATAAGCCTGGGGATCGTAATAGCTGTCGGAATCCGTCAGCAGGTCGCGTAGCAACAGTACAGCGCTGTGCCCTTTTTTGGTAGCGGTGTTCATCAGGCGGCAGTCATAGGCCAGTTGTTCCATGTAGACCGTAGGAGCCATCCCTCCAAGCAGCTTGAGGTTTTGAACGGATTCGTTGCTCCACAAATCCGCAACGGCTGCGGCGATATTGCCGACCGGGCTCAGATGCGCGCAAGCGCTGGTCTTGCCTTCCATGGATATGGGCGTTCCAGTGATGGCCTTGATGTAGACGCCTTCATACCCGCAGTCCTTATGGGGACCGACCGCGCCTTCCTCGTATGCGACCAGGCTTCTGACGACAGCCAATACCCGGATAACTGCAGCAAACACTTTGGGAATGTATCCCCTGTCGGCAAGCACCATCGCTGTATTGGCAAAGCCGCAGGCGGTGTCACCAGCTGAGACAGTCCCTGTTTTTTCGGCAATCTCGGTAATCGAACCCCACAGGCGTTTCATGTCCATGCATCCCAGCACACCCAGGCCGAAGATTGATTGTTTGATGTTGCAGTACATGATGGCTTCGTCATGGACGTCCTTGCCGCCGATGGATTCAATGGAAAGGAAGTCTGCGCCCGCCTTGGCGCCCTCCTCGAAGATTCGCATGATCTTATCCCAGAATTCTCCATGCCACATGTGTTCCGAGTTCAGGTCCTCACGGATATCCACCGGTGTCAGTCTGAGCCCGCTCTTCAGCTGGTGCTTCTGCTCATACTCATACATGACTTCCCTTACGACTTTCGTGATTTCAATGCCCCACTCCGGACGGTAGGTCGCATCGGGCAGCAGTTCGACTTCTGCAACGAAGCCCGGCACAGAAAGCTCCACCGCCCGTTTGCAGGCCTCATCGATGATGCTTCTGTACTGTTCGATGACTTTTGGGAATGTGCTCTCGTTAAACAGCATGTTCGGGAGGGTGAAGTTCAGTTCCGGCAGAATGAGTCCTCCCCCAATTTCCAGCCCGTTTTTCAGCTTCACGGGATACAGGGATTTTCCGTAAACGAAGCTGTCCAGGTCGTACAATACTTTGTTGAATTCCTTGCCCATTTTCGTGCTCCTTTCCAAGATGAATGATATGTTTCTTACTGCTGACTCCATTATATATAAATCAGCAGTAAGGATATAGGAGAACAATGTTAAAAATTGTATAATCTTATTGACTCGGACACAGAAAATTGAAAAGGTTCCCGCCATTGGTCCTTCCGCGGCTTGGCCGCTGGAAACTCCAATATCGGAAACCCTTTTGTTTTGTTCAGTTACTTTCCGTCAATCCCATAGATCAGTGCATTGCAGATTGCCGCCGCCACATTGCTTCCGCCCTTCCTGCCTTTGGCCACGATATACGGGATCCCTGCCCCCATGATCAGTTCTTTTGACTGCACAACATTTACAAATCCTACCGGAACACCGATGATTAGCTCCGGCTTGATTCGTTTTTCCCGAATCAGCTCCTCCAGCTTGATGAGTGCGGTGGGCGCATTCCCAACGGCAATAATCAGCGGTTTGTCTATTGATACCGCCTTTTTCATGCATGCCGCCGCTCGCGTTGTACCGTTTTCTTTTGCGTCTGCCGCAACGTCTTCATCCGACATGAAACTGAAAACCTGTCCGCCGTATTGCGATAGTCTTATGGCATTAATCCCTACACTCGCCATCTTTGTGTCCGTCACGATGGACGCCCCGCCTAAAATCGCTTCCCTTGCATGTTTCACCGCATTTTCTGAAAAACACAAACTACTTACATATTCAAAATCAGCGGTAGTGTGGATCACCCTTTTAATCACATCCGCATTTTCATCCGCTAATTTGATGTTTCCCAACTCCTGCGTGATGATTTCGAAACTTCTTTTTTCAATTTGATCCGGAAGTATATTCTCAAAATCCAACTCGTTCATCCCCTTTATCTTTCTATGCCCGTTCTGGCAGGTATTCCTGCGTCATATGGATGCTTTACATTCTTGATTTCAGAGACATAATCGCCCAGCGCAATCAATTCTCTGCACGGATTTCGCCCGGTCAACACAACCTCAACCGATTCCGGCTTGTTTTTGATAAAATACAGCAGCCTTTCTTTGTCAACAAGCCCGCTGTTGTAGGCGCCGATTATTTCGTCTAGCACCAATACATCCACAAGCCCTTTTTCACAAAGCGCAATCGATTGGTTCAAAACGGCTGCATGTGATGCGTAGCATTTGCTCCTCTGTTCAGCATCCATGCCAAACGAAAAGGTACAGTTTTCATCCCCCCTGAGATGTGTGACTTGAGGAATTGCTGCTAGGATTTTCAGTTCTCCCGTCGGTGCGCTTTTTAGAAATTGTGCAAACACTACTTTCAAATCCCTGCCTGCCGCTCTTACCGCCAGGCCTATGGAGGCTGTTGTTTTGCCTTTTCCGTCACCGCAATAGATGTGTATTAGTCCTCTATCCATTGCCTACACTCCTTCCTCCAAAATTTTGTAGATCAAGTCCATATTCACAGATTTTCTTACAGTATCCGCCAACGCATCGTATTGCTTCTCTTTGTAATCCCCATACGTCTCATGGGTAAGATTGTCAACCGCAATGCCTTTTGCCTCCATCAGGCTCTTCACAACCGTGTTTGCTACTTCCGAAGCATCGAAAATACCGTGTACGTAACTGCCGTAGATATTGCCGATCTGACATCCGTCCGTGCTTTCGGCCTGTTCCACCGTATCCAAAATCGTTGCGACCGGCGCGCCTGCATGAATCGTGGTTTTACCCATGTGAATCTCGTACCCGGAAAACTCCATTCCGCTCAAACCGGACAGCGCACCGTGAATGGCATGAAACTTGCCGGTAATTTGGGTCCTTACCTTGTCCTTGTAAAATACCGTATCCGCCTCAATCAGATTTATTCCGTTCATTTTTCCGCCGCATTCCACACCATCCGGATCGTCCAGAACTGTCCCCAGCATCTGGTACCCTCCACAGATCCCAAACACCAAAGTCCCGGCTGCCGCATGCTTTTTGATCAATGCTTCAAGTCCGTTCTGCCTGAGCCATAACAGGTCGCTGATGGTGTTTTTCGTACCGGGCAGGATAATCATATCCGGCTGATCCAGTTCCTCTGAGTTGCAGACGTATCTTACCGACACCTCGGGGATTCTTTCAAACACATTGAAGTCCGTGAAGTTCGATATTTTCGGAAGGCGGATGACCGCAATGTCCACCAGTCCCGTTTTGTATTTACTCAACATCCGCTCCGACAAGCTGTCCTCATCATCGATATCAATGTTCATATACGGCACAACCCCAGCGACAGAAACGTTTGTGAGCTCTTCGATCATCCGGAGTCCGGGAGCCAAGATGTCCACGCTCCCCCGGAATTTGTTTATCACGGTGCCTTTCATCATTTTCCGTTCGTCCTCCGTCAGCAGCATGATGGTGCCGTACACAGAAGCGAATACGCCTCCCCTGTCGATATCGCCGATCAACAATACCGGTGCGTTTGCCATTTTCGCCATGCCCATATTCACAATGTCATCCGCCTTCAGGTTGATTTCAGCAGGACTGCCGGCGCCTTCAATTACGATTATGTCATAGTTTTCATCCAAATGATTGTATGCTTTCATAATGTCCGGTTTAAGCTTATGCTTGAATTGGAAATACTCCGACGCACTCATGTTTCCGAGCACCTCGCCGTTCACAATCACCTGGGAACCGCAGTCGCTTGTGGGTTTCAAGAGGATTGGGTTCATCACTACATCGGGTTCTATTCCCGCGGCCTCCGCCTGGACAACTTGCGCCCTTCCCATCTCAAGCCCCTCTTTGGTGATGTACGAATTCAGCGCCATATTCTGCGACTTGAATGGGGCGACCCGATACCCGTCTTGCTTGAAAATCCTGCATAATGCCGCGGTAAACAGACTTTTCCCCGCATTCGACGTCGTCCCCTGGATCATGATGCTTTTTGCCATTTTAGTTCCATAGCCCTTCTGCCCACAAACAGTATGGATATCTCCTGGCGCACTCGCTGTGGGCAGACAAGGCGCAAACGAAACAAGCGTCATTCCTCTTTTCGCAAACTGTTGATGAAGCAGTCATTATCATCCGGTTTTCTTACGGCAATCCTGTAATATCCTTTGGCAAGCCCTTGGTAGTTTTCGCAACTTCTGATCAGGATTTTTTTAGTCAACAAATATTCTTTTAGGTCAATGCCGTCATGCGTTTTGAAGAAAATGAAATTGGCTCTTGAGTCGAACACCGTAAATCCTTGGCCGGTCAAGGCGTTTTTCAGCCTTTCCCGCTCGCCCCGTATGAGGGAAAGCGACCTTTTCAAGTATTCGTCTTCCCCGGCTGCTGCAACGCCAGCACATTGGGCAAGATGGGATACCGCCCATGGTTGTCCAGCCGTATACAGCCGTTCCATAATGCTTTCATCGGACGAAATGCAATAGCCCAGCCGTATCCCCGCCATGGCATATAGTTTTGTGAACGCTTTCAGGATGACCACATTCTTGTTTTCAGAAATATCCTTTTTCAGCGAATGTCTTTCACTGTTTTCCAAAAAATCAGTAAAGCACTCATCGATAACGGCAAGTATGCCTTTCCGCCTGCACACCGACACGATTTCAATCAGCAACGGATGCTCGATGACATGCCCCGTGGGATTGTTGGGATTGCACAGAAACACCATGTCTATTTCATCTGTCAGATGATCCAGGAACCTTCGTGTAAGGGTAAATTCTTCCTCCTCTCGCATATAAAAATACTCGATACGGCATCCGCAGTTCTTCAGCGCACTTTCGTATTCCGTAAAGGATGGCACCGCAAGGAGCGCCCTCTTCGGTTTAACCGCGCTCACCAAACGATAAATCAAATCCGCCGCACCGTTTGAACAGAACAGATATTCCTGCGCTACCCCCTCCAGTCTTGCGATTGCGCCTTTCAATTCGCCGCAAAACGGATCGGGATAAATGTTGCAGTCATCCACCGCCCTTATGATCGCCTCCCTTACCCCTTGAGGAAGGCCAAACGGATTGATGTTTGCAGAAAAATCCAGAATCCCCTTCTCGTTGAGGGAAAATATGTCACCGCCATGGGTATACACCGCCATCTCACCACCCTAAAATTATCATTGATTTCATAAGTACCCCAATCATCAAAACAATTATGAACGTACAATACATCAGCTTGTTTGCCCGTTTCATATCCACCACCTCTACAGAGCGCGTGTCATCCCCGATGGTAGGCTTGTCAACCATCTTTCCAAAATAATAGTTCGGTCCTGCTATCTGAATCCCAAGGGCGCCCGCGCAAACCGCCTCGGTATGGGCCGAATTGGGACTGGCATGATTCCTTTTGTCTCTTGCATAGACTCTTGCGGCACCTTTCCAATCATAGCGGCATACGGCGCTTGCAGCAATCATTGCGTACGCGGACAGTCTGGCGGGGATGTAGTTTGCTAGATCATCAAGTTTTGCTGCAAATCTTCCAAAATTCACATAGGTATCATTCTTATATCCAACCATGGAATCCAGTGTGTTTACCGCCTTATATAGAAATCCTAAGGGGGCGCCGCCGATCAGCATATAGACCAGCGGAGCAATCACTCCGTCTGATGTGTTCTCTGCTATTGTTTCCACTGTGCTTTTTACGATGCCCGATTCATCCAATGAATCCGTATCCCTGCTCACCAGCCATGACAACTTTTGCCGTGCGGACGCGACATCTCCCTTTGCCAGCTCGTCATAGACTTTGTTGCTTTCTGTCTTGAGGGATTTCGCTGCGATAATTTGGAAGCACATGATCGTTTCCACAATGGTTTTAAGCAGGACGTTCACTTTCCCAATAAAATATAGAATAAAAAACGGTATGACGAACGCAGCCGTTACCGTAAGGACCGTCAGCACAACACCGCCCATATATTCTCTTTGCGGCGTTTTACAGCCCTTTCTAAGCACCTTCTCGAGCTTGTTGATCATCCATCCGATGAGCCGGATGGGATGCGGCAGCCATCTTGGGTCCCCAAACAGGAAATCCAAAATGCACCCTGCCGTTATGGCTATTATGATTTCCATATGGTCACCTGCAAATTTTTTCAATTTTTCTGTTTCTGATGGTAATCGTCAGCATACCGCCGTTTTCGATTTGCCAATCGTAAAAGTCCTTTCTTTCCGGGGCATATGCCTCCAGGATTGCCATGATGGTTCCCCCGTGTACAACGACGGCGGCACAGTCCACCTCATGGGTATGGATATGCTCAAGTATTTCATCAAAGGCAGCCGTACACCGCGTTCTAAATTGCCTGCCGCTCTCCCCCTGCGGGATTTCCCCTTTTCCGCCGCTGTCTATCCAGTTTTGATAGTCGCTCCGGTCTTTGAGTTCCTCGTAGGTTTTATTTTCAAAAATTCCGAAATCGCATTCCCGCAGGTCCTCCATCTGCACCCTAGGCGCATCCCCGTATAGAATGTCCGCTGTTTCAACACATCTTTTCAAAGGGCTTGTGAAAACCAATGCAACCCGCGGGTATTGGTCTGCCCTTTCTTTCAGCAAAGCAATTCCTTCCGCCGACAGGCTTTCATCGGTTCTTCCAATGTATCTTTTCGCAAGATTGCCCTTCGTTTTCGCATGACGTATGAGATGGATTTTTTTCATAGGCTACCCCTTTATTTTCGACGGTATTCCAGCATACACCCTATAGACCTCTCCCGACTCTTCCGCAAGAAAGCAGCAAACCCTGCCGGTCATTTCACGCCAATGGCGTTCCCCTTTGTCTATCGGCACGATTCCAAGACCGATTTCATCTGTAATTATCACTTTATGACGGATTTCATTGATATGCTTTTTGAAAAAGGCCAGGGGGTCGATCCCCCTATCGATCAACCGTTTCACAAACGAGTGTAGATTATAAATCATTTTCTTCTCAAACAGGTTTTCCGGGTCGCAAAATTCACCGTTGACCGTATCCGTTTCACCCAAGCCGGTGAGTTTTCCGGCAAACCTGCGTTTTCCCTGATGAAATCCTCCGATGATAAGAATCATGCCACCACCCCCGCAACTGCAGTCAATATAAGGATTGCCGTTTCGAACAGATTTAAAAAGCATCCCGCCAAATCGCCGGTAATACCTCCGAACTCCCTCTTTGTAAAAAAGTAGAACCAACTGAACATCATAATCGCAAACAGGAACAGAATGACACCGAATAGATGGTACATTACAATAATTGCGGCGAATAGGACAATCAGCATACAGACCAATACCGCCTTGACAATCGTCTTGTTCGCTCCGTTCGCAAAGGTCGCCGCCAATCCGCTGCTTTTCGCACACGGAAAGAGCAGGATGGACAATCCGGACATTGCGCGGGAGACCACAAAACCCAGCAGAAGCGCGCCTAGGTACCGGTGTGCCGCGAACACTTGCACGTACGCACCGAATTGAACCAACAATAGCAGACCGGTGTATATTACCGCAAACGCGCCGACATTCGGATCTTTCATGATGCGGAGCTTTTCCTCTTTCCCCTGACGGGAACTTAGCGCATCTGTAACGTCGCAAAAGCCGTCTATATGTATTCCACCGGTAACCGCAACATTTACAGACACGCACATAACACCGAAAAACACGGGGTGAAACCGATAGAAATCCCCAATGTAAAACAAGCCGAATAGCATCACGCTGATGATGGCGCCCACAAACGGAAAAAACACAAACGCATACCGCATGTTTTTTTCACTCCATTCGGCTCTTGGCATCGGTATCTTTGAATACATTGAAAATGCAACGACGATTGCGTTGGTTATGTTCTTCAAATCACATCCCCCTTCCGGAAAACAGGTATTCCGTATACCGATTCTATTACCGCATCTGCTTCTTCAGCGAGATTTATGTTTATTTCCGCAATCGCTTTTGAATAACTTACCGTAAAGCTGTCAAGGCCCGCCATGTCACCGAAGACGTCATTGGAAACGACAATCATATTCGAGACGCTCCGTTTGAGCTTTCGGATATAATCAATTATATCGTCTGTTGCGTTTTCGGACGTTTTCTTCCCGATGAACATCTCGTTGGCCAACAAGTTGGACATGCATTCCAAAAGCACCGTGCCATATAGGGAAACCTGTTCCCAATCCACTCGATCGCACAATGGACTTTCCAAGGTGTCAAAGTCTTTGCCTTTACGCATCTCCCTATGCCGCCACACCCGCAACTCGCTTTCATGATCCGGAATATCCATCGTGGCGATATACAATTTTGTACCACCGCACAGCTTCTGGCATATTCCTTCGGCAAGCTCGGACTTTCCGCTTGCAGCACCGCCTGCTATTAGAATAAACATACGGTCACCTACTGTAACGGAACATACTGTAAAATCTTCGCCTCATGGAACGAGCGCATCTTTTGATACACCTCCGAAGCCAGGTCAAAAATCGGGAAAGAGAGCACCGCTCCCGTACCTTCGCCCAGGCACATTTCGCAATCCAAATAATGGGGCAAATCCAGCTCTTGGATCAGCATTCTACCGGCAGGCTCCTTTGAAATATGCGATGCGAACATATACTCTTTCACCATAGGACACAACCGGACTGCGCACAAAGCGGCAACCGACGAAACGAATCCATCCACCACTGCCGCCGTCCCGGAGGCCGCACAGCCTATAAACACACCGCACAACCCCGCGATATCCAATCCGCCAACCTTCGACAGCACATCCAACGCATCCTCTTTGTCTGGCTTATGGAAACGAAGCGCATCGTCAATCACGTTGATTTTCTTCTTGAGTCCTTCTGATGAAAGCCCAGCCCCTCTACCTGTCACCTCTGCCGCCTCCTTGTCTAGAAACGCGGCCGTAATCGCACTGCTGGTTGTTGTATTGCCGATCCCCATCTCCCCTGTCGCAATGAGCTTATATCCCTTTTGCGCCAATCCGGATGCGAAACGAATTCCAGTTTCGATTGCCTGCATCGCCTCATCCCTCGTCATGGCTGGCATTATCGAAAAATTTTCAGTGCCCAGGCGGACCTTATGGTTAATCATTCCCCTGTCGTAAGAAATTTCACGGTTGATGCCGATATCGACAACATACAAATCCGCATTTTGCTTTTGGCTCATGATACTGATTGTAGCCATGCCGCTAACCATGTTCTGCGCCACGGTGGTGGTGATCTCACTGGAAACCTGCGTTACCCCTTCCATCACCACCCCGTTGTCGGCACACATGACAACCACGCATTTCTTGCCAAAATCCACGCCGTCCGTACGGTAGATGCCCGCCGCCTTTATGATCAGGCCTTCAAGCCTTCCCAAACTGTTCAACGGCTTTGCTATACCGTCCAGTCTGGCTTTGGCATGCATCATGGCGCTTTCATCCGGCGGTTTGATCCTCCGGATCGCTTCGTCCAAAGTCATTTGCCCACCCTCCTTTTCTGACACTGGTTCAAAAACCGTTCCGCATAGGTTGCATTGTATAGGAGATGGATATGTGGATACCCGGCAAACCTCCGTTCGTCCGCAAAAACACACGCCCATTCCCGTCCCGTACCCGGTTTTGAGGCAGTGCAATCACTTCCGTTGTTTGTGGTGTCGGAATAGTGGAATTCATGCGCATGTATGCTTTCTCCCTTTTTGCACAGCAGGTTGTCCTGATGGGCGGTTAACGTGATATAACCGAACCGGTTCAGCCTTTTCGTCATAAAGACTTCGCCTTCCACAACACCCACCATGGGAAAGGCCTTCTCCTCCTTGTCCTTTATGGTATCAAACAGATACATGTATCCGCCACATTCCGCCAGATACGGTGTGCCTTGCCGAATCCGTTCCTTCACCGACAAGAGCATCGACCTGTTTCCGGATAGTTGATCCAAATGAAGCTCCGGATATCCTCCCCCCAAGATGAATCCATCGCAATCCGGAATCGTTTCGTCATCCAACGGGCTGAACTGTATTATGTTCGCACCCATGTCAACAAGGAGTTCCATCGCATCCTTGTAATAAAAGCAGAACGCCTTGTCAGAGGCTACCGCGATGGTCACATCAAATTTCTTTTCCACCCGCAACTCTTGATGGTCCAGAATCGGAGCTGTGTTCGCAATTTCAAACAATTTATCAAAATCAATGGTGCGGGAAGCTGCATCCGCCAGTTTTTGAATCTTTGCCGAAAGGTCATTTGTCTCCTGCGCGGTAATCAGTCCCAAATGTCTGCTTTCAAAACTGCACTCCGGCATGGGCGGCATATATCCAAGAACAATGATGGCTGTTTCCCTTTCCAGGATTTCTTTGTAGAACCGAAACATTTTTTCGTTCGTGTTGTTCAGTATCACCGCCCTGATGTTGCTGTCGTTTTTGAACTCCGCCAGCCCAAGGACGATTGTCGCGATGGTGCACGCAATGCCTTGGCAGTTCAAGACCAGAACAACCGGTGTTTTCGTACTGGCTGAAAGATGATACCTGGATTCCCGGAACTCGTAACTATGATATGACTATGAATTCGCTCCAAACCATTGATTTTACTGGCGTTCAAGCCACTCCGCTATTGATTTGTTGCTAGTTATGTGTTATCATATACATAACTAG
>NZ_JAAEEH010000036.1 GCF_010179735.1 Anaerotalea alkaliphila
TTGCCGCCAGATGCCGTTCCGCCATGGCCATGCCCACCCCGTTGGCGATGCCCTGGCCCAAGGGGCCGGTGGTGGTCTCCACCCCGTCCGTGTGGCCGTATTCCGGATGGCCGGGGGTCTTGCTTCCATATTGGCGGAAGTTCTTCAGGTCCTCCATGGACAGGTCGTAGCCGTAGAGGTGCAGCAGGGAGTACAGCAGCGCCGAGCCGTGGCCGGCGGACAGGATGAACCGGTCCCGGTTCGGCCAGTTGCTGGCCGCCGGGTCGAAGTTCAGGTGCCTGGACCACAGGACCTGGGCCATGGGGGCCGCCCCCAGGGGCAGGCCGGGATGGCCCGAACAGGCCTTTTCCACCATTTGGGCGGACAGCAGACGGATGCTTGCGATTGTTTTCTGATCCATGTATTCGTTTCCTCCTAATTTGCCTTGCGTTGCTTCTATCTCAGACAGTCCACCGCCGCCCTTTCTATGGGGAGGCCCTTCTTGTAGCGCTGGTGGAAGACTTCGAACCCTTCTACGTCTTTCGGGTCCGGCTCCATCCGCACGCCTTCCTGGCCTGCGAACACCTTGTGCTTCAGGTACGCCTCCAGGGTCTCCCCCGCTTCCCTGTTGACCATGTAGGAAGCCAGCAGGGCGATGCCCCAGGCGCCGCCTTCCCCTGCGGTCTCCATGACGGAAACGGGGGTATTGGCCGCCGCAGCCATGAATCGTTGTCCGACGCCCTTGGTCTTGAACAGGCCACCGTGGCCCAGGATCTCGTCCACCCGGACCCCCTCCTCCTTCAGGAGGATGTCCAGGCCGATTTTCATGGCGCCCAGGGAAGTGTACAGGTGCACCCGCATGAAGTTCGCCAGGTTGAAGTTGTTTTTGGAGGAACGCACGAACATCGGGCGCCCTTCCTCGAAGTGGGTCACATGCTCTCCGGACAGGTAGCCGTAGGCCAGCAGGCCTCCGCCGTCCGCATCCCCTTCCAGCGCCTTGGTGTACAGCGTCCTGTAGAGGGTCGTCATGTCCACTTCCATTCCCAACGCCTGGGCCGCTTCCCCGAACAGGCCTATCCAGGCGTCCAGGTCCGACGTGCAGTTGTTGGAGTGGGCCATGGCCACCAGCTTTCCGGTGGGCGTCGTCACCAGGTCGATTTCGGGGTGGACCTTGGACAGCTCCTTCTCCAGGACGATCATGGTGAAGACCGATGTGCCCGCGGAGACGTTCCCTGTCCGCTCGGCCACGCTGTTGGTGGCCACCATCCCCGTGCCCGCGTCGCTTTCGGGAGGGCAGAAGGGGATGCCCGCCGCAAGCCTGCCGCTGGGGTCCAGCAGCTTCGCCCCCTTCTCCGTGAGGGCGCCCCCGCTTTCCCCGGCCACCAGGACCTTGGGGAAGATTCCGCCCAGCCGCCAGCCAAAGCCTTTCGCTTCCGCCAGCTCGTCAAACTGCCCGATCATGCGCCGGTTGTAGTCGGCCGTTTCCAGGTCGATGGGGAACATGCCCGAGGCCTCCCCCACACCCATGACCTTCTCACCGGTCAGCTGCCAGTGGACGTATCCTGCCAGGGTCGAGACATAGGCCACCTCGGCCACATGACTTTCCCCGTTCAGGATTGCCTGGTACAGGTGGGCGATGCTCCATCGCTGGGCGATGGGGTAGTCGAACAGCTTCGTCAGCGCTTCCGCCGCCTCGCTGGTGATGTTGTTCCTCCAGGTCCGGAAGGGCACCAGGAGATTGTCCTCCTTGTCGAAGGCCATGTATCCGTGCATCATGCCGCTGAATCCGATGGCGCCGACCCTCGCCAGTTCGACCCCGTACCGGGCCTTCACGTCCGCAGCCATCTTTCCATAGGCATCCTGCACGCCCTTCCAGACCTCGTCGACGCCGTAGGTCCAGATGCCGTCCACATGGCTGTTGCTCCAGTCATGGCTTCCGGAAGCCACTGGCGTGTCATCCTCCCCCACGAGGACCGCCTTGATCCGCGTCGACCCCAGTTCGATGCCCAGGGCTGTCCTGCCCTCGGCAATGGCGTCTTTCACTTTGCTGTTTTCTATTGTCATATGTTGGAACCTCCATTACATATTGTTGAAGAACTGGTCTACGAAATACAACGCGGCCCCCGTCGCAACGGAAGACTTCTTTTTCTTGCAGGGAAGGACGTAATCCTTGGCCTTTTCGCTGAAAGGACTTTTGGGATCGACCTTTTCATACAAAGCATCCATATGGCCTTCCATATGGACGCCGACATAACCGCCCAGGATGATTTTGCAACCGTACATCATCCTGGCATCGATGATGACCTGCGCCAGGTACTCCAGATATTCGTCCCAGACTTCCTGCAGCTTTTCATCCCCTTGTTCCAGCCTTTCGAAAAACAGCTCCAGGTCACCGTCCGCATGCATTGAAAGCACTTCCGCATTGCAATAGGAGTCGAAACAGCCTTTTTGGCCGCAATAGCATTGCTTGCCGTCCGGGACGATTTTCAGATGCCCGATTTCCCCGCTGTAGAGGCCTTCACCCATATAGATTTTGTCGTTCACCAGCACCGATCCCCCCACTGTATCGCACAAACTGATGTAGAACAGGTTGTGTATCTCGGAAGCCATCCAGCTCTCGGAATATCCGGAAGCATAGGAATCGTGGATCAGCTTGGTGGGGTACGGGATGTATTTGGATGCCTCTTTGCAGGTCATGCCTGCATTGTCGATCACCCTTCCGTCGACCACATAGTCCAATTCATGGCTGACCAGTCCGGGCATGGCGATGCCTACACCGAGAATCTTGCTGCGGTCCAAACGGACGCTTTCGATGATCTCCTCGACCGTATCTCCCAGAAGCTTCAGGTAATCGTCGCTTCTTTCGTAAGACTGTCTCTTGTATACATATTTGACGACGTTTCCGCTCAGGTCGATGATCGTGCTGATGATGTGGTGCTTTGCGACATCAAGCCCGATCGCCACCTTTACATCCGGGACATAGGAATGGGCGATGGGATTCCTCCCGCCGGATTTCGTTGCGACCTTCTTCTCTGAAGCGATCATGCCTTGTTCCGCCAAAAACTCCAGGTTCTGCGTGATTGTGGGCAAACTGAGTTTAAGGTCGTAGGCCATCTCCTTTGTCGTCGCCATCCCCTTCTCCCTGATGTAAAAGTAGATCCTTTTTCGGTTGCTTTGCTTGATGTCCTGAATATCCATATCTCCAGCGCGCGATGCCGATGGAAACGGCACCGCACTACTCCTCTCATTTTGTCACTGTGATTTGCTATTTAATATGATTATAAATGGAAAACCATCAGGTTACAACAAAATGATTTCAAAAAATCCTTCGACTAATTCTATGCTTCCGAATCCACATCGATCAAGACCTTCATCGTCGTCTCGTAATTGTCGTCGATGTACTTGTAGGCGGCCTGATAGTCCTTGAACGGGAAATGCTTGCTCATCAGTGGCTTGAGGAGGATTTTCCCCTCTTCCACGAGCCGGATGGCATCCACATAGTCCTCGTGCCTGTACATCATGGATGTGTACAGGTCCAGTTCCGAATCGTTCAGCTTCGCAAGGTCCACGTTCGCCATTCCCGCAAAGACAGCCACCAATACGATGACGCTTCCCTTTCTTGCGTTTTGGATCGCCTGTCCCATGGTGATGTCATTGCCGGCGCAGTCGTAGATGAAGTCCGCCTTGTCCTTGCCGAAACATTCCACCACGGCCGTCCCGAAATCCTTTTCCCTGGTGTTGACGACATGATCCACGCCGCATGCCTTGGCGATCTCCAGCCTGGGTGTGGAAATGTCTGTAATCATGACTTCTGCCGCTCCAAAAGCCTTCAAGGCTTGGGCCAGCAGGATGCCGATGGGACCCGCGCCCAGAACCGCCACCTTCTTGCCTGTAAGGTCGCCGACACGTTTGCAGGCATGGACCGTAACGGCTACAGGCTCGATCATGGCGCCTTCGTCGTAGCTCATGCTCTCCGGCAGGGGCGTGACCTTGGCGGCATCAACGGCGTAGTACTCGCTGGCGGATCCTACGGTCTGGAAACCCATGACCTTCAGATTTTCGCATAGGTTGTACTTGCCATGGGCGCAGGGATAGCATTCGTTGCAAACCACCTGTGGTTCGATCGTGGCTTTCTGGCCGACTTCCAGGCCAGTGACACCTTCCCCCAGGGCAACCACCTTCCCCGACACCTCGTGCCCCTGGGTCAGGGGATAGGAAACATACGGGTGCTTGCCGTGGTAGACATGGATGTCGCTGCCGCATACACCCACCCGCTTCATCTCCATGAGCACCTGGCCGGCCTCCACCTTCGGCACAGGCACTTCCTTGAAATCAATTTTGGCTGGAGCAACCATTATCTGCTGAATCATTTTTTCTTTCATTTCGACCCTCCCATGTCTTTGGAGCCTATTAGGTTGTTGCGCGTTTCTTTTGCAGACTGTCGAAACCTACCGCCAGCGCAAGGACGATCCCTTTGACGATCAGCTGCATGTAGGTGCTTACATTCATCAGCACCATGCCGTTGGTCAGGATCCCGATGATCAGGACACCGGCGACCACGTTGGACATCTTGCCGTAACCGCCGGTAATGGAAACACCACCCAACACCACACAGGTGATGACGTCGAATTCATACCCCAATCCGGCGGTGGGCTGGGCGGAATTCGTCCGGGACAGCATGACGATGCCTGCAAGTCCGGCGAACAGGCCCGAAAGCGCGTAGACCAGATATTTGGTGCGTCCCACGAGGATACCGGAAAGCCTGGATGCTTCCTCACTGCCGCCGACCGCATAGAAATAGCGTCCGAAGTAACTCTTGTTCAAGATGAAGGAACCGAGGGCGAAGCAGGCGATCATGATGATGACCGGCACCGGCACCGGGCCTAGGTAGCCTTGTCCGATGATTTTGAACCTCTCATCGAAACCGTAGATTGGTGTGCCGCCGCTGAGGATGTAGGCCAGTCCCTTGAAGACGGTCTGGGTCGCGAAGGTGGCGATGATGGCGGAGATGCCGATGGTGGAAATCAGGAAGCCGTTCAACACGCCGATCAGCATGCCGACCAGCAGGGAAACAAGAACTGCGGAGACCATGCCGAAGCCGCTGTTGACCATCAGATAAGCACCCACGACATTGACCAGGGTGATGATGGAGCCTACGGACAAGTCGATGCCGGCGATCAGGATGACGAAGGTCATGCCGATGGAGGCGATGCCCAAGACCGCCACCTGCCGCGCGATGGTGAACAGGTTGCTGGATGAAACGAACAGGGGATTTGCAAAAGCAAATACCAGGAAAAGGGCTACGAAGACCATCCAGATTGCTTTTTCCTTGATGATATTGAGTGCGGTGCTTTTCATTTTCTACCTCCTAAACGCCTGACGACATGCGCATGATCGTATTTTGGTCAAATTCATTTCTTTCAAGCTCGCCGGTAACCCTTCCTTCATACAGGACCATGATCCTATCGGACATGCCCATCAGCTCCTCCATCTCGGATGATATCAGAAGGATGGTTTTACCCTGCTGCAACAGCTTGTTAATCAAGGTATAGATTTCGAATTTTGCGCCGACGTCGATTCCACGGGTCGGTTCGTCAAAGATGATCAACTCGGAGTTTGCCGCCAGCCATTTGCCGATGATGACCTTCTGCTGGTTTCCGCCGCTCAGGTTCTTGACCAACTGGTTCAGTGTAGGTGTTTTGATCAGCAGGTCCTTTTGATATTTCTGCGCAACATCCATTTCCTGACGGGAATCGATTACGGAACCTCTTGAGATCCTCTTGTAGATCGGCATGTTGATGTTGTTCTTGATGGACACGCCCAGCAGGGCGCCATGCCGCTTCCGGTCCTCCGGGACAAGGGCGATGCCCAAGTCGATGGCTTCCCTTGGAGACTTCGGATCGATTTCCTTCCCCTTGAAGAGGATCTTTCCGGAGGTCTTCCTCACGGAGCCGAAAATCATCTCCACAAGCTCGGTGCGTCCGGCGCCCACAAGGCCTCCAAGCCCCAGGACTTCACCCTTCCTTATCTTCAAGTTGATGTCCTTGTCCCCGTTGCCGCTCAGGTTCTGAAGCTCCAGGATGATTTCGTCTTCCACTATGCATTCTTCCCTGGAAGGATACGTTTCTTTCAAATCGCGTCCGACCATCAGGCGGATCAGTTCGTCTACGTGGGAATCCTTCGTGATGAGTGTTTTGACATAACTTCCATCCCGCAGCACGACGATCCGGTCCGACAACCGGTAGATTTCCTCCAGCCGGTGGGAAATGTAGATGATGGCCACCCCTTTCGACCGGAGCAGTTCGCAGACCTTGAACATGCTTTCCACTTCGGCGCTGGTGAGCGGAGCCGACGGCTCGTCCATGATCAGAATCCTTGCATCCTGCTGGATGGCCTTTGCGATTTCAACCATCTGTTGATAGCCGACCGTAAGGTCTCCCACAAGTGTTTTGGGGTCGATTTTGATGTTCAGCTGTGCAAATGCCTTTTCAGCTTCCTTTTCCATCGCTTTCTGGTCTATGATGATGCCTTTGCGGATGGGGTTGCCCAAAAACAGATTCTCCGCAGCTGATAGTCCTTTTACATTGTTGAATTCCTGATAGATGATCGCTATCCCATTTTCCTTGGCCAATTGAGGCGTCATATGGGCAAATTCCTTGCCGTTTACGATGATCTTGCCTGATGTCGGAATGACTGCGCCTGAACAAGTCTTGATCAAGGTGGATTTTCCGGCGCCGTTCTCTCCGATCAACGCAAGGATTTCACCCTCCTTCACCTCCAGGGACACATCATTCAGGGCACGCACACCAGGATATTCTTTCGTTATATTCTGCAACTGCAACACATAGTTATCCTTCATTTTCCATCACACCGTCCTTGTAAAAATGTGGAGTTGCCATTGAAACAACTCCACATCAACCAACAGTTGCCTTAAGTTCCTGTTATTTGTAATCCGCCAGATATTCTTCTGCATTGGATGCATCGATGACAAGCAGGGGTCTTACAATGTTCTGCTCGGGGAACGCTTCGCCTTCCATCAGCCTCTCGTACAGGTCCACAACCGCTTCCGCCGTTTTCTTGTTGGAACCCTCGAAACCTACGGACGCTCTGGTTGCTTGTCCGGCTACGATCGCCTCCAATTGCTGCTGTGTGGCGTCCGCCGAGAAGATGCCCATGTCGGCAGGGATGTTGCCGCCGGTTTTAGTCATGAACGCCTCGTTGGCACCGATGTCTCCGCCGGCACCGATGGAGCAGACGATTTTGGTGTCGGGGTTGGCTTGCATGATCGTTTCCATGTTTGTCAAAGCCGTTGCCGCGTCAAGGGCAGGCTGCTGCGCAACAACTTCATAATTTCCACTGGCGATTTCTTCAAGGGCCGCAAGGATGCCTGTCTCCCTTTCCAGAAGGATCGGTGTTTGAGGATAGTTCATGATGGCGATTTTGGCCTTGTTGTCGGCCGAATAGTGCTCGTTTACGAAATTGGCCGCTTCCGTACCGATCGTGTAGCCAAGCTTAGTGTTGTCCAGAATCCAGTTGATGGTGGAGTTCTGCATGGCGTCGTCCCATACCATGACTTTGATGCCCGCATCCATCGCTTTCTTCAGATAGTCTTCAATCGCGTTGGGGTCGGAAGGATGGACCATGATCAGGTCGACCTGGTTCGTTACGAAGTTCTCGATTTGCTGGATTTGTGTTGCGGAGTTGTCGTTGCACGCCAGGATCGTGTAGTCCCAGCCTTTGCCCTTCATAAGGGTTTCGACTTCACCGAATACGCCCGCCCAGTAGGCGTTCTCAAGAGACTGGATTGTGACCCCGACCTTGAACGTCTTGTCCGATCCGCCGGTTTCCGTTCCGGATGTTTCCTGTCCGCCGGTGGATCCCGGCTCTTTTGTTGTGCAACCTGCCAGTGTCGTCGTCAAAAGCACTCCCAACAACAGTACCGCCATGAATCTTTTCAACATTTTGTTTCCTCCCTTTGATCATATGATTGGTTTCTATATATAAACGGCGTTTGCCGTTTATATTGAGTTTAGAAGCAGGTGAACGCACCGTCGATGACGAAGTCGGAACCTGTGGTGAAGTCGCTGCTGTCGCCTGCCAGATAGACGGCGATGGCCTGAAGCTCTTCCGGCGTACCCATGCGTCCCAGGGGCGCCATGGCGTTCCATTGCTCGATCAGGGGCTGCAGCGTCGGGGAATTTAGGGTCAGTTCCGTGCCGATGTATCCGGGGCTGATGCTGTTGACCCTTACGCCCCTCTTGGCGAATTCGATCGCCATCGATTTAGTCAGTTGGATTACGCCTGCTTTCGATGCGTTGTAGGAGCATTGGGGCTGGGGCACGTTGACGATGTGCGCGGACATGGAGGCCGTGTTGATGATCGAGCCCCTTCCCTGCTTGAGCATGACTTTCGCAGCGGCTTGGGATGTGAGGAACACGCCCGTCAGGTTGATGTCGATGACCTTCCGGAACTGGTCCAGCGTCATTTCTTCCGCGGGGATGTTCATGCAGATGCCTGCATTGCAGAAAGCCGCGTCGATCCTGCCGAACTTGTCCATGATCGCTTCGATCATCCTGTCCACATCCTCCTGGCTTGTGACGTCCGCCTTGATTGCAAGCGTTCCGACGCCCGTAGCCGCTTCCAGTTCGGCGGCAGCCTTCTTCGCCTCTTCGATGTCCACGTCGACAATCGCCACATTGCTGCCCGCTTCGGCGATTGCGGTGGCTATGGCCAATCCGATGCCTCTAGCCCCCCCGGTGATGAAAGTCGTTTTTCCGTCAAGTCTCATTCTTTCCAAGATTCCCATTGCGTTTCTCCTTTTCCGATTCGTCTCGATCTATGTTTTGTTTATTACTCCCGCTGGTTCAGTCGTTCAATTTGATGACCGCTTTTCCTGTGCCTCTGTATTTGGCGTCTTCGAACACCTTCACGCAATCTTCCAGTTCCACGATATGGCTGATCGTATCCTTCACGTTCAGTCTCCCGGATTCCAGGATGGCCACCGCCCTTTGGAACGTATAGGGATTGATGAAGGAGGACGTCACCTTCAGTTCCTTCTTGAACACGATGTCCGGCTTCAGGTTGATGACCTGGTCCGGTCCGGTCAGGCCGAACATCATGATCGTCGCGCCCTTCCCCGCCCACTGTATGGCGTTGTCGATCGTGCGGGCGCTGCCCACACACTCGATGACCGTGCTGATGTTCCTGCAGTTCCCTTTCAGGATGGCTTCCACGTCCTCTTCCAACGGATTGATGGTCAGGTCCGCTCCCAGTTTTTCTGCGATTTCCCTTTTTTCCGCCACCGGCTCCGAGAGGACCGTTTTGCTGGCACCGGCCATTTTCGCCAGTTGCAGCATGATCAGTCCTATGGGACCTCCTCCGATGACCAGCACCTCGTCCCCCGGTTTGATGCCACAGAGGTCGATGCCGTGGATGCAACAGGAAACCGGCTCCGCCATTGCGGCGGTCAGGGGGTCCGTCCCCTCCTTGAATTTGAAGACCTGTTTCTCCTTGGCCGCGATGTACTGGGCGAACCCCCCATCAACCGTCGTTCCTGAGCCTATGACATTTTCACAGAACTGCTCCATTGCGTTTTTGCAGTAATGGCATTCGCCACACATGTCGTTGGGGTCCACCGAAACGAGATCGCCTGGCTTCACCTTCTTGACCATGGCTCCCACCTTTTCCACCACACCCGACAATTCATGTCCCATGACCAACGGAGGGGTTGCCGCGAAGGCGCCGCCTTCTCCATTGTAGATGTGCATGTCCGTTCCGCAGACACCGCAGTACTTGATTTTCACCAGTACCTCCGTTGCTCCAATCTCGGGAACCGGAACATCTTGGACGCTTATGTTCCTGGGACTGTTGTAGACCAAAGCTCTCATGTTCATCATCCACCGCCTTCACAATACCTGCATTGTCATTTTGCAAACAATTTTGTTATGCGTATTTGTTATTTCGTTTTGTTAATTGATTTTCTATAACTACTTTACCATACATGGCTTCTCTTGTCAATATGTCTAATTATAAGTTTATTTTTTAACGTTATTAGTATGTATTGCTCAAATGTCACCAACATCACCAAACAAGCACAAATACAAGCCCCTAACATTTCCATTTTCAAGGTTTATAGGAATCTTTAATTCTTTCTTTATTAAACTGTTTAACTATGTATCTACATAATAGCACCGATTCCGACAGCTGTCAATAGCCCTGTTGTGACTTTTTCATGCATCCGGCAGGTCCCCCCCCCCATTTTCCAGGAAACCTGCACAAAAACACGTCTTCACACCGTACTCACAAACGCTTCCACCTGCTGCAGCGCGGCCCCCAGAGCCGAAGCCTCCACCCGGTAGCGGCAGGCTTGGATGTAGCTTCCATCCGCTTCAAAGGTGTTCAATGCGGCGGCCTTTTCCTGCAAGCGCCCCAGATAGGGCTCGATCAGGCTGCCCACATACCCCCCGATGATCACCCTGCAGTCGAAAACCATCCGCAGGTTGTTCACTTCCACCGCCAGATGGGAAAGGTATTCCTCCCACAGCTTCTCGAACCCCTTGTTCCCCTTCTCCATTTCCTCAAAAAACCTTTCCAGCTTCCCGTCCGTATGACGGGACAGGTTTTTCGCCGAGCAGTACGCGTCCAGACAGCCTTCCTTCCCGCAATAGCACCTGTTCCCTCCCGGAACCAGGGTCATGTGCCCGAACTCGCCGCCCCGCCAGTTGTCCCCCAGATAGAGCCTGTCGTTGGCCGTCTCGTCCCCCAGGTAGCCCTTCCTCTCCTGGATGATGGCCCCTCCCACGCTGTTGCCCAGGAAGAGATAGGCCGCATTGAACCTGGTTTCCGCATGGTAGATTTCCGCAATGGCCGCCGCATTGGCGTCGTTGATGAATACGCTGGGCAGCATCAGGAACTCCGAAAAGCGGCTGCAGTCGACGCCTGCAATCCCCAACGCATGGGAGCGCACAATCTGGTTGGCCGTGTTGTCCACAATCCCAGGAACGGAGATGCCCACCCCCAGGAAACCCTTTCCAAGCCCTCCCTCCCGCTCCAGGAACTCCAGTGCCGCCTCCCCCATATCCTTGTAGTACCCCCGGTCGTCGGCGAAGGGCTTCTGCACACGCGCATGCTTCAGCACGGTTCCCGACAGGTCCGTCAGCACAAAACCCAGATGGTTTTGGGTGATGTCGATGCCCAAGGCATGGTAGGCGTTCCTTACCGGTGCGATGGCGGCCGCCTTCCTGCCTCCCGTGGACTCCAGCTCCCCCACCTCCTGGACCAACCCCTGTTCCATCAGCTCGTTGACGTTCTGCAGCACCGTGGGCATGCTGATCCCCAGCGCCGCCGCCACTTCCGGCTTGGAGGTGCGCTCCCGGTTGTTGACGTAGCGGAAAATCCTGTTCCGGTTGATCTTTTTCACCTCGATGTTGCTTACCCTTTTCTTAATCACACTCTGCACCTCGCATCTTTAATAAAGTATTTACTTTAGTTATGAGTATAGCACCTTGTGCCTGGAGATGCAAGGGATACAGAATAAGGAAGCGGCTCCAGCTGGAACCGCTTCCTTATTCTGTATGTCCTATTTGATCAGTCCCATCCACTGGGGCAACGCCATGGAAATCGCCGGCACGTAGGTAACCAGCAAAAGGATGAGTGCGGTGACCGCGAAGAAGGGAATCAGCCGCCTGAACACCTGCTCAATGGTCACTCCTCCGATCTTGCAGCCGGTGAACAGGATCGGCCCCACCGGCGGGGTGATTGTGCCTATGCACAGGTTGAAGACGATCATGATGCCGAATTGGACCGGATGCATGCCGAAGCTTTGGCAGATCGGCAGGAAAATCGGGGTGAAGATCAGCACCGCGGGGGTCGGGTCCATGAAGGTTCCAATTACCAGCAACAGGGCGTTCATGATGACCAGGATGATGATTTTGCTCTCCGTCACGCCCAGCAGCAGGTCTGCGATGATACCCGGGATGTTGGTGAAAGCCATGACCCAGGACATGATGGACGAAACCCCGATCATGAAGATGACGATGGCCGTCATCCGGGCCGAATCCAGAAGGATGGCCGGAAGGTCCCGGGGCTTGATCGCCCCGTAGATGCCGGAAAGGATCAGGGCGTAGACCACGGCGATGGCCGAACCCTCGGTTGCGGTGAACACACCCTTCAGGATCCCGCCGATGACGATGACCACCAGCAGCAGGCTGGGTATGGCGTCCAGGAAGGTGGTGGCCACCTGCCGGAAGGTGGGTTTGGCATGGGTCACATACCCTTCCCTCTTCGCCATGATGCCGGCGATGACCATGACGCCCAATCCCCAAAGGATGCCGGGGATATAGCCTGCAATGAACAGGGCGGAGATGGAAACGCTGCCCGCCACCGTGGAATAGACGATCAGGGTGTTGCTCGGAGGGATCAGCATGCCCGTAGGCGCCGACGCGATGTTCACCGCCGTGCTGAATTCCTTGCTGTACCCCTCTTTTTCCTGGAGCGGGGCCATGGTTCCGCCCACCGCAGCCGCAGCCGCCACGCCGGAGCCGCTGATGGCTCCGAATAGCATGTTTGCGACGACGTTGGACTGGGCAAGGGAACCGGGAAGGCGGCCACTAAGCATCTTCGCGCAGTTCACGAGACGGATGGCGATTCCTCCGTTGTTCATGATGTTCCCTGCCAGGATGAAGAAGGGGATGGCCAGCAGGGAAAAGGAGTTTGTGCCTATGAACAGCCTTTGGGCCGAAGTCACCATCGCTTCCGGCAACGGAAGGATCAGCATCATAGAGAAGGTCGACGCCAAACCGATGCTGATGCTGATGGGCACGCCCATGACCAGGAGTACGGGAACGGCGACCAGCATGATCATTCCCGCTTGGATTGCAAGTTCCATGTTCAAACCCCCTCTTCCTTCATAGCTGCCGCCCGTTTCTTCCCGGACAGCTCCATGATGTTGTGGACCGAGTAGAAGACGATGCATATGCCGCTCAGCGCAATCGCCGAGTAGACCACCCCCATGGGAATCCCTAGGGAGGCGTCCGCCTGCACCATCTGCTTCAATGTGGACTGGTAACCTCCATAGACCATGACGCCGACGGCGAACACGCCGATGAGCACCTCCTGGAGGATTTCCACCACCCTCCGGATGGAGGGGGGCAGCTTCTCTTCCACAAAGACGATGGCCATATGGTCGCGTTTGCCGAACACGTAGGCGGCCCCGTAGAGGACAAGCCATACGAACAGGTATTGTGTCAGCCGCTCCGTAATGGCACTCGGGTTGTTGAAAAAATACCGGGTAATGACCTGCCAGGTCACCAGAAGGGTCATGACCCCCATGGTGACGATGCAGAACCATTCCACGATGCGGTCCAGCGTTCCTCTTATCGTTTTCATCTTATAGCTCCCATTTACCGTGCAAGCGCCCGCACCGCATCATACAGCGCTTTCGCGCTTTCCGAAACGGCGGTCACCTCATCGTGCAGCGGCTTCACGTTATCCTGGAAAGGCTTGATGTCCACTTCCACGAAGGTCGCTCCGTTGTCGGTGGCCACCTTCTTTGCGGCTTCCACGCTGTCGCTCCAAACCTCGAACTCCTGGACGACCGCTTCCTTCATCAACCTGTCGAAAATCTCCCTGTGCTCCTCGGACATGCCGTCATACAGTTTCGCGTTGATGAGGATCAGGTCGGGAACCATCAGGTGCTGGGTGTTGGAGAAGAAGGGGGCGATTTCATAGTGTTTCAGGTCCACATAGGTGACTTCATTGTTCTCGCCGCCTTCCAGCACGCCCTGCTGCACCGCGGTGTACACTTCACTCTGGGCCATGGGGGTGCCTACGCCGCCCATGTAGTCCAACATCTTCTTCATGGTGTCGGATTCCATGACACGGATCTTGTATCCGGCCAGGTCCTGGGGGGTGGTGATGGGCTTGTCCGTGTAGACGTTCCTGGATCCCGCGGTGAACGCGCCGGCTACAACGAAACCGTTGCTCCGAGTGGATCCGAACAACTCATCCAGCACACCCGAGACGAAAACTTCCTTTTGGTGCTCCATGCTGTCGTACACATAGGGCAGTCCGATGACCGCAAAGTCCTTGTTGAAGTTCTCCACGATGGGATTTCCCACCACAGACATCTGGATTGCGCCGGACTGCACCAGTTCCGAAGTCGCCCTCTGGTCGCCCAGCAGCGCGTTGGGGGCGATTTCCAGCTTGTAGGCGCCTTCGGTCTCCTGCTCCAGCTTCTCCCCGAACTCCGCCAGCACCTTGTACTGGGGATGGCTTTCGGACTGGTTGAAGGCCAGCTTCAAGGTTTTGGTTCCGACGCTTGCCGGGGCTCCGTTTGCTGCGGCGCCGTCATCTTTCACTTCCGTTTTTCCGCATCCTGCAACACTGATTGCAAGCACAACCGCTGTAAGTCCCAATAAGATTCTTTTCATTTCGTTATCCTCCCTGGATGATGGTTCATGTCCGGTATTTCTCCTGTTTCACGAAGAAATCCGCATATTCGTTATAGATCTTTTCGCCCAGCCGGATGGCTCCGCCCTGGAGATGCCGCGTCATGTACCCTTCGATTTCTTCCACGCGCTTTTCCTTGATCATATCCACAAGCTTCACATGCTCCTGGTAGATGGCGGTGAAGTTCTTCACCACCACGATGTCCAGCATCCTGAACCGGGTATAATGCACCTGGGCCTTCTGGATCTGCTCCCATACGGCGCACTTGTGTGTCGCCTCGAACCAGGTCTTGTGCAGCTCGCTGTCAATCTCGAAGAACTCCTCCGGCTGGAAATCCGTCTTCAACAAGGCTTCCTGCCTGGCCAGATTCTCGTCCAGCGCCTTTACGAACCGGTCGTCCATGATGGCGATCGCGTCCTTGATCACCTTCGTCTCGATTGCCATCCGCATGTAGATCATCTGCTGGATGGTGTCCAAGTTCAGCAACGCCACATAGTTCGCCTTGTAGGGAATGGCCACAACCAGGTCGTCGTTGCGCAGGCGCTGCAGCACGTCCCTGCTGGGGGTTCTGGAGATGCCGTATTTTTCACAGATCTCCTGTTCCGTCAGCACCTGACCCGGCTTGATCGTCAGGTTCAGGATCTCTTCCTTCAACTTTTCATAAACGTCGTCGCCGATCGTATTCGCTCCATAAGACTTGTAACTGGCCATAGGTGGACTCCTTTGATTTCAATAGTATGAATACCAGTATACTATTTTAAATCCCCCATCGCAACATGGTCCATGTCCGTGAATTCGATGTTCTCTCCGCACATGCCCCAGATGAACGTGTAGTTGCTTGTCCCGACGCCGCTGTGGATGGACCAGCTGGGTGAAATCACCGCCTGCTCGTTCCCCACCACCAGGTGCCGTGTCTCTTCCGGCTGTCCCATCAGGTGGAAGACACGGACATCCTCCCGCATGTTGAAGTACATGTACACCTCCATGCGCCGCTCATGGGTGTGGCAGGGCATGGTATTCCAGACACTGCCGGGGGCCAGCACCGTCATCCCCATGACCAGCTGGCAGCTTTCGCAGACCGCAGGATGGACGTACTGGTTGATGGTCCGGACGTTCAGGTTCTCCGCCTCCCCCAGTTCCACCTTGTTCGCCTGCTCCAGGGTGATGGTCCTGCTGGGATAGGCCCTATGGGCGGGACTGCTGTTCAGGTAGAACTTGGCAGGTTCTCCCGGGTCCGCCGTGGAAAAGCGGACGTCCTTCGTCCCCATCCCGATGTACAGGCCGTCGTTCTGCCGGAGGGTGTAGGCGACCCCGTCCAGGGTCACCCTCCCCTCGCCGCCGATGTTGATGATTCCCGCTTCCCTTCTTTCGAAGAAATGGGACGTGCCCAGCTCCTTGCCCGCACCCAGGGCTACTTCCCGGTCCTTCGGCATGATTCCCCCTGCGATGATCCGGTCGTTGTGGGAATAGACCAGGTTCGCCTCATCCTCCGCAAAAAGGGTTTCAATCAGGTAATGTCTCCGCAGGTCTTCTGTGGCATACCGCCTGGAATCCTCCGGATGGTTCGAATATCTTGTCTCTAGACGCATGTCTTCTCCTCTGCTATCTGGCCAACCAGCCGCCGTCTACGGCCACCGTGTATCCATTGATGTAGTCGGCTGCCTTGGACGCAAGGAACACGGCAGCTCCGCCCACGTCTTCCGGCGTCCCCCATCTTCCCGCGGGGATCCTGCCCAGGATCTCGCTGCTTCTTTCCTCGTCCGCCCGGAGGGCCGCCGTGTTGTCCGTGGCCATGTATCCCGGTGCGATGGCATTGGCATTGATGCCCTGCTTGGCCCACTCGTTTGCCATCAGCATGGTGATCCCCTTGACCCCCGACTTGCTGGCGGTATAGGAAGGGACACGGATCCCTCCCTGGAAGGACAGCATGGAGGCGATGTTGATGATCTTTCCGCCGGTCCCCTGGGCGATGAACTGTTTTGCCGCCGCCTGGCTGAAGAAGAACACGGTCTTCACATTGATGTTCATGACATCGTCCCAGTCCTTCTCGGAGAAGTTGACCGAATCTTCCCTGCGGATGATGCCTGCGTTGTTCACCAGGATGTCCACCTTGCCGAATTCCTTCAGCGCCGATTCCATGATCCCGTCGATGGGCTCGATGCTCAAGAGGTTCGCCTGGATTCCCAGGAACTTCCTTCCCAGGGCAGCCACCTTCGCCTGGGTGTCGTCCACATCCGCGTAGTCGACCCCCACGATGTCCGCTCCCGCTTCCGCAAGCGCAAGGGCGATTCCCTGCCCCAACCCCGCTCTGCAGCCTGTTACGATTGCAACTTTTCCTTCCAATGAAAATCTGTTCATAGGACCTCCTCGTGTGATATGTTTTCATTCCCTGTAGGCTTCACTCGTCTGTTTCGTATACGTTGTATACATTGTATACGTTGTATACAATGAAGTATAGTCCACAAACACATCGTTGTCAACCCCGTTTCCATGCGCTATTTGCACAAAAACTGAGGATGTATTTCTACATCCTCCACAACAGGTCTCCAACCAGCCTTGCCATCTCCCTCTCCCTCTGCTAAAATGGAACGGAAGAAGATTGCCTATGGAACACGAAAGGAGCCACCCATGTATTGCACGAAATGCGGCAACCAACTGCCCGAAGAGGCCGATTTCTGCCCCGGCTGCGGGACCCGAAGACCCGATGCGGCCGCGCAACCCGCACCGGCACCCCTCCCGAACAGCGGTCCCGAACGGTCTTATGCGGACTCCACCCGGAAGGTGGGCGACAACATCCTGGTAGGCCTGGACGGAAAGCTCCGTTGGGTCTACGAGGTGAACCTCTGGACCGACACCACCATCCCCCTGCTGGCCTGGAAGGTCATCCTCCTGGCCTCTCTCGCCCCCACCCTGCTGATGCTGGTCCTCGGCATCCTGGAGGGCAGCGGCGAGCAGATCCTCTTCGCCTTCAAGCTTTACGGCTACATGGCCGTGGGGATGACAATACTGCTGGCCATCAGCTACTACCTGGTCTTCGTACCCATCATCCATGGGGGCAAGTACCCCCTGATCTTCGAGATGGACGACCAAGGAGTCAACCACATCCAGATGCAGAAGGGGCGTAAGAAGGCGGAGGCCCTGGGATTCATCGGCGTGTTGGCCGGAGCCCTTGCCGGCAACCCGACGGTGGCGGGTGCCGGCATGCTGGCGGGTGCCCGGACCTCCATGTACACCCCCTTCAGGAATGTGCGGAGCATCACCGCCCAGCGCCGGAGGAAGGTCCTCCGCCTGCGGGCCGGAGCCTCCGAGAACATCCTCTACATCCACGACGGGGACTTCGACCATGTGCTGGACCACGTCCGGTCCCGCTGCCCCAAGCGGGTGGAGGTCCGGGAGAAGTGAAAAAAGGACAAAAGAAAACCAGACTAGGTCCTAGTCTGGTTTTCTTTTGTCCAAAATCAGCATGTACCCGCGCCCCGTCAAGCTTTCCTTGCATAAAGCACTTGTCCCGCACGCCGGATATGGTCGATCAGATCCGGATTTCCTATCTCGAATAATCGGATAGGTCGATTTCATAGGGCAGATGCAACGCATCCAGCGCAATCGCCATCGCATTGATGTCGCGCAACCCCAGCCCTTCCCCTACAACCGTCAAGTCGATGTCCGATCCAGGCCTGTAGTTCCCCTTTGCCCGGGATCCGTACAGGATGACCTTTTCAATTCTGGAATCCTTCGCAAACACCTGAATGATTTTTTCCATGGTATCCGGCTCCAAACCATACATCCTTCATCCACCTTCGTTTTCTGCATAACCACGCAATTTTTCCTTCAGTCGGAGAAACGCCGTATAGTATTCCTGCAGGACCATACCCACGATTTCATCCGCGGTGGATTAACTGTTCCAAGGCCTTCTTGTAATTGTTGAACCTTGGGACCCATCGCACATCCTTCTGCTCCGTCCTCACAGCTCCCCTCCATATGCCTTCTTCAGCAGCGCCTCATCCAGCTTGCCCATCTTCAGCAACGCCTCCATGACCCGCTCCCTGGCCACAGGGTCCGGGTCCTCCATCATCCTGTCCAGTACAGCCGGAACAATCTGCCAGGACACCCCGAAGCGGTCCCGCAGCCAGCCGCACTCCTCCAAGGCCCCGCCTTCCCCCAGGCCATTCCAGAGCAGGTCCACTTCCCCCTGTCCGGCGCAATTCACCAGCAGGGAAACGGCCGGGGTGAAGGTGAAGGGATGTTCCAGACCGCTGTCCATGGCCATGAACTTCTGGCCTTCTAGGGTGAAGCTCCCGGTCAGCACGGTCCCCTCCTCTTCCCCCTGCTCGGGCCCGTGGCGCACCACCTGCAGGATCCCCGCCTCCTGGAACAGGGACACGTACAGCTTCATGGCCTCTTCCGCCCGTCCCTGCTGTTCCCCGGTAAAAAGGAGGAACGGCGTGATTTTCTGTCCCCCGCCGTCCAGATTCAGCTGCCAGGAAACGCCGTAACGGTCCTGCACCCATCCGAACCTCCTGCTGAAGGGATACTCCCCCAGTTCCATCAGGACCGTTCCGTCCTGCCCCAGTCCGGCCCAAAGGTCCTCGATCTCCTCTTCGGAACCGCAGTCCACAAAAAAGGAGATGGCGGGGGTGAAGGAAAACATCGGCCCAGCATTCAAGGCCATGAAGGACTGTCCCGCCAGCTGGAAGGACACCGTCATGACGGATCCCTCCGGCCTTCCGGACACCTGGGCGGCGGCCGGTCCGTACCGGGCCACATGCAGGATCCGGCCGTCCTCGAACAGGCCGGCGTAGAATCCGGCCGCTTCCTCGGCTTGGTCGTCGTACCACAGATGGGGGATGATCTTGTTGCCCATGGCAAGCACCTCCTCTAGTATTTCACATCCGTAAGGCACAGGGCATGGGACATGACCTTGTGTCCCGCGTCCTTGCGGTCCTTGCTTTCAAACGCCTTGGTGACGGACTTCACGTCCCGGTCCCCGAATCCGACCTGGATCAGGGTGCCCACGATGATCCGCTCCATGTTCAGCAGGAACCCGTTGGCCTCGATCTTAACGACCACCTCGTTCTCCGTCTCCTCCACCGCAAGGTCCAGGATGGTCTTCACGGTGCTGTTCGTCTTGCTCTTGGTGGAGAAGGCCGCAAAATCGTGCTCCCCCAGGAACAGCTCCGCTCCCGCCCGCATTTTACCCACATTCAGCCGCTGGGTCATGACGTTCACAAGCTGGCGCTCGAACAGGGGCCGCTCCGCCGCATTGGACTTCCAGAGCCTGTAGGTGTAGGTGACGGACTGGACATTGTAGCGGCTGTGGAACCGGTCGTCCACGATTTCCGCGCTCCGCATCACGATGTCTTCCGGCAGGTAGGTCTCGAAATACTCCTTGATCTCCGGTCCCGAATAGTCGTCCGTGTCCAATTTGAAGTTGACCACCTGGTGGGTGGCATGGACTCCCGCATCCGTGTTCACGGCGCTGAGCACTTCGATGTCCTTTTCGAACCGCTTCCTGAGGACCCCCTCCAGCTTGCCCTGGATGGTCTGGTCGTCCCCGCTCTGCTTCACTTTCCTGAATCCCTTGTATCTTCTGCCGTCATAGGCGACCACGCATTTGTAGTTTTTCACTCGAATCTCCTTCTCTTGTTGAAGCTTATACGAACAATTCCGTAAACAGTATACCATAAACGTGCAATCTTTCATAGACCGCACCCATCTGCCGCCCTCTCCCCTTTACATCCCCCGGCAAAAAGGTGTATCATGAAGGTGCAGCGATACGATGGGAACAAGGAATCGGAAGGAGGAAGCAATATGGGAAAGAAAGCGGTTGCAATCGCCCACCTGGATGTGGAACAGCTCATCCAGATGCTGAACGAGGCCCTGTCGGAAGAATGGCTGGCCTACTACCAATACTGGGTCGGCGCACGCATGATGGAAGGCCCCATGCGCAGCGAGGTGGAGCCCGAACTCCTGCTCCACGCCACACAGGAACTGGCCCATGCGGAGCTGGTGCTCAACCGGATCCTGCAGCTGGGGGGAACGCCGGTGCTCAATCCGAACAAGTGGACGGACTACGCCAAATGCGCTTATGCGGAGCCCAGCGACCCCTACATCGAGGTGATCCTGCAGCAGAACCTGGAAGGGGAGCGCTGCGCCATCCAGCGGTATGAGGAGATTGCGGAGTTCACCAACGGGAAGGACCATTCCACCTACCAGATGGCCATCACCATATTGAACGACGAGCTGGAACACGAACACGACATCGAGGACTTCCTCCGGGACATCGACCGGCTCCGGGAGGACATCAAAAAGATACGGATGTGACACGACCAGAAAGGAAGGGCCTTCCCCACCAAACAGGGAAGGCCCTTCCTTTTCATAAAACATGGGATCATCCGACGAACTTCCTTCTTCCCACCATGGCCGGAGGATGGACGGGCGCCACCGACTCCCGGAACACCATCTCGGGGTCAAACACCAGATTCCCCATCCCCTTCTTGTCTCCGCTCTCAATCGCCTCAATCAGCATCCGGGCGCTGGCGCGACCCATCTCGTAGTTCGGCTGGGAAATGGTCGTCAGCCGGGGCTTGACCACGCTGCTCATTTCAATGTCGTCGAAACCGGCAACCGAAATCTCTTCCGGTACCCGGATCCCCCTCCTTTCCAACGCCTGCAACGCCCCGATCGCCATCAGGTCGTTGCAGCAGACCACCGCCGACATCCTCCAGGGATTCCTCTCCAACAATTCTTCCATCGCCTGGCATCCGGATTCGATCGTGGACGCCCCTTCCACCAGAAGATGGGGGTCCATGGGGATCTGGTTGTCCTCCAGCGCCCTCAAATACCCCTTGAACCTTCCCCTGGTGGAATGGCTGTCGAAGCCGGCCATGAACCCGATCCGCTTGTGCCCCATGGCGAGGAGCTCACCGACCATCCTGTGCATGGCCGCCTCATTGTCCACGTAGACGCAGCCGCTTCCAGGCAGTTCCGCCTTTGCATCGATGAACACCAGCGGAATGCCTTCCAGGACGAACCTGTCCAGGACCTTCTCGCTTGCGATGTTGAAGCTGTTGTAGATGATGCCCGAAACGTAATGCTCCTTCAGGAAATCCAAACAGGCCAGCTCCTTGGGCTCCGAGTTGTTCCCGTCACAAAGGACCACATGGTATCCCCTGTCCCCCGCTTCATCTTCCACACCCTTCACCATCCTGGGATAATAGGGGTTCAGCAGATCCTGGACCACAAGACCGATGATTTTGGACTTCTTCGTCGCCAGCCCGCGGGCCACCGCACTGGGCTGGAAACCTTGCGCTTCCACGATCTCCAGGATCCGTTTCCTTGTCCCGGCGCCCACACCCTTGTCCTTCTTGTTGATGACCCTCGAAACGGTGGCCACGGATACATCCGCCATCCTGGCGATATCTGTAATCGTCATCCGTCTCCTCCCGTCATGACGACGAAGCCATCTTCATCTCCCGGGGCTCCTTTGCCTTCAGATGCTCCAGCCCCCGTACGGCAGCCGTTTCGGAATCCGGCCAGGGCAGGCACTCCACCGCCAGATAGCCTTCGTATCCCACTTCATCCAGCGCTTCCAGGATCCTTCCAAAGTCGATCATCCCGCTTCCCGGATACTTGCGCGAGTTGTCCGCAAAGTGCATGTAGCCGATCCTGCCCTTGCAGGCCCGGATGGTTTCCACCGGATTGGTCTCGTCGATCCCCATGTGGAAGGTGTCCAGATGCAGGTAACAGTTCTTGATCCCATTCCTGTCCAGGAACTCCATGGTCTCCTGTGCAGTGGTGAACACGTTCACCTCATACCGGTTGATGACCTCCAGGTTCAGGCGGACATCCCTTTCCTGGGCGTACTCCGCCAGAATGCGCAGGTTCCTTGCCAGGCGGGCCATGTATTTGTCCCTGTTCTTGCCCGGAGGGACGTTCCCCTTGACCCAACCGATGACAATGCCTGCTTCCAGCCGGGAGGCCATGTCGATGTAGAGCTTCATTCCCTCCACAGCAGCAGCCGCCACATAAGGCACCTCGTCCATCAGGTTGCACTTGCCTTCCGTATTCAATCTTCCCGTCACGATCATGGAGATCCGTACGCCGGTCTCCTCCATGGTCCGGTTGATCGCATCGTAGTCCAGCTCCTCCGTCTCCCGCAGATGCACTTCTATTGCGTCGTAGCCCAGCCTGGCCGCTTCCCGCAGGTTGTCCAGGATGCTCCCCTTCAGGAGGATGGGCGCGGTGTCGGGTGCCTCATCGGCGCTGGACACGGCATATTTCCATTCTTTCATTCGATTCACACTCCTTCTTAAATATTATGACTTGGTGATGAGCGCCTTCAACAAGACCCCCCTAAATAAAAACAGGGATGCTTTGCCGCGGCGGGAGGATTTTCGCCACGGGACAATACGCATCCCCGCACGCACATGCAACTGTGCTTGTTAACTTTCGATTAGTCTTCGAAGGTCAGCATGACCTTGCGAGCGATATCCTTGTGATGCACAGCCATGTCCATGGCCTTGTCCAGGTCCTTGAAGTCATAGTGATGGGTGTTCAAGGCTGCGAAATCATACTTGTCCTTGATCTGGGACATGAAGCGGATGGTCTTGGGGAACCATGTCTTTGTGCCGCCGGATCCTGCGATGTGCAGTGTCTTCCAGATGACTTTGCCCAGTTCCACAGGCACTTTCCGTCCGATGGAGTGTCCGACCAGACCCACGCGGCAATCGTGTCCTGCGATGTCGAACAGGGATGCGATTCCCTTGTCGTTTCCGGAACATTCGATGACAACGGAGGGGCCCCTTCCATCGGTAAGCTTGTTGATTTCCTCTTCAAGGTTTCCCACGGTGGGGTCGACCACATAGTCCGCCCCATAGTTCAATGCGTTTTCACGTCTTGCTTCCAAGGGGTCGATCAGGATGACTTTTGCACCGGCTGTTTTTGCAACCATGGCAGCCGACAACCCGATGGGACCGCCTCCAATGATGGCGACTTCGTCGGATGCGTCCGGTGCGCAGCCATTGCCCCACACGCCCCAATATCCCACGTTGAAGGTCTCCACCCAGGCACCCAGCTCATAGTCCCAGTCGTCTGGGATCACATGGGTGTATTGCTCTTCCAGGATCATGTACTCTCCAAATCCTCCCGGGGAATCCGGGCGGAAGCCGATTTCACGCATGTTCAGGCAGGCGGAAGGCATCTTCCCTTCTTTGCAGTTGGCGCATTTTCCACAAGCAAGCACACAGTCCCCTACGACCTTGTTCCCTACCTTGATTGATGTGACTTCACTGCCGACAGCAACCGCCTGTCCGGCCCACTCGTGGCCTGGTGTGTAGGGAGCGATGTCGTAGCGCCCTTCCGCGGATTCGCCTTCAAAGCACTCCACATCGGAACCGCAGATGCCGCAAGCTTTCAATTTGATCAGAATCTGGTCGGGCCTAAGCTCCGGCAGCTCCACATTTTCAATCCTCAAGTCATGGGGGCCATACATAAACGCGATATTTGCTTTCATCTTCCATACCTCCTGGTTTTTGTTTGGTTTTTAATATGTAAGTGTGAAGATATGCCTTCCACCGTTTGTGGGGCCTTTGATGACCGCTGCGATATCCTCCGGATTTCTTTGGGTCACCTTGTCGGTCGGTGGCAGCTCACCCGCGGGATACATCGTGATGATGTCCGTGACGAGCTTCTCCAGATAATCCAGTGCCTGCTCGACACCCGCACGCGCTTTCTCCGGATCCGCCAGGCTGGCATCGCCGATGACGCCTTCCGGCGTGCAGATGGCTTCCATGCCCACCGAACCGAAGGCATTGTACCACTTGATGGGGCCGGTGCCGGTTTCTGCGGAGTTGTTGATGTGTCCCGCTGGAATCATCGGAGCCGGTTTCGTCTTGACAGCGTATTCCTGCTTGCACAATTCAGGGAAGAGCGCCAGGGACCAGGACTGTTCGACTTCATCCGCATGGATGAAAGGAGTGTCATAAGGTCCGCCGTTCGCCTTCGTCTCAAGCTGGTATTTTGCAGAAGACCAGAAGTGGTCGTAGATGATGATGCCGGGAACCTGGAATTTCTTGCCGAACTTGTGGATGGCCGCAGGAATCACATAGTCCTGTCCATGGCCGTTCACTACAATCATCTTCCGGAATCCGGTGTTCCAGAATCCAGCGAAAACATATACCAGATAATCAATCAGGGTTTCTTCCGGAATCATGATGGTTCCGGGCATCCCCAGGTGATGGTAGGGATGGGATCCGTACCAGATGGGCTGGGCTACCGTGCAGCCCGTGGCCTTCGCAACTTGCTCGCAAAGACGTGTGTCCAGATAGGTGTCTTCGCCGTAGGGAGCGCTGGGACCATGGTTCTCCGTGGACCCCATAGGGATCAGGATTACATCGTTCTTCTTCAGACGCTCGGCCACTTCACGGTTGGTCATGTTCTGGAAGTAGATGCCGTTGTCAGCCTCCATATTGCCGCCTTTTGCAGGAATTTCCCATTTAGACATATTTTTGTCCTCCATTTTCAAAATTTAGGGTTGCTTAGTTCATTTGAGCCGGTCATAGTCCATGCTCACCAGCACTTTGCCCGACGTCAATTTCAAACCTTCCTCGATGTCTTCCAGGTGGAACCGTCCGGTCACCATCTTCCGCATGTCGATCCTGCCGGATGCCATCAGCGCGATGACGTCGCTGTAGATGCCTTCTCCCGACTGTCCGTTGGAACCGCTGATGCTGGCCGCATTCCACTGCCAGTTGAAGATGTCCACCGGGGTAATCCCCAGCGTGTGGCCGATCTGGATGGTTTTTCCACCGATGGCCAGGGAGCCCGCCATGACGGGATAGGTGAACTTCGTCGCTCCCGAGCACTCCGCAAAAAGGGCGATGCCCCTGCCGTTGGTGAGCTCCATCAGCATTTCCGCCTGGGCCTCGGGACTTTCGAAGTCGTTTGGATTGAACACATAGTCCGCACCGCATTCCTTGGCCAACCTCTGGCGCTCCGGCACGGTCTCGAAAGCGATGAGTTTGGCGGCTCCTGCCGTCTTCAAGAGGGATATGGCCGCAAGACCGATGGGGCCCGCTCCGAACACCACCGCATGCCCTCCTGGCCTGAGTCCGCCCCCGCGGACGAACAGCCCGTTGTAGGCCACGCCTGTGGGTTCGATCATGGCTCCAAGCTCGAAGGCCGTCATCTTGTCCCCGTAATGGTTGACGATGTCGTTCAACACATAGCAGTACTTCTCCTTGATGGCCGCATATTCCGCAAACCCGCCGTCGAAGGTGAGGCCGGGCTCGTCCAGGTTCTTGCACTGGTTGAACATCCCCATCCTGCAGGCGTCGCACTCGCCGCACCAATGCATGGACTCCACGCTAACCAGGTCTCCGACCTTCAGCCGCTTCACATTCCTTCCGACCTCCACCACCTCGCCGGAGAATTCGTGTCCGATGATGATCGGATATTTGGAGTGGCCGTTGTACAGGCTGTAGCCGTCCTCCCCCTTCTTCAACAGGTGGGCGTCCGTTCCGCAGATGCCTGCGGCGCCGATCTTCAACAGGACTTCATCGTCTTTGGCCACCGGTTCCGGCCTGTCCGTCACGCTGCCTCTGATGTTCTTCCAGATGGAATTCCCCCGCAGCGCCCTTTTTGTGGAAAGTTCCCTTTCGGACAGCTTGTAGCCATCCTTGGGCGCCCAATCCGCTTCAACGTAAAAAGCTCTCATTTCAGCTCCTCCTTAATATATTGCATTTAAAATGAAAATTCTGCTCTTTTGTGCAACCCGCACATCTTTCTTTTGTTCATAATCCAATTATAGTGGAGTTTGCCTATTCCAGCTACAATATTCTTGCTGTATCCGCCTCCCGAAACCCCCGTTTCCAGGTGTCTTTTCTACCCTCCCTTCATTTTCTTGCTTTCAAAACCGTTCCGAATGCGCATTTAAAATTATATTTTATTCTAAATGAACTTTACTCCCCTTCCAGAAACCGTTATAATGGAACCATCCCGAGGGACACCCCTTCCCAACCTCCCCGGCGAAAGGAGAAAAGAATGATCCAATGCTTCGTCAACCACCCCTTCACCCCTACCTTCTCCAACGGCAACCAGCCGAAGCTCCTGTCCGCCAGCAGGATCGACGCCAGCTACAGCATCCATCCCCGGATCATGCACAACCACAAGGACTTCGCAGAGATCCTGTTCGTGCGGAGCGGTTCCGGCATGTATGTCATCGAAAGCGAACGCTATCCCATCCAGCAGGGGGACCTGATCATCTGCAACAGCGGGGTGCTGCACGACGAGATGCCCGAGGAGAACCAGGACCTGAACACCTACTGCATCGCCATCAAGGAAATCCGGTACGACAACCTCCCCCCCAATGCCCTGATCCCCTCGGACGCGCGTCCCGTAATCCCTTCCGGCGAGGACTTCGAGGACCTGCTGCGGCTGTACAGCGTCATCTACAACCAGCTGGCCTCCGGTTGCGACGGACGGGACGAAATCGCTGAATTCGCCACCTTGGCCTTGCTTCGGATCGTGAAGCGGATCACCGTCCAGGGGCTGGAGCCCGTCCAGGAACCCCGCAGCGACCTGCGGGTCCTGAGCAACCAGATCAAGGACTACATCGACACCCATTACAGTGACGAACTGAATCTGGAGGTCATCGCCGGGGCCATGAACCTGAGCCCCTACTATCTTTCCCACGTCTTCAAGAAGATCACCGGTTATTCGCCCATGCAATACACCCTGCGCAGGCGCATCGGGGAGGCGCAGACGCTTTTGATCACCACCGAATTGTCCATCACGGACATCGCATCCAGGGTGGGCTACGGGAACCCCAACTACTTCAACGTCATCTTCACCAAGAACATCGGGATGTCCCCCAGCAAATACAGGAAGTCCTATATAGAAAGAAACAAGTAGGAGCAAAATAAGACCAGCTAATAAAAGTCAATAGCTGAGATCAAAAAACTTTAAAAATTGAGTTTTAAAAAAGCGTATAGCAAAGCTAGCCAATAGCAAAATCCGAACATTGGCATTTGGTTGGCATATGAGACA
>NZ_JAAEEH010000037.1 GCF_010179735.1 Anaerotalea alkaliphila
CTCGCTGTAAACAGGTCCGTGGAATAAATGCCGCTCCCTTGCATCACGCCCAAGACCAAAAAAGCACCAGCAATAGCTGGTGCCTATGTTATAAGTTTTTCGGGACATTTTCAAAAACGCTTGACAGAAGGAAAACCGGAACCGTTTGACAGGAAGGGAGCGGCTTTGCTAGAATGGGGATGCGGACCGCCCTTTTTTCCGGGCGCTCCAGCAACATGCGAGCTGGAAAGGAGCAACATACGATGTTGAAGATGTTTCAATTGAAGGAACACAATACGACGGTCCGGACGGAAGTGCTGGCCGGGGTCACCACATTCATGACCATGGCCTACATCCTGATCGTGAACCCGCAGATCCTCTCCGCCGCGGGGATGGACCCGGGGGCCCTCTTCACCGCCACCGCCATCGCCTCCGTGGTGGGCACCGTGGCAATGGCACTGCTTGCCAACTACCCCTTCGCCCTGGCGCCGGGCATGGGGCTGAACGCCTTCTTCGCCTTCAGCGTGGTCCTGGGCATGGGCTATTCCTGGCAGGTGGCCCTGACCGCCGTTTTCGTGGAGGGCCTGATCTTCCTCCTGCTTTCCGTCTTCAACGTGCGGGAGGCCATGTTCAACGCCATCCCCCTGGACCTGAAATACGCGGTGAGCGCGGGAATCGGCCTCTTCATCGCCCTGATTGGTTTCGTGAATGCGGGAATTGTGGTGGGGGACCCGGACACGCTGGTGACCATCAGCAAGGAGATGACCCAGCCCTCCATCGTGATCGCCGGCATCGGCGTGCTGCTGACCTCCATCCTGGTGGTGAAGCAGGTGAAGGGCTCCATCCTCCTGGGCATCCTGGGGACCTGGGTCGTCGGGATCCTGGCGGAGCTCGGGGGCTGGTATGTGCCCGACATGGAGAACACCTTCTCCGTGATCCCCCAGAAGATCATCGGCACCGTTCCCAGCCTGGCCCCCATCGCCTTCCAGTTGGACTTCACCAAGCTGGTGGAGCTGGGCTTCTGGACGGTGGTGCTGTCCTTCCTTTTCGTGGACGTGTTCGACACCCTGGGGACCCTGATCGGGGTTTCCAGCAAGGCTGGCTTCCTGGACAAGGACGGGAAGCTGCCCAAGGCAAAAAGGGCCCTGTTGGCGGACGCCATCGGCACCACGGTGGGGGCCAGCCTGGGGACATCCACGGTGACCACCTATGTGGAAAGCGCCTCGGGCGTGGCGGACGGCGGAAGGACGGGCCTCACCTCCCTGACCACCGCGGCCCTGTTCCTGCTGGCCCTGCCCTTCGCCCCCCTTTTCATGGCGGTTCCCGCCTTCGCCACGGCCCCGGCCCTGATCGTGGTGGGATTCTACATGATGGAATCGGTGCTGAAGGTGGACCTGGACAACTTCGCCAAGGGCATCCCGGCGTTCCTGACCATCCTGGTCATGCCCATCACCTACAGCATCTCCGAGGGGATCGCCTTCGGCGTGATCTCCTACACCGTGATCCACCTCTTCACAGGCAAGGCCAAGGAGATGCATCCCCTGATGTACGTCCTCACCCTGCTGTTCCTGCTGAAGTTCATCTTCATCTGACGAAGTCCCGCAACAAAAAAAGGGCTTCCCCGGTTCCAACATGACGGTTGGCACCGGGGAGCCCTTTTTTTGCGGACATCTCCGAATCGTCCCCTGCACGGAGGGGTCAAGGAAACGATTTGTTCACGGTTTGTTCACGGTGCCTGGCACCCTGGGGAAAAACTTGCTGGTCCTGGCGGCGTATTCCTGGAATTCCGGATTGTCCTTGTACTTGTTTTCCAGGAGGGGGACGCCGGAGACGAAGAGGAGCAGCAGGGTGATGAACAGGGGGCTCAGGAAGAGCAGGGGGTTCCCGCTTCCGGAGAAGCCCAGCAGTCCGATGCCCCACCACAGGACCGACTCCCCGAAGTAGTTGGGGTGCCGGGTCCAGGCCCAGAGCCCCGTCTGCATGATCCGGCCCTTGTGGGCGGGGTCCCGCTTGAAGGCCTTCAGCTGGGCGTCCCCCACCACCTCGAAGAAGAAGCCCACGGCGAAGACCCCCAGGGCAACCCAGTCCAGGAATCCCCAGTCCCCCCGGGCGAAGTGGAAGACGGCCATGATGGGCTGGGCCACCAGGTAGAGGAAGATCCCCTGCAGCAGGTAGACCCGGAAGAAGGCGTTCAGGTGGGGATGGTCCCCCCAGCCCTTGCGCATGGCCACGTACCGGTAATCCTCCGGGGCGGACCAGTTCCGCCGGAAAAGGTGGAAGGTCAGGCGCAGGCCCCAGAGCAGCACCAGGAAGGTGGCCGCAACCATCCGCCAGGTGGGGGCGGGAGTGGCCAGGAAGTTGGCCAGGGCCACCCAGACGTAGCCCAACCCCCAGCCCACGTCCACAATCCCGTTATTCCTTTTCGCCTGGCCCACCAGGAAGAAGACCAGGAAATGCGCGGCCAATACCGATGTGGAAAGCAGATAGACGTTCATGGGAACCTCCTAGGGGGTCAGCAGGGAAATGGCGACACAGTCCTTCCCCGCGCTCATGGCGATGATGGTGGACACCTCGGCGACAAAGCGGGGGGGCTTCCCGATGAGCTCGGTGAACATCTCCTCGAACCGGGCAGCCTTCTCCGGAGCGCTGCCGTGGACCAGGCTGTACTCCAGGATGCCGTCCCGTTCCAGGATCTCCTGGACCACCTGCCGGATCTTTTTGGCGTTGGCCCGGTCGCTGTAGGCCTTCCCGAAGGCCACCCCCTTCCCTTCCCCGTCCAGGGAGACGATGGGCTTCACGTTCAGGACCTTGGCCAGCCGGCCTTTCATGGGGCTCACCCGTCCCCCCAGGACCATGTACTTCAAGGTGCTGACGCTGACGTAGATCTTGGTCCGGGGAATCATGGACCGGACCAGGTCCACAACCTCCCGGTGGGATTGCCCCTGGTCGATGGCCTCCGCAGCCTTCAGGACCAGGAGACCCTCCGCCCCGGAATTCAGCCTGGAGTCGATGACGTCGATGGGCACCTCCCCGTCCGCGAACTTGCCTGCGGCCTGGACGAAGGTGTTGTAGGTGCCGCTCAGGGCCCCGGCCACGGTGATGGCCAGGATCGACTTGTAGTGGGTGGAGAGGAAGGCGAAGAGGTCCTCCACCTGCCGGTTGGTGGGCTGGGAGGAGGTGGGGTACTCGGTCAGCCCTTCCACCACCTGGTAAAAAGTGGGGGAGTCGATGGTCCGCTTGTCCAGGTAGGAGCTTCCCTCCATGGACACCAGCAGGGGCACCTGGTGCACCTGGTAGTTGTCCAGGATCTCCTGGGGGATGTCCGCGATGGAATCCGTCACCAGGGCGATGTCGTACTTCCGGTGGTTCACCACCTGCCGTTGCCGCTCCATGTCGTCCACCTTCTGCTCCAGGATGGCCCCGTGCCGCCGAAGCCTCGCAAAAACCGGGATGGGGGTGTCCGTGTGGATGTGGACCTTCATCTGCCGGGGGCCGCCGGCCACGATCAGGGAGTCCCCGAAGGGGAGCAGCTCCTCCTTCACCTGGTCCAGGGGCATGCCCTCCCCGGTGAGGAAGGCCTCCGTGCAGTACCGGTAGGTCAGGTCGAAGCCCTCGTCCGTCAGGTCCTCCGTCAGGTCCGGGGCCAGGTCCTCCTCCTCGGCCACCGCAACGCCGGACTGGAGGAAATCCAGGAAGCCCTCCAGGAAGTGGACGAAGCCCTTGGCGCCGGAATCCACCACGGACTTGGCCTTCAGGACCGCCAGTTTTTCCGGAGTGGTCCGCAGGGATTCCCTGGCGTCCTCCAGGGCCCGCCGGAGCACCTCCACCAGGTCATGGACCTCCCGGGCGTAGGCGTACACCGCGTCGGCCCAGTCTTTGATCACCGTCAGCATGGTGCCCTCCACGGGATTGGAGATGGCGTGGTAGGCGTGGGGGACGGCGGAGCGGACCGAGGCGCTGAAGGCGGAAAGCTCCAGCTCCTCCTGCTCCTCCAATTCCTGGGTGATGCCGTTCAGGTATTGGGCGAAGATGGTCCCGGAATTCCCCCGGGCCCCGGAAAGGGCCGCGTCCGCGATGGACTGGAAGGTCTTCGCCGCATTCTCGTGGAGGACGGACTTGTGGATGATGGCGTGCATGGTGGACGCCAGGTTGGTCCCCGTGTCCCCGTCCGGGACGGGAAAGACGTTGATCCTGTTGAGGGGCTGCCGCTGGTTGATCACCGCATGGGCCCCCGAAACGAACGCGTGGTACAGGTCCTTGCTGCTTAAGGTCGTGACGGTCATAGGCACCTCCGATATCCGTTGAGAATGGTTTTCTTTCATATGCGATAATGGTACCCCATCCTCCGGAAAAATGCAAGGGAAATCCGCCTGTGGAACCCCCTTCCGGCTTGCTTTTTGCGGGACAAAGGGTATAATGGATGCAATGGAAGCATCGCCATGGAAGCGATGGGAAAGGAAGGCTTGGGATGGAACATGTTTTTGAAACCGCGGTGGTGTCCCTGCTGCTGGCGAACCTGCTGGCGGTGGTGTTCCTGGGTTCCAGGAACCAGGGGGAACGGATCCTCAGGGACCTGCACCGGCTGGAGGGGGAGACCCGGGAGGAGTTCGCAAGGAACCGGCAGGAGATGGGAAGCGCCTTCCAGGGGAACCGGGAGGAGATCGGGGAGCAGCTCTACCGCCTGATCCGGGGAAACGAGGAGCAGCTGGAGAAGATCCGGGAGACCTTCGAGCGCAGGCTCCTGGCCCTCCAGGAGGAGAACGGCCGGAAGCTGGAGGAGATGCGCAGCACGGTGGACGAGAAGCTCCAGAGCTCCGTGGAGAAGCGCTTCAACGAATCCTTCAAGGGCATCAGCCAGCGCCTGGACCAGGTCCACCAGGGCCTGGGGGAGATGCAGAACCTGGCCTCCGGGGTGGGGGACCTGAAGAAGGTCCTCTCCAATGTGAAGACCCGGGGCACCTTGGGGGAGGTCCAGCTGGGGAACATCCTGGAGCAGTTCCTGGCACCGGACCAGTATCTGGTCAACGCCGCCACCCGGGAGGACACCCAGGAGCGGGTGGAATATGCGGTGAAGCTCCCCGGGGGCATGGACGGCAGGCCCCTGCTGCTGCCCATCGATTCCAAGTTCCCGGTGGAGGACTACCAGCGGCTCATGGACGCCTATGACCGGGGGGAGACGGGGCCGGCCCTGGAGGCCATCCTGCGCCAGTTCGAGGCCAGCGTCCGCAAGAACGCCAGGGACATCCTGGGCAAGTACATCCACCCCCCCACCACCACGGACTTCGCACTTATGTTCGTCCCCACCGAAGGCCTCTACGCGGAGGTCCTCCGCCGGCCGGGGCTCTTCGAGAGCCTACAGCGGGACCTGCGGATCACCGTGGTGGGCCCCGCCAACCTGATGGCCTTCCTGAACAGCCTCCAGATGGGCTTTAGGACCTTGGCCATCGAAAAAAGGTCCAGCGAGGTGTGGGAGGTCCTGGGCCGGGTGAAGACCGAGTTCGGGGCTTTCGGGGAGATCCTGGAGAAGACCAAGAAGAAGCTGCAGGAGGCCGCCAACGTCATCGACAAGGCGGGCACCCGGAGCCGGGCCATCCAGCGGAAGCTGAAGGACGTGGAATCCCTGCCCATGGACGGGGCAGACGCGGAGGAGCTTGCGCCCCTCTACGAGGTGGACGAGGACGACCGGTAGGGAAGGGCATGCAATGGAAGGAGGCGGCGTATGGAGATCATAGAAAAGGACGTCCTGTTCACCAAATTCCAGTACCAGGGCAAGGGGAAGGGCAAAATCCAGGCCTATTCCTGGGAGCCGGTGCCGGGAAGCAGGACCCTGGGGGCGGTACAGATCGCCCACGGCATGGGGGAGAAGGCCATGCGCTACGCAGAGTTGGGGACCTTCCTGGCCGGACACGGCTTTGCGGTCTACACCAACGACCACCTGGGCCATGGCAAGACCGCCAGGCACCGGAACCGGCTGGGGAAGCTTCCGGGGAAGGCCGGTTTCGACCGGATGGTGGAGGACATGGAGGCCCTGACGGAGGTCATCCGGCACAGGCATCGGGACCTTCCCTTCCTCCTCCTGGGACACAGCATGGGCTCCTTCCTGGTCCAGCGGCAGCTCCAGCGGACCGGGAAGGGTCTGGCGGGGGCCATCCTCAGCGGTTCCGGCAAAGTCTCCACCGTACAGATGTTTCTGGCCGCCCTGCTTGCAAAGGAAGAGATGCTTCGCCTGGGACGCCATGCTCCTGCCCGGCTGCTCCACCGGCTCCTCTTCGAGGGGTTCAACAGGAAGTTCAGTCCCAACCGGACGGAGTCCGACTGGCTCAGCCGGGACGGGGACCGGGTGGACGCCTATGTGAAGGATCCCGGCTGCGGCTTCATCTGTTCCACCGGCTTCTACTACGCTTTTTTTCGGGGAATGGTCCGCCTCTGGAAAAGGGAGGAGCTTGGGAAGATGGACCGGAAGCTGCCCCTGCTGCTCCTGTCCGGAGACAAGGACCCCCTGGGGGATTTCGGGAAAGGGGTGCGGCGGCTGGCCAGGACCTACGAAAGGCTGGGTTTTTCGGATGTCACCCTGAAGCTGTACCCCGGCGGGCGGCACGAGATGTTCCACGAGACCAACCGGGAGGAGGTCATGGAGGACCTGCTGGCCTGGATGAAAGGGAGAATTTCCCCCTTGCCAACTTTTTCCGGATAAGGTATACTTGAATCATCTATGAGACCGTATGACTGGCGGAAAGTGGGAGTACCCACAGGGAGTACGGGAATCGAATTATGCCGACCGCCTGGGCAATGGACCGTGAAGGTTTCCTGCCTGGGCGGTCTTTTTGTACTCATGGAAAGCCCCCGCAGCGCCTGCGCCCGAGGGGATTTTCCAGCCCTGACCATCGACGGAGGTAGGAAATGGATTACAAGCAATGGCATGATTTCAAGGAAGGCAAATGGACGTCGGCCATCGACGTGCGGGACTTCATCCAAACCAACTACAGCCCCTACGAGGGGGGAGAGGAGTTCCTGGCGGGCCCCACCCCCAGGACCCTGGAACTGGCGGCGAAGTACGACGCCCTCCGGCAGAAGGAGATCGAAAAGGGAGGCGTGCTGGACGTGGACACCAAGACCGTATCCTCCCTCCTGACCTTCCCCCCGGGATACCTGGACAAGGAAAAGGAGCTGATCGTGGGCCTCCAGACCGACGAACCCCTGAAGCGGGCCATCAACCCCTTCGGCGGGATCCGGATGGCCAAGGCAGCCTGCGAATCCTACGGCTACACCATGGACCCGGAGATCGAGAGGGAATTCGCGTTCAGGACCACCCACAACGACGGGGTCTTTAGGGTCTATTCCGAAGAGATGAAGACCGCCCGGAAGACGGGGATCATCACCGGCCTCCCGGACGCCTACGGCAGGGGAAGGATCATCGGGGACTACCGGCGGGTGGCCCTCTACGGCATCGACGTCCTGGTGGAGGCCAAGAGGAGGGACCAGGCCCTGCTGCAGAAGGGCCGGATGACCGAGGAGACCATCCGCCTCCTGGAGGAGGTCTACCGGCAGATCGACTTCCTGGGCAAGCTGAAGTCCATGGCCGCCCTCTACGGGGACGACATCTCCCAGCCGGCCGCCACCGCCCGGGAAGCCATCCAATGGACCTACTACGCCTACCTGGCCTCCGTCAAGGAGCAGAACGGGGCGGCCATGTCCCTGGGGCGGGTGGGCACCTTCCTGGACATCTACCTCCAGCGGGACATGGACCAAGGCGTCCTGGACGAGGAAAAGGCCCAGGAGCTCATCGACGACTTCGTGCTGAAGCTTCGGATGGTCCGGCAGCTCCGCACCGCGGAATACAACGACCTCTTCGCCGGGGACCCCAACTGGGTCACGGAAGCCATCGGAGGCATGGGGATGGACGGACGGACCCTGGTGACCAGGACCTCCTTTAGGATCCTGCACACCCTGGACAACCTGGACCCGGCCCCGGAGCCCAACCTGACGGTCCTCTGGTCCGAGCATCTGCCCGTGGGATTCAAGCGCTTCTGCGCCCGGATTTCCATCGAGACGGATTCCGTCCAGTACGAGAACGACGACCTCATGCGGCCCCTCTACGGGGACGACTACGGCATCGCCTGCTGCGTATCCGCCATGCGGATCGGGGAGCAGATGCAGTTCTTCGGGGCCCGGTGCAACATGCCCAAGATCCTGCTGCTGGCCCTGAACGGGGGACGGGACGAGATCTACGGATGCCCCATGGGCCCCCGGATGGAGCCTGTGGATGAGAAGCCCCTGGACTACGGGGAGGTCAGGGAGCGCTTCAGGACTTACCTCTCCTGGCTGGCCCGGCTGTATGCGGACACCATGAACGTGATCCATTACATGCACGACAAATACGCCTACGAGAAGACCCAGATGGCCCTCCACAACACCCAGGTGGAGCGGCTCATGGCCTTCGGCATCGCGGGACTCTCGGTCACCGCGGATTCCCTCAGCGCCATCCGGTACGCCCGGGTGACCCCGGTGAAGGACGAACGGGGGATCATCGTGGACTTCCGGGTGGAGGGGGAGTTCCCCATGTACGGGAACAACGACGACCGGGTGGACGGCATGGCGGCGGAGCTGGTCCGGGACTTCCTGGAGGAGCTGCAAAAGCATCCCCTCTACAGGAATGCCGTCCACACCCTTTCGGTCCTGACCATCACCTCCAACGTGGTCTACGGGAAGAAGACAGGCTCCACCCCCGACGGGAGGAAGGCGGGGGAGCCCTTCGCCCCCGGAGCCAATCCCATGCACCATCGGGACACCAAGGGGGCCCTGGCCTCCCTGGCCTCCGTGGCCAAGATCCCCTACGACTGCTGCAGGGACGGGGTGTCCTGCACCTTCTCCATCCAGCCGGCCACCCTGGGCAGGGAGGAGGCCAGGCTGGACAACCTGGCGGCCATCCTGGACGGCTATTTCAGCCAGAAGGGACACCACATGAACGTGAACGTATTCACCCGGGAACATCTCCTGGACGCCATGGAGCATCCGGAGAAATATCCCAACCTGACGGTCCGGGTCTCCGGCTACGCCGTCAACTTCAACCGTCTCAGCAGGGAACAGCAGCTGGAAGTGGTCAACCGAACCTACCACACCAGCTTGTAAACAGCAATCCATGAAAAGGAGCTTCATATTATGAGAGCATTGATCAGCGTATCGGACAAAACGGGCATTGTGGACTTTGCCAAGCAGCTGCAGGAACTGGGCGTGGAGATCATCTCCACGGGAGGCACCGCCTCCGCGTTGACGGACGCCGGCATCCCCGTCATCGGCATCTCCGAGGTCACCGGCTTCCCCGAGTGCCTGGACGGCAGGGTCAAGACCCTGGACCCCCACATCCATGCGGGGATCCTGGCCATGCGGAGCAATCCGGAGCACATGGAGCAGATCGCGAAGCTGGGCGTGGAGACCATCGACCTGGTGGTGGTGAACCTGTACCCCTTCAAGCAGACCATCCTGAAGGAAGGGGTGGAGCTGGAGGAGGCCATCGAGAACATAGACATCGGCGGTCCCACCATGCTCCGTTCCGCCGCCAAGAACTACCAGGACGTGTCCGTCATCATCGATCCCAGGGATTATGAGAAGGTCCTGGTGGAGTTGAGGGAAGTGGGAAAAGTCTCCAAGACCACCAACTTCTACCTGAGTTCCAAGGTGTTCGAGCACACCGCCAGCTACGACGCCATGATCGCGGACTACATGCGCAAGCAGCGGAATGCGGAAGTCCTGCCGGAAGTCGTCACCATGACCTTCGAGAAGGTCCAGGACATGCGCTACGGGGAGAATCCCCACCAGCAGGCCGCTTTCTACAAGGAGATCGTCCATCCCAAGGGGACCCTGGCCTCCGCGGTCCAGCTCCACGGGAAGGAGCTCTCCTTCAACAACATCAACGACACCAACGGGGCCCTGGAGCTCCTGAAGGAATTCGACCAGCCCGCGGTGGTGGCCTGCAAGCACGCCAACCCCTGCGGCGTGGGCAGTGCGGACACCATCCATGAGGCCTATGTGAAGGCCTACACCTCCGACCCCAAATCCATCTTCGGCGGCATCGTGGTCGCCAACAGGGAGGTGGACGTGGCCACCGCTGAGGAGATCAACAAAATCTTCGTGGAGATCGTCGTGGCCCCCTCCTACCAGCCCCAGGCCCTGGAGGTCCTGAAAAAGAAGAAGAACATCCGGATCCTTTCCCTGGCGGACATCACCGTGAAGCAACCCGACACAGCCTACGACCTGAAGAAGGTGGGAGGCGGCCTGCTGGTGCAGACCATCGACAACGCCCTGCTGGCCGAAGGCGAGCTGAAGGTGGTCACCGACCGCCAGCCCACGGAAAAGGAGATGGAGGACCTGCTCTTCGCCTGGAAGATCGTGAAGTACGCCAAGTCCAACGGCATCGCCATCGGCAAGGACAAGCAGTCCCTGGGCGTGGGTCCCGGACAGGTGAACAGGATCTGGGCCTGCAACCAGGCAATCGAGCATGCGGTGGAAGCCCTGGGGGCCGACGTGCTGAAAGGGGCCGCCCTGGCCTCCGACGCCTTCTTCCCCTTCCCGGACTGCGTGGAGGCGGCAGCAGCCGCCGGCATCACCGCCATCATCCAGCCCGGCGGATCCATGAAGGACCAGGACTCCATCGACACCTGCAACAAATACGGAATCGCCATGGTCTTCACCGGCATGCGCCACTTCAGGCACTAGGCTTCAGGAAAGCCCATTCAAAAAGACCCGGCACCTCCTTTTGGGGAGGGGCCGGGTCTTTTTGAATGGGGTGGTACGCGGGGACGGTTCTTCCGTACCAGTCCGGACTGGTACGGAAGAACCGTCCCCGCGTACCACCCGCAAACCAAACCCGTTGCAAAATCGGGGAAAGGATTGTATAGTAGAGGGACGATGCATCACGCATGCAAAGAAAGATGCGAAGAAAGAAGAGGTAGTTCATATGGACAAATACCAGTTGATTGAAGAACGGGAGCTTTTGGACATCCATTCCAAAGGCCTTTTATACAGACATGGCAAATCCGGGGCCCAAGTGGCCTTCCTGCTGAACAAGGACGAGAACAGGACCTTTTCCATCGCCTTCAAGACCCCCCCCCTGGACGACACGGGGCTCCCCCACATCCTGGAGCACTCCGTCCTCTGCGGATCCAGGAAGTATCCCGTGAAGGACCCCTTCGTGGAGCTGGCCAAAGGCTCCCTGAACACCTTCCTCAACGCCATGACCTATCCGGACAAGACCGTCTATCCGGTGGCCAGCTGCAACCAGCAGGACCTGCGGAACCTGGCGGACGTGTACATGGACGCCGTGCTCCATCCCAACATTTACGCCAACGACAAGATCCTGGCCCAGGAGGGCTGGCACCACGAGCTGGACTCCGAAGAGGGGGAGGTCACCTACAAGGGGGTGGTCTACAACGAGATGAAGGGGGCTTTCTCCTCTCCGGAACAGGTGCTCTTCCGCAAGATCCAGCAGAGCCTTTTTCCGGATACGGCCTACGGGAACGAGTCCGGGGGGGACCCGGACCAGATCACCCGACTGACCCAGGAGGACTTCCTGGAATACCACCGGACCTATTACCACCCCTCCAACAGCTACATCTATTTCTACGGGGATGTGGACGTGGAGGAGAAGCTGGAGTGGTTGGACAGGGAGTACCTGCAGGACTATGAGGCCCGGGAGGTGGACGCGGAGCTGGGCAGCCAGGCGGCCTTCGAAGGCCTCCGGGAGATCGTGGAGCACTATCCCGTCTCCGAGGAGGAGGACGGGGAGGACAAGACCTTCCTGAGCCTGAACTTCGTGGCGGGCAACACCCTCCACACGGAGGAGGTCCTGGGGATGGAGATCCTGGAGCACCTGCTGCTGGACGTGCCCGGCGCCCCCCTGAAGCAGGCGCTGATCGACGCGGGCATCGGATCCGACGTGTTCGGCGCTTACGACGACGGCATCCTCCAGCCCACCTTCAGCATCGTGGCCAAGGATGCCAAAGGCAGCCAGAAGGACGCCTTCCTGTCCATCATCCGGCAGGTGCTGGAGAAGGTGCTGGAGGAAGGGATCAGCCCCAAGAAGATCGAATCCGCCCTGAACCATTTCGAGTTCAGGGTAAGGGAAGCGGACTTCGGCCGGTCCCCCAAAGGCGTGGTCTACGCCATCAAGGCGCTGGACTCCTGGCTCCATGGGGAATCCCCCTTCCTGCATTTCGAGCTGGACAAGATTTTCGGCAGCATCCGCAAGTCCATCCCGGAGGGCTTCCTCTACAGCCTGATCCGCAAATACCTGCTGGACAACAACCACGCCACCCTCCTGGTCCTGGAACCCGACCCGACCCTCCTGGCCAGGAAGGAGGAGGAGACAAGGACCCTGCTGGCGGCCTACAAGGAAGGCCTGGACGAGGAGGAGGTCCGGGCGCTGGTGCGCAGGACCCGGGAGCTTGCGGAATACCAGACCCGGGAGGAGCGGCCGGAGGATGTGGAGAAGATCCCCCTCCTGACCCGGGCGGACATTCCCCTGGATCCCGCGCCCTTCACCTACCAGGTGGAGGACCACGCAGGCGCCCAGGTCCTGGTCCACCATGCGGACTCCAACGGGATCGTGTACCTGGACCTGGCCTTCGACATGGGACACCTGGAGGCCCGGGACCTGCCCTACGCCGCCCTGCTGACCAAGCTCCTGGGCAAGGTGAGCACGGACCAAAGGCATTACAGCGACCTTTCCGATGAGGTCAACCTGCATACGGGAGGGATTTCCCTTTCCACCAACGTCTACAGCGTCGTCACCCAGGAGCCCGGCAAGCCCTGCAGGTCCATCCTGGCCCTGGAGGGGAAGGCCTTCGTGGACAAAATGGACAAGCTCCTGGAGCTTGTGGAGGAAATCCTCTTTAGGACCGACCTCTCGGACCACGGTCGGATCCAGGAGCTGCTGGCCGAGTCCAAATCCCGGCTCCAGTCCGGGCTCACCAGCAGCGGCCACACCACCGCCCTGATCCGGGCGGAGAGCTATGTCTCGGAAGCCGCCTGGCGGATCGAACAGATGAAAGGCATCTCCTACTACGAACAGCTGGGAGGCTGGCTGGCCGCCTACGAAGAGCAGGCCCCCGCCCTCCAGGCCCGCCTGGAGGAGACGGCAAAAGGCCTCTTCGTGCGCAAGGGCATGGTGGCGGCCCTGACCCTGGAGGAGGAGGCCCAGGCCAAGGTGGAACCGGCGCTGAAGGCCTTCCTGGACAGGCTCCCGGAGAAGGCGCCCCGGGAAGGGAAGGGGCTGGACCTTCCCGCCCTGCTCCAGGTCAGGAACGAAGGCTTCAAGACGGCTTCCAAGGTCCAGTATGTGGCCCAGGTGGGGGACTTCAAGAGCCACGGCTACCAGTACCACGGGGGCCTGCGGGTGCTGCAGACCATCCTGGGGCTGGACTACCTCTGGAACCAGATCCGGGTCCAGGGAGGGGCCTACGGGGCCATGTGCGGCTTCAAGCAGAACGGGGACATGTACATGGTCTCCTACAGGGACCCCAACCTGGAGAAGACCCTGGAAACCTACGGCAGGATCCCCGACTACCTGCGGAACCTGAAGCTGGACGACCGGGAGACCACCAAGTACATCCTGGGCACCATCAGCGCCGTGGACCATCCCCTGACCCCCTCCCTGGAAGGGGAGAAGGCCCTGGCCCTCCATCTCTCCGGAAAAACGATGGAACTCCTGGCCAAGGAGCGCCGGGAAATCCTTTCCACCACCCAGGGTACCCTCCAGGGCTTCGCCGAATGGTTCGAGAAAGCCTTCGCCGAACCGGTCCTCTGCGTGGTCGGCAACGAAACCGCCATCCGGAAGGCGGAAGGGCTGTTCAAGGAAACGAAAGTCCTGAAGTAAAGAAACGCAAAACAACACCCCCCTCACTTGCGGACCAAGATCCTAAATCGTTCGGGGGGTGTTGTTTTGCTTATCATTGGAAGAAATCCTTATGAACTGGAAGAACGGAGGCGGGAGCCTCCGTTCTTCTATGCCAAATCGTCCAGCAACGTCTTTGCGAAGTCCTGGCCGAAACGGTAGGTTTCCAGCAGTTCTTCGGGGTTGGGCTTGAACACGATCTTGAGTCCGGGGGTGACCTTGAAGCGGAGCTGCTTCAGTCGGGCCTCGATGTTCTTCACGGCCTCGCCGCTCCAACCGTAGGAACCGAAGGCGCTGGCGTGTTTTTTCCCATGGACGATGGGGTTCAGGGACACCAGGAGGTTCCAGATGGGAGGCAGGACATCGCTGTTGATGGTGGGGGAGCCGAACAGGAGTCCGTCCGCCCAATAGATCCTGTCCATGACCTCGCCCATGTCCGCGGTCACCAGGTCGTAGAGGTGGACGTCCACCTTTCCGGGGTAGGATTCCGCAATGGCCCGCCGGATTTCCTTGGCCATCATTTCCGTATAGCCGTAGGCGGAAACGTAGGGGACCACGATGCTGGGTCTGGGGTTGGGGTTCTCCTCGGTGGCCCACTGCCTGCTCAGTTCCACGATCTCCATGGGGTCCACATCCAGCACGGGACCGTGCCCGGTGCAGATCAGGTCCAGGTCCAGGTTCTGGATCTTCTCGATGGCGGCCAGCATGTAGGGCTTGAAGGGCCCGAAAATCATGTCGAAATAGTAGCGCAGCGCCTTGTGGTAGCCCGTCCTGTCCTCCAGTTTGGAAAGGAGCACGCCGTCGAAGGCGTAGTGGGCGCCGAAGGAGTCGCAGGTGAAGAGGGTCTTGTCCTCCTCCAGGTAGGTGTAGATGGAATCCGGCCAGTGGAGGAAGGGGGCCTGGATGAACTTCAGGGTCTTTCCCCCCAGGTCCAGGGACTCGGGACCGGTGACGACCATGGATTTGAACTCCTTGTTGGCGATGCCCTTCAGGAACTTGATGGCGGCGGCGGAACCCACGATGGTCACATCCGGGATCAGCTCCAACAGCTTCTCCACGGACCCCACGTGGTCGGGCTCCGTATGGTTCACCACCAGATAGTCGATCTTCTTCAAGTCGGTGGTCTGCTTCAGCTTCTCCAGATAGGCGTCCCAGAACTTCAGCTTTACGGTCTCCACCAGGGCCGTCTTCTCCGTTCCCTCCACCAGATAGGAATTGTAGGACGTTCCGAATTCCGTGAGCATGATGACGTCGAACACGCGCAAATCGTGGTCCTGGACCCCGATCCAGGAGACGCCTTTCTTCAATTCTATGGTTTTCATGATGTTTCCTCCTCGTTTATCGGATGAATGTACACCGGCATGGACGCTGCCATGGGCCAATGACTTTCTCAAATTACAGGAAAGCTTCATATTGAAATCATTACAAAATAAAGATACCATAGGGGTTTTTAATTGTCAATGCCTGCGCTCTTGACAGATGGGCTTTTGCTGTGCTATTCTTGAGTTGTAATCATTACAAGATTGGCTGGGGACGAGAGACAAGTCTCTCCATGAGACAGGAGGAGCAAGCATGAAAAAGTATGTATGCATGGTTTGTCAGTACGTATACGATCCCGAGGTGGGTGATCCGGACGGCGGCATTGCCCCGGGCACGGCTTTTGAAGACATTCCGGACGACTGGGTCTGCCCGATCTGCGGCGTAGGCAAGGATGAATTCGAGGTTGTCGAATAATCGACCGGAGGAAAGGGTGCGGTTTCATGAATACAGACCAGATTGGCGGATTTCTGCATGAGAAGGGGGTCAAGCCTTCATTCCAACGGATCAAGGTTTATGAGTATTTGATGAACAACAAGGAGCACCCGACGGTTGAAAACATCTACCGGGATTTGATCAAGGAAATCCCCACCCTGTCGAAGACGACGGTCTACAATTCCCTGAACACCTTCATAGAGAAAGGGGTGGTCCAGGCGATCAGCATCGACGGAAACGAGATGCGCTACGACCTGTACGAACGGCGGCACGGGCATTTCAAATGCGAGGTGTGCGGAAGGATCTATGATTTCCTGCCCCCCAAGGAGGCCTATGAAGAACTGGAAGCCTTGGAAGGCTTCCTCATCACAGACCGGCAGATCTATCTGAAAGGTGTCTGTAAGAACTGCAGATGAAAAGAACACTGCCTGTGCAAGGGGCCTCACAGGGTCCTTTGGCAGGCGGTTTTTGTACTAGGGAGGGAAAGATGGAGAAGCATTCGAGCATCTACACGAAGAACGGGGACCAGGGCAACACCGGCAGCTGGATGGGGGAGAGCGTCTCCAAGGCCGACTGGCGGATCGAGCTGCAGGGGGCGGTGGACGAGGTGAACGCAGCCGTCGGCCATCTGCGCAGCCTGGCGGGGAAGGAGGGGGAGTCCCTCAAGGAGATCCAGTACGCCTGCTTCAGGATCGGCACGGACATCTCCGGCAACTTCCGCCAGGTGTCCATCACCCCCGAAGACACCCGGGCCCTGGAGGAGGCCATCGACAGGATGGAGTCGGGCACCGGCCCCCTGCGTTCCTTCCTCTATTACGGAGGAGGTCCGGCGGCCACCTACGCCCAGGTGGTGCGCAGCATCGTCCGCCGGGCGGAGCGGGTATTCGTGCACCTGGTCCTGGACAAGGGCCTGGACTACCCGGAAGACTACCGGTACGTGAACCGGCTGGCGGACTATTTCTTCGCCTACGCACGCCATTTGAACCATCTGGACGGCGTCCCGGAAGAGGAGATGCACCTGAAGCGGCCATAGGCAAACGGAACAGCGTTCCTTACGAGGGAAGGGAGAGTTATCATGGCGGAATGGTGGGCAGCGATGCCCTTGATGAAACAGATCTTTTATTTCTTTGCGGTGCCGGCCACGGCGGTCCTGCTGATCCAGACGTTCCTGGCCGTCACCGGGCTGGGGGAAGGCCCCGGCGACGTGAACATGGACGGGCAGCTGGGGGGAGACACGGGCGGCATGGAGGGCATGGAAGGGGCGGAGGCCGGGGAGGAGTTCTTCCTGGGGGACTTCCGGTTCTTCACCATCAGCGGCATGGTGGCCTTCTTCGCCGTTTTCGGCTGGACCGGAGCGGCCTTGACCGGGAGGCTCCCAGGCATCCTGGTGTTCCTCCTGGCCACGGCCTTCGGCTTGGGGGCCATGTTCCTGGTGGCCCTGCTGTTCTACAGCATGACCAAGCTCCAGGCCAGCGGCAACCTGCAGATCAAAAATGCCGTGGGGCAGGTGGGGGAGGTCTACATCCCCATACCGGAAGCGGGGAAGGGCCGTGGCAAGGTCATGGTCACCATCCAGGGAAGGCTCACGGAAGTGGAGGCGGTCACCGACGAAGGAGACCGTCTGGGAACAGGCACCCTGGTCCAAGTGGTATCCGTCTTGGGCAACAACGAAGTCATGGTAAGGAAAATGGGAGGAAATTGAAATGCCGGCGAATTTTGAACTGCTTGTGGCGGTAACCGTGCTGATCGTAGTCGTATTCACAACCCTGGTCGCCCTTTTGTCCAGGTACCGCAAATGCCCCTCGGACAAGATCATGGTCATTTACGGGAAAATAGGGAAGGGGACGGCGGAAGGCCAGCATAGTTCCCGGTGCGTCCATGGGGGCGCCTCCTTCATCTGGCCGGTGATCCAGAGCTACCAGTACCTGAGCCTGACCCCGGTCTCCATCAACGTGGACCTGCGCAACGCGCTCTCCAAGCAGAACATCCGGATCGACGTGCCCTCCAGGTTCACCGTGGGCATCTCCACGGAGCCCGGCATCATGCAGAATGCGGCCGAGCGTCTCCTGGGGCTGAAACAGCTGGAGATCGAAGACCTGGCCAAGGACATCATCTTCGGACAGCTCCGTCTGGTGGTGGCCACCATGGACATCGAGGAAATCAACACCGACAGGGACAAGTTCCTGGAAGCCGTCTCCCGGAACGTGGAGTCGGAACTGAAGAAGATCGGCCTGCGGCTGATCAACGTGAACGTCACGGACATCAAGGACGAATCGGGATACATCGAGGCTCTGGGCAAGGAGGCCGCGGCCAAGGCCATCAACGACGCCAAGAAGAGCGTGGCGGAGAAGAACAGGGACGGTTCCATCGGACAGGCCCAGGCCAACCAGGACGAGCGGATCCAGGTGGCGGAAGCGGACTCCCTGGCCATCCGCGGGGAGAACGAGGCCAAGGTCACCATCGCCAACTCGGATTCCGAGCGGCGGGAGCGGGAGGCGGAAGCCCTGCGGCGGGCAATGGCGGCGGAAAAGGTCCAGGCGGCCAAGGCCCTCCAGGAATCCTACGAGGCGGAAAAGCATGCCGAGCTGGTCCGTGCGGACAGGGAGAAGGCCACCAAGGAAGCCGACATCATCGTAACCGCGGAAATCCAGAAGCGGGAGATGGAGATCCAGGCCGAGGCCGAGGCGGAGCAGATGCGCCGTCGGGCCAACGGGGAAGCGGACGCCATCTACGCCAAGATGGAGGCCCAGGCCCGGGGCATCCAGGCCATCCTCAGCAAGCAGGCTTCCGGCTTCACGGAACTGGTGAAGGCCGCGGGCGGGGACGCCAACGACGCCATCCGGCTGCTGCTGGCGGACAAGATGGAGGAGCTGGTCAAGACCCAGGTGGAAGCCATCAAGAACATCAAGATCGACAAGGTAACCGTCTGGGACGGCGGCGCCGGCGGCAAGGGCCAGGCCCCTGCCACGGCCAACTTCCTGTCCGGAATGGTCAAGTCCATCCCCCCCATCAACGACCTCTTCCAGATGGCCGGCATGGAACTACCCTCCTTCCTGGGCAAAGGGCAGGAGGCCCAAGGATCCATGGAAAAGGAAATCCAGTCGGACATGGAACAGGATGCAGAACCGGTTTCCAACCCCAGCAAACAACAATGATGCGGAAGAACCGTCCCCCTGCATCACGCAGTCGGAACAAAAATGCAGGCCCCTTTTCGAGGGGCCTGCATTTTTGTTCCATTACAGGAACGCTTCCATGAGAAATCGGTGCTCAAACGTGGCGGAGCTGCTTTTTCCGCATTGGTACGGAAGAACCGTCCCCTCGTACCACCCGCCCAACTCAGTAGTAGGTGGTGGACCTGCCGGTCCGGCGGCGGCGCCAGTAGAGCTGCCGCCTCTTGCTCCGCACATGGGAGGCGAACAGGAGAAGGAACAGGGCCGCGCCCCCCAGCAGGAGCTTCAGCCCCAGGCCCAGGAGGGAGCCACCGAAGGAGCTCCCCCCCGGGCTTTTGCCGCCCGAGGAGAGGGCGGTCCTGCCGTCCTCTTCCCATCCGTACACGACCACGTTCCTGGTGGCCAGAAGGCGGTCCCCATAGTAATAGGAAACGATTCCCGCCACGTCCCCGGTCCCCACGGTGGAAGCCAGGACCGGGGGCAGGTCCGTCTCCGTCCGGATGCCTGCCAGGTCTTCATCCGCCCGGAGATACAGGGGGGCGGAGGTTTCCAGGGACAACAGGGCCGTCCGGGGTTGCTCCCGTTCGCTGGAGGAAGGGGATGCGGGCCGGCTCATGGCCGTCTCCGGCAGAACTGGGGGTGTCTCCACCAGGCTGAAGCCGTAATCCAGCAGCTTGCAGGTCTCCTCGTAGATCTGGCCGGTGGACTCCAGGACCACGGTGATCAGGGTCCGTCCTTCCCGGCGGGCCACGGTCACCAGGGTGTTCCCGGACATCCTGGTGTAGCCCGTCTTGCCGGCGATCACGTCCTCCCGGAAAAGGGAGCTGTCCTTCTGGGGGTTCAGCAGCTTGTGCTGCTGGTACAGGTTCCGGCTCTCGCTCTCCAGGTTGGTGGGCCCGATGCTGTAAAAGTGGTGGCCCATGAACTCCAGAAAAACAGGGTGTCCAAGCAGTTCCCGGGCGACCAGGGCGACATCGTAGGCGGTGCTGTAGTGGTCCTCGTCGGAGAGGCCGTTGGCGTTCACGAAATGGCTGTCCACAGCCCCCAGCTCCTTGGCCCGCTGGGTCATCATCTCCGCAAAGCCTTCCATGGTGCCCCCCACCCGTTCCGCCAGGGCGTTGGCCACCTCGTTGGCGGACATCAGGAGCAGGGCGTGGAGGGCCTCCTCCACCGTCAGCACCTCCCCTTCCCGCATGCCGATGTGGCTGCTGCCCACGGGGATGCTCATCACCGCCAGACGGGAAAAAGGCACCTCATCCGTCAGTTCCAGGTTTTCCAGGACCAGGAGGGTCGTCAGCAGCTTGGTGATGCTGGCGGGGTACCGCCGGGCGGTGCCGTTCTTCTCGTGGATGACCTCCCCGGTCTCCCCGTCCATCAGCAGATAGGCGCCGGACAGCATGGTGAAGTCCCCGTCGGGTACGGGGACCGCCTCCCGGGCCGGGAGTTCGGCTCCGCGCACCACAGGGGCGGAGACGAGGAACGACAGCACAAGCAGGACCAGCAAGGGAATGGACAAGCTTTTCTTTTGAACCATGGGTTGCTCCTTCCGTTTGTTTGCATTATTTCCATTATAGTACAGGAGGGGGAGGGACTCAAGGGATTTGTGAAAAAAATGCCCGGGAGTCCGGAGCAAATAGGAATTGAAATCACCGGAAAGCTGTGGTATATTGGAGTTTAAAGTGACAAGACAGCTGGATTGTCTGAAACGGAAGAGAATGAATATCGAAGCGAAGGTGGATGAGATGCACGAAACCTATGATGTGATAGTGGCGGGCAGCGGCCTGGCGGGACTCTACACGGCCCTGCGGATCCGGGAAGACCTGCGGGTCCTGGTGGTAACCAAAAAAGATTATATGGCCTCCAATTCCTATCTGGCCCAGGGCGGAATCGCCTGCGTGGTGCCGGGGACGGGGGACACCCAGGCCCTCCACAAGGAGGACACCATGGTCTGCGGGCACGGAAGCAACAACCGGGAGGCGGTGCGGATCCTGGTGGGGGAAGGTTTCGAGAACATCCTGGCCCTGGAGGAGGCCGGCGTCGCCTTCGACAGGGAAGCGGACGGAAGCTACGCCCTGGGGATGGAGGGGGCCCATTCCAGGCACAGGATCCTCCACTGCAAGGACCATACGGGCAAGAGCGTGCTGGAAGCCCTCTACAGGGAAGCCCGCAGCCGGAAGAACATCCGGTTCAAGGAAAACACCTTCGTGGAGGAGCTCCTGCTGGAGAAGGGCGTCTGCAGAGGGGTGGCCGTCCAATGGGAAGAGGACGGGAAGCGTGTCCGGAGGTACCTCTACGCCAGGACCGTGGTCATGGCCACCGGGGGGATCGGCAAGGCCTTCGGCAACACCACCAACGACCCCACCATCACCGGGGACGGCATCGCCATGGCCCACAGGGCCAAGGCCCGCCTTAGGGACATGGAGAAGGTCCAGTTCCATCCCACGGTGTTCCAGGACGGCAGCGAGGGGGAGCATTTCCTGATCTCCGAAGCGGTCCGGGGGGAAGGGGCCTACCTGCGGAACGCCAAAGGGAAGCGCTTCATGGGAAGGACCCATCCCCAGATGGAGCTGGCCCCCCGGGACGTGGTGAGCCAGGCCATTTTCCGGGAGATGGAGCGGGAAGGGAGCAGCCATGTCTGGCTGGACGCCACCCATTTTCCCCCGGGCTTCTTCCGGGAGCACTTCCCCACCATCCATGCCCACTGCATGGAACGGGGGATCGACCCGGAGCGGGACTGGATTCCCGTGGCCCCCATGATGCACTACTTCATGGGCGGCATCGAGATCGACCTGCGGGGGAACACCAGCGTGCCCAGGCTTTACGCCTGCGGGGAGTGCGCCAACACCGGGGTCCACGGACACAACCGGCTGGCCAGCAACTCCCTGCTGGAGGCGCTGGTGTTCGCCAACCGGATCGCGGCCAAGATCAGCATGACCCTGTCCCGGGACGAGATGGAGGAGAGCCGGGGAAAGGTTCCGGCAGGCTCCAAGGGAATGGCCAGGACGGCCGTCGATCCACTGAAGAAGGATTTCGCGGCCCTGTTCCTGGGAGGACGGGACAACCGGGCCCTCCTGGACTTCGCCGGACATCTGGCGGAGGCGGGGGCCAAGGCCCGGGAGTGCCGGGGGGAGGTCCCCGACCAGGAGGCCATGGAACAGTACAACCAGTGGCAGGTCATGGAACAGGTGGCCAGGGCCCTGCTGCAAGAGTGGAATGTGGAGGGAGAACGGCATGCTGCTACAAGCACATATTGACAGGATCATACAGAACGCCCTGGACGAGGATGTGAGTTACGGGGACATCACCACCCAGGTCCTCCTGGAACCCACGGACCAGGCATGGGGGAGGCTGCTGGCCAAGGAGGCCGGTACCCTGAGCGGACTGGGGATCTTCGTGCGGGTCTTCGCCCTTCTGGACCCGGAGGTGGCCGTGACCCTTCATGCCAAGGACGGGGAACGGGTGGAGGCGGGCGCCTGCATCGCCCACATCCAGGGGCCCGCCCAGGCCATCCTCACCGGGGAGCGTACGGCCCTGAACATCCTCCAGCGGATGTCCGGCATCGCCACCGCCACCCGGGCGCTGGTGGACGCTGCGGCCGGCACCAAAGCCCGGATCGTGGACACACGGAAGACGGCCCCGGGACTTCGGATCCTGGACAAGGCGGCGGTCCTGGACGGGGGCGGCCGGAACCACCGGTTCAACCTCTCGGACGCCGTCATGATCAAGGACAACCACAGCCAGGCGGTGGGAGGCATCCGGCAGGCAGTGGCCGCGGCCCGGGAGAAGATCCCCCACACCATGAAGGTGGAGGTGGAGGCGGAGACCCTGGAGCAGGTGGCGGAAGCCCTGGAGGCGGGGGCGGACATCATCATGCTGGACAACATGGACCTGCCCGCCATCCGGGAAGCGGTTGCCCTCATCGGGGGCCGGGCCCTGGTGGAGGCCTCCGGCAACGTGACCCTGGAACGGGTCCGGGAACTGGCGGCCACCGGCGTGGACGTGATCTCCTGCGGAGCCATCACCCATTCGGTAAAAGCAATGGACATCTCCTTGAAATTCTAGGAGGGTCCTTTTTTTTCTTGATTTTCAGGAAAAACGGTCTATAATGGGGGAAGAACATACGTACGAAAGGAAAGGGGTTCTTATGGCAAGGGAATATACGGGCAAGAACATTCAGGTGCTGGAAGGGCTGGAGCCGGTCCGGCTCCGTCCGGGCATGTACATCGGAAACACGGGCTCCCGGGGGCTGCACCATCTGCTGTGGGAGATCCTGGACAACAGCGTGGACGAGCATCTGGCGGGGGTCTGCGACGAGATCCGGGTGGTCCTGGAGAAGGACGGGTCCGTGACCGTGGCCGACAACGGGAGCGGCGTGCCGGTGGACCTCCACGGGAACACCAAGGACTATCCGGCGTCCCTCTATCCCAACGGGATCTCCACCGCCAGGATCATCTTCACCGTGCTCCATGCCGGGGGGAAGTTCGACAAGGGGGCCTACGGCTATTCCGGAGGCCTCCACGGGGTGGGGGCCTCGGTGGTGAACGCCCTGTCCGTCCGCTTCAACGTGGAGATCCACCGGGACGGCAGGATCTACCGGGACAGCTATGTGGACGGAGGCAAGCCGGCCACAGCCCTTGTGGACGGCACCCTGCCCCCGGCGGGCAGGACCGGCCGGACGGGGACCACGGTGAACTTCCTGCCGGACGAGGGGATCTTCGAATCCATCCGCTTCAAGCCCCAGGTGGTGAAGAAGCGGCTGAAGGAGATGGCCTACCTGAACCGGGGCCTGGCCCTGCACTATTCCTGCCTGCTGGAGGGGCAGGAGGAGGAGGCGGTCTACCACGAGGAGGACGGGGTCCTGGGGTTCATCCGGGAGGTCAACGGGAACAAGGACGTGCTCCACGAGCCCATCTTCCATCTCCGGGGAGAGAAGGACGGGGTCCAGGTGGAGGTGGCCTTCCAGTACGCCCGGGAGTTCTCGGAGAACATCTTCTCCTTCTGCAACAACATCCACACCCAGGAGGAAGGCACCCATGTGGTGGGCTTCAAGATGGCCCTGACCCGCCTGGTGAACCGGTACGCCCGGCAGATTTCTGGGGGCAGGGGCAAGGAAGGGCTGGAAGGGAAGGACGTGCGCAACGGACTGAACGCCATCCTCTCCGTGAAGGTCCCGGACCCCCAGTTCGAGGGACAGACCAAGACCAAGCTGGGTAACCCGGAGGTCAAGTCCGCCGTGAACGAAATCTGCCTCCGGGAGTTGGAGCCCCTGTTCGACCGGAACATGGAGGCGGTGGAGAAGATCGTGGAGGGGGCCCTGCGGTACAACCAGCTCCGCAAGAACGAAGCCAAGGCCCGGAACAACCTTCTGAAGAACCAGTCCAGGATCACCTCCAACGGGAAGCTGGCCTCCTGCAGGTACAGCCTGAACGAGGCCAAGGGCCACCTGACGGAGCTGTACCTGGTGGAAGGGGATTCCGCCGGCGGGTCGGCCAAGCAGGGCCGGGACCGGCGCTACCAGGCCATCCTTCCCCTGAAGGGGAAGGTCCTGAACACGGAGCGCTGCTCCCTGGGGAAGATCCTGGAGAACAAGGAGATTGCCACCATCATCAGCGCCCTGGGAACCGGCTTCGGGGAGGGGCTCTTCGGGGAGGGGCGGCAGGAGGACTTCAACCTAAACAAGCTCAAGTACGACAAGGTCATCATCATGACCGACGGGGACGTGGACGGATCCCACATCCGGACCCTGCTGCTCACCTTCTTCTACAGGCACATGCGGGAGCTGCTGGTGGCGGGGAAGGTCTACGTGGCCATGCCGCCCCTTTTCAAGGTGAAGGCGGGACGGAAGGAGGCCTACATCTTCAACGAGCGGGAACTGGACAGGTTCCTGAAGGGGGTGAACCGGAACACGGTGGAGATCCAGCGCTACAAGGGACTGGGGGAGATGAACCCGGAGCAGCTCTGGGAAACCACCATGGATCCGGCCAAGCGGACCCTGAAGCGGGTCACCGTGGAGGACGGCGCCCGGGCGGAGGAGACCACCACCCTGCTCATGGGGGACAAGGTGCCCCCCCGGCGGGAATTCATCGAGCAGGAGGCGGAGAACGCCAGCATCGACCTATAGGGTCCAGGAGGAGACATTGTGAAGAAGAAAGAAAGCTTTCCGGATTTGCGCAACCAGAACATCGTCACCGCGGACTACGAGGACGAGATGCGCCAATCCTACATAGACTACGCCATGAGCGTCATCGCCGCCCGGGCCCTGCCGGACATCCGGGACGGCCTGAAGCCTGTCCAGCGGCGGACCCTCTACGCCATGGAGGAGCTGAACCTCCAGCCGGAGAAGTCCTTCCGGAAGAGCGCCAGGATCGTGGGGGACACCATGGGCAAGTACCATCCCCACGGGGACAGCTCCATCTACGACGCCATGGTCCGCATGGCCCAGGACTTCTCCATGGAGGAGCCCCTGGTCCATGGGCACGGGAACTTCGGCTCCCTGGACGGGGACAGGGCCGCAGCCATGCGCTACACGGAAGCCAAGCTCCGGCCCCTGGCCATGGAGATGCTCCAGGACCTGGAGAAGGGCGTGGTGCCCATGGACGGGAACTTCGACGAGACACTGAAGGAGCCCCGGTACCTCCCGGCCAAATTCCCCAACGCCCTGGTGAACGGCATGACCGGGATCGCCGTGGGCATGGCCACCAGCTTCCCCACCCACAACCTTAGGGAGGTCTGCGAAGCCGCGGCCGCCTACCTGAAGGACGGGAACATCACCCTCCGGGAGCTGCTGCGGATCCTTCCGGGACCCGACTTCCCCACGGGGGGCATCGTGGCCAACGGGAAGGAACTGGAGGAGCTCTACGCCACCGGGAAGGGCCGGGTCCGGATCCGGGCCCGGATGGAGGTGGTGGAGGAGAAGCGGACGGGCCGGCTCCACATCGTGGTCCGGGAGATCCCCCACACCCTGGCCGGGGGAAAAGGGGCCCTGCTGGAGGCCATGGAGGTCCTGGTGAAGGACCGGAAGCTTCCCGGCGTAGAGGACATCCGGGACGAAAGCTCCCGGGGGGAAGTGGAGATCATCCTGGTCCTGAAGAAAGGGACCGATCCGGAGGCGGCCATCCAGGCCCTCCTCCACCACACCCGGCTGGAGGACGTCATGGGGGTCCAGATGCTGGCCCTCCTGGACCACCGGCCCAAACAGTTCAACCTCCTGTCCGCCCTGGAGGCCTTCGCAACCTTCCAGCGGGAGGTCTACACCGCCCGGTTCGACAACCTGCTGGAGAAGGCCCGGGACAAGAAGGAGGTGGAGGAGGGGCTGCTGGCGGCCTACGCCTCCCTGGACGCGGTGCTGGAAGCCATCCGGGGGGCCCAGGACGTGCGGGCGGTCCGCAAGTGCCTGGAGACCGGGGATACCGCAGGCATCCGCTTCCGGACCAAAAAGCTGGAAGCCCAGGCGGGCAAATTCCGCTTCACCCCCCGGCAGGCAGGGGTGGTGCTGGAGATGCGGCTGCAGAAGCTGGTGGGGCTGGAGGCCCTGGAGCTTGAGGCCGAGCACAGGAAGACCCTGGAAACCATCGCCCGGCTGGAACGCCTGCTGGGGGACGAAAAAGAGCTGGACCGGGAGGTCATCCGGGAGCTGCGCCGGATCGGCAAGGTCTACGGCAGGCCCCGGCGCACGGAAATCACCGACCTGGAGAAGGCGGCCCCCCTTAGGGAGGCGCCGGCGGGGAAACTGTTGGTGGTGGTGGACGGTAAGAACTACGTGAAGGCCCTGGAGGAGGAACACTGGGGCCGCCTGGGGGAGGAGCCCGGTCTGCGGACCTTCTCCTGCGACCGGAACCAGTGCCTTTACATCTTCGACAGCCTGGGGAACCTCTACCGGCTGAAGGTGGAGGACATCCCCCTCGCCGGGGTCCAAGGGAAAGGCACGCCCCTCTCCGTCCTCACCGGTGTCCAGGAGGAGAAGGTCCTCCACATGGACACCCTGGAGAAGGCGGGGATCCTGCTGTTTGCCACCCGTTCCGGCCTGGTGAAGAAGGTCCTGGCGTCGGAGTTCGCCACCAACCGGCAGAAGACCAGCGCCTGCAGGCTCCAGGAGGGGGATGGCCTCTGCCGGGTCCTGCCCCTGGAGGAAGGCCAGGAGACCCTGGGTGTCCTGACGGAGAAGGGATACCTGCTCCGGGTGCCCCTTTCGGGCATCCCCGTGATGAAGAAGACCGCCCAGGGCGCTTCACTGGTCCGGCTGGGGGAAGGGGACCGGCTGCTGGACATCCGGCCCCTCGACAAGGAGGAGAAGGTCCTGGAGGTCCTGGTGGACGGGGAGGTGGTGCAGAAGACCCTCCGGCAGGTCCCCCTCCAGGAGAGGAACGCCGCCGGAAGGCAGGCGTTCAAAAATGCCAGGCCCCATGGATTTCTCCAGAAAAAAGGGCTATAATTCATAAGTGAAGTATCACATTTGGAGCAATCAAAAAAGAGCAACTAGAGACGAACTCCAGTTGCTCCAAATGTGGTTCTTCACGATTGTACCAACTCGCGGATGTTAGCCGGTGATCCG
>NZ_JAAEEH010000038.1 GCF_010179735.1 Anaerotalea alkaliphila
AAAGCATCATAGGCAACAAACAGACATGAAAAACCCACCATGACCTGAAAACGTTTCAGGTCATGGTGGGTTTTTGTTTGGTTAAATTTGCGGCTACGAAAAACTATGATGTTTTTCAGTGGCCTCCCAACAACAGCGTTCATTTTATTACGTGCCGACAAAAAAACAGAAGGAGACGTTGCGCTTATGAAAAAGGGATTGGTTATACTCATGCTGGTTGTAATGGTGACAGGAATCATGGCGGGGTGTAGTTCGAAAGTCGCACCAGAGGATACGGGTACCCAGGGAACGGAAGTCGAAAACGGAAGCCAGGAGCCGGTAAAGCTCCGGGTGTGGCACATCGCCCTGGACGCCAAGAGGCGGGAGGCGGTCCAGAACGCAGTGAAAAGGTTCGAGGACGCAAACCCGCACATCACGGTGGAGGAGTCCGCGTTTGAAAACGACCCCTACAAGACTTCCCTGGCGACGTCCATGGCCGCCGGTGAAGAGCCGGACATCTTCATCTCCTGGGGAGGCGGATGGCTGGAAGCCTTCATCGACGAGGGCAAGGTGCTGGACATCGACGAGAAGATCGATGCCGTCGCGGACAACTACTTCGACTCGGCTTTGAGCCTTTTCGAAATCAACGGGAAGAGATACGGGCTGCCCTATTCCGTGGGACCCTCTCCGGTCTACTACAACAAGCAGATCTATGCGGAGTTGGGGCTGGAAGAACCGAAGACCCTGGCGGAATTCGAGAACAACTGCGACGTCCTGCTGGAAAACGGCTACATCCCCATCGCGCTTGGGAACGCCAGCCAATGGCCGGGCGCACTCACCTTCATCAACCTTTCCCTCCGCATGGGCGGCGCGGACACCTTCCTGGACGCCTACAACCGGGAAAACGGCGTGACCTTCGAGGATGAAAGTTTCGTGAAGGCAGGCGAGATCATCCAGAAATGGGTGCAGAAGGGATACTATCCGGAAGGCGCCAACGCAACCAACTACGACACCGGCGGTTCCAGGATGCTGTTCTACAGCGGCCAGGCGGCGCACATCGTGCAGACCAACGGCCTGGTGGCCAACAGTGCGGCCGAAGCTCCCGAGTTCAGGGAGAACAATCTGGGATTCTTCGTCTTCCCTGAAATCGAGGGAGGAAAAGGCACATCCACGGAAATCCTGGGAGGCGGGAACGGCTATTCCATCGCATCCTCCACTAAGCATCCGGAGGAGGCATTCGACCTCCTGGTCGCCCTGACGGACAAGGATTTCGGACAGGACAGCGTGGACCTTGCCTCCGCGGTCAGCGGCGTCAAGGGGGTTGAAATCTCGGACCCGCTGATCCAGAAGGTGCAGGACCTGCTGGTGGAATCGACCTATATCCAGAACTATTATGACCAATTCCTGCCACCCGAGCTGGGAAACATGCACAAGCAGACCACCTATGACCTGTTCGGCATGACCACCACTCCGGAAAAAGCGGCGGCGGATGTAGAGAAGTTGGCGGTGCAGATTCTGGGGCCTTCAAACTAAATCCATCATCTGCTGAAAACAAGGCGCAGACCAGCTTGCTTGGATCCTGCGCCTTCTTATTAAACAAATGGCAGGAGGTTCAACGTGAATACAAAGAATAAGAAATTGCTGCTCGTCCTATTGTTCGTGGCACCGGCGCTGTTCTTCTACGGCACCTTCAACCTGATCGGAATCGCCAGGACCTTCTACTACAGTTTCATGGAATGGAGGGGCATCAGTGCCGCAAAGACCTTCATCGGACTTGGAAACTATGCGACCCTCATGCAGGACGGAATGGTCTGGAACGCACTGAAGAACAATGTGATCCTGGTGGTCGTCTCCGTGTTCATCCAGCTTCCCGCAGCCCTGCTGCTGGCGCTGCTGATCAACACAAAAATCAAGGGGAACAAGCTGTTCAGGACCGTATTCTTCATGCCCATGCTCCTCTCCACCGTGGCGACAGGAATCATGTGGCTGCTCTTCTACGACCCCAACTTCGGATTGCTGTCCATCCTGGCCCGTTCCATGGGACTGGAGGTGTCCACAGCCTTCCTGCAGGGAAGCACCGCGTTGCCGGCCATCCTGTTCGTCATCTGCTGGCAATTCATCCCGTTCTACATGGTCATCATCCGGGCAGGGATCACCAACATCCCGGAGGAACTCTACGAAGCCTCCAAAATCGATGGAGCCAACACCTGGAGGAGCTTCCTGAGCATCACACTTCCGCTGCTGGCCCCCACCCTGCGGTCGGCTGCGATCCTGCAGCTGGTGGGTTCCCTGAAGTATTTCGACCTGTTCTACATCATGATGGGAGGCTCCCCCAACGCTTCGACGGAGCTGCTGGCGACCTACATGTACAAGAAGGGCTTCTCTGAATTCCAGATGGGATACGCAAGCGCCATCGCCATGTTCATGTTCGCGATCAGCTTTGTGGTGGCATGCGTTTTCCTGTATATGACAAAAACAAAGGAGGCACAGGCATGAATCCGGTATTGAAACGTCAACTCTTTAAAGCGGGCATCTACCTGGCGAGTCTGGTCATCTTGGTGATCACCGGATTCCCCTTCGTCTTCCTGCTGATCAACAGCTTCAAGGACATGCCGGAGTATCTGAGCAACATCTGGATGCTGCCCCAGAAACTGTATGTGGGGAACTATGGAAGGGTCCTGCAGCCCAGCTTCCTGCGCTACTTCCTGAACAGTGTGATTGTGGGGGCGGGAAGCGTATTCATCATCGTCGCGGTCTCCTCCATGATCTCCTTTTCCTTCGCGAAGATGCAGTACCGGTTCAAGAACGTGCTGTATTTCCTGATCATCGCGGGAATGATGATTCCGGTCCATACGACCCTGATCCCCACGTTCACGCTGCTCAGCGGCATCGGTCTGAACGATTCCCTGGTGGGTCTGATGGGTCCCTACGTAAGCTACAACATACCGATCTCGGTGTTCATCCTGACCCAGTTCTTCAAGGAAATCCCCAAGGAGATTGAGGAATCGGCGATCATCGACGGCTGTGGGCCGGTGGGTATCTTCCTGCGGATGATCCTCCCCCTCTCGGGACCGGCGATTTCCACAGTGGTGGTGTACACCTTCCTGAGCATCTGGAACGAGTTCATCAACGCCAATGTGCTGATCACGACGACGGCGAAGAAGACGCTGCCTCTGGGGATCCGGGAGTTCTACGGTTTCCAGACTGTGAACATCCCGGCCGTCCTGACGGCGATCCTGGTGGGGTCCCTGCCGGTGATTCTGGTGTACTTCTTCGCGCAGGAGAAGGTGCTCAACGGTCTGACGCAAGGCGCGGTGAAGGGATGATGGAAAAGGGAGGCACAAGGATGGATTTTGAAAAAGAAGCGGTTGAACTTGTAGGGAAAATGACGCTGGAGGAGAAGGCTTCCCAGCTGAAATACGACTCCCCCGCCATCGATCGGCTGGGGATCCCCAGGTACAACTGGTGGAACGAGGGCCTCCACGGCCTTGCCAGGGCGGGGACGGCCACCATGTTCCCCCAGGCGATCGAGCTTGCGGCCATGTTCGACGAGGAGGCGATGGAGTCCATCGGAGACATCATCGCCACGGAGGCCCGGGGCAAATACAACGGCTACACGAAGGAAGGGGACAGGGACATCTACAAGGGGCTTACCATCTGGTCCCCCAATGTGAACATCTTCCGGGACCCCAGGTGGGGCAGGGGGCATGAGACCTATGGGGAAGACCCCCATCTCTCTTCTGTGCTGGGGGTGCGGTTCATCCGCGGGCTCCAGGGGGACGGGAAATACCTGAAGACGGCGGCCTGCGCCAAGCACTTCGCGGTGCACAGCGGTCCGGAGGAACTGCGGCACGAATTCGATGCGGTGGCGTCCGACAAGGACCTGTGGGAGACCTACCTGCCCGCCTTCGAGGCCTGTGTGAAGGAAGCGAAGGTCGAAGGGGTGATGGGGGCCTACAACCGGACGAACCACGAGCCCTGCTGCGCAAGCAAGCTGTTGATGCAGGACATCCTGAAGGACCAGTGGAACTTCGACGGATACTATGTGTCGGACTGCTGGGCGATCAAGGACCTCCATGTGAACCACCGGGTGACCAAAACCCCGGCGGAGTCCGCGGCCCTGGCCTTGAAGATGGGGTGTGACATCAATTGCGGGAACACCTACCTGCACATCCTGCAGGCCCATCAGGAAGGCCTGGTGGACGAGGAGGACATCACAAAGGCGGCCGTGCATGCCGTGCGGACCAGGTTGCGCCTGGGCATGTTCGCGGAAGACTGCGAATACGACGGCATCCCCTACGGGAAGGTGGCCTGCAGGGAGCATAGGCAGGCCGCCCGGGAGGCTGCGGAAAAGTCGGTCGTCCTCCTGAAGAACGATGGGATCCTGCCGCTCTCCGGAAAAATGGAGCGTCTGGCGGTCATCGGTCCCAATGCGGACAGCCGCTGGTCCCTGATCGCCAACTACCATGGGACGGCCCCCAGGCATGTGACCGTCCTGGAGGGCATCGAGGATCTGGTGGGAGGGGAGACGGAAATATTCTATTCCGAAGGAAGCCACATCATCCTGGATCGGGTGGAGCGGCTGGCCCTGCCCCATGACAGGGTTTCGGAGGCATGCATCGCGGCCAGGGAAGCCGGCACGGCGGTGGTGTGCGTGGGCCTGGACGAGCGCCTGGAGGGGGAACAACAGGACACAGGAAACCGGTTTGCCGGACAGGTGAGCATGGCGGACAAGAATTCCCTGGCCCTGCCGGAATCCCAGCTTCGGATGCTCCGGGCGGTCATCGGGACAGGCGTGGATGTGGTCATCGTCAACATGACCGGCAGCGCCGTGGACCTGAAGGAATTCCAGGAGACGCCCAACGTGAGGGGAATCCTGCAGGCCTGGTATCCCGGAGCGGAAGGGGGGCTGGCCGTGGCAAGGGTGCTGTTCGGGGAGGTGAACCCTTCCGGAAGGCTGCCGGTCACCTTCTACAAATCGGTGGACCAGCTGCCGGACTTCGAGGACTACTCCATGCAGGGGAGGACCTACCGCTACCTGGAAGGCGAGGCCCTGTATCCCTTCGGCTACGGCCTGAGCTACACGGACTTCGCATACTCCAACCTGGTCACAACCTGGAAGGGGGAAGGCCTGGAGGTCCGGGTGGACGTGGAGAACACCGGACAACAGGCGGGGGACGAGGTCGTCCAGGTCTACATCAAGGACCTGGAGTCCCCCCATGCCGTGAAAAACCACAGCCTGTGCGCCTTTAGGCGCATCTCCCTCCAGCCCGGGGAAAAGAGGACGGTGGTCCTGACCGTCCGGGACAAGGCCTTCGAGGTCGTGGACGAAAGGGGAAGCCGGTTCGTGGACAGCCAGACCTTCCTGCTGCATGTGGGAGGGAGCCAGCCGGATCCAAGGAGCATCGCACTCACCGGAAGGGAGCCGGTTGCGGCAAGGGTTGCCTCAAGACCGGGAATGACAAAAGGATAAGGAGCGGGAATATGAAATGCACGAAGGAACATCGCCTGGAATTTACGGACCGGGCAGCGGAGCTGTTGAAGGGGATGACCCTGGAGGAGAAGGTCTCCCTGATGAGCGGCAAAATGAGCCTGCGCCAGGAGATGGCCGATAGGGAGGTGGATCCGGAGAACAAGCACTACAACTACATCCCCTATCCGGCGGGCGGAATCGAACGGCTGGGCATTCCCCCGATGCTGTTCTGCGACGGCCCCAGGGGAGTGGTCTGCGGGACAGGGAAGGCGACCTGCTTCCCGGTGCCCATGCTGCGGGGGGCAAGCTTCGACGTGGAGCTGGAGGAAAGGATCGGACATGCCATCGGTAGGGAAGTCAGGGCCTTTGGAGGGAATTTCTTCGGAGGCGTCTGCGTCAACCTGCCCTACAATCCCGGATGGGGACGCAGCCAGGAGACCTACGGGGAGGAATCCTTCCATCTGGGACAGATGGGCTCCGCGCTGGTGCGGGGCGTGCAGGAGGAGGACGTGATTGCCTGCGTCAAGCATTTCGCGTTCAACCAGATGGAGAACGCCCGCTTCAAGGTCGATGTCACCTGCAACAAACGGACGGAGCGGGAGGTCTACCTGCCCCATTTCAAGGAATGCATCGAGGCGGGGGCAGCCAGCGTGATGAGCTCCTACAACCTCTACCAGGGCGTCCGTTGCGGGCACCACCACTACCTGCTGAATGAAGTCCTGAAGGGCGAATGGGATTTCGACGGATTTGTGGTCAGCGACTTCTACTGGGGGGTCAAGGACACGGTGGAGGCCGCCAACGGCGGACAGGACATCGAGATGGCCCACACCCTTTATTTTGGGGACAAGCTGGTGCAGGCGGTGCGGGACGGACTGGTTCCGGAGGAGAAGGTCGACAAGTCGGCCCTTCGCATCATCCGCACCCTGCTGGCCTTCACCGCCCAGCACAAGGCGGCGGCGGACCCTTCCGTGCTAGCCTGCGGGGAGCATGTGTCCCTGGCGCTGGAAAGCGCCAGGAAGGGGATCACCCTTCTGCAGAACGAGGGGCAGGTCCTGCCCTTCGACCGGGAGCGCGTGAAGAAGCTGCTGGTGCTGGGGACGCTGGGGGACAAGGAACCCATCGGGGACCACGGCTCCAGCTGGGTGCGCCCCCCCTATGTCATTTCCCCCCTCCAGGGGTTGGAGATGGCCGCCCCCGGCACGGAGGTGACCTTCCATCCGGGAGATGACCTCGAGACCGCAAGGAAACTAGCGGCGGCGGCGGATGCCGTCGTGTTCGTGGTGGGATACGACCACAACGACGAGGGTGAGTTCGTCTCGGAGGACGAAGCGGAAGGGTTCACAGGCGCCATGGGCGGGGACCGCAAGGGCTCCCTGGGGCTCCACCCCAAGGACGTGGAACTGATCAAAGCAGTGGGGCCCGCCAACGGGAATGCTGCGGTGGTGCTCATCGGAGGCAACATGATCATGATGACGGAGTGGAAGGACGCGGTCGGCGCCGTCCTGATGGCCTACTATCCCGGGATGGAAGGGGGAAGGGCCCTGGGTGAAATCCTGTTCGGGGATGTGAACCCCAGCGGAAAGCTGCCGTTCGTCCTACCGCACGAAGAAGGCGACCTGCCGGCGGTGGATTGGGACGCCACCGGGCAATGGTACGACTACTACCATGGATACGCCAAGCTGGAGAAGGAGGGCAAGGAGCCGCTGCTTCCCTACGGATTCGGAGGCTCCTATACGACCTTCGAAATCTCGGATCCCGCGTTCAAGGCGGAGAAGGACCAGGTGCTGGCTTCCTGCAAGGTCAGGAACACGGGAGGAAGGGCCGGGGAGGAAGTGGTGCAGCTTTACGTCGGCTTCGGGAACTCCGCCGTGGACCGTCCCGTCAAGCTGCTCCGGGGCTTTAGGCGCGTCTCCCTTGCGCCGGGGGAGGAACGGGAAGTGGCCATCGCCTGCCCCATCGGAAAGCTGGCCTATTTCAATGAACGGACCGGAGCGATGGAGGTCGAGCGGATGGAGTACCAGGTCTACATCGGAACCAGCGCCCACGACAGGGATCTGGCGGCCGGAACAATCACAATCTGAAGCTTGGAGGAAACCATGGAGCTGTTAAGGAGAAAAGGCAGGGATATCGTCAACGAATCCAACGAGAAAATCATGCTACGGGGAACCTGCACCGGCGGCTGGATGAACATGGAGAATTTCATCAACGGCTATCCCGGCACGGAGACGAACCTGCGGGTGCTGATGCGGCAAGGGCTGGGGGAGGAGTTGGGGAACTTCTTTTTCGAGGAGATGCTGGACCGTTTCCTGGACGAGGAGGACTACCGGTTCATCGCCGGGAGCGGCGCAAACTGCGTCCGCCTGGATCTGAATTACCGGCACTTCGAGGACGACGAGAACCCTTTCGTCTACAAGGAGGAGGGTTTCCGGCGTCTGGACAGGGCGCTGGATTTGTGTGAAAAGCACAACCTATACGCCATCCTGGACATGCATGCGGTCCAGGGGTGGCAGAATTCCCATTGGCACAGCGACAACATCTGGGGTGTGTCCCTGTTTTGGCGGGACAAGCTGTACCAGGACAGGTTCTATGCCCTTTGGCAGGAAATCGCCCGCAGGTATGCGGACAGGAACGTGGTGGCCGGATACGAGCTCATGAACGAGCCCTCCTCCAACACGGCCATCGGGGACTTTCCCTTCAATTTCTACGAGAATTTCCGGTCGGATAGCGAGCGGTTCAACCGGGTGAACCGCACGGCGGTGGAGAAGATCCGGGAGGTGGACAAGCGGCACATCATCTTTATCGAAGGCGACAACTACGGCCATGTGTTCAAGGGAATGGAGGAGCCGTTCGACGACAACACGGTCTACTCCAGCCATGACTATGTCGTATCCGGCTTTGGGCCGGGAAAATACCCGGGGCCCTACGAGCAGCTTCGGAACGACCAGATCGAGGATGCGGGGGAGTGGGATTACGACAAGCAGGTCAGCCACATCCTGGAGACGGAAGGGTGGAAGTTCGCCCAGAAGCACAATGTGCCCCTCTGGGTGGGGGAGTTCGGCTCCCAGTACAACACGGGCGAGGAGGACATGGCCTACCGGCTGAAGTCCATGGACGACCAGCTGAAGGCTTACAACGAACTGGGCATCCACTGGACCACGTGGACCTACAAGGACTGCGGCGTGATGGGGTGGGTAACCCTGTCGCCGGAAAGCCGGTACAGGAAGATCATCGAGCCGGTCCAAAGGATGAAGGCGGTCCTGGCCGCCGAGAACTTCACGGGCTGGAGGGCCCCGTCGCCCGGAAAGAAGATGGTGACCGAGATGGCCGGCCATCTGGAGGAAGTGCTCCAGAATCCGGAGATCAGCCACGAGACCAACATACGCTGCCTGAGCAATGCGGTGCTGACGGGATATGTGGCCACCCTGCTGCAGCCGGAGTACGTGAACCTGTTCAAGGGCTATGGCAGGGAGGAATTGAGGGGAATCCTGGGCGCCTTCGCATTCGGGGAATGCGTGGTGAACGAGGGGTATCTGGAAGTGCTGAAGAGACGAATCCGATGACGTGCAGGGAGGAAAGAGATGGAGAGAAGGAGGAAGGTGTTCGTCGCCCAGCCCGTGCCGGAAACTGTGGAGGCCTACATACGCAACCACTGCGAATGTGAGGTGTGGAAAGGGCCGGAGCGGATCCCCAGGGAAACCCTTTTTTCCCGGATCAGGGACAAGGAGGGGGTCCTGCTTGCGGGCGTCCGGGTGGACGGGGAATTCCTGGAGCAGGCCCCACAGTTGCGGGTGGTCAGCAATGTATCGGTGGGCTACAACAATTTCGACCTGGCGGCCATGAAGGCCAGGGGTGTGGCGGGGACCAACACATCGGGCGTACTGGACGACACCGTGGCGGACCTGGCCATGGGGCTGCTCCTGGCGGCGGCCCGCCGGATTCCGGAACTGGACCGGCATGTGAAGGAAGGGCTGTGGCAGCAGGGGGATGACGAAATCCTTTTCGGCAAGCAGGTGCATCACGCCACCCTGGGCATCCTGGGCATGGGGAGGATCGGAGAGGCATTGGCCAGGCGGGCACGGTTCGGCTTCGACATGGAGGTGCTCTACCACAACAGGAACCGGAAGCCGGAGGTGGAAAAGGCCCTGGGGGTCCGGTATGCGGGTTTCGGCGAGCTGCTGGCCAGGAGCGACTATGTGGTCCTCCTGGCGCCCCTGACCCCGTCCACCCGGGGGATGATGGACGAGTCGGCCTTCAGGAGCATGAAGTCCGACTCCATTTTCCTTAACGTCTCCCGGGGGGAGACTGTGAAGGAAGAGGCCTTGGTGCAGGCGCTGCAGAAGGGATGGATCCGGGGGGCGGGATTGGACGTGTACGGCAGGGAGCCCGTGTCCCGGGAGAACCCCTTGCTGGGACTAGACAACTGCGTGACCCTCCCCCACATCGGTTCCGCTGTGGCCGGGACCCGGGAAGACATGGCCATGCTGGCCGCTCGCAGCATGGTGGCGGTCCTCCAGGGAAGGGACCCGGGAACAATTGTGACTTAGGACTGGACCTTGGGGACGGTTCTTCCGGACCAGAAAATGGTCCGGAAGAACCGTCCCCAAGGTCCAGTTTGGTGCTTCCCAAGGTGTATTGATAGTGCCGGCTCCCGGTGGTAGAATGGGGAGATAAGGGGGAGGACGCCATGCCGAGAAGAGCCAGGGAGAAGAGTGTGACGGGAATCTACCATGTGATGTGGAGGGGAAACAACAAACAGACGGTCTTCCAGGATTCCCAGGACTGCAGGCATTTCCTGAAGATTCTGGAGGAGTACCGCCACAAGTGCGGGTTCACGCTGTACGCCTACTGCCTGATGGGGAACCACGTCCATTTGCTGATGAAGGAGGGGGAGGAGCCACTGGGGAGGGTCTTTTGCAGGATCGGAGCCAAGCTCGTCTTCTGGCACAACCGGAAGTACAAGAGGGTGGGGCATCTGTTCCAGGACCGCTACCGGAGCGAGGCAGTGGACAACGATGCATACCTGCTGACGGTCCTGCGCTACATCCATCGGAACCCGGTGAAGGCCGGGATGGTGGAAGCCGTCGCCGATTATCCCTGGAGCAGTTACGGTGAATACATCCGGGGCGGAGGGATCTGCGACACGGGTTCCATGCTCCGATTCTTCGGGGAGGATGGGGAGAAGGCGGTAGAGACCTTCCGGAGCTTCCACCAGGCGGGGGATGGGGACCGTTGCCAGTTGGAGGAGGAACTGATCCGGTTGGACGACCGGGAGGCGGAAGGAATCCTGCGGGAGATGGTTGGGGTGGAAAGGTTGGAGGAATTCGGAAAGTGGAAAAAGGAGGAGAGGGACCGGTTCCTGCGGCTGCTGAAGGGGCGGGGGCTTACGGCACGGCAGATCGCCGGCCTGCTGAAGATAGGAACGAGCACTGTAAAAAGGGCGTAAAATGGTCCGGAAGAACCGTCCCCTCGGACCAAAACAGGGAAGGAGATGAGGCAAATGTTCGATGATCCAAAAGGGCCGATCGAGCACTATTCCTGGGCGAAGTTCGTCGTCTTGGGGGAGGAACACTCCGAAGAAGGGCATTCCAGGAAGGGCGAAGGCAAGGACATCCGGCTTGTGGGAAAAAAGGTCAAGAAGTGGAAGGAGCGGCAGGGGCACACCCTGGACAAGTCCATGGTGAAGAGGATGCTGGAGGAGGACGTCAGAATCCTCGTGATCGGCAACGGGGCCAACGGGGCCCTGGTGGTGCCGGACGAAGTGGTGGACTTCCTGCTGGAACACGGCATGAAGAAGGTGATTGTGGAGAAGACCCCGGAAGCCTGCAGGCAATACAACAGGCTCTACCACGAGGGAAAAAAGGTGGGGCTGCTGGCCCACGGGACATGCTGAGATGAGGGAAAAGGATCCGGAGACGGATCCTTTTTTCCTGAAACCTTCAGCGGGCCTTCAGACAACCGTCACATTCGGATGCTATAGTGGAAGCATGGAAGGGGGGATGTGGAGCCCACAACAAAGAGGAACGGCAACCGGAAGCAACCAACCATAAGCAGGAGGTATCGCAATATGAAACCATATAGGATCATCGCAGGCATCTGCGCATTGGCGCTGGTGGCGACCGTCGGGGCAGGGGTGGCATCGGCCGCCAGCGCGGACAGCACGACGGAGGCCGCCATCGAGAGCAGCATCGAAAACACCCGGGAAGCCAGGCGGGCGGCCCAGGAAGCGGCCCAGGAAAAATGGGATGCGCTGACGGATGCGCAGAAGGAGGAAATCTACGCGCTGAAGGAAGAGGCGGCGGACAGCGAAGGGAAGATTGCGGACAAGTATCTGGAATGGGGCCTGATCGACGAGGAAACGGCAACCCAGATGAAGGAACGGCTCACCGAAAGGGTCCAGGACCTGCGTGAAGACGGCAGGATGCCCATGCTTGGAGGCAGGGGCGGCCACGGCAAAGGAGGTCAGGGCAGAGGCGGATTCAGGTGCGCTCCGACCGCTGACGGAACCACCGGCGAGACGACCGGAACCACGGAAAGCGACGCACTGTAGAAAAAAAGGAGCAGGACCAGGCTCCCAGGGACGGGAAACCCCCGCCCCTGGGAGCTTTGGCCTTTTCACAAGGCCGGAAGCGATGGCCGAAACCTCCATTTTCATGTATACTTGGGATAACAAGGAAAACAGTCTGCGAGGTATGGGATATGTACAGGATACTTGTAACCGACGACGAAGAAAAGATCAGGACGCTGATCAGGAAATACGCGGTTTTTGAGGGGCACGAGGTCGTGGAGGCGTCCAACGGCATGGAGGCGGTGGAGCTCTGCCGGAAGGAACGGTTCGACATCCTCGTCATGGACATCATGATGCCGGAGCTGGACGGTTTTTCCGCGGTCAAGGAGATCCGGAAGAGCCAGGACACCCCGGTGCTGATGCTCTCCGCCCGGGGGGAGGAGTACGACAGGATCCACGGCTTCGAGCTGGGCTGCGACGACTATGTGGTGAAGCCCTTCTCCCCCAAGGAGCTGATGATGCGCCTGGAGGCGATCATGAAGAGGACCCGGAAGGCGGAAGGCTCAGCCCATGAATGTTTCGTCAAGGAGGGGCTGACCGTCGACTTCACCGCCCGGAAGGTCCTGATCGACGGGAAAAGCGTGGACATGTCCCCCAAGGAATACGACCTCCTCTTCCATATGGTGCGGAACAGGAACATCGCCCTCACCCGGGAGCAGCTGATCACGGAGGTGTGGGGATACGAGTACTGCGGCGACGACCGGACCCTGGACACCCACATCAAGCTCCTGCGCAAATCCCTGGGCCGGCATGCGGAGCTGGTCAAGACCCTGCGGGGCGTGGGATACCGGTTCGACGGATGACAACAAGGGACGGGGAGAACATGAAAAGCATCAGGAAAAGCATCAGCATCAAATGGAAGATCTACCTCCTCCTGCTGGGGTTTAGCGCCCTCCTGCTGGTGGTCCTGTGGCTTTCCCAGGTAGCCTTCCTGGACCGGTTCTACCGGGCGGTCAAGGTGGCCGAAATCAGGGGCGGCGCGGCCTCCATCGAGCGCAACCTGGACAGCCCGGAACTTGCGGCGCTGGTGGAGCGGACCGCTGCCGGCAGCGAGGTCTGCATCGAGCTCCTCTCGGAGAACGGCAGGACCCAGCATTCCTACGGCGACCTGAGGGACTGCGCCCTCCATTCCATGCGCCCCTTGGAGAAGCTCCGGCTTCTGGCGGCCGCCCGGGAAAACGGCGGGGAACTGATGACCTACTACGACCGGGAGAACCTCCGGGACGCCCGGTTCCTGCCTGCGGACACCAGGCGGCAGCGGACCATCCTTTACGCCAGGATCTTGGAAAACGGGGAGGGGGAGGCGGTGGCGGTTCTGATCAATTCGGTCATCGCCCCGGTGGAGGCCACGGTCCGGACCCTGCGGATCCAGCTCCTTTACATCACAGGCTTCCTGCTGGTCTTCTCCGCCGTCCTGGCCTTCCTCCTGGCGAAAAAGGTCTCCAGGCCCATCGAGAGGATCAACGAAAGCGCAAAAGCCCTGGCAAAAGGCGACTACGGCACCTCTTTTTCCGGAGGCGGGTACCGGGAGGTCGACGAGCTGGCGGACACCCTGAACCACACCGCCAGGGAGCTGGGGAAGGTGGAGAGCCTGCGGCAGGAGCTGATTGCGAACATCTCCCACGACCTGCGGACGCCCCTGACCCTGATCGGCGGCTACGCCGAAGCCATGTGCGACCTGCCCGGGGAGATGAGCGTGGAGAACGCCCGGATCATCGTGGCCGAGACCAAGCGGCTGACCACCCTGGTGAACGACGTGCTGGACATCTCAAAGCTCCAGTCCGGCATGCAGCAGATCCATCCGGCGCCCTACAACCTGACCGGGAGCATCCGGGGGATGGTGGAGCGGCTTTCCGCCCTCCTGAAAAAGGAGGGGTACACCATCGATTTCCTGTGGGAGGGGGAAGTGACCGTCGACGCCGACGAGTCCCAGATCTCCCAGGCGCTGTACAACCTGCTGATCAACGGGATCAACTACGCCGGCGCGGACAAGCGCGTCACCGTCCGGCAGACCTTGGAGGACGGCTGGGTGAAGGTGTCGGTGGAGGACAACGGCGAGGGGATCGGAGAAGAGCACCTGCCTTACATCTGGGACCGGTACTTCAAGGTGGACAAGACCCACCGGCGGGCGGTGACGGGCACGGGTCTGGGGCTTTCCATCGTGAAGTCCGTGGTGGAGCTGCACGGGGGGAGGGTCGGAGTCGAGTCGAAACCCGGGGAGGGCAGCGTGTTCTGGATCGGGTTGAGGATGAAATGAAAGAATGAAAGAAGAACCGTCCCCGTGTTCCAACCGAGGTCCAGGCTTGACAAAGCAATAAAGATGGCGTACAATTGAATCATATAAAATATAAAGTGAGGTGTGCGCTATGAACATATACGATTTCAAGGTGAAGGATGCAAAGCACAACGAGGTGGACCTGTCGGAATACAGAGGAAATGTCCTGCTGGTGGTGAACACGGCAACGGGCTGCGGCTTCACCCCCCAGTATGAGGGGCTGGAAGCCCTGTATCAAAAGCACAAGGACCGGGGGTTCGAGATCCTGGACTTCCCCTGCAACCAGTTCCTAGGCCAGGCCCCCGGCTCCAATGAGGAGATCGCCAGCTTCTGCCAGCTGAACTACGGGACCTCCTTCAGGACCTTCTCCAAGATCGAGGTCAACGGCAAAAACGCGGATCCCCTGTTCGTCCACCTGAAAGGACAGGCCCCCAGGGACCATGAGGACGGGGAGGCAGGCGCCTTCAAGAAGGTGCTCCAGAGCATCTCCCACACCGTCCTGGGGGACGACATCAAATGGAACTTCACCAAATTCCTGGTGGACAGGGAGGGCAATGTGGTGGACCGGTTCGCCCCCACCTGGAAGCCGGAAGACATCGAACCAGCAATCGAGAAGCTGCTCTGGAAGGAAGGATCCCAATGATACGGACATTGGCGAGGGGGGTGGGGGAGTACCGGAAGGACGCCCTCCTAACCCCGGTTTTTGTGGTACTCGAGGTTTTGACGGAGGTCATGATCCCGCTGCTCATGGCCTTCATGATCGACGATGGCATCGGGACGGGATCCATGGACAGGATCCTGCTGTGGGGGGCTGCGCTGGTGGCGGCGGCCCTTTTTTCCATGTTCTTCGGCATCCTCTCGGGACGGCGTGCGGCCACGGCCTCGGCGGGCTTCGCCAAGAACCTGCGGAAGCGGATGTACCACAAGGTCCAGGACTACTCCTTCCATAACATCGACCGGTTCTCCACCGCCAGCCTGGTGACCCGGATGACCACCGACGTAACCAACGTGCAGAACGCCTTCCAGATGCTCCTGCGGGTGGCGGTGAGAAGCCCCATCCTGCTGCTATCCTCCCTGGTCCTGGCCTTCGGGATCAACCCCCGGCTCTCCCTGGTTTTTCTGGGGGTGGTCCCTTTCCTGGGGCTGGGGCTGCATCTGATCATCCGCTACGCCCATCCCCTTTTCGTCCAGGTTTTCAAGACCTACGACAAGCTGAACGGCGTGGTCCAGGAGAACCTTAGAGGCATCCGGGTGGTCAAGTCCTTCGTCCGGGAAGAGCATGAGCGGGAGAAGTTCCAGCAGGTCTCGGAAAGCATCTACCGGGACTTCTCCAAGGCGGAAAAGATTATCGCCTTCAACAGTCCCCTGATGCAGTTCTCCATGTACGCAAGCATCCTGGCGATCTCCTGGTTCGGGGCCAAGATGATCGTCTCCTCCACCATGACCACGGGGCAGCTGGTGAGCCTCATCGCCTACGCCTCCCAGATCCTGATCAGCCTCATGGTCCTGTCCATGGTGTTCGTGATGATCATCATCTCCCGGGCCTCCGCGGAACGGATTGTGGAGGTGCTGGAGGAGGACGTGGACCTGAAAAACGGGGAAAACCCCATTTTTACGGTGGCAAGCGGGGACGTGTCCTTTCGGGGCGTGGGCTTCGGCTACGGGAAGGACCCGGAGAACCTGTGCCTCGGGGACGTGGACCTGGAGGTGAAGGAGGGCCAGACCGTGGGCATCATCGGCGGCACGGGCAGCTCCAAGACCAGCCTGGTCCAGCTGATACCCCGGCTCTACGACGCCACCCTGGGGACGGTCCTGGTGGGGGGCGTGGACGTGCGGGACTACGACCTGAAGACCCTGCGGGAGGCGGTGTCCGTGGTCCTGCAGAAGAACGAGCTGTTCACCGGAACCATCCGGGAGAACCTGCGCTGGGGGAATCCGGAGGCCACGGAAGAGGAGCTGGTCCACGCCTGCGTCCTGGCCCAGGCGGACGGCTTCATCCGGGAGTTTGCGGACGGCTACGGGACCCGCATCGAGCAGGGGGGGAGCAACGTCTCCGGCGGGCAGAAGCAGCGGCTGTGCATTGCCCGGGCCTTGCTGAAGAAACCCAAGGTGCTGATCCTGGACGACTCCACCAGCGCCGTGGACACCAAGACAGACGCCCTGATCCGGCGGGCCTTCCGAAAGGAGCTCCCCCGGACCACCAAGTTCATCATCACCCAGCGGGTGGCCTCCGTCATGGACGCCGACCAGATCGTGGTCCTGGACGCGGGGCGGGTCCATGGAGTGGGAACCCACCAGGAACTTCTGGCGGGGAACGGGATCTACCGGGAAGCCTACGAATCCCAGTTGAAAGGAGGGGACAGCGATGATGCCGCATAAGAAACCAAAGGATGCGATGAAGACCGTGGGCAGGCTGTTCTCCTATCTCCGGGGAAGGTACCGGCTGCAGTTCGGGCTGGTCCTGGTCTGCATCCTTCTCAGCACCGCGGCGGGGATTGCCGCCTCCCTGTTCCTGCAGGTCCTGATCGACGACCACATCCTCCCCCTCCAGGCCGCGGCGGACCCGGACTTCGGGGGTCTGGGCCGGGCCATGACGGCCATGGGGGGCATCTACCTGGCGGGGGTCCTGGGAGCCTATGTGTACAGCAGGCTGACGGTGGTGATCGCCCAGGGCGTGCTGAAGGAGGTCCGGGACAAGATGTTCGCCCACATGCAGGCCCTGCCCGTCCGCTACTTCGACACCCACGCCAGCGGGGACATCATGAGCCGCTACACCAACGACACGGACACCCTGCGGCAGATGTTCGCCCACAGCCTGCCCCAGCTGTTCTCCTCCGTTTTCACCATCGTCGGGGTTTTCGCGGCCATGGCGGCCACCAGCCTGCCCCTGACTGGAGTGGTCCTGGGCACCATGGGGGTCCTGCTGCTGGTCATGAAGAAAGTGGCCGGCTTGAGCGGGAAGCATTTCGTCCGCCAGCAGGAGTCCCTGGGCAAGGCCAACGGCTACATCGAGGAGATGATCAACGGGCAGAAGGTGGTGAAGGTGTTCTGCCACGAGGAGGAGGCAAAGGCCCGTTTCGACGCCCTGAACGAGGAGCTTTGCGACAACGCCACCCAGGCCAACCGGCTGGCCAACAGCCTGATGCCCCTCGTGGGCAGCATCGGGAACCTGCAGTATGTGCTGATCGCCATCGCAGGAGGGGCCCTGGCCGTGCGGGGCGTGGGCGGTGTGACCCTGGGGGCCATCGCCAGCTTCCTGCAACTGAGCAGGACCCTTGGCATGCCCGTCAGCCATGTCTCCCAGCAGGTCAGCTCCGTGGTCATGGCCATTGCCGGGGCCGAGCGCATCTTCAACCTGCTGGACGAGCCGGTGGAGGCGGACGAAGGCCAGGTGACGCTGGTCCACGCCCGGCGGGAAGGGGATGCATGGACGGAAGCCAAGGAAAGGACCGGGAACTGGGCGTGGAAGCACCCCCGCCGGGACGGTACCGTCACCTACACCCGGCTGGCCGGAGAGGTCAGCCTCCACGACGTGGATTTCAGCTACGACGGGGAAAAGAAGGTGCTCCACAATGTCAGCCTCCATGCCCTGCCGGGGAGGAAGGTGGCCTTCGTGGGCGCCACCGGTGCGGGGAAGACGACCATCGCGAATCTGATCAACCGGTTCTACGACATCGCCGACGGGAAGATCCGCTACGACGGCATCAACATCAACAAAATAAAAAAGAGCGACCTTCGCCGCTCCCTGGGGATCGTCCTCCAGGACACAAACCTGTTCACCGGAACCGTCCGGGAGAACATCCGCTACGGTCGGCTGGAGGCCACGGACGCGGAGGTGGAAAGGGCCGCGAAACGGGCCAACGCCCACAGCTTCATATCCATGCTGCCCCAGGGCTACGACACCGTCCTGACCGGGGACGGGGCGGGGCTTTCCCAGGGCCAGCGCCAGCTCCTCTCCATCGCCCGGGCGGAAATCGCCGACGCCCCGGTGATGATCCTGGACGAGGCCACCTCCAGCATAGACACCCGGACGGAGGCCATCGTGCAGAAGGGCATGGACGCCCTGATGCAGGGACGGACGGTCTTCGTCATCGCCCACCGGCTCTCCACGGTCCACAACTCCGACGTCATCCTGGTGCTGGAGCAGGGAAGGGTCATCGAGGAGGGGACCCACCAGGAGCTGGTCCGGAAAAAAGGGCGTTACCATCAGCTCTACACCGGGGCTTTCGAACTGGAGTGAGGCCGGGGGCTCTTCTTCTGGGCCCCCAGCACCAGGGTGCCGATGGCGAAGGGGAGCATCCAGGTCAGGAAACGGTACATCAGGATGGCGGAGCCCAGGGCCCCCACCCCTCCCAGGGACCCGAAGAGGAGGAAAAAGGTGAACTCCAGGGAGCCGATGCCGGAGGGGGCGGGCAGCACCCCCGCCAGCATGTTGCAGACGGCCATCAGGGCCATCATCTCCAGGAGCCCGGCTCCCGTGGCCGGGGACAGGAGCACCGCCGGAATAAGGTACCAGCAGCTCAGCTTCCCTGTGTTCAGCAGGAAAAGCTGGAGGAGCTTTCGCCTGTCCTTCAGCAGCAAGACGCTGGCGCTGTGCAGCACGGCGGCGTGCGCCTCCATCCTTCCGACCCGGGCCAGCGTCTTCTCCCTGTTGCCTGCAGCCTTGCGCAGGAGGCCGAACAGCAGCGCCGAGAGCCTGCAGGAGACGCTGACGGCGATCAGCCCGGAGGCGATGAGCACCGTTATGAGGATGCCGATCCCGATGTAGGTCCTGTAGGGCCTCAGGACGTGGTCCAAGGGAAGGTAGAGGAGCAGGTAGCAGAGGGTGCCGTAGGCGGCAATCCCGATCTTGTACTGGGTGTACTGGACCATAGCCATCCCGGTGGCTTTGGAAAGGGGGAGCTTGTGCCGGTGCAGGTAGTGGATTTCCGCCAATCCGGTCCCCGCGCCCAGGGTCAGGAGGCGGTAGAAGGCGCAGTAATAGGCGCAGGCCAGCCCGTGCCGGTAGGAGAAGCTTTCCCTGTATCCGGAGGCCAGAAGCCGGACGATCTCCCCCTCCAGCAGGAAGAAGCCGGTGGAAAGGGCCAAGGCGAGCAGGACCCTGGGAACGGGCAGCTGCCTAGCGGCTGCGGCGATCGCCCCCAGTGTGTCCTGCTGGAAATAGGCCAGTCCCGCCAGGAAGGCCAGGAGCAGGAGCCATTTGATTTGGTTCGCGTATCTTCCCATGTGCGGGTCCTCCCGGGTGTGGCCTGCGGCGGTTGGAATGCGGAATAGGGAAGGGGATGGGGCTGCGGCCCCATCCCCTTCCCTATTCCCTACTTGATCGGGCAGGCGCCGCCCACACATTCCGAATCATCGCCGCTTCCGATGACGGCATAGCCGTCCCCGGCCGGCTCCAGCGTGGCGCCGATGCGGACGTGCCCCGCGACGGTGCGGATGTCTACGCGCTCGCCGGTGTTGGTGAACGCATAGGGGTATTGGATGAATTCAATCTGCATACTGCTTACCTCCCTTTTCTTCTCGGTACTAGTGTACCTCCTGGAACGAGGGGATGTCAATTGGAAAAAGAGGCTTAGTTTTTGGGGGGACTCAAGACCGAATTGCCCGAAAAAAGGATTGATTAAATTTGAATTAAAAGATATAATATGATTATAAGCCCTAACGAGACTGAATTGACGAATTATTGCAATCGTAGACAGAATGTTACTATAAATTACAGTATACTATACGGAATTACTTACTACCACGTGGCGAAGAGAAGGCAGGTTGGTTTTTTGTGCTGCCATTCTTTTGGCTTTTGTCGCGTTTTATGGCAGAAGAAGGCAGGGTGAACTGGCTGAGTTCATGACAGGTAGGTGAGGAAAATGAAACAATATTTGATGCGTTTCCCCAATTCTTCATGACATTGGTGGCGGAGAATGTTGATGTCCGATAGATGACAAGGTATGCAGAAACTAGAGCAACTCTTCCAGGATTCATCAAAAGATAGGAGGGGTGAAGATGAAGACATCCAAGAGACTCATGAAAAGCAGATTATTTGCAATTCTGTTGATGGTCGTACTGATGTTTACTTCTTTCACAATGCCACTGACGGCCGCGCCGGCCCGCCCCCCAGTGGAGCAGGCAGAACAGCCGCCGGCCAATGTTTGGAATGATGACGATCTGAATGTCGTCTACGGTATGGAAGACGGCATGGAATACAGGTTGGACGGTTCGGCTTGGACAAAGTATAAAGCCAGAACCTTCAATGCAATCGATTTTTCCGGTGACCATATACTGGATGTGCGTTATGCGGCCGCCAAAAGGTTACTGGCGGGGCCGATCACGACGCTGACCTTCACCACCAACCCGGTCCTTCCACCGGATCCGGTAAAACCGGACCCGCCGAACGTTTCGGCGGACGACGTGAACAACACGGTAGTGGGAATCGACAGTACCATGGAGTTCAAGCTGTCGACGGATTCGACCTATACCCTGTACAACGGAAGCAACCTTCCGGACCTGTCCGGGGAGAAGACCCTGCTTGTGCGCGTTGCGGCGGAGGGGGTCAACCCGGCGAGCGACGATACGCCCTTGACCTTCACAACCAACCCGGTTGATCCGGTGCAGCCGCCCGCCCCGAACGTTTCGGCGGACGACGTGAACAACACGGTGGTGGGGATCGACAGCACCATGGAGTTCAAGCTGTCGACGGATTCGACCTACACCCTGTACAACGGAAGCAACCTTCCGGACCTGTCCGGGGACAAGACCCTGCTGGTGCGCGTTGCGGCGGAGGGGGTCAACCCGGCAAGCCCGGACACGACCCTAAACTTCACAACCAACCCGGTACAACCGCCTGCACCCAACGTGACGGCGGACGACGTGAACAATACGGTGGTGGGGATTGACAGCACCATGGAGTTCCGTTTGTCGACGGATTCGACCTATACCCTGTACAACGGAAGCAACCTTCCGGACCTGTCCGGTGAGAAGATCCTGCTGGTGCGCGTTGCGGCGGAGGGGGTCAACCCGGCGGGCCCGGATACGACCCTAAACTTCACAACCAACCCGGTACAACCGCCCGCACCAAACGTGACGGCGGACGACGTGAACAATACGGTGGTGGGGATTGACAGCACCATGGAGTTCCGTTTGTCGACGGATTCGACCTATACCCTGTACAACGGAAGCAACCTTCCGGACCTGACCGGTGAGAAGATCCTGTTTGTCCGTGTGGCCGCAGTTGGGGTCAACCCGGCCAGTGATGACACGCCGCTGAGTTTCACCACCAATCCTGCACCGAACGCACGGGGCAAAGTGCTCTTCACTTTCGACGATGCGTGGCTGGACCAGTATGAAAACGCCTTTCCAATCATGGAGAGCGTAGGCTTTGACGGGACCATTTACGCAGTCCGCGACATCGTGATCGGCACAAGCCCCCTGATGATGCGCCTGCCGCAGCTGAAGGAAATGTACGATGCCGGCTGGGACGTCAGCAACCACACCATCAACCACAAGGACTTCGAAAGGGATGCAGACGGCAATGCGCTGGTGGACTCCAATGGAGACTACATCGAATTCGCCACGAAGACCGACCCGGAGACCTTGGCGGAATTGAAGACCATGTACTTGGAGAACCAGAACTGGATTGTCAAGCGCGTGGGGGAACAAGGTGCCTTCCATGTGGCCTATCCCTCCGGCCTGTACACTCCGGAGTTGATCCAAATCCTCAAGGACATGGGCGTGATCACCGCCCGGATCGCCAACAACCCTCCGGGGGATGGATTCACGACCACCCCGACGACCAATTTCTACGAATTGCCGGTCATCTCCCTGGAATCCTGGGATGACGCGTTGGATTACGCGCTGCCCGCCATCGACCAGGTCGTGGCCGACGGATCCACCGTAATCTTCATGATCCACCGGGTGGGAGAAAGCAGGGACGACCTGTTCCTGCACAGCGACGACCTGCGGACCATCGTCAACTATGCCAAAGGCTTCGTGGACGCCGGCACGCTGGATGTCATGACCTTCAGCGAATGGTACGCAGCCTCCACCACCCCGGAAACCCCGGCGCAGCCGGCCGTTTTCGCCGATGATGCTGCCAATACCGTATCCGGCATGGCCGCGGGAATGGAATACAACCTAAACGGCACCGGCTATGTCCCCTATGTGCAGTCGACCTTCGATGCCCTCAACGACGGCGTCCGGTTGGACGGCCACAATTACCTGCTGGTCCGGCAGGCGGCAACCGGATCGGTACCGGCAGGCCAGCCCAAGATCCTGGTGTTCAAACCTGAACCGGGTTCGGGAAAAGTGCTGTTCACCTTCGACGACGGCTGGAAAGGCCAGTTCGCCAATGCGCTTCCAATCCTGGAGGCCGCAGGTTTCGAAGGCACCGCCTATGTGAACAAGAACAGCGTCGATTGGGATCCCACGGATGTTTACATGGACCTGGCCGAGCTGGAGACCCTGTATCAAAAGGGTTGGGACATCTCCAACCACACCACCAACCACGCCAACCTCACGGTTGCGGATTGGCAGGGAATAACCTATACCACCCCAGGAGCGTGGGATATCAACTACCTGGGCGCCCAGGAATGGCTTGAAACAGCCACGGACACCAAGAGCGCCTGGACCAGAGGGGCCCGGCATGTGAACTATCCGGACGGACAGTACAACGAAGAGCTGATCGCCTACCTGAAGGGCATCGGCGTGCTGACGGGCCGGACCAGCGAGTGGGGACAGCAGCAGACGATCGGAATGACAGCGGAGGATTTCTACAAGCTGAAGGTCGTTGCAATCGACAATTCCGACCCATGGTACATCAACAACGCCAAGAACGCCGTGGACGACGCGGTCATGGACGGTACGACCATCATCTTCATGATCCACTCGGTCGAACCTGCAATCACCAGCAGCACCGTCTATCCGGGAATCACCCTGCTGAGCGAATCCCTGGAGGAAATCGTCCAGCACACCAAATCCTATTCCGACAATGGCGACCTGAGCGTCATGACCATCAGCGAATGGTATGATGCGATGAAATAGCCTCAATAAGTGAAGAAGGGACGTTCCCTGCGCAACAGTTGCCCAGGGAACGTGAGGCCACTGAAAAAGTCTCATAATTAGAAAAGAAGCTTGAATGCAGATTAGACTGCAATTCAAGCTTTTTTTTGTTATAATCATAGTATCAAAAAAAGGTGGTGGCCCTTATGATCCAGCAACAAC